>CAMLGF010000030.1 GCA_946479515.1 uncultured Pseudomonadota bacterium | reverse complement strand
GTTTGCCATCCGCGTCTACGAGGCGCTGATGGCGCGCTATCCCTTCGCCGAGGAAACCCGCCAGTCGCGCCTCGACGTCATCTACGCCTACTACCGGGCGGGCGAGGCGGATTCGGCCATCGACGCCGCGGACACCTTCATCCGCGAGAACCCGACGCATCCGCGCGTCGACTATGCCTGGTACCTCAAGGGGCTGGTGGACTTCGAACGCATGCCGAACTTCCTGGAGCGCTGGTTCCGCGTGGATCTGAATCAGCGCCCGCCCACTCAGGCGCGCCGGTCGTTCGCCGCGTTCGCGACGGTGGTCGAACAGTTCCCGAACAGCGAATACGCGCACGATTCGCGCCGCCGCATGGTGTACCTGCGCAATCGCCTGGCGGACTATGAGATTGCCGTGGCGCACTACTACGTGGGACGCGGTGCGTATGTCGCCGCCGCGCAGCGCGCCAAGACCGCCATCGAGGAGTTCGACGGCGCGCCCGCCGTGCGACAGGCGCTGGAACTTCTCGTGCTCTGCTACGAGAAGATGGACCTCAAGGAACTCGCCGCGCAGACGCGCGCCATGTATCGCGCCAACTACGAAGGCGAGATCGGCGAAGGCAAGGTGCCGGGGGCGAAGCGCAAGTGGTACAAGCTGTGGCTGTCGTCGTAGAGGGTTGGGGACAGGCGAAAATCGGGGACATGTCTAATTAGGGTTGTAACAATTGGCGATGCACCCCAGCACAAAGAGGTCATGTGCAATTGTTACAACCCTAATTAGACATGTCCCCGATTTTTTCCCCCATCCTCGCCAATTCCCCCGGCTTCCGATACCCGCTGGTGATTGGATAGCGCCAGTCCCGCCCGAAGGCGCGGCGGCTGACGCGCACGCCCGGCGGAGCCTGGCGGCGTTTGTATTCGTTGCGTTTCACCAGGTCCAGCACGCGCACGACGGTGGCCTTCTCGAAGCCCCTGGCGCAGATCTCATCCACCGACAGGTCATCTTCGATGAATGCCTCGAGAATCGGATCGAGAACCTCGTACGGCGGCAGCGAATCGCTGTCCTTCTGATCGGGTCTCAGTTCGGCCGATGGCGGGCGCGTGATCACGCGTTGCGGAATCACCGCCGACACCGAGTTCCGGTACTCCGCCAGCCGGTACACGAGTAGTTTGGAGCAGTCCTTGATCGGCGCGAAGCCGCCGGCCATGTCGCCGTACAGTGTGGCATAGCCCACGGCCATCTCGCTCTTGTTGCCCGTGGTCAGCAGCATCTTGCCGGTCTTGTTGGAGATGCCCATGAGCAGGACCATGCGACAGCGGCTCTGGATGTTCTCCTCGGTGGTGTCCGGCTTGCGGCCCGCGAATTCCTCGCGCAGCGTGTGCTCGGCGGCCTTCATCATCTCGGAGATGGGCAGCACGCTGTACTTCACGCCCATCTGCTCCGCCTGCCCCCGGGCATCGTCCAGCGACATCTGCGAGGTGTAGGGCGACGGCATCATCACGGCATGCACCTTGTCCCTGCCGAGCGCATCGACGGCGATGGCGAGCGTGAGCGCCGAATCGATGCCGCCGGACAGCCCCAGCACCACGCCCGGGAAGCCGTGCTTGGCCACGTAGTCGCGCACGCCCAGCACCAGCGTGCGGTAGACGCTCTCGGCGTCCGGCAGCTCGGGCGCGACGGCTGCCGGCACGGGCCGCGCGACGCCGTCGACGTGCTCGAAATCCACCGTGTACAGGCCTTCTTCGAAGGGCGGCGCACGCATCACCACGGCGCCCGCACCATCCATCACGAAGGAATTGCCGTCGAACACCAGTTCGTCCTGGCCACCCAGCATGTTGACGTACACCACCGGCAGGCCGAGATCGCGCACGCAGCGGCGCACGATGTCCTCGCGATTGCGCTGCTTGTGGATCTCGTAGGGCGAGGCGTTCAACACCACGAACATCTCCGCGCCCGCGGACTTCGCCAGCTGCGCGGGCTCGGGTTCCCAGATGTCCTCGCAGATCAGGATGCCGATGCGAAAGCCACGGAAATCCACCACGGTCGGCTGGCTGCCCGTCTGGAAATACCGCTTTTCGTCGAACACCTTGTAGTTGGGCAGGCAGCTCTTGCGATGCGTGGCGCGCACCTGCCCGCCCTCGATGAGCGCGGCGGAATTGAAGATCTGCGAGCCGGCGTATTCCGGAAACCCCACCAGGAAACCGCAGCTCGCGCGCGCGCCGCGCACCGTCTGCATGCCTTTCTCGATGGCGACACGGAAGCCGCGATGGAACAGCAGGTCCTCGGGTGGATAGCCGGAAAGCGTGAGCTCGGGCAGCACGAGAAGATCGGTATCCAGGTCACGGCAGGCGCGCTCCGCCGCGGCGACGATCTTCTGTGCGTTGCCGGCGACGTCGCCCACGAGCAGGTTGAGCTGCCCGAGCGCGAGCCGCAGTCGCTTGGGGGGCGTGGCCACCTCGGCGGGCTACTTCTTGCGCGCGGCCTTCGCCGGCTTCGACTTGCGCATCGTGCGGGGCGGTGCGGCCTTCCTGGCGGGCCGCTTCGCGGCTTTCTTAGCCGGCTTTCTGGCCGGCTTCTTCGCCGACTTCTTCCGCGGCTCGATGATGAGCACGCTCGGTCCGGCCGGCCTCTTCACCGACTTCGCGCGGCGCCTGGCGAGCAGTTCCGCCATGGCCTTGCCGAGATCGGCGGGGGACTTCACGGTGCGCGCGCCGGAGGCGTCCAGCGCGCGGTACTTGTCGGCCGCCGTGCCCTTGCCGCCGGCGATGACCGCGCCGGCGTGACCCATGCGCTTGCCGGGAGGCGCGGTGACGCCCGCGATGTACGCCACCACCGGCTTGGTCACGTACCTGCGGATGAAGTCGGCGGCGGCCTCTTCGTCGGTGCCACCGATCTCTCCCACCATGATGATGCCTTCGGTCTGCGGATCGCGTTCGAATAGCTCGAGCACGTCGATGAAGTTCATGCCGCGCACCGGATCGCCGCCGATGCCCACGCAGGTGCTCTGACCGAGCCCGGCGTTGGTCGTCTGGAACACGGCTTCATAAGTGAGCGTGCCCGAGCGCGAGACGATGCCCACGCGCCCTTTCTTGTGAATGAAGCCCGGCATGATGCCGATCTTGCATTCGCCGGGCGTGATGATGCCGGGGCAGTTCGGGCCGATGAGCCTCGTGCCCGTGCCCGCCAGCGTGGCCTTCACCTTCACCATGTCGTTGATCGGGATGCCCTCGGTGATGCACACCACGAGTTCGATGCCGGCATCGGCCGCCTCGAGGATGGCATCGGCCGCGAAGGCCGCCGGCACATAGATGACGCTGGCGGTGGCGCCGGTGTCCTTTACCGCATCGGCCACCGTATCGAACACCGGCAGGTCGAGATGTTTCTCGCCGCCGCGGCCCGGCGTGACGCCGCCGACCATACGCGTGCCGTACTTGATGCTCTGCTCGGAGTGGAACGTGCCCTGCTGCCCGGTGAAGCCCTGGCAGATGACCTTGGTGTGCTTGTTGACCAGAATGCTCATTGAATCTTTACTCTTGCTTGCCGGCGGCGAGGGACACGACCTTCCGGGCCGCGTCGGTGAGATCGGTGGCGGGCGTGATGGCCAGCGCGCTGTGCGCCAGCATCTCGCGGGCCTTGTCGGCGTTGGTGCCTTCGAGCCGCACCACGACCGGCACGGCCACCCCCACCTGCTTGACCGCGATCATCACGCCCTCGGCGATCAGGTCGCAGCGGACGATGCCGCCGAAGATGTTCACCAGGATGGCCTTCACCTTCTTGTTGGAGAGGATCAGCTTGAAGGCCGCCGTCACACGCTCGGCCGTCGCGCCGCCGCCCACGTCGAGGAAGTTCGCCGGGTTGCCGCCGTGCAGCTTGATGAGATCCATGGTCGCCATTGCGAGACCGGCGCCGTTCACCATGCAGGCGATGTCGCCGTCGAGCGAGACGTAGTTGAGATCGTGTTCGGCCGCCTGGCGCTCGATGGGATCTTCCTGCGAGGGATCGCGATACTCCGCCAGCTTCTTCTGGCGGAACAGGGCGTTCGCGTCGATGTTGATCTTGGCGTCCAGCGCCATGAGCTCGCCGCTCTTCGTCACGATCAGCGGATTCACTTCGAGCAGCGACGCGTCGCGCTCGAGATAAATGCGGTACAGCGCGGTGAGGATGGACTGGAACTTGCCCACCTGCGGCCCCTTGAAGCCGAGCCCGAAGGCCAGCTTGCGGCATTGATAGCCCTGCAGCCCGGCGCTGGGGCTGATGTCCACCCGCAGGATCTTCTCGGGCGAATGCTCGGCCACTTCCTCGATGTCCATGCCGCCCGCGGCCGAGGCGATCACCGCGATGCGCCCCTTCTCGCGGTTGAGCGTCAGCGACAGGTAGATCTCGCGTTCGATCTGCGAGCCGCTCTCGACGTACACCGTCTCGATGGGCAGACCCTCCGGACCGGTCTGTTTGGTCACCAGGCGCTGGCCGAGCATGTCGGCGGCGGCGCTGCGCACGGTATCCAGATCGCGCGCCAGCTTGACGCCGCCCGCCTTGCCGCGGCCGCCCGCGTGCACCTGGGCCTTGACCACCCAGAGTTCGCCGCCTAACGACTGTGCGGCGGCCACTGCTTCTTCCGCGCTCCTGGCGGCCTTGCCGGCGGGCACGGGTATGCCGTACTCGCGGAACACTTCTTTCGACTGGTACTCGTGGAGGTTCATCAGCTTCCGAGGGGGTAGGTTGCGAAAAAGGAGGTGCATTCTAAGGGAATCTCGTCCCGCGGGGGCCGGCCTGATACAGTCGCGGCCGATGCCGCTCGTCGCCGCCGCCCCGCCCGCACCGACCGATCTCGCCTGGCGCGTCATCGGCCTCGTCAATCTCTATCGCCTGCTGATCCCACCGGCGCTGTTCTCGCTTTCGCTCTATTTCGGCGCGGATACGCCCATCGGCGCCAGCTATCCCGAATTGTTCCTGTGGGCCTGCCTGGTGTATTTCGCGGCCGGCATCGCCATCGTGATCGGCGGCCGGCGACTCATGCCCAATCTCAGGGCGACCACCTTCGTGCACGCCATGGTCGATGCGTTGGCCATCAGTCTGCTGCTGTTCTCGAGCGGCGGCATCAGCAGTGGGCTGGGCATCCTGTTCGTGGTGCCCGTGGGAGCCATGGCGCTGCTGGCCGACAGCCGCGATTCGTTCGTGCTCGCCGCCCTGGCCACCCTGGCGCTGCTGGGCCAGCAGATCGCCGCGCATCTCACCGGCAACGCGGAGATCTACGACTACGTCGGCGCCGGCATCTATGGCGGCATCGTGTTCCTGGTGGCGCTGCTTGCCTGGCCGCTGGCGCGCCGGCTGCGCGATTCCGAGGCCACCGTGCGCCGCCAGCAGGTGGACCTCGCCAACCTGGCGCAGCTCTCGCAGTACATCGTGCAGAACCTGCGCGAGAGCATCGTGGTGGTCGACCACGAGAACCGCATCCGGCTCATCAATGAATCCGCGGCGCAGATGCTGGGCGACCGCGGCGCGTTTCCCGGGGCGCTGCTCGGCGAGGCGTCACCGCAGCTGCTGTATCTGCTCGAGACCTGGCGGCAGCGCACCGCCAACCCCGCGGCGCCCTCGCAGACATTCGTTGCCGCCGACGGCGGTCACGTGATCCAGCCGCATTTCGCGCCGCTCGGCGGTTCGGAGCCCTCGCCCGTCATCATCTTCCTCGAAGACACCGAGCTGCTCGCGGCGAAGATCCAGCAATCGAAGCTGGCGGGCCTCGGCCGGCTCTCGGCCAGCATCGCCCACGAGATCCGCAATCCCGTCGGGGCCATGAGCCACGCGGCACAGTTGCTCGCGGAGTCACCGTCCCTTTCCGCCGAGGACAAGCGTCTGACGGAAATCGTGCGCACCAATGGCGAGCGCGTGCGGCAGATCATCGAGAACGTGATGTCCATGGCGCGCCGCGAGAACTCGCGTCCCGAGCGGCTGGTGCTGGGCGGCTGGCTGGAAGGCTTCCGCGAGGAATTCTGCGCGACCATGCAGATTCCGCCGGCGCGCCTCGCGATCTCCACGCTGCTCGGCGACGTGGAAGTGCAGGTCGATCCCTCGCAGCTGCGGCAGATCCTTTGGAACCTGTGCGAGAACGCGGTCAAATACGGCGCCAAGGAGCCGGGCACCGACACCATCGAGCTGCGCGTCGGCCGCATGGCGTCGACCGCGCGCCCCGTGCTCGAGGTGGCGGACCGCGGCCCCGGCATCGCCGCGCAGCATCGCGAGAAGATCTTCGAGCCCTTCTTCACGGGCAACGAAAAGGGCACGGGCCTCGGACTGTTCCTCGCCCGCGAACTGGCGCAGACCAATGGCGCCACTCTTATTTATGAGCCGCGCACCAGCGGCGGCAGCCTGTTCCGCATCGTGTTCCGCGACCCGGAACGCTGGGTGGCGTAAATGCAGCCCCTGGTGCTGGTGGTCGACGACGAGCCGGACCTGGTCGAGCTGGTCAGCCTGACGCTTTCACGCATGCAGCTCGCCACGCAGGCGGCAGGTGACGTCGCGACCGCGAAGCGACTTCTCAAGGCGCACAAGTTCGATCTGTGTCTCACCGACATGCGGCTGCCCGACGGCGACGGCCTCGACCTGCTCGAGTGGATAACGGTGAATTGCCCCGGGGTGCCGTGCGCCGTGATCACCGCCCATGGCAACGTCGAGTCCGCGGTGCGCGCGCTCAAGCTCGGCGCGTTCGATTTCGTGTCCAAGCCGCTGGACCTCGGGGTGCTGCGGCGGATCGTGTCCACCGCGCTCAAGCTCTCGCAGAGCAGCGAGGGTGCCGTGGCGACGCGCACCGGCACGCAGATCATCGGACATGCGCCGGCAATGGAACGCCTGCGCGAGCTCATCCTGCGCGTGGCCCGCAGCCAGGCGCCGGTCCACATCTCCGGAGAGTCCGGCACCGGCAAGGAACTGGTGGCACGCATGATCCATGCCTCGGGTCCGCGCGCCGATGGGCCCTTCGTGCCCGTGAACTGCGGCGCGATTCCTTCCGAGCTCATGGAAAGTGAGCTCTTCGGACACAAGCGCGGCAGCTTCACCGGTGCCGTCGCCGACAAGGTCGGCCTGATTCCCTCCGCCGAGGGCGGCACACTGTTCCTCGACGAAGTCGCCGACCTGCCGTTGCACATGCAGGTCAAACTGCTGCGGGTGATCCAGGAGAAGACCGTACGGCCCATCGGCGAGCAGCGCGAGTCGCCCATCGACGTGCGGATCGTCTCGGCCACCCACAAGAATCTCGCCGAGCTGGTCGCCGAAGCCCGGTTCCGCGAAGACCTGTATTACCGCATCAACGTGATCGAGATCCGCGTACCGCCGCTGCGCGAGCGCCGTGAGGACATCCGTCCGCTGGCCGAGACGATCCTCGGGCGGCTGGAGAAGCGCATGGGCATCCATGGCCTGGCGCTCAGCACCGAGGCCTGGCACGCCCTGGAGAGTTACGACTATCCGGGCAACGTTCGTGAGCTGGAAAATGTCCTCGAACGCGCCGCCACGCTCAGCGGCAGCGGTACCATCGAAGCCGAACACATCCGTTTGCGTTCTGCGCCGCGGGTGAGCGGCACGGCGACGCCGGCGGTGGCCCCCGCCGCGCCAGTCGAGGTCGCCGTCGGCCTGAGCGGCCAGCTCGAGCATCTGGAACGCGACGCCATCATCAAGGCGCTGGAGCAGACGCGTTACAACAAGACGGCGGCCGCCAAGCTACTCGGCCTGACTTATCGGGCCCTGCGCTACAAGATCCAGAAGCTCGATATCGAGTGATGCTCAATCTGCGGGCAGGCGCTGCCAGCCGCGCGCATCGTAGGGGTCGCGGCCGATGAGCTGGTATTGCTCCTTCACGATGAACGAATCCCGCTTCTGCAGATTGAACTGCCAGGGCACGATGGTCACGCGGAAAGGATCGTCGCGGCCCAGTGTCGCAATGGGCCTGCCGCCCAGGTAGGGGTTGGTGCATCCGCCGATTTCCTCGCAGGCGATTCGCGGCGCTTCGGCATTCGGCATGAATTCCTCGGAGACCCGCAGAGGTCCGGCGGCCGCGCGCGGCTTCACCAGCAGCAGCGAGCGCGTGCGCACGAACTCCGGGGCCTGCGTGCCGCCGGCCCGCGCACGCGAGGACCTGTCCTCGACCGGTCCGACGATGCCATGGTCCGACACGATGAGAATGCGGGTATTGTCGTACACACCCTGCGATTTCAGATAGTCGAGATAGTCGGCGACCGCCAGCAGGGTGCAGCGCGCGGTCACCGCATGCACCCAGGCGAAATCGTTCCCGAAGTACGCCAGCACCTCGTCGGTCGGCATCTGCCGCGAGCGATGCGGCAGGCAGTCCTCTCCCATGTAGTAGGGCTCGTGCGGCAGGATGTTGGAGATGAAATTCATGTTCGAGCCTGGCGCCGACACGTCCGTCAACGCCGGCCAGCCACGCAACTCCGCCCACTCGCGGAACGTGGTGCCCGCGGAATGATCGAGGAAATTCCGCCAGGGCCCGCGCTCCAGGAGCAGTTCCTTGGTCACGTAAGGGCCGCTGCGCATGGCACCCAGCAACTCCAGCAGTTCCGAGTAGTTCGACTTGGCGAGATCCATGAGCGGAAATCCCATCTTCCCGGCGGCCACCCTGCTGAGACTCTTGGGTATGTGCGTGCAGGTCACGCCCGAAAAATCAAGGAAACTGCAATCACCGGCCATGGTGAAACCGAGTCCACGCGGGCTCACCACGTTGACGCGCCAACCCTTCTGGGAAAAGTTGTACGGCAGAATGGAGAAGGCTTCGACAGACACGTCGCGCAGCGGACGGTGCCGGGCATTGATCGCGTCGGGCGTGTAGTCGTAGCCGCCGAGCATGCCATGCACGCCGGCGATGGAATTCTCGCCCGCCGATACCGTGCGCGGGTACCAGGTGAAGCCGCTGAGGCGCGCAGCGAGCTGCGGTTCGGCGCGCAGGATTTCTTCCACATACGAGCCCATGAATCGATCCAGGAAGATGAACAGCACGTTGGGCTCGCTGCGCGAGAATCGCAGCGGACGCTCCGGCGCCTGCGCGGTCTCGAGACCACCGCTGCCACCAAAGCGCTCGCGATGGACGTCGATGCCCGCCGCTCCACAAAGCCCCAGGTCGAGCAGCACGAGTCCGACGACGAACGGCCTGCCACCGAAGCGCAGCAGCGCGGCGCGCAGTGCGAGCGCGACCAGAACGATCACCAGGGCATCCAGGGCGAAACGCAGATATCGGTCCGTGGCGCCGATGCCGACCTGTTCGAACACCAGGCCCGTCATCATGGGATAGCCGAAGGGCAGCAGGTAGGTATACAGAAGCGCCAACGACAATGCCGCCAGCGACAGCAGTGTGAGCGCGGTGCGTATGCGGGAGTTCGGCGCCAGCAGGTAGAACACGATGGCCACGTAGAACACCGTGACCGCGTCACGTGCGTTGTTGGACATCAAGTAGTCGAGATGGATGCCCAGCTCTCCGGGCGAAGTCAGGAACGTCGTGATCGGGACGAACAGATAGATCAGGGAAGCCAGCGTGGCAACCGACAGCAGATACAGGGCAAGTCGCGAATTCGCCAGCCCCTGGGTCAGGGCGCGCAGTCCTTCACCCGGTATGGCGACGGTGCCGAGCGCTGCGCCACCGATGAACGCGGGCAACGTGCCCTGCAGGGGAAAGAGCCATAGCGTCGCCAGCGCGGCCGCGCTCATGAGCAATGAACCACATGCGACGCGAAGCGTGGTACGGCGACCCACCGTGTCGGCCAGCAGGCGGCAGATGGCCATCGAGGCCAGCAGACCCAGAAAAAATGCGATGCCGCTCATGCTCGACGGCTCATTGTTGTTCGCGGAGCTCGGCCAGCGGCCGGAGGCCGGGCCTGTCCGCCCCCGACTGCGCGCGGCGCCTCAACAGGTTGCGAACCAGCGAAAACAGGTTGTTCATCGTCCAGTACAGCACCAGTCCCGAAGGGCTGGCGTACAGGAGGACGAGAAACAACAAGGCGAGCGCGGCCGCCTGCACTCGCCGAGTGCTGTCCTCGACGTATGCCACGACGGCGGCGACGTTGATCAAGGTCATCAGCAGCGGCAGTGCGTTGATCCCGCCGAGCATGCCGTCGGGCCTGGACAGGTCGGGCAAGAACCCGAAGGATGCGCCCCGGAGAGACTCGAGACCGTGGAGGAAGTGGAACACCGAGGCGAACACCAGGATTTGCAGCAACAGGTCGCCAGACGCCCAGAGCTGCGACAACGGCCGGTAGTCGTGCTGGCGATAGACGGCCCGGATGTAGAAGTAGCGTTCGCGGCCGCGAAAATAGCGCCGCATGCGCTGCACGTCCTGCGCCACCGCCGCGCGCTTCGCGCGGCCCGCGCGGGACCTCAGTTCCATCTGCGCGTAGACAGGCGCGAGGATGAGATTGATGGACACCGAGAAGATGAGGATGCGGGTACCCACCGACAGCCAACTCGGCAGGTCGAACAGCTGTGCATACAGCTGCATCAGCGGCAGTACCAGCAGGTCGTGCAGGAAGTGCAGCATCAGGCCGCGTCCTGTCCGAGGACGCGGCTCACGCGCCGGGATGCGCCGCTGAGCGCGAGCTCACGCCGGTATATGTCCGCGAGCTGGCATGCAGCCACCTTGCTTGCGGAACCGAAATTGTAGATGAGTTCTTCGCGCACACGGCGCAGACGGTCGGGCGCGTGCGCTTCGAGCACGCGCGCCAGCTCATCCGACGCCTCACCGATGCGCGATCCGGGCAGCGAAACGATGAACGCCGAGCATCGCTGCTTGATCTCGCTCTCGCCGCCCAGCAATTCTCCCTCGAGTCCGCCGGGTTCGAGGTGCCGATCGATCACCACCACGGGGCGCTCGTAGATGAACGCAAATTCGTGGGCGATGCCCGAAATGTCGCTGAGCAGGATATCCGCGCGCGACATGGCCTCGGAAGGCGTCCGGCTGGTGTCCACTTCCACTCCCGGCGTCGCGAGAATTCGCGCGTACAGCGATGGCTGCGACACCCGCATCTGCGGGTGCGGTCGCACGATTACCTGGAATCGCCGGGCGATTCCGGCAATGAAATCGGTGCCATACGCCTCGAACATGCTGAGCGGCCCCCAACTCGGTGCCACCAGCACGCAGGTGCGCCCGGAACGAGCCGGGGCCGCGTCGCGACGGGCGATCAACGCCTCGTAGTGAGGCAGGCCGGTATCGAGTAATTCCTTCGGCCTGGAACCACGCAACGCCTCCATCCGGCGGATGTTCTTCTTCAGGACCTCGCCACAGCAAAGCACGACGTCGAAGTAATCGTAGGCGAAGGGACGGACGAAGCGACACTCGCCCAGCGCATGCTGAACCATCACGTAGCTGTGCACCCGACGCGACCGGCGGAACGTCATCACGTCGAGCTGCGGCGTGGTCGTGGCAAGCACGGTCGCCTCGATGTGATTGAGGTATGCGTACCCGACCATCCCAGGCGGAATCGCGCGATGAGCGACCCGGGCTGGCAGAGGTTCGAAGGTATCGTCGCGCTCGTACATCGTGAAGAAAGTGGGCGCGATACCCTGTTCCGTCAGGTGCTGCAGTATGGGCAGAAACGTGATCTCGTAGCGCGGATCCTCGCAATGGATGGCGATGGCGCAGCGCGAGTGACGAAAGCGCGCGCGGAACAACAGATCGAGCAACCGATAGTAGAGGCCGCGAATCGCGAAGTACGCCGACACCACGACGCCCGTGACCACGTAGAACAGCGCGCTGCCGGTACCCGGATCGATGTACGCAGAGGCCGTTTGCGGCTCGGCTACGAGCCCGAGCGCAAGTGCCAGGCAGAAGGCGCGTGAAATCCGCATGGCGTCAGCGCGGGCGGCGCGCCTCGAAATAGAATTGCTTGGTACCGTAGGCCGATTCGATTTCATCCGGATAGATGCGATCCACCGAACTCACGGTGAACTCCCGCGAGAGCAACGCATGAGTCTCCGGCACGGTGCGATAGCAGGAAGCGTAGCCATCGTTCTCGACCAGCTCGCGCCGCGGCTGCAACGTGCAGGTGGAGCGAACCCACAGGATGGGCGCATCGATCCGTTGCAGCAGTGCGGCCACCACCTCGTCGTCGAAAATGTATTGGATGACGCCCGCGACGATGACCGCATCCACACGCGGCAGCGGCCCCGGGTGCGCGATGTCATAGACCGCCGTCCTGATGCGTGGATCGATGTCGCGCAGCAGATCCGCAGCCACGTCGTAGCCATGGAATTCTTCGAACTCGGTGGTGCGCAGCAGGCATTCGAGCAGCGACCCATCGCCGCACCCGAGGTCCAGGAGGCGGGTACCGCCGGTCGCGGCGAGACGCGGCACGAGGTAGTTGAGCTCGTGAATGCGCCTGCGGCGCGTGAATGCGAACGGATAATGCGTTTGCGACTTCCAATAGCTGGTCGCGGTCTCGGTGCTCATGCAGGTTCCCATTCATCGCAGACATAGACACTGGACTGGAAGAAGCGAACGTTGCCATCGCGGATGCGGCGGTCGATGAAGGGCCCCAGCTCGAAGGGCTGTTCCGCACGCAGCGCGGCCAGTGGAATCGGCAGCCGGATCACGCTCAGTGGCACGCGGTGGAAGGTTTCTCCATTGGGAATGATCTCGCCCTTCTCCACGGCGGCGCGAATGTCGTCGGGTGTGCGGCGGGGAAACTCGATGCGCTCGCCCTGCTCGCGCGCGAATTCCGACAGGCGGGTCTTCACGCCGTCATTGATGAAATGCACGTTGGCGAGCAGATCCACGTCCGAATAGTCGTAGACGACGCAGGGCGCATGGCGCGCACCGAGGCGCCGCAGCGCCTCGAAGCGATTCGCGCCATCGATGACGATGAGCTCGCGCACCACCGACAGCGGATTGAAGAACACTCCTTCCGCCTCGATCTTCGCGACCAACCGCGCCACTTTCGTCTCGTCGTGGGCCTCGTAACGGCGCAGATCGGCCACCGGCACCATGCGCAGACGTTCGCGCAACATCTGCTCGTCGCGGCGCCCCGAGCGCGCCACGCGGCGACGGATCTCGGTTGTCGAAATGCCCTGGGTGCGCGGCAGCAGCACCAGGCGGATGGAGTTCTCGCGCAGAAAATTGATGGCCGTGGTCCGATCGGCCGAAAACAACCAGTCGTCTCCCTGTACGACGATGTCCGGACGCAGCGCCGCATAATTGCCGCGCTGGTCGACGTCGGTGTAGTGAATGACGTTGGCTACGAATGGCAACGAGCGGATCTGGGCATCGCGCTCTTCCAACGACAGAATGGGTCGCACCCCTTTCGTATCCTCGACCCCCTGATCGGTCATGATTCCGACCGTGAGCTCACCCAGCGCGGCGGCCTGGGTCAGGATATTCAAATGCCCTCGATGGAGTATGTCGAACACGCCTGTGGTAAATACGCGCATGCCGGCATTAAGTCATATCTGGAACCCCTACGGTGTGCGTCGAATCACATGATCCGGCCGACGGGCATTTGACTTCCATTTGAGCACCATGCACTGGGGGGCCGAAGCCCCTTTGTTATAAGTCGCATCGATGAACCCCGCTACTTCACCTCGCCGCTTCGACGGCTTGCTGGCCGCCCAAGGTCTGGCCCTGCTTCTATTGCTGCTGTCCTACGCGCGCATCGTGGGTGACAGCCAGTCAATGCTGTTTCACGATCACGTGCTCGACTCGGTGTTCGCGGGCCCGATCTGGGGGTCCAAACTGGGTTACAACCTGGTGTTCTTTTCACTGGCCATGGTCTTCCTGCATGCGCTGCTCGGGCTCGCCTATTGGGTGCTCGCGCGAATGTCGGTGACCGCCTGGCCGTCCCTGAAAGCCACTCCCCGGCAGCACCTGCTGCTCTGGTTCGTCGTCATCACCATCGGCCTGCTGGCAAACAACGCCGCGGTGTTTTCCACGAGTTCGCTCGGTGAACCGTATGCGGCGACCATGACACGCGCCCTGCTTGGCGTCCGTCTCGGCAGCGGGCTGTGGTTCTGCGCATTGGCTGCTGCCGGCCTCACCGCCGCGGTCGCGTCACTGCGCTGGTGGAATGCCGGCGGTCGGCTTTCCCGCAAGTCGATTACGATACTCGCGGCCACCTGCATATCTTCCATCGGCCTCGCGGCCTTTTCGCGTCATCAGACGATGGCGCCGGTCGTCGCCGCGAAACCCAATGTGATCCTGATCGGGCTCGATTCGCTGCGCGCCGATCTCGTCGACGAGCGACTGTCGCCGCACGCCACCCCGAACGTGGAAGCGTTCATGAAAGGCGGAACACGATTCAGCAACGCCCTGACACCTCTGGCCCGTACCTTTCCTTCCATGCTCGCGATGCTGACCGGCCGGCATCCGCACCATTCCGGCGCGATCATGAATCTGCTGCCGCGCGAGGTCATCGATGACACCGATTCCCTGCCCCGCACGCTGGCCCAGCTGGGATACGAGACGGTGTATGCGATGGATGAAGTCCGTTTCGCGAACATCGATACGTCCTATGGCTTCGAGCAGACCATCACTCCCCCGATCGGCGCGTCCGAGTTCCTGATCGAGAAGGTGGTCGATACGCCCCTCAGCAATCTGGTGATGAACACCCGCCTGGGAAGCTGGTTGTTTCCGCATGCGCATGCGAATCGGGGCGTGGCAAAGAGCTACGACCCGGATTCCTTCGTGACGCGGATCGAACGGGAACTGCGGCCGACGCGGCCCCTGTTCCTCACCGTGCATCTCACGTTGGACCATTGGCCCTACAGCTGGGCGGGCGCGCCGCCCAAGGTGGGCGACAAGACTGCACGCTGGCCGCCTTACTACCTGGCGGCCGCGCATCGTGTGGACCAGCAGATGGGCGATATACTCGAGGTGCTGCGGAACAAAGGTCTGCTGCGGAACGCGATTGTCGTCGTCTATTCCGACCATGGCGAAACGTTCGACGCGCCCGACCAGGCGATCGCCTCCGACGACAACCCGATCATGAAGGAGCTCAGCCTGAGCAGGCCCGCCTGGGGGCACGGCACCTCCGTGCTCGCACTGGATCAGTACCACATCATGCTCGGCGTACGCCGTTTCGGTGGCGATCTTCGGCTGGTACCGACGGTATCGGCGGCGGTGTCATTCGAGGACATCGCACCGACGATCCACGAGATGCTCGGTGTGAAGTCCCCTGGCCGCTTCGACGGTCGCTCGCTGTTACCCCTGATCGAGGGACATGAAGGGGCTGAGCAGGCGTTTGCCGGGCGCGTCCGCTTCATGGAGACCGAGTACCAGATGCCGGTGGGTTTCGCGACGCAGGAAGGACACATCGATGCCGACAAGATGCGCGAAGCGATGCGGGTCTACAGCATCGATCCGTCGACCGACCGGGTCAGCGTGAAGGAGTCCCTGCTGAAGAACCTGCTCATGGAGAGGGAATACGCCGCCGTGGGCGCCGAATACCTGGTCGCGGCTTTTCCGAACTTCGACGGGGCGGGCTACAACTACCTGGCAGCGCGCCTCAGGGATGGCGCACTTCGGCGCCTGACGAGCCAACCGGCGGCAGAGGAGCCGGAACTGCGCGCGCTCTGGGATGCGTTGCACGCGCAGTTCGACGACGTACTGCTGCACCGGCAAGCTGTCGCCGGAATCCCTGTCGCCAATCAGGACCAAACTATTCCGCCCAGCGTCAAAAAGTGACCAAATTGGTCACTTCTGGCGAAGAATGTTTATGGCAAAGCGCGCAATACTGGTTCATTTTCAGCGACTTGGCGCACAGCGCCGTTGGCACCGCGATTGCATCATCACGTCCAGCGGACCGGCGCACGCGCTGGTGACGCCCGGTCTCACCCAAATTCTTTGTTAGGAGCTCCACGCATGATTAAGGCTACTCAAAAAGGCTTCACGCTCATCGAACTGATGATCGTGGTTGCCATCATCGGCATCCTGGCCGCGATCGCCATCCCGGCCTACCAGGACTACACGATCCGCTCGCAGGTGACGGAAGGCATGAACCTGGCGGCCCCCGCCAAGGCTTCGGTGGCCGAAGTCTATGCGAATACCGGCGCGTTCCCGGCTGACAATACCGCGGCCGGCATCGGCAGCCCCAGCGCGATCACGGGCAAGTATGTGACTTCCGTGACCGTGGCCAGCGGCGTCATCACGATTGCCTACGGCAAGCAGGCGAACACGAAGATCGACGGTGATACCGCCATCCTGACCCCGGGCACCAGCATCAATGGCGATGTGGCCTGGATTTGCGGCGCGCACGACACGCCCTCGGGCATCTCGACCCCGGTCGACCCGACCGCCGGCACCCTCGACGAGAAGTATCTCCCGCAGGTTTGCCGCACCGGCGCCTGATCGAGAGTTGCTGTCCGATCAGAAAGCCCCTCCTCGGAGGGGCTTTCTCTTTTCGGGGCTTCTCCTTTTGGGAGAATCGTCACGCGGACCCGGCGATCCCTATGCGACCATTGGCCGCAGATTTAACAATTGCCTGCCTCCGGCCTCTGAGTAGACTAGCCGCAGCGGGTCTGGTCGCTCGCACGTAACCGCATGAACGACAACGCATCTCTAGCACTCGGTGGCAATCGCTCCGGGCTCGGCGGACTGCCGCAGCGCCTGGTCCAGGATGGTGTGGTCGAAGAAGCCGCCATGCTCACCGCCTTGCAGTCCGCAAAGGACCGCAAGTCGAGTTTCGTTACACACCTCATTTCGGCCGGGGCCGCCAAGGCGCGTGACATCGCCATCGCCGCCTCCGCCGAATTCGGCGTACCCCTGTACGACCTCGACTCTCACCAGGTCGACCTCGACGTGGTCAAGCTCGTGCAGGACAAGCTGCTGCAGAAGCATCGCTGCCTGCCCCTGTATCGACGCGGCAAGCGCCTGTTCCTCGGCGTGGCGGATCCCACCAACCTGCACGCCATCGACGAGATCAAGTTCCAGACCGGCCTCGGTATCGAAGCGGTGGTCGTCGAAGACGACAAGCTGCAGAAGGCAATCGACAAGGCCGCCGAACAAGCCGATACCGCAATGCCGAATCTCGCGGAGGACGAGACCGGCTTCGACCTCGAGAACCTCGAAACCTCGGGCGGCGACGACGAGATGGAAGGCGCGGGCGTTTCCCGCGACGACATCGAAGACGCGCCCATCGTGCGCTTCGTCAACAAGCTGCTGCTCGATGCCATCCGCCGCGGCGCGTCGGACATCCACTTCGAGCCGTACGAGAAGATGTACCGCATCCGTCTGCGCATCGACGGCATTCTGAAAGAAGTGGCGCAGCCGCCGGTGCAGCTGGCCATGAAGCTCTCGGCGCGCCTGAAAGTGATGTCGCGCCTGGACATCGCCGAGCGCCGCGTGCCGCAGGACGGCCGCATCAAGATGAAGCTTTCCAAGACTCGCGCGATCGACTTCCGCGTGAGCACCTGCCCCACCCTGTTCGGCGAAAAGATCGTCTGCCGTATTCTCGACCCGTCCTCGGCGATGCTGGGCATCGATTCGCTGGGCTATGAGCCCTTCCAGCGCGAGCTCTATCTCAAGAATCTCGCCAAACCGCAGGGCATGATCCTCGTAACCGGCCCCACCGGCTCGGGTAAGACCGTATCGCTGTACACGGGCTTGAACATCCTCAACCGCGAAGACACCAACATCTCCACGGCAGAAGATCCAGCCGAAATCAATCTGCCCGGCGTGAACCAGGTGAACGTGAACCCGAAAGTGGGCCTCACCTTCGCCGCCGCGCTGCGCGCCTTCCTGCGCCAGGACCCGGACGTGGTGATGGTCGGCGAAATCCGCGACCTCGAGACCGCGGAGATCGCCATCAAGGCCGCGCAGACCGGCCACCTGGTGCTCTCCACCCTGCACACCAACGACGCGCCGCAGACCATGACGCGTCTGGTGGACATGGGCGTGAAGCCCTACGCCATCGCAACGTCGGTGAGCCTGATCATCGCGCAACGTCTCGCGCGCCGGCTGTGCACGCAGTGCAAGGCGCTGGTGGACATTCCGGCCGAGGCGCTGCTCAAGGAAGGCTTCCAGGAAGCCGACGTGCGCGCCGGCATGAAGATCTACGGCCCCAAGGGCTGCTCATCTTGCAGCGACGGCTACAAGGGTCGCTGCGGCATCTACCAGGTCATGCCGGTCACTGACGCCATCGGCCGCATCATCATGGAAGGCGGCAATGCCATCGACATCGCCGACCAGGCTGCGAAGGAAGGCGTGTGGGATCTGCGCCGCTCAGGCCTGGAGAAGGTCAAGCAAGGCCTCACCAGTCTCGAAGAAGTCAACAGCGTCACGATCGAGTAAGAGCGGTAACGAGGATCAGCCAGCATGGCCACAGCAGTAGCAACCACGGGCGCCAAAAACGTCAAGCGCGACGTTCCATTCTCATGGTCGGGAATGGACAAGAAGGGCAACCGCGTTTCCGGCAAGAGCCTGGCACCCGACGAGGCCGCGCTGCGCGCCGATCTGCGGCGGCAGGGCATCGCCGTCAACAAGATCAAGAAGCAGTCGCAGGCTTTCAAGTCCGGCGGCAAGGTCAAACCCGAAGACATCGCGGTGTTCAGCCGCCAGCTCGCCACCATGCTGGCCGCCGGCATTCCGCTGGTGCAGTCATTCGAGATCGTCGGCAATGGCAATGACAAGCCGGCCATGCAGAGGCTGATTCTCGACATCAAGGCTGACGTCGAGGGCGGCACTTCCCTGCACGAGGCGCTGGCCAAACAGCCGCTGCATTTCGACGATCTGTACGTGAACCTGGTCGAGGCTGGCGAACAGGCCGGCGCGCTCGAAACGCTGCTCGACAAGATTGCGACCTACAAGGAAAAGACCGAGGCCCTGAAGAAGAAAGTCAAAAAGGCCCTGTTCTATCCGGCGGCGGTCATGGTGGTGGCCGTGGTGGTCACCGTCATCCTGCTGCTGTTCGTGATTCCGCAGTTCGAGTCGCTGTTCAAGGGATTCGGCGCCGAGCTTCCCGCGTTCACCCAGTTCGTCATCAACATGTCGCGCTGGTTGCAGGACAACTGGTATTACTTCTTCGGCATCGTCGGTGCGGGCATCTACGGCTTCGTCTACTTCAAGAAGCGATCGCGGGCAATGCGCGAATGGCTGGATCGCGCTTCGCTCAAGCTGCCGATCATCGGACCCATTCTGTACAAGGGAGCCGTGGCACGGTTCGCCCGCACGCTCTCGACCATGTTCGCCGCCGGCGTGCCGCTGGTGGAAGCACTGGAATCCGTGGCCGGCGCCACGGGCAACATCGTGTTCGAGAACGCGGTGCTCAAGATGCGTGACGAAGTGGCCACCGGCCAGCGCCTGCAGCGCGCGATGGAAAACACCGGCCTGTTCCCCAACATGGTCATCCAGATGATCGCGGTCGGCGAAGAAGCCGGCGCGCTCGACTCCATGTCGGGCAAGGTGGCCACCTTCTACGAAGCGGAGGTCGACAACGCCGTGGACAGCATGTCCTCGCTGCTCGAACCGCTGATCATGGCCATCCTCGGCGTGCTGGTCGGCGGCCTGGTCATCGCCATGTACCTGCCCATCTTCAAGCTGGGCGCCGTGGTGTAAGCCGCAGGAACGTTCCACTCAAACGGAAGCGCCGCCCCATTCCCTCTCGGACTGGGGCGGCGTTTTTTTTAGCGACGCATGGACATTCTTCAACCCCTCGCCGAGTTTCCCGCGCTGTTCGTCGCCGCATGCGGCTTGCTAGGGCTGCTCATCGGCAGTTTCCTGAACGTGGTGATCTTCCGCGTGCCGGTGATGATGGAACAGGCGTTGCGATACGAATGCGCGCTGCTGGCGGACCCGGCCGCGCCCGAACCGGAAAAGTTCAACCTCGTCACCCCGCGCTCCCGTTGTCCGGCGTGCAAGGCCCCCGTGACCGCCCTGCAGAACGTGCCGGTGGTGAGCTGGCTGGCGCTCGGGCGCAAATGCGCTAACTGCCGGGCGCCGATCAGCGCCCGGTACCCCTCCGTGGAGCTCGCCACGGGTCTGCTCTCGGGGTTCGTGGCCTGGCATTTTGGCTTCGGCGTCACCGCGCTCGCGGCCCTGCTGTTCACCTGGCTGCTGATCGCGCTGACGATGATCGACTTCGACACGCAGTTTCTGCCCGACCAGCTCACCTATCCGCTGCTGTGGCTGGGCCTGCTGGTCAGCCTCTGGCATCCGGCATGGGCCGCGGGCGCGGCGCCCGTGTCGCCGCGCGACAGCATCGTCGGTGCCGCCTCGGGCTATCTCAGCCTGTGGAGCGTGTACTGGGCGTTCAAGCTGTTGACCGGCAAGGAAGGCATGGGCTACGGCGACTTCAAGCTGTTCGGCGCGCTTGGCGCCTGGCTGGGATGGCAGATGTTGCTGCCCATCATCCTGTTCGCCTCCGCCGTCGGCGCCGTCTTCGGCGTCGTCATCATGATCCGCCAGCGCCGCGGCAAGGACACGCCCATCGCCTTCGGTCCCTTCCTCGCCATTGCCGGTTGGCTGGCGATGATCTGGGGGCATGAGGTGGTGGACCGCTACCTCGGGCTGTTCGCGCCCAGGGTCTGAACATGCGCAATGGATTCAGAGTGGCGCTCACCGGCGGCATCGCCAGCGGCAAGAGCACCGTGGCGAATCTGTTCGCGGCCCTCGGCGCGTCGGTCGTCGACACCGACCTGCTGGCGCGAGAGGTGGTGGCGCCCGGCACGCCCCTGCTGGCCGAGATAGCCGCCCGCTTCGGCGCGCAGATCCTCGCCGCCGACGGCTCGCTCGACCGCCGTGCCTTGCGCGAACGTGTGTTCGCCGACACCGCCGAGCGGCGCTGGCTCGAGGAGCGCACGCATCCCGCGATCCGCGTGCTGACCGACCAGCGATGCGATGCGGCCCGCGGCCCCTACTGCCTCGTCGCCATTCCGCTGCTGGTGGAGACCCAGGGCCAGGACCGCTTTCACCGCGTGCTGGTGGTCGACTGCGACCCGGAAGTCCAGGTGGCGCGACTCATGGCGCGCGACGGCATCACGCGCGCCGCCGCGTCGGACATGCTGGCCGCGCAGGTGTCGCGCGCCGCACGGCTGGCGGTGGCCGACGACGTCATCCGCAACGAGGGCGACATCGCGGCGCTGCGCGACCAGGTGGCCCGTCTGCATCGTGAATATGTCGCCGCGGCCGGACAGCACGCTTCGCGGATGCAATCAGCGAGGGACGCAAAGTGAGTCCGGACGGCAGCGACGAGCCCGATAGCGGCCATTCCGGGCGGTTTACGGCGGACGGCGCGAGCGCGCAGAATACCGAGATGCCGGAAGAGGCCCAGAAAACAGACGAAACACAGGCGGAGCAAGTCGCCGAGAGCGCGCCGCTGATCTTCGAACAGCCGCTCAACGAGCGCATGCGCACCTTCCTGCGTCTCGACTTCCTCTACAGCCAGGCCCTGTATCACAACGAGATGCAGAGCCAGTGGGGCAGCCGCGCCGCCATGGGCAGTCTCATCGACATCCTCGCCATCGCCGCGCGCAGCGACGTGCGCGCCGACGTGATGAAGGAGCTCGAGCGCCATCTCGCGCAGCTCAACGTGTTCCAGAGCAAGCCGGGCGTCGATTCGGCGCGCCTGAGAACCGTCATGTCGAACCTGCTGCGCCTGCGCGCAGATCTCGTCGCCTGCGGGTCGAACTACCTCGCCAGCCTCAAGGATTCCGAGTTCCTATCCGCGATCAAGCATCGCAGCGCCATCCCGGGCGGCACCTGCGAGTTCGACCTGCCGGATTTCTTCTACTGGCTGAACCAGGAGACGCAGCAACGCTCGCGCTCGTTCAACGAGTGGCTGACTACCCTGCGCCCGCTGTGCGACGCCATCGCCGAACTGCTGTGGATCACGCGCCAGCACGGCAAGCCGCGCCAGGAGATCGCCCGCGGCGGCGTGTACCACATCACCTTCGAGCGCGACACGCCCATCCAGCTGGTGCGCATCGCCTTGCCGGCGAACTCGGGGTTGTATCCGGAGACGTCGGGTTCTCACTACCGCTGCTCGGTGCGGCTGCTGGCGTGGAATGGCTTGCAGACGCGGCCGCAGCAGACGACGGATGATGTGCCGTTCACGCTGACTTGCTGCACGTGACAGGGCGTTGAGCGCGCCGGCGTCGCCGGCGTCGAAAAAATCGAGCATATCAACAACGTCCGGATGAACTCGATTTCGGGCTCACTCGCGCGCACCTACGGCTATGACAGCGCCGGTAACACGTTGAGCTACGGGAGCGCGACGATCAGCTACAACCACCGAGGCCGCATGCTCACCGCGAGCAACGGCGGCGTCACTGCGACCTATATTTACAACGCGCTCGGCCAACGCGTGAAGCGCTCGACATCGACTGAAACCGCGCTTTACGTCTACGACGAGGCCGGGCATCTCGTGGGCGAATACGATGCGGCTGGCTCGCTGGTGCAGGAGACCGTGTGGCTGGGGGACATGCCCATCGCGACGTTGCGCCCGAATGGCTCCGGCGGCGTGGTTCTGTACTACGTTCACGCCGACCACCTCAACACCCCGCGGCTCGTCACCGATACCAGCAACAACATCCGCTGGAGCTGGGAGTCGGATGCGTTCGGCACTCGTGTGCCCAATGAGGATCCATCATCGCTCGGTCCGTTCATTTACAACTTGAGGTTTCCGGGGCAGCAGTACGATGCGGTCGTGGGGCTGCATTACAACTACTTCAGGGACTACGATCCGGCGGTAGGCAGGTACGTCCAATCGGACCCGATTGGACTCAGGGGAGGGCTGAACACCTATGCATATGCGAACGTTCAACCGAATAGCAAAATTGACCAACGCGGCTTGAGCACGAGTGTGCCAGGAGACGGATTGGATTGGGGTCCATCACTCACCGGCCCCAGTATTTGCGGTGCTGATGGAGGACAAAAGTTTCCGATGAGTTACGGCACCTTCAGCTTCTACTTCGCGTGCCGCAACCACGATGCATGCTACGGCACTTGCGGAAGAAGCCGTTGGAGCTGCGACTTGGATTTTCTGAAGGATGCGCGAGATGCATGCAAGAATCCGCACCTTCTCGATGCCCGGGAATTCAGCATCTGCAGAAAGCTGGCTCTTAGGTATTTCCTGGCACTTAGGTGGGGTGGGCGCGGGGCCTATATTGCGGCACAAAAGGAGAGCAATTGCTGCGACTACAATTCATTCTAGTCATGGTCCTGGCGACTGCGGTTCTTTGCAGCTGTGGCTTGGAATCGCCTGCTGGAGGTCCAGCTGTAACAGGCGGCTCGGACTCAAGAACGGACACTCTTGTAGATCTCATGAATGCTTGTGCAACTGGTGACGAGGGATCCGTCCGAAGAATCGTCGAGGGGTCAGGGGCTGACCTAGTTAACGCGCAGTTGCCGGCCACTTTGGATTCGCCGTTATTGCGTGCAACTGAAAATGGGCACGTCGCAATCGTTCAATATCTGTTGTCCAAAGGTGCGTCGCCAAATCTTGAAGGCATTGGTCGAAACACTCCGCTAATGCAGGCTTCGTACTTGGGGCAGGATGAAATTGTCGACGCCTTAATCAAGGCTGGCGCTAATCCGAACACTTCAGAAGAACGCTATGGGTATACGCCGCTGATATTCGCAGCATGGAAAGGCCATGAGCGAGTGGTGGAACAGCTCGTTGCGGCCGGCGCGGACCTGGATTCTCGGGCAAAAGATGGCCGCACCGCCCTCACTCGGGCCGTGCAAGGACGCCATTCAAGAGTTGAAGAGGTACTGAGGCGTTATGGAGCCCGCGAGTAACGCGAACATTCTACATTCGTCGAATCGCAACCCGGTGCCATGATTCGCATTGCGTGAGCTACGAGTCCGAACAGTTCGGCCATATTCGTGACCTGTATTCACATCGGCTTTCCCGTCTGTGTCTGGGGCCCGGCTTCGACGCCGACGGCAAGGTGACGCAGGTAGACAACGCCAACGGCGCGAGCCTCAAGAACTACGCCTACGACGACGCGTTCCGCATCACCGGCATCGACGATGCGCTGGACCCGTCGCTGTCGTGGAACTACGGCTACGACGCCCTCGACCGGCTGTCCTCGGCGACCTCGGCCAGCGTGACCCAGGGCTGGACCTACGACGCCAACGGCAACCGCCTCAGCGAGACCGGCAGCAGCCCGAGCAGCTACGCCAACTCCCCCACCAGCAACCGCGTGAGCTCGATCGCAGGCTCGCTCGCGCGCAGCTACGCCTACGACAACGCCGGCAACACGCTGGCCTTCGGCGGCGCCACGTTCACGTACAACCACCGCGGCCGCATGACCAGCGTCACCCACGGCGGCGTCACCACGCTCTACGTGTACGACGAGGCCGGGCATCTGGCCGGTGAGTACACCGGCGCCGGGGACCTGATCCAGGAGACCGTGTGGTTGGGCGACACGCCCGTGACCACGCTGCGCCCGGATGGATCAGGGGGAGTGGTCGTGTACTACGTGCATGCCGATCACCTGAACACGCCAAGGCTGGTCACGGATACGGCCAACAACATCCGCTGGCGGTGGGACTCGGATCCGTTCGGCACCACGGCGCCGGATGAGAACCCGTCCTCACTGGGGGCGTTCGTTTACAGCTTGCGGTTCGCGGGGCAGCAGTACGATGAGATCGTCGGGCTGCATTACAACTACTTCAGAGACTACGATCCAGCCGTTGGGCGATACGTGCAGAGCGACCCCATCAGACTGGCTGGCGGCCTCAACACGTACCTTTGCGTTAACGCGAACCCAGTCTCTCTTGACGATCCAACTGGCCTTCTCGTCGATCACACCACAACTACTTCAGAGCCTGCGATCCGGCGGTCGGGCGATATGCTGAGAGGATCCCGTCGGGCTGAGATCCGGTCTGTGCGAACACCGCGCATGCAGCGGGTGCCTCTGTGACAAGAGGAACGGCGGTTCCTCTCAGCCTCCCGCCATACCCAATGCATTCGCCACGAACCCGAACTGATCGGCGATGTCTTCGATCTGCATCCACACCGGCTTGCCGGCGCCGTGCCCCGCCCTCGTCTCGATGCGGATCAACACGGGGTTGGGGCAGCTCTGCGCGTGCTGCAGCTCGGCGGCGAACTTGTAGCTGTGCCAGGGCACCACGCGATCGTCGCGATCGGCGGTGGTGATGAGCGTGGGCGGGTAGCACACGCCCGGCTTCACGTTGTGCACCGGTGAGTACGCGCGGATCGCCTTGAACTCTTCGGGATTTTCCGAGAGACCGAAATCGCTGGACCACTGGCGCGCGTTCGCGCTGGCGGTGTGATACCGCAGCATGTCCATGACGCCGACACCGGGCAGCGCGGCGCCGAACAGATCGGGCCGCTGCGTGAGCGCGGCGCCCACCAGCAGGCCGCCATTGCTGCGTCCGAGGATGGCGAGCCGCTTGCTGCTGGTGTACTTCTCGCGGATCAGGAATTCCGCCGCGGCAATGAAATCGTCGAACACGTTCTGCTTCTTCAGCCGCGTGCCGGCCAGATGCCACTCCTCGCCATACTCGCCGCCGCCGCGCAGGTTGGCGACGGCATAGATTCCACCCATTTCGAGCCAGGCCTGGATGGCGGGGTTGAACGCGGGTGACAGGGTCACATTGAAGCCGCCGTAGCCGTACAGCATGACGGGCTGGTTGCCATCTCGTGGCGCGTCCTTGCGGCGCGTGATGAACATGGGTACCCGCGTGCCATCCTTGCTGCGGTAGAACACCTGCTCGGTGACATACGGGGTGAAGTCCGCGGGCACCTGCGGTGTGCGGAAGTTGCTCACGCTGTTGGTGCTCACGTCCAGGCGCAGGATGCGCGTGGGTGACAGATAGTCCGAATACGAGAAGAAGGTCTCTGGGTCATCGCCGCTGCCCTGGAAGCCCGCGGCGCTGCCGAGGCCGGGTAGTTTGACGTCACCCGCCGGCGCGCCGCTGGCCTCGAACAGGCGCACCAGGCTGCGCGCATCCCGCGTGTACTCGACCACCACGCGGCCACCGACGTACGTGGCGTTGTTGATGCTGTAGTCGCCCTGCGGCACCACGGTGCGCCATTTGTCGGGCGCCGGATCGCGGGCGTTCACCGCGATGACGCGGCCGCGCGGCGCATCCTTCGTGGTCTGGAAATATAGCTGGTCGCCTCTGGAGCCCAGGAAGTTGTACAGCGCATCCCATTTCACGAACAGCGGCTGCGGCCTGGCGCCCGGCTTGTGCAGATCCTGCACGAGCCAGGCATTGCTCTGGTAGCCGTCGAAAAGACCGATGATGAACCAGCGGCCGTCCTCGGTGACCTGGCCCGAGGGCACGCGCGTCGGGTGATCGGTCACCTGGTAGATGAGCTTGTCCGCGGATTGTTCGTCGGTGAGCCTGTGAAAATAGATGTCGGGGCGGCCGGCGTCGTCACCACGGGTGTCTTCGGGGGACTGGTTGGGCTTGAGCGGGTACCGGCTGTAGTACACGCCCGAACTGTCGCGCGCCCAGGAGACGGGCCAGAATTTGCTGTACTTCATGACGACCGGAAGATCCACGCCGTCGCTGACGCGCCGGAAATGCCAGGTGTTCCAGTCGGTGCCGCCATCGGAGAGCGCATAGGCCAGGATCTGGCCGTCGGGGCTCGGCTCCCACTGCGTGAGCGCGATGGTGGCGTCCTCGCGGTTGCCGTTGGGATCGACCAGCACCCGCGGCGGCGCATCCAGCGAGTCGGCGACGTACAGCACGCTCTGATCCTGCGTGCCGTCGTTGCGCAGGTAGAAATATTTGCCACCCTCGCGGCGCGGAACGCCGAAGCGCTCGTAAGTCCAGAGCTGCTTGAGTCGCTCGCCGAGCCACGCGCGTTGTGGCAGCCGCTCGAGGAAGGGCTGCGAGACGGTGTTTTCGGCGGCCACCCATTCCTGGGTAGCGCGTGCGTTCGGATTCTCGAACCAGCGGTAAGGGTCCGGCACCCTCGTGCCGTGGTAGTCGTCGACCACGGTGCCGCGCGCGGCTGGTGGGTAGTGAATCGCTTCGATCGTCGGCGCGGTGTTCTGCGCCCGGGGCGACGAGGATGTCGAGGTGGCGCATGCGACCAGCAGAGCCGCGAGCGCGCCCGCGAGGGCGGCGACCGTGTGGCGAGGATTGAAGTGCATCCCTAAACTCCACGGATGAAATTTCCCGGCAGTGTAACAAAGGGTGTGCGCAGGCCCGTCCGGCGCGACGCGTTTTCTTTTCGGGTGGGCGCAGCCGCCATGTTCGCGGCGGCTCTGCTGGTTTCCCTGCCTGCCGAGGCGGAGAAGCTCACGCTGGAGCGCATCTTCGCGGCGCCGGATCTCAATGGCCCGACATTGCGGGGTGTGAAGTTCTCGCCCGACGGCAAGCTCATCGCCTATCTCAAGGCGCGCGCGGATGACAAGGATCGATATGATCTGTGGGCCTACGACGTGGCGCACTCGCGCCATCGCCAGCTCGTGGACTCGCGCACGCTGGCGGGCGCGGACCAGGCACTGTCCGCCGAGGAAGAGGCGCGTCGCGAACGCCAGCGCACGGCGGCGCTTTCCGGCATCGTCGAATACAGTTTCGCGCCCGACAGCCGGCACCTGTTGATTCCGCTGAACGGCGACCTCTATCTATACGACCTGGGCGCGAAGCAGGGCGCCGGTCATTCCGCTCAGGCGGTGCGACGGCTGACTCGGACCGAGGGCTTCGAGACCGACGCGCGCTTCTCACCGCACTCGCAGTACGTGAGCTTCGTGCGCGATCAGAACCTGTATGTCATCGAGCTCGCCAGCGGCGAGGAGCATGCCGTGACCACCGAAGGGGGCGGCCTCATCAGCTTTGGCATGGCCGAGTTCATCGCCCAGGAGGAGATGGACCGCGACACGGGGTACTGGTGGTCGCCGGACGAGCGGCGCATCGTGTTCGCGCGCGTGGATGAAGCCCCGGTGGCCGAGATCGAGCGCTTCGAGATCCAGGCCACGGGCGCGCGCGCGGTGCGGCAGCGTTATCCGGCCGCGGGCGCCGCCAATGCGAAGGTGAGCCTGCTGGTCGCCGATCTCGCCGCCGACAGCCGGCTGGCGCTCGAGCTGGGCGACGGCGATTACTATCTACCGCGCGTCGACTGGTTTCCCGACAGTCGTGGCATCGCCGTGCAACGCCAGAGCCGGGATCAGAAGACGCTCGAGCTGATGCGCTTCGATGCGCTCACCGGCCGCGGCCGCACGATCCTGGCCGAGCACAGCACGAGCTGGGTGCCATTGCATCACGAGCTCACCTTCCTGCAGCGCGCGCCGCAGTTTCTCTGGGCATCCATGCGCGACGGCTTTCAGCATCTCTATCTCTATGCCAACGACGGGCGGCTGATCCGGCAGCTGACGTCGGGCGAATACATGGTGCTGGGCGAGTCGCCGGACGCGGCGATCCAGGCTGTCGACGAGCGTGGGCGACGGGTTTATTTCACGGCGGGCCTGCCCTCACCGCTCGAAAGGCAGTTGTATTCGGTTTCGCTGGACTCGCCGGGAGCGCCGCGACGCGTGTCGCAGGGCGAAGGCTGGCACAGCATCAACCTGTCGATGGACGCGCGCCTGTACGTGGACACGTACAGCAACGCCGAAACACCGCGCAGCGTCGCGCTGCGCGACATCACGGGAAAATTGCGGACCGAGCTGCTGCCGGGGCGCATCGGACCGGGGCATCCGTATGCGCCCTACGTGGCCGAGCATGCGCCGGCGGAATTCGGCAGCATCGCGGCCGCCGACGGACAGCGCTTGTATTACCGGCTGCTCAAGCCGCGGACCCTGGAGCCGGGCCGCCGATATCCGGTGCTCGTCGATGTGTACGGCGGCCCGGGCGTGCAGCGCGTGACGAACAGCTGGGGCAGCCTGTTTCACCAGTATCTCGTGCAGCACGGCTATGTCGTGTTTCAGCTCGACAACCGCGGCAGCGGTCAGCGCGGCATGCGGTTCGAGACGGCGCTGATCACGTCCCAGGGCCGGCGCCTGGGCGGCGTGGAGGTGCAGGACCAGGTCCGGGGCGTGGAATTCTTGCGGGGCCTGGACTACGTGGATCCGAAGCGCATCGGCATCTTCGGTTGGAGCTACGGCGGCTATCTCACGCTGATGTGCCTGATGCAGGCACCCGAGTACTTCGCCGCCGGCGTGGCCGGTGCGCCGGTCACCGACTGGTCGCTGTACGACACGCATTACACCGAGCGATATCTATCTACTCCGCAGGCGAACGCCGCCGGCTACCGGGTGAGCAACGTGCTGGAGCACGCCGATGCGCTGCGCCGCCCGCTGTTGCTGGTGCATGGAATGGCCGACGACAACGTGCTGTTCGCGCACAGCACCGCTCTCATGAAGCGGCTGCAGGACCTGCAGAAGCCCTTCGATCTGATGACTTACCCGGGCGGCAAGCACGGGCTCATCCGGCAGTCCGGCCCCGGGCTGCATGCGCACGCGAACATCGTGCGCTTCTTCGACCGCGAAATTGGGAATTGGGGACATTCCTCATCTGCAGCAAATGAGGAATGTCCCCATTAAAGCTTGATGCGGCCGCCGCCGGGGGGGCCGCCCATGGCGCCGCCGGCTTCGGGGACGACGATGCGTGAGGCCTGCTCGCGGCGCATCTCGCGTGCTTCTTCAATGGCCTGCTCGATGGCCACCTTCACGGCGTCCGGGAACTTGGCGCAGGCGTCCTCGATGGTCGTGGCGTCGAGCTCGAACGCCAGCGGCAGCACGCCCATGGGCGTCAGCAGCTGGGTCTGCCCCGAGAACAGGACCGGGCGCGAGGCATCGTCGCTGCCATCGGACTTCACCGGTGTGAGCCGCCGCAGCGTCCCCGCCTTGCGGTCGGTGAAGATCTCCTCGCGATACAGTTGCGTGGCATCGAGCTTGATGTCGGGCAGTTGCTGCTGGTCCTGGGCCATGGCGGTTCCGGTCGTCAGATGTGTGCCTTGAATGATAACAACTGCAGCGCCTCGATGAACGGCGCGTCGGCCGGCAGGAGGCGCTCATTGCCGAGATTCCCGCACGCCACCCACTTGAGGCGCTGCCCGTCGAGGGATTGCGGCTCCCCGCCCGTGATTTCCGCGCGCCACAGCACCAGGTCGACGATGCGGTCCGGGTACTCGTGCGACAGGGTCATGATCTCGCCGACGGCACGCGTCTCCACTCCCAGCTCCTCGCGCAACTCGCGCACCAGCGCCTGGGAATCGCTCTCGCCTCCGGCCACCTTGCCGCCCGGGAACTCCCACCAGCCCGCCATGTGCTTGCCGGCCGGACGCTCGGCGATGAGCACGCGGCCGCCGGCGTCGAACAATGCCGCCGCGACCACGCGCAGCCGCGGCTTCTCCGCGGCCAAACTACTCGACGCCCTCGAGCACGCCGTGGCAGTTCTTGAATTTCTTGCCGCTGCCGCACGGGCACGGCGCGTTGCGGCCCACCTTGGGCGCGACGCGCACCGGCCGCTGCACCTGGGGCGGCGCACCCGCCCCCGCGCCCTGCGGCTGAGGCGGCTGATCGGGAGGCGGCGCGCCGGCGCCGGTCAGCGCCGACAGTGAAGCCGCCTCGGCATGCTGCAACTGCAGTGCGCGGTTGAGCCGCGCGCGGCGCTCCTCTTCCTCGCGCTCGATCTGCTCGGGCGTCTTCACCTGCACGTCGAGCATGGCGAGGATGGTGACGGTGTCGAACTTGATGCGCTCGAGCATGGCGGCGAACAGCTCGAAGGCCTCGCGCTTGTACTCGAAGCGATAGTCCTTCTGCGCGTAGCCGCGCAGGTGGATGCCCTGGCGCAGGTAATCCATGGCGCCGAGGTGCTCACGCCACTGCTGGTCGAGCACCTTGAGCATGATCTCCTTCTCGATGTGTCGCATCAGCGGCTCGCCCACGCGCTGCACCTTGGCCTCGTAGGTGGTGTCGATCGCGCCGATGATGCGGCCGCGCAGCACCTCTTCCTCGAGATCGGGCTGCTCCTTGAGCCACTGGGCGGGGTCGACCTGCGTGGCGAAATTCTTGGCGATGCTCGCGGCGAGCCCGGTCAGATCCCACTCCTCGTGGCTGACGTTCGACGGCAGGTGCTGATCGAGGATGCCGCCCACCACTTCCGCACGGATGCCGCGCACGGCGTCGGCGAGATTGTCGGCCGCCATGAGCTCGGTGCGCTGTTGGTAGATGACCTTGCGCTGGTCGTTGGCGACGTCGTCGAAGGTGAGCAGCTGCTTGCGCACGTCGAAGTTGTGCGCTTCGACCTTGCGCTGCGCTTTCTCGATCTGGCGCGTGAGCAAGCCGCTCTCGATCACCTCGCCTTCCTTCATGCCGGCCATGGCCAGCCATTTCTTCGTGCGATTCGGATCGCCGAAGATGCGCATGAGGTTGTCTTCCATCGATAGATAGAAGCGGCTGGAGCCCGGATCGCCCTGGCGGCCGGAACGGCCGCGCAGCTGGTTGTCGATGCGGCGCGACTCGTGACGTTCGGTGCCGATGATGTGCAGGCCGCCCGCGGCCAGCACGCGATCGTGGCGTGCCTGCCATTCGGCGCGGATGCGCGCAATGCTGACTTCATCGAGCGGCTGGCCGCCATTGGCCTGCTCGGCTGCACGCAGATCCGCGTCCAGCTTGCCGCCGAGCACGATGTCCGTCCCGCGGCCCGCCATATTCGTCGCGATGGTCACCTTGCCCGGCTGGCCCGCCTGCTCGACGATGTGCGCCTCGCGCTCGTGCTGCTTGGCATTCAGCACGTCATGCGCGATGCCGTGCGTGCTCAGCACGCCCGAGATCAGTTCCGAACTCTCGATCGACGTGGTGCCGACCAGCACGGGCTGCTCGCGCTTCACGCAATCCTCGATGTCCTCGATGATGGCCTTGTACTTGTCTTCCTGCGTGAGGTAGACGAAGTCCGGATTGTCCTTGCGGATCATCGGCCGGTGCGTCGGGATCACCACCACTTCCAGTCCGTAGATCTGCAGGAATTCCGGCGCTTCGGTGTCCGCAGTGCCGGTCATGCCCGACAGTTTCTTGTACAGGCGGAAGTAGTTCTGGAACGTGATCGACGCGACCGTCTGGTTCTCCGCGCGCACCTTCACGCCTTCCTTGGCCTCCACCGCCTGGTGCAGACCGTCGGACCAGCGACGGCCGGGCATGGTGCGCCCGGTGAACTCGTCGACGATGATGACCTCGCCATTGCGCACGATGTACTCCACGTCGCGCTTGTACAGCGCGTGCGCGCGCAACGCGGCGTTGAGGTGATGCATCAGCCGGATGTTCGCCGGGTCGTACAGACTCTCGCCCTCGCGCAGCAGGCCGCTCTCGACCATGAGCTGCTCGACCTGCTCGTGGCCGGATTCGGTGAGGTGCACCTGGCGCTGCTTCTCGTCCACCGAGTAATCGCCCGGCACGAAATCCGCTGCGTTGTTGCCCTGCTTGTCTTCCTCGCCGATCTGCTTCTTGAGACGCGGCACCAGCTTGTTGACGCGCAGGTACAGCTCGTCGTTCTCCTCGGCGGGGCCCGAGATGATGAGCGGCGTGCGCGCCTCGTCGATGAGGATGGAGTCCACTTCGTCGACGATGGCGAAGGCCAGCTTGCGCTGCACGCGGTCCTGCAGCGAGAAGGCCAGGTTGTCGCGCAGGTAGTCGAAGCCGAATTCGTTGTTGGTGCCGTAGGTGATGTCGCAGGCATACGCGGCGCGCTTCTCGTTCGGGTCCTGCGCGTTGCGGATCACGCCGACCGTGAGGCCGAGGAAGCGGTAGATGGGCGACATCCAGTCGGCGTCGCGGGCGGCCAGGTACTCGTTGACGGTGACCACGTGCACGCCTTCGCCCGGCAGCGCGTTGAGGTACGCCGCGAGCGTGGACATGAGGGTCTTGCCCTCGCCGGTACGCATCTCGGCGATGCGGCCGTCATTGAGCGTGAGACCGCCGATGAGCTGCACGTCGAAGTGCCGCATCTTCATCGTGCGGCGGGACGCTTCGCGGACCACCGCAAAGGCTTCCGGCGCCAGGTCGTTCAGGGTCTCGCCCTTCTTGAGCCTCTCGCGGAACTCGTCGGTCTTGGCCCGCAGAGCTTCATCGCTCAGCGCCTGCAGGGAGGATTCCAAGGCGTTGGCCTTGCGCACCGTCACCTCATAGCCTCGGACGATGCGGTCGTTGCGACTGCCGAAGAGCCGCGTCAGGAAATTGAGCACTGGGGAATCCTTGAGAGAAACTTCAACGCGGACAGCCACTTACGGCAGAGAGCCCATTGCGGGGCCCGGTATTTTACGGATAGACCATGGCCACTGCGAGTGGTGCCGGTGAGCGGTTGTCGGGGTGCCGCGGCGAATTCCAAGTGGCGGGGGCGCCAAAACGAAAAGCCCCGCCGGTGGGCGGGGCTTCGTGAAGCGGATTTAATGCGCGCCGCGGCCTAACGGCCAATGAACGACACCGGATCGATCTGTCGGCCGTTTTTGAGCACTTCGAAGTGCACGTGGGGGCCGGTCGAGCGGCCCGTGGAGCCCACGAAGGCCAGGGTGTCGCCTCGCGCCACGGTCTTGCCCACGCCCACGGCCAGCGCCTGGTTGTGGCCGTAGCGGGTGATCAGGCCATTGCCATGGCTGACTTCCACCAGGTTGCCGTAGCCCGCCTTTTCGCCCGCGAAGGTCACCACGCCGGCGGCCACGGCGACCACGTCGGAGCCCTGGGCGCTGGCGAAATCGATGCCCTTGTGGAAGGCCTGGTGGCCGGTGAAAGGATCCTGGCGCTCACCGAAATACGAAGAGATGTGCCCGGCGCGAACGGGGCGGCCGTCCGGCCTGATCTGCTCATCCAGCTTCTTGGAAAGCAGCGCATTCTCGAGCGCTGCGAGCTGCGCATCGCGTGAGGAAATCTTCTGCTCCAGCCCGCCCAGCAGGGAATTCAGGTCGGACGCCTGCATGGCCGCGCCGATGTCGGATTCCGGGCCGCCGAGGGCCGGAGTGCTGTCGAAATCGAATTCTCGCCGGTCGATATTGGCCATCTGCGTGAGCCGCTTGCCCAGCGCGTCGAGGCGGATCATGTGGGCGTTCATCTGGCCGATGCGCATGGCCACCGCATCCACTCGGCGCTGCAGCTCGGCCTTCAGTTCCTTGATCTCGGACTGCTGCTCGGCCAGCGTCGCAGACCAGGTGCTGACGCCGCGCGGGCTGGATTTGCCCTCGCCGATCTTCAGACCCAGGCTGAATGCCGCGGCCAGGATGGCCATGACGACGGTGGCGAAGGCGCCGACCGCGAACGGGTGGGCCAGATTGAAATGACGGGCTCGACCTTCCCGGCGCGAAAAGAAAATGATGTTCATCGCGCCCGCTCCACAACCATATACTTCAGAGACTTGCGCACCGCTGGCATCCTCGTCGTTCGTTACCGTTCGAAGTTTTGACCGACAAAACCGTAAGGCCCAGCGGGCGCGAAACTATGCCCAAAAGACCCCACCGAGACAAGCAAGGCGCCCGCCCGGGCAGGCCAACCACGGCCCGCGACCTGATTTCCGCGCGGCTCCCAGCCCTGGCGCAGCGTGCCTCGTCGGCTCCCGAGACGTCCGAGTGGCACGTCGCAGTACTGAAGGCGTTGGGCCCGGAGCTGGCGAATAAGGTAAATCGCTGCACCCTCGAAAAGGGGACGATCACGGTGGTGGCGGACTCCCCCGCCTGGGGCGCCCGCATGCGATTTGCGCTGGCGGAGACCGCGCCCATTGCCGCCGTGACGCCGCAGTTCAAGGCCGTGCAGGTGCGCGTACGGCCGCGTCGCGGCACTGCCCGAAAGGGCTGAAACGAGCACAGGGGCTTCATCAGATCTCGCCGGTTCCGAGCAGGTCCGCGGCGTAGTTTGCCGCGCGGGCCGACAAGGCCATGTAGGTCAGCGAGGGGTTGGTGCTGCCAGTGGACACCATGCATGAGCCATCGGTGATGAACAGGTTCTGCACGTCGTGTGCCTGGTTGCGGCCATTGAGGACAGAGGTCGCCGGGTCATGGCCCATGCGGGCGGTGCCCATCTCGTGCACAGCGCCACCCGGGGCGCGCACGCTGCTGAACGGCGCGACATTCTCGAAGCCCGCCGAGACCAGCATCCGCACGGCGTCCTGGTTCGCCCGCTCGGCGATCTTGCGTTCGTTCTCGCCGTGGGTGCAGTCGATGTGCAGCAGCGGAATACCCCAGCGGTCCTTGCGGAACGGGTGCAGGGTCACGCGGTTGCCCGCGCGCGGCAGCATCTCGCCGAAGCCGATGAGCTGCATGCCCCAGCGGCCGGGGGAACGCAGCTGCTGCTTGAGTTCGGCGCCGATGCCCACGGTGTCCGCGGCCCGGTCCCAGGTGGTCCGGCTGGAGTAGCCCTGGAAGGCGAAGCCGCGTGCGAAATCGACGTCCTGCTTTTCGGTGATATTGATGTAGCGCGGCAGATAAAAGCCCGTGGGCCGCCGACCATAGTAATAGCGATCGAGGAAGCCGGGATGCGTGCCGGCAGCGCCGATGTTGGACACGTGGTCCATGAGATAGCGGCCCACCGCACCCGACCGGTTGGCGAGCCCGTCGGGGAAATACTCGGACTGCGAATTCAGCAGCACCTGCGCGGTGCCGAGCGTCGAGGCGCACAGGAACACCACGCGCGCCTGATACGAGCGGCCCTGCCCCGTCCTGGCATCGATGACGCGCACGCCCGAGATGCGCTTCTTGGCCTGGTCGTAATCGAGCTTCTCGACGATGGTGTCGGTGACGATGGTGAGATTGCCTGTCTTCTGCGCCGCCGGCAGCGTCGCCGACAGCGAGGAAAAATAGGCGCCGTAGCCGCAGCCGCGTTCGCAATGCGACCGCAGCTGGCATGGACCCCGGCCCAGCGCGATGTGCTCGCGCGTCGGTTCGGTCAGGTGCGCGCAGCGTCCGGTGGTGACCCGGCGGCCGGGATACTCCTCCTCGATCTTCTTCTTGAAGGCCACCTCGATGCAGTTGAGGTCCATGGGCGGCAGGAACTGCCCGTCGGGCAGTTGCTCGAGGCCCTCGTTGGAACCCGAGATGCCGGCGAAGCGCTCGACGCGGTCGTACCAGGGCGAGAGGTCCGCGTAGCGGATGGGCCAGTCGGCGCCCTGCCCGTCGATCTTGAAGGAATTGAAATCGTAATCGCTGAGTCGGTAGGTCTGGCGTCCCCAGCTCAGCGAGCGGCCACCCAGGTGATAGCCGCGCGTCCACAGGAACGGCCGATCCTCAGGCGTTTCGTAGGGATGCTCGCTGTCGCGGACGAACCACTGCTTGGTGGCCGAATTGAATGCATAGCACTGGCTCTGGATGGCGTAGTGCTCGGCCGCCTCGGTCTCGGGCACCATGCCGCGGTTGGGCACTTCCCAGGGCGTGGCGAAATCCAGGTAATCGCTCTTGTGATTGACGTGGCGGCCACGCTCGATCATCAGCGTCTTCAGGCCGCGCTCGCACAGTTCCTTGGCGACCCAGCCGCCCGTGATTCCGGAACCGACGACGATGGCATCGAAGTCCATGGCGCGCGCGTCCTAACCCACCGCGGTCGCGCGGCCGATCTCGGAAAACGGCACACAGGGACGCCAGGCGCCGGGAATGAGCTCGTAGCGCAACTCCTGCGTCGCGCCGACCTCCGACAGGTAGTAACCCACCAGCACCAGATACTTGAACTTGCCGTAGGCCGGGTCGTGGCGACTGGCGCGGTCCGCGTCGAAGCCGCGCACCACCTCGTGGCGTCGCTCGGGCGAAAGTTCCACGAACGAAGCGCCGAATTTCTCCCAGGCATTTTTCTCCACGCCTTCGATGACGCCGGCGATCTGCGCGCGCGAGGCCGCCGAAGCCCAGTCGCCCAGCATCTGGCGGATGAAAGCCGGCACACCCGCCGCGATGGCGCCCGGCGTGTCGGTGGTGGGGATCATCACCTCGGTGATCTGCTCGAGCAGCGCGAACTGCTCGGCACTCATCGCCGGGCCCGCCGCGGTGATCACCCCGGGGGTCTTGCGCGAGAAGCGCGACAGCGCGGCTGCTCCGCCGAGGAGCACCGCGGCGCCGAGCAACAGCGCCCGCCGATTCATTGTTCCGTCTTTCTCCGACACGACCTTCTCTCTGGAGGGGTTCTCCAGCCCGCGTTATCGGCAAAAGTGCAGTGAACTGGACGGCGCGGACGTGCGCCGCATCAAGGTATTGGTTCGCGTCGAAAACGGACTACAGGCCGGGCAGGGCCTTGCCGGGCCGATGTGACGCAGTACCGGGGATCAGATGGCCGAGCCGACCGGCACCGGCGGCGGCTGCACGTAGGCGATGGGCGCGTCCGCGGGCTTCTCGAACACCACCGACTCCCAGGTGGACGGCTCGGAGATGAGCTTGCGCAGCAGCTGATTGTTGAGCTTGTGGCCGGATTTGAAGCCGCTGAATTCGCCGATGAGGCTGTGCCCGAGCAGATACAGATCGCCGATGGCATCGAGGATCTTGTGCTTCACGAACTCATCCTCGTAGCGCAGGCCGTCTTCGTTGAGCACGCGGAAATCGTCGAGCACGATGGCGTTGTCGAAATTGCCGCCGAGCGCGAGATTGCGTGCCCGCAGCATTTCGAGATCGCGCATGAACCCGAAAGTGCGCGCCCGGGAAACCTCCTTCAGGAAGGAAGTGGTGGAAAAGTCCATCGAGGCCTTCTGGCCGCGGCGCTTGAACAGCGGGTGATTGAACTCGATTTCGAAATTCACCTTGAAGCCGTCGAAGGGACGGAATTCCGCCCACTTGTCGCCGTCCTCGACGCGCACACGCTGCTTGATGCGCACGAATTTCTTGGGCGTGCGCTGGTCCTCGAAACCCGCGGACTGCAGCAGGAAGACGAACGGTCCGGCGCTGCCGTCCATGATCGGCACTTCGGGCGCGCTCACGTCGACATGCGCGTTGTCGATGCCGAGCCCGGCGAAGGCCGACAGCAGGTGTTCCACCGTCGAGACGCGCGCTTCGCCGTCGATGAGCGTCGTGCCGAGCTGCGTGTCCCCGACGTTCTCTGCGTAGGCGCGCACTTCGGCCGGTGGATTCAAGTCGGTGCGGCGGAACACGATTCCGGTATCGGGCGCCGCGGGCCGCAGCGTCATCAGCACCTTCTGACCCGTGTGCAGACCCACACCCTGGGCGCGAATGGAATTTTTGAGTGTGCGTTGTCCGAGCATCTGTTCCTGTCCTTCCACTCCGGCCGGTCGAGACGTGCCGGGGTAGCGCCGCCCTGCCGGGCGGCACGGGGAGCGAGGCGACCCACCGGGGTGGAGGAGTCGCCGCCGTGCCCACAAAAGGGGCGCTACCCTAACACACTTCCGAACCCTTCGATCCGAGCCCTCAGTCGGCCTGGCGGCGGAGGAAGGCCGGAATGTCCAGCACGTCCTCGGATTCCACCTCGGCCCTCAGGCCATCACCCACGGCCCGCTGGCGCTGCACGGCCGGCTTGTCGAGCGCGGCGTAGTCGGCGGCCGTCAACGGACGTCGCGGCACCACCCGCATGGGGGGTTCCGCCTGGGGAATCGCCTGCTGGGGGGCCTTCTGAAGCGTGGGCACATCGCGGCCGAAAGGCGAGCGGCCGACGGCCGCGACTTCGGGTCGGCCCAGGCCGGTGGCCACCACCGTGACCCGCATTTCGTCCGACAGCTCCGGATCGATCACGGTTCCCACCACGACGGTCGCGTCTTCGGACGCAAACTGTTTCACGATCTCGCCCACCTGCTGGAACTCGCCGATGGAGAGATCCATGCCCGCGGTGACGTTCACGAGAATGCCGTGCGCACCGGAGAGATTGATGTCCTCGAGCAGCGGCGAGGACACGGCCATCTCGGCCGCTTCCTTGGCGCGGTTCTCGCCGCGCGCCACGCCCGAGCCCATCATCGCCATGCCGGTTTCGCTCATGACCGTGCGCACGTCGGCGAAGTCCACGTTGATGAGGCCCGGACGCGTGATCAGTTCCGCGATGCCCTGCACCGCGCCCTGCAGCACGTGATTGGCGCTCTTGAACGCATCCAGCAGCGTGGTCTTGGCGCCGAGCACCGTGAGCAGCTTCTGGTTCGGGATGGTGATCAGCGAGTCCACGTACTTGCCGAGCTCGGCCAACCCGTGGTTCGCGACCAGCGTGCGCTTGCCGCCTTCCATCTCGAACGGACGCGTGACCACGGCCACCGTGAGGATGCCGAGCTCCTTCGCGCACTGCGCCACCACCGGCGCCGCGCCCGTACCCGTGCCACCACCCATGCCGGCGGTGATGAACAGCATGTCACAGCCCTCGATCATCTCGATGATGCGATCGCGATCTTCCATCGCGGCCTGGCGGCCGACTTCCGGGTCGGCGCCGGCGCCCAGACCCTTGGTGATGTTGCAGCCGATCTGCAACGACGTCTTGACCTTCGAGTGCTTGAGGGCCTGGGCATCGGTGTTGATGCACAGGAACTCCACGCCCTCGATGCCGCTCGTGACCATGTGCGCGACCGCGTTGCCGCCGCCGCCACCCACCCCTATGACCTTGATTACAGCGTTCTGGCTGTAAGCGTCCATCAGTTCGAACATTTGTGTCGCTCCTTCACTAGTTAGACGATGCTGTCAGCTTCGTGCTCTCTCTACAACGACTTCCACCCGGCATGACCCGGGTCAGAAGTTCCCCTGAAACCAGTTCTTCATGCGCTCGGCCATCGAGCGCGCATTGCCGGCGATCGACTTGCCGCGGTTGCCCGCGATCGCGTTGTCGCGCGCGTACAGCAGCAGGCCCGCGCCGGTGGAATAGATGGGATTGCGGACCACGTCCGACAGCCCCTTGATGTGCTGCGGCACGCCGAGGCGCACCGGCACGTGGAACACTTCCTCGGCGAGCTCGATCGCGCCTTCCATCTTGGCGCTGCCGCCGGTGAGCACGATGCCGCTGGCGATGATCTCCTCGAAGCCCGAGCGGCGCAGTTCCTCGCGTGCCAGGCCGAAGAGTTCCTCGTAGCGCGGCTCGACCACTTCGGCGAGCGTCTGGCGCGCGAGCCGGCGCGCGGGGCGATCGCCCACGCTCGGCACCTCGATGCTCTCGTCCGGATTGGCGAGCTGCGACAGCGCGCAGGCGTAACGCACCTTGATGTCCTCGGCGTACTGCGTGGGAGTGCGCATGGAGACCGCGATGTCGTTGGTGACCTGGTCGCCGGCGATCGGGATCACCGCGGTGTGGCGGATCGCGCCCTGCGAGAACACGGCGAGGTCCGTGGTACCACCGCCGATGTCGATGATGCAGACGCCGAGCTCGCGCTCGTCGTCGGTGAGGCAGG
>CAMLGF010000029.1 GCA_946479515.1 uncultured Pseudomonadota bacterium | reverse complement strand
GCGCACCTTCTGTGCGACTCGCAGCACGCTGGAACGCGCCCGCGGGTTGGCCGCCAGCTCCGCCTCACCCGCGCGCGTCTTCGAGCCGACGCGGGCGAGGCGCGGTTGCGCGCTGTCGGGAATGATGGGCAGGCCGGCGTACACGGGGTCGACGGTGGATTGCGCCTGGATGAACTGCTTGACGATGCGGTCTTCCAGCGAATGGAAGCTGATGACCGCGAGCCGGCCGCCGACGGCGAGCAGCTGCAGCGCAGCGTCCAGGCCGCGGCGCAGCTGGCCGAGCTCGTCGTTCACGAGCATGCGCAATGCCTGGAAGGTGCGCGTCGCCGGATGCTTGCCGGGCTCGCGCGTACGTACCGCGCGCGCCACGAGATCGGCGAGCTGCAGCGTGGTCGTCAGGGGCCGTGAAGCGCGCGTCGCCACGATCTGCGCGGCGATGCGCCGCGCGAAGCGCTCTTCCCCGAGCGTCGCGATCACCTCGCGAATCTCAGGCTCGCCCGCTCGCGCGAGCCATGCGGAAACCGGTTCGCCGCTCGTCGGATCCATGCGCATGTCGAGCGGGCCGTCCTGCCTGAAGCTGAAACCGCGGGCGGGATCGTCGAGCTGGGGCGATGAGACGCCGAGGTCGAACAAGATGCCGCGCACGGGCCGCCCCGGAAAGAACTCCGGCACGCGCGCGGCGATATCGGCAAACGGCGCGCCGACGAGCGCAAGCCGCACTTCGTCGGGAAAACGGCGGTGGCCGGCCTCGATGGCCGCCGGGTCGCGGTCGAACGCGAGCACGCGCCCTTCGGGACCGAGTGCCCCGAGGATGAGTGCCGTGTGACCGCCGCGCCCGAACGTCGCATCTATGTATAGGCCGTCCGCTCGTATCGCGAGTGCCTCGAACGCTTCCCGGGCAAGCACCGGTATGTGCGCGTTCAATCCACTCACTCCTTCAAGCGGCTGTCAGTCCGCCCCCGTCTTCTCAAGCGCCGTTGCCATGGATGCGGGCCGCCGAGCGGCGTCGCATCCCACCCATGATCGTCAAACCAGATCTTCGACCTAACTACTCGCGAGATGCCCGGCGCGCGCTCACAGCGTGAGCGAGTCGAGCTCGGAAGGCAGGTCGGTGCTCGCGGCCTCGTTCGCCAGCCACAGGGCGCGGCGCTCGTTCCAGCGCGCCTCGTCCCACAGCTCGCAGCGATTGCCCTGACCGATCAGCATTCCGTGTCGCTCGAGCTGCGCGAATTCGCGCAACTCGGACGGCAGCAACAGTCGTCCATGCCCGTCGAGATCCAGCTCGGTGGCGTGACCCACCATCAGGCGTTGCAGCCGGCGCGCCTGCGCATGCAGCGAAGGCAACGCCATCAACTTCCGCTCTAGCTGTTCCCAGTCGGGCAAGGGGTAAAGGAGGAGGCATTGATCCCGATCCACGGTGGCGACCAGTTTTCCCTGGCTTCTGTCGAGCGCGTGCTCGCGGTACCGGGTGGGTAAAACCATCCGGCCCTTGGCGTCCAGAGTCACTTTTGCTGCACCGCGAAACATGGATCGGCAGGTCTGCTAGACCCATTTCTCCCCACTTTTTCCCACTTGTCGCCACTATAGGAATGGCAACGGATGCGGTCAAGAAATAAGTCAGAAAATTTTCTATCGGAGACAGCGACTTACGCGCCCATGAGTGCGTTGTGCCGCCGCATGGCGACGAGGATGGCTTACTGATCAGGAACTTGTCCGCGTTACCTCATACAGGGGATGACCAAGGCGGCGCCTGTACGAGCGCCGAAGTCGAGTGGCCAGAACAATGCGGTGATTCGGCGCATATATTGGATCATTAGCGGGTCAGTTCGGACACGGTGATCCGGGGGTTGGCCGGCCCCGCCATGAGCGGCAGACGCCTGTCACCCGGGATACGTCCACCGACTTCGCGCGCCAGAGAGTGATCAGGCCGAAGTCAGAGACCTGCGGTCAGTCCTGAGCTTGTGAGAGAAAGAGTCGGCCTGTAAGCCGGGTTCTGTCGAGGACAGTCATTCCTCTGGGATCGCCGTCACCGGCAACCTCAAGCGGCCTACCCGAAAGCACGCGGGGACACGCGCTGCCACTTGCGTGGCGACTTTCCTATTTGGCCTTGCTCCAGGTGGGGTTTGCCGTGCCGTCCGTGTTGCCACGTCCGCGGTGCGCTCTTACCGCACCGTTTCACCCTTGCCAGCACCATTGCTGGCGCTTCGGCGGTTTGCTTTCTGTTGCACTTTCCGTCGGCTCGCGCCGCCCAGGCGTTACCTGGCACCTCGTCCACAGGAGCCCGGACTTTCCTCCACATTTCGCGAGAAATGCAGCGACCGCCCGGCCGACTCCGGGGCGCACCATATCGGGATGCGCGACGGCCCTCAAGCCAAATCCGGAATCCGGCGAGTGGCGGCCGGCTCACGACTCCCTCGCCTGTCCGGCGAGCTGCAAGGCGCGGGCGTAGGCGTCGTTGCGCTTCGCCCCGGTCAGACGTGCCGCCAGTGCCGCCGCCTTGCTGGGCGCAAGTTCCGCCAGCAGCACGTTCAAAGTTGCATCCAGGCGCTCATGCGACGTGTCCGCTGCCTCGCTCCGTGGCGCGCCCTGCACCACCACCGTGATTTCGCCGCGGGAAAAATTCGCGTCGCTACGCGCCTGGGCCGCCAGCTGCGCGAGCGTGCCGCGATAGACAGTCTCGAAGACCTTGGTGAGTTCGCGCGCCACGGCCACCCGCCGCTGCGGGCCGAAGCCGGCGGCGAGATCCTCGAGAGATTCGGCGATGCGGTGCGGCGCCTCGAAAAAAACCAGCGTGCGCGTCTCGTGCCGCAGCTCGGCGATTCTCGCGCGCCGTTCGGCGAGGCGCGCTGGCAGAAAGCCCTCGAACGTGAATCGTTCGGTGGGCAGTCCGGCGATGCTCAGCGCCGCGGTGATGGCGGACGGGCCTGGCACCGCGACCACGGCCACGCCCTCCTCGGAGGCGCGCCTCACCAGTTCGAAACCCGGATCCGACAGCAGGGGCGTGCCCGCGTCGCTCACCAGGGCGATGCGCGCGCCGAGCCGCAGCTTCTCGAGCAGCTCGACGATGCGCTCGCTCTCATTGTGTTCGTGCAGCGACACCAGGGGACGGGACAGCCCAAGCGTTGTCAGCAACTGCCCCGTCCTGCGCGTGTCTTCTGCCGCGACCAGCTCCGCGGCCGCGAGTTCGTCCCGCGCGCGCGGCGACAGGTCGCCCAGGTTGCCGATGGGCGTGGAGATCACCGCAAGACGCCCGATTTGCACTGCCACTATACTTCTCCGCCGCGGTCCCAGCGGCTGCCATTGTGGAAGGCTATTCGACACATGACAGGTAGAAAAGCTGCGCTGCCCAAATTCCTGCCGCTGCTGGCGGTGGTCGCGGCCGCCCTGGTGCTCACGGGCTGCCCGAGCACGCCCCGCCGCGGTGGTCCTCCCAGCGTCGACCGGGCGGAGGCCATGACCCGCTCCGGCGATCACGCCGGTGCCGCCGCAATCTACGAACGGCTGGCGAGCGAAACCAGTGGCAGCGACAGCGCGGAATTCAACCTGCGCGCCGCGCGCGCCTGGCTCGCCGCGGGGCGGGCCGCGGATGCGGACCGCATTCTGGCGCTGCTGCCGCAAGGCCTCACCCAGCAGCAGACACTGGAGCGGAAGCTGTTAGGCCTGCAGTCGGCGCTCGCGCAGGGTCGCGGCGACGAAGCCTGGCGCGAGATCAGCGCCATGCAGCCGCCGGCCTCGCAGGCGGGCGCGGCCCGCTACTACGCGACTCGCCAGCAAATCGCCATCGCCACGGGCCACCTGCTCGATGGCATTCGCGCGGAGTTCTCGCGCGAACGCGTGATCGGCCCGGGCGATGCGCGTACGGCGCGCGCCGAACTGCTGGCGCAACTGCGCTCGGCCGCCGAGCGTGGCGCTTCGCTCGCACCGCCGCCGGGCAGCGACGCCCTGGTCCGCGGCTGGCTCGAGGCCGCGAGCGTCGCGCTGGACAATGCTCGCAATCCCACGCTGGGCGCCACGCGGCTCGACGCCTTCCGCGCCAGATATCCCACGCACCCCGCGCTGGCCGCGCTCTCGGGCGAGCCGACGGTGGGCATCCCGGACCGGGTGGCGACACTCGAGTCGGCACCGCACATGGCGCTCATGCTGCCGTTGACCGGGCGCACGGCGGCTCCCGCCGCGCAGATCCGCGACGGCTTCATGACGGCTTACTACCAGCTCTCGCCGGCCACTCGCCCGAGATTGCGGGTGTACGACACGGCGGAGACTTCGATCGCCGACACGATGGCCGAGGCCATCGCCAACGGCGCGGATTTCATCGTCGGCCCGCTCACGCGCGAGGAAGTCATCGCCGCGGCGGACATCCTCTCGTCGCGGCCCGCCGTGCTCGCGCTCAACTTCCTCCCGCCGGATCGATCGATCCCCGATCGCTTCTATCAGTTCGCCCTGTCACCAGAAGATGACGCACGCGCGGTGGCGCGTTTCGTCGCGGCCAGCGGCCAACGCCGCGGCGTGGTGCTGGCGCCCGAAGGCGATTGGGGTGCACGTGTCGCCGCCGCCTTCGACGAGGAGCTGCGCGCGGCCGGAGGCTACGTTCTCGGGCAGGCCACCTACGGCGGGGGTACGCGTAATCCCAACGATTTCAGTCCCAGCATCATGCAGGTGCTGCGCACCGACGACAGCGCGCTGCGCCGCCAGCGCATCCAGGCAACCATCGGCCAGAGGCTGGAGCTCGAGCCGCGGCGGCGCCCGGACATCCAGTTCATCTTCGCGCCCAGCCAGCCGGCCGCGGCGCGTCTGCTTCGTCCGCAGCTGCGGTTCCATCTCGCCGGCGACATTCCGACCTACACGCTCGGTGATGCGTACGAACCGCATCCCACGGCGAATCAGGAAATCGAGGGCGTGATGTTTCCCGACATGCCCTGGATGTTGAGTGTCGACAGCCGACCCAACGAGGTGCGCGAGGCGGCGACCGCCGCGTTCGGCGACCCGCCTTCGAAGCGCGGCCGCCTGTTCGCTTTCGGGTATGACGCGTTCCACATCGCCGAGTCGCTCAAGCGCGGCGGCACGCTCGACCCCGACGGCTTGACCGGCAGGCTCTCGCTGGATGCGCAAGGTCACGTGCGTCGCGAGCTCGACTGGGTGCGCATCAAGGGCGGGGCTCCCGCTGCGCTGACAGCGCAGGATTCTGTCGCGGCCCTGCCCGCGCAATAGCACGACTTCATCGGTTCGTCCCGGAGATGGCATGGATCGCCGTCAGACGGGCTCGCTCGCGGAAAACAGCGCGGCGGCCTTTCTCGAAGCCCAGGGGTTCGACATCGTCGCGCGCAATTTCACGCGCCGCGTGGGCGAGCTCGACGTGGTGGCGCGCGCCGGCGATCTGCTGGTGATAGCCGAGGTGCGCACCCGGGCCGACGACCGGTTCGGGGGCGCCGCCGCGAGCGTGGGTTTCGCGAAACAACGCCGCATCATCGCCACGGCCGGCCTGTTCCTCGACCAGCATCCGGACCTGCGTCGGTGTCGGGTGCGATTCGACGTCATCGTCGTGCGGAACGGACGCATCGAGTGGCTGCGGCACGCGTTCGAATGAGCGTCCCGCGGCGGGCCAGCGGGCAATCTGGTCTTTGCAAAATCCTTGTGGGCGTTTAAGGTCGCGGCCTCATGAAGACCCTCGATGAGCTGTTTCAGAACAATCGCGACTGGGCGGACAGCATCCGCCGCCAGGACCCGGAATTCTTCGCCAAGCTCTCTCGCCAGCAGTCCCCCAACTACCTGTGGATCGGCTGCGCGGACAGCCGGGTGCCTGCCAACCAGATCGTCGGACTGCTGCCCGGCGACATCTTCGTCCACCGCAACATCGCCAACATGGTCGTGCACACCGACCTCAATTGCCTGTCGGTGATGCAGTTCGCGGTCGACATCCTCAAGGTGAGGCACGTGATCGTGGTGGGTCATTACGGCTGCAGCGGCGTGCAGGCTGCCATGCGGCGCACGCGCGTGGGGCTGGCCGACAACTGGCTGCGCCACCTGCAGGACGTGCACGAAAAGCATCACCAGGCCATCGCCAATCTACCAGCCGAGAATCTCGCGGCGGACCGGCTGTGCGAGCTCAATGTCATCGAGCAGGTGCAGAACGTCTGCCAGACCAGCATCGCGCGTGATGCGTGGGACCGCGGCCAGGAATTGCACGTGCATGGCTGGATCTACGGCATCGCGGACGGGCTGGCGCGCGACCTGTACACCACCGTCTCGGATTTCCGGGATGCCGCCCGCGTCTATCAAGCGGCGGTCGCGAAGCTCACCGACCCGCGGCGCTGATTCGCCCGTGACGCCTACTTGACGACCTTGAGCTGGGGACGGCGCCCGCCGTCCTCTGGCGGCACCGGCTTGGTCGGCGGCTCGGGGCCGAGGTCCTGCTCGGAAAACACCATGCCTTCGCCCGTCTCCCGGGCATAGATGCCGAGCACGGTGCCCACCGGAATGCGCACGTGATGCACCACGCCCGCGAAGCGCGCCTCGAACTCGATCCAGTCGTTGCCCATCACCAGCCGCTGGGTCGCCGTCGACGACAGGTTCAGTACCACCTTGCCATCCTTGACGTAGGCACGCGGCACTTCGACGCCGGGCTTTTCGGCGTCGACGATGACGTGCGGGGTCTCGCCGTTGTCCATCATCCAGCTGTGCATGGCGCGGATGAGATAAGGGCGCTTGGAGTTGCGCGCACGGTCGTTCATAGGCCGGTCATGTCAGGCGCATCTCCCGCTCGCTCTCCGAGAGACTGGCGCGGAATGCCGGTCGCGAAAAGATCGCCCCGGCGTACTTCAGGATGGGCTGCGCCTGCGGCGGCAGATCGATCTCGTAGCGCGGCAGGCGCCAGAGAATGGGCGCGATGGTGGCATCCACCATCGAGAATTCATCCGACAGGAAGAACGGCTTCACCTTGAACAGATCCGCGCTCGAGAGCACGTTGTCGCGCAATTCCTTGCGCAGCGCGGCCACGTCCTTCGCGCCGGGAGCATCGAGCTTGCGCGCCAGTTGGTACCAATCGTGCTCGATCTGGTACAGCGCCAGGCGGGCACGCGCGCGCGACACGGGATCGACCGGCATCAGCGGCGGATGCGGGAAGCGCTCGTCGAGGTATTCCATGATGACGCGCGAATCGTAGAGCACCAGGTCGCGGTCGATCAGCGTCGGCGTGGTGTGGTACGGATTGAGGTCGAGCAGATCCTCGGGATACTTCCCAGGAGCCACGTCGACGATTTCAATCTCGATGGCCTTCTCGGCGATGACGATCCGCGTGCGATGACTCCACGGATCATCGGGCGCGGAAAACAGTGTCATCGTTGCGCGACGGCTAGACACGCGGCCCTCCCCGCATGGCGGCCCACTTGCGGATGGCGAAGTGGCCGTTCAGCGGACGTCCTTCCAGTATTCCTTCTTCAGCATGTACGCGATTCCCGTGAACATGAGAAGGAAGAGCACCACCCAGATGCCCAGACTCTGGCGTTCGACCTGCGTCGGATCGCTCACGTACTGCAGGAAATTGACCAGGTCCCGCACGAAGTCGTCGTACTGCGCGGGCGTCAGGCTGCCGACCACTCCCGGCTCGAACTTCTCGAACTCGTGGGACACGATCGGCTTGCCCTCGGGACCGGGGGTCTCGACGTTCTTCCATACCGCGGTCTGCACACCCTGCAGGCTGGACAACACGTGCGGCATGGCCGCGCCCGGCAGCTGCAGGTTGTTGACACCCGTCTGGCGGCTGGCCGGATCGGCATAGAAGGTCGTGAGGAAGTTGAAGATCCAGTCCGGCCCGCGCGAGCGCGCCGTCAGCGACAGATCGGGCGGGACCTTGCCGAACCACTCGGTGGCATCCTGATCGGGCATGGAGCTGCGGATGTAGTCGGTGAACTTGGCGCCCGGCTTGACCAGGTACTGATCGCGCAGCTCATCGGAGATCTTCAGATCGTCCGCTACGCGCGAGTAGCGGGCGTACTTCAGCGAGTGGCAGCCCGAGCAGTACGCCATGAAATTCTTGGCGCCGCGCTGCAGGGAGGCCAGGTTGGCGACTTCGTTGTCCGCCGTGCGCTGCCAGCTCGCCGCGTGCCCGCCGCCAGCGGCCTGCGCCACACCGGCGCCGAACAACAGCGTGAGAACGATGCTCGTGAACTTAGTGCGCATTGTAGGTCACTCGAGTCGGAACAGGTCCATTGCCATCGAACTTGGAGACGAACGGCAGCAGGGCGAAGAACGCGAAGTAAAGTGCCGTGAAGATGCGGGCCAGCAGCACGTAGATGCCATCGGCCGGCTTGAGACCCAACCACATGAGCACGCAGAACGTGACGAAGAACATGCCGAGCAGCAGCTTCGACAGCAGCCCTCGGTAACGGATCGACTTGTTCTTCGCGCGATCCAGCCACGGCAGGAACAGGAAGGCCGCCACGGACAGCGCCATCAGCAGCGCGCCGAATTTCTGATCGGGCACGGCGCGCAGGATGGCGTAATAAGGAGTGAAGTACCACACCGGCGCGATGTGATCGGGCGTGGACGTCGGGTTGGCGGGCTCAAAGTTCGGCGCCTCGAGGAACAGGCCGCCGAACGTGGGCACGAAGAACACCACGATCGCGAACACCGTGAGGAAGGCGCCCACGCCGACGATGTCCTTCACCGAGTAGTAAGGATGGAACGGGATGCCATCCACCGGCTTGCCATCGGGGCCGAGGTTGCCCTTGATCTCGATGCCGTCGGGATTGTTCGAGCCGACCTGGCGCAGCGCGACCAGGTGCAACGCGATCAGCATCGCCAGCAGGAACGGCACCGCGATCACGTGCAGCGAGAAAAAGCGGGTGAGCGTCGCGTCACCGATGCCATAGTCGCCGCGGATCCACTCGGTGAGCGCGTCGCCGATGCCCGGGATGGTGCCGAACAGATTGATGATGACCTGCGCGCCCCAGTACGACATGTTGCCGTTGGGCAGCACGTATCCCATGAACGCCTCGGCCATGAGCGCGAGGTAGATGAGCATGCCGATGACCCAGAGCAGCTCGCGTGGTCCCTTGTAGCTGCCGTACATGAGCGCGCGCGCCATGTGCAGGTACACCACCACGAAGAAGAACGAGGCGCCCACCGCGTGCATGGGATGGATCAACCATCCGTACGGCACTTCGCGCACGAAGTATTGCAGCGAGTCGAAAGCCGTGCTCCAGCCCGGCTTGAAGTGCATGGTGATGAAGATGCCCGTCAGGATCTGCATGACGAACACCAGCAGCGCCAGCGAGCCGAAGAAGTACCAGACGTTGAAGTTCTTCGGTGCGTAGTAGCCCGTCAGCTGGTCGGCGACGAACTGGTCGACCGGCAGGCGCTTGTTCAGCCAGGCGCGGAAGCCACCCTTGTTTTCGATGACCGCGGACATCAGGCGGCTCCTTTCTCGGCGGCGTCGACGCCGACGATGAGCTTGTTGTCGCCCTCGAAGCTGTATGGCGGCACCACCAGGTTCACGGAGGCGGGCGACCCCTCGAACACGCGACCGGCGAGGTCGAATTTCGAACCGTGGCACGGGCAGAAGAAGCCGCCGGGCCAGTCCGGGGAAATGGTCGTGTCACCCGGGGTGAAGCGCGTCTTGGGAAGACAGCCGAGGTGCGTGCAGGTGCCGATGAGTACCAGCACTTCGGGCCTGAGCGCGCGCGAAACATTCTTGGCGTACTCGGGTTGCGTGGATTCCTCGGACTTGGCGTCCTTAAGCTCGGCATCGTGCGAGCTCAGCGAGGCCAGCATCTGTGGCGTGCGCTTGACCACATAGATCTGCTTCTTGCGCCAGAAGAACGTGGCCATCTGCCCGGGCTCGATGCGACTGAGATCGATCACGGTCGGCAGGCCCGCCGCCCGGGCGCTTTCGGAGGGTTGCCACGACGCCACGAAGGGCACCGCGGTCAGTACCGCGCCAACGGCGCCGGTGGCAGTGGTGGCAGCTATCAGGAACTTGCGCCGACTCTCGTCGACTTCCGGGACGGTATCGCCGGCCGCGTGATCGCTCATTAAAAATGACCTCAGGATCGTTCGTTCACCCCGACGCGGCGGTGCGAAAATGCGCCGCTGCCAGACCTCGGGAGGCGGCGCATTATACACATGCGGATCAGCGCTAAAGCCTTCCGCCGATGAGGAATATCCGGCACATGTCCACTCGACCCTTCCTGAGAATTCTGGCGTTCATCTCCGTCTCGGCGATCGTGGGACTCGCGGCCGCCTTCATCGCCGTGATGGTGCGGCCGGAACTCATTGCGCGCCGCGGATCGCCGACGGCCCCCGCCCCGCAGCCCGCGCAGACGCCTCCGCCGGCGGTTCAAACCACCCCCACCGCGCCGCCTCCGGCAGCGCAACCGGTCAATTCCTATGCCGAGGCCGTGGAGCGCGCCGCGCCGGCCGTTGTGAACATCTATACGGCCCGCCTGGTCACCGAGCGGATCCAGCCCAATGCCATCGAGGAATTGTTTGGCGAAGCCCGCCCTCGCTACCGTCAGCGGCTCGAGCAGAGCCTGGGTTCCGGCGTCATCGTCGACGCCCAGGCGCACGTCATCACCAATCACCATGTGATCGCCACGGCGGACCTCATCCGGGCCCAGCTGGCCGACGGCCGCGTCGCGGATGCCCGCATCGTCGGCCGCGATCCGGAAACCGATCTGGCGATATTGCAGCTCGATCTCAAGAACAACGTGCCGGTGATGCCGCTGGGCCACTCCGATCACGTTCGGGTCGGCGACATCGTGCTCGCCATCGGCAACCCGGTGGGGCTGTCGCAGACCGTCACCCAGGGCATCGTCAGCGCCACGGGCCGGGGCCAGCTCGGGGTGGCGACCTTCGAGAATTTCATCCAGACCGACGCCCCGATCAACGTGGGCAATTCGGGCGGCGCGCTCATCAATGCGAGCGGCGAGCTCATCGGCATCAATACCGCGGTGCTGGCAAAGAACCTCGGCGTCGAAGGCATCGGCTTCGCGATTCCGGTCAATCTGGCCCGCGGCGTCATGCGCGAGATTCTCGCCAAAGGGCGCGTGGTGCGCGGCTGGATCGGCATCGTGCCCGCCGACATCGACCAGATCGAAGCCCGGCGCTTCAACCTGCCGCAGGCGGGCGTGGTGGTGGCGAAACTCTACGTGGGCAGCCCGGCCGCCGCCGCGGGGATGGAACCGCGCGACATCGTGCTCACCGTGAACGGCGTGAAGGTCGCCAGCGCGCAGGACACCCTGACCCGCATCGCCAACGCCAAGCCTGGAACCCGGGTGAAGATCACGGGAATCCGCGGCAGCGAGTCCTTCTCGAGCGAAGTGGAAGTCACCGAACGGCCGCGAAACCGTTGATCGGTCGCGAAAGGCCTGGTCCACGACAAAGTTCGAAAACAAAAACGCCGGCCCCGGGCCGGCGTAAGAGCGGCGCGCGAGCGCCTGAAGGCGAGGCTACTGCAGGCAGACGACGACGTTCGCCGAGTAGCTGCGCCAGTTGATCGGGATGATGAAGGAGCGACCCGTGGTGGCCGCGGCCTGGGCCGCATTGCTGCGGTCACAGATGGTCGGGGTGCTGATCACGAAATTGCGGCCGAAGTCGCGGCGCGCATTGCCGGAGATGGTGTTCGCCACTTCGCCCACCAGATCCCGGACGTTCTGCTCGCCCGTGTCGGTCTCGTTCATGCACATCAGCATGACCGAGAGCATGCCGCGCGGCGCGGTGAAGTAGACCTTGCCTTCGCGGTTGCCGGAGATACCGATGACGCCGGTGTAGTCCTGCACCACGGCCGCCTTGTCGATGCACAGGTACGGCGAGCCCACCGTGGCCGCATGGCCAGTGGCGGTCTCGAAGAAATGGACCGTGCCATTGACGAAGGTTCGTACCTCTTCAGCGTCGAGCATCTTCCTTACTCCCCAATCAACTCGGCGAGAGCTTCATTGAGCTGGTCGTCCGTAAACGGCTTGCAGAGAAAGCCATTCGCGCCTTTCTCGATGGCTTCCACCGCCGTTGCCTTATCGGCCAGGGCCGACACGACAAGTATAAGCACATCGGCTTTGATTTTTAGGACGTGCTCGACGCATTCGATACCGTCCATTTCCGGCATCGTCAGGTCCAGGGTCATCACGTCCGGCATCAGCTGCTTGAACTTGGTGACGGCGTCGAGGCCGTTCACCGCGGTTCCGACCACCTCCAGGCGGTCGTTCTGCTGCGAACGCTCGATGCGACGCCGCATCACGTTCGAATCGTCCACGATCATCATGCGCAAGGTTTCGCGCGGCTTGGGCACTGCACTCATGATCTTGTTCTCTCCTCCCTAAACCTCAGGCCGCCACCACGCCGGCCGAGCCCGTCTGCTGGGCCGGGAACGACAGGGACAGCTTCATGTTCTTGCCGATCTCGGAGTTCAGCGAGATCCGGCCTCCCAGGCGGGCGGCGATCTCGGCGATCACATCCATGCCCACACCGCGGCCGGCGTCACGCGTGACGTCCTTGGCCGTGGAGAAGCCCGAGCGGAACACCAGCATCATCGCCTCCTGGTCGGACAGCGCGGCGGCGTCGTTCTGCGAGATGATGCCCTTGCTCACCGCGGTCTTGCGCAGCTTGTCGGGGGTCAATCCGCGACCGTCGTCTTCGCATTGCATGCGGAACGCGCGGCCGCTTTCCACCATCTCGAAGGAAATGCGGATGTGGCCTTCGCCCGACTTGCCCTGGGCTTCACGCTCGGCGGGCGTCTCGATGCCATGCACCACCGCGTTGCGGATGAGCTGGATCAGCACGTCCTTGACCGGGCGGCGATAGGCTTCGGGCACCACGTCATGACCGCGGCAGGTCACGACCACCTTCTTGCCATGATCGTTGGCGATGCGGTCGGCGAGCTGCTGCGCCGAGGCCACGAAGCCTTCGCGCGCGGAGCGCTGCAGGGTCTGTTCGGCGGCGGCGGCATCCTCGCTCATCTTCGGAGCGCGCGTGGTGCTGTCGCCGGTCGAGGCGGATACCGCGGCATGGCCGCCCTGCGCCTGCTGATGCTTGCCGAAGCTGTCGCGGAAGCTCGCCAGCTTGGTGACCATGTCGCGCACCGATTGCGAGTGCGACACCAGATCGTCGAACTTGGTGAGCAGCGGCAGGAAGTCGTCGCCCGACAGGTCGGTGCGCTCGCGCAGCGACGCGAGATCGCTCTCCAGCGCATGCGCGCGGGATTCCATCGACCCGAGACCGATGGCCGAAGCCTCGCCCTTGATGCTGTGGATCTGGCGGAACAGGCCGTCGATCTTGCGCCGGAACGAGGCGCTGTCGCGCGCCGGATCGCGCAGCGTGGCATTGATCATCTTGAACGCGACATCCGAGTCGTCGAGGAACGACGAGAGCTGCGTCGGGTCCACGTGCAGGATCGAGAGGAACGCGTCCATCTGCGACTGCGCGCTGTCCTGCGCGCCCTTGAGCTGCGCAGCCAGGGCGACGCGCGCGGTCACGTCGGCGACCGCCACGAGCACGTGGGTGATGGCGCCCTCGCGGCGCACGCGGTGGAAGTTGAACTCGAGGTAGCGGGTATCGCCGCCGCCCTTCTCGCCCTTGTCACCCACCACGATTTCCACTTCGTTCAGCGGATTGATCGAGCGGATCAGGTTTTCCTTGGTGCGCTCGCTCCACAACACCTTGACGAACTTGGTGGCGATGGCGAGCGTCTTCGGCGTCACGAGATCGCGCAGCAGGTCCTCGAAGGTGAGGCCGGCCACCGAATCGCGCTGGAAAAGCTGCGCCGTGGCCTGCGAGTGAATGCTGCCGATCTTGAGGTCGCCGTCGAGCAGGAAGAGACCTTCGCGCACGGTCGAGAGGATGTCTTCGGTCTGCTGACGGGCGGCGGCGGCGGCGGCGGCCTGCTTGCCGCGGGCCAGCGAGAGGTAGCCGACGAGCGCGGCCAGCGCGGCCGCGAGACCCACGCCGATGAGCACCACGGTGCGCAGCGCGGTCGCGAGGCCGTCCGAGGAGCTTTGCAGGCCGGAGATGATCTGCGCCAGGTTCTTCTCCAGCGCCGGCGTGTACACGCGAGCCTGGCTCACCGCGTTGGTGACCTTGCCCTGCAGGTCGCGGCCGTCCACGTTCAGCTGCGTGCCGTCGCGCTCGCTGTCCGAGTACGGAATCGCGGTGAAGTTGGCCACCGGCTCGAGCGCGGGCCGGTATTTCTTCCACGCATCGTTCATTTCGTCGATGGTCTTCTGCACCTCGTCATCGCCGCCGAGGCCGCCGATGGTCGGGCCACCGCCCGCCTTGAGGTTCGCGGTCGCGGCCTGGAACTGGGCCGTGGCGCGCTTCAGCTGTTCGATCGAGTCACGCACGAATCCACGCGCGCGCAGTCGGTCCTGGATGGAGTTCAACGCGGCCTGCATGCGTGACGGCTGCTGCTGCAGCTCGCCGATGGCGCGGACCGCGTTGTTGTTGTCCACCAGGCGTCCGGCGAAATACCAGGCCGGCGCGAGCACGCCGACCAGGAACGCCAGGGCCAGGATGCCCACGGCCACCCACACGGCGCGGGCGCCTTGCATGCGGGACGAAATCGTCTTTCCGGTCTTCTTAGCAGTCACAGAGCTCACCCTCCATCACTCCGGCTTGAACACGATGCGCTGGACGGCCAGGCGCGGCTCGGTCCAGTCAAATTCTTCGAAACGGGCATCTTCCATCGCGTCCACGGCCGCCTGGTCGAACACCCCCGCAGGTTCGCTCGAGAGCACGCGAATGCGCTCGGTGCGTCCTTCCGGGGTCACGTAGAACTCCACGCGCACCCAGCCCTCGACGCCCTTGGCGGACGCGGGATACCTCGGCTTCGGCGCGCGCGTCAGCTTGAGCGGCGGCAGCTTGGGCGCGGCAGCGGCGGCGGCGAGCTTCTGCTCGGCGGCAGCCTGGGCGGCGCGCAACTCTCCGAGATCGGCATCGCCACCGAGACTCTCGGCCGCATCGATGAGCGGTGAGGCATCGGCCGGCCGGCCGGCGTTCAGGCGCGCACGAGCTTCGCTGATCAGGCGGGCGCGCACGTCGCGGACCACCTGCACTGTCGTCGGATTTCGCGCATCGAGCTGGCGCAGGCGCTCCGCGTTGGCGGCGGCGGAATCATTGGCCGGGGTGACCAGGTTGCCGCTGGCCATGCGATCCTGCGCGGCCTTGGCGAACTTGGCGATGTCTTCATTGGTGCGCTGCTGTTTCTGGACGGCAGCCGTGATCTCACGCTGCGCAGCATTGAGCGCCGCCTGCGAGACGCCGTTTTCGCGCGCGGCGCGCAGCATCTCCTGCATGCCGGACTGATCGCCCTTGGAGGCGGCATCACGCGCGCCGGCGAGCAGGCGCTGATTCAGCTCGTTGTTGAGGCGCGAAACCAGGTCGCTGGAAGCACCGGCTTCGCGCAGGCCCTGGATGGCATCCTTCGCGGATTCATTGTTGGGCGTGACCAGGCGGCCGTTGTTCAGGCGGGCGTCGGCCAGCGAGACCAGGCGCTGGATGGTGTAAGCCTTGCGCTTGCTGTCGAGCTCGCGCTTGAGCTGCGTGATCTGCGCGGGCGGCAGCAGGGCGTCCTTCTCGGCGGACTCCAGCAGCGTGCCGGCGCGGTCGAAATTCTGCGCCGCCAGTGTCGCCTGGATCTGCGCGAGCGCGGTCTGCGCGCGCATCGAGTCGAGGCGGGCATCGACCTCGACCAGGCGCTGGTCGTTCGGGTCGATGCTGCGGGCCGCTTCGAGCTCGGCCAGCGCGTTGTCGAAGCGACGCTCGTCGAGTGCGGTACGGGCGCGCGCGATCAGCAGACCGCCGAGTCGCTTCATGCTCTCGGTGGCTTCGGCATTGCCCGGATCGATCACGAGCACCTGCCGGAAATATTCCAGCGCGTTGTTCTTCGCCGGCTCGATGTAACGGCGCTCGTCCATCGCGAGGCGCGCCTTCTCGAGCACTTCGTCCAGCGTGCCCACCGGGGCCTGGGCCGCACCGGCAGGCTTCGCGCCGCCGGCGGCAGCCGCGGCCGGAGCGGCCGCATCGGCGGGCGCGGCGGGTGCATTCGCGACGGGAGCCTTGTCGCCGCCCTTGAGGAAGAACCAGGCGCCACCACCCGCGGCGAGCACTGCGGCCACGATGCCAATGAGCATCGCGGGCGACTTGGAGGATTTCTCTTCGCCGCCGGAGCTGTCCGCGGCAGGCGCGTTCATCGCACTGAGCGCCTCGGACATGGAGGAGATGCGGGCGGCGTCGTTCACGGCGCGCAGCACCGCGGCCGGTTCGATGGGCGCATCGATCAGCGCCTGGATGCCGCCTTCGAGCATGAGTTGATCGACCATGCCCGCCGAGGCGCCGTCACGGATGGCGATGACCACCGGGTTGTGCGGGCTGGACGCGATGGGCGCGAAGTCCTCGGGATTCAGACCGCGCAGGTCCGCGACCAGGATGGTGCGCGAGCCGGGCTTGAACAGGGAGGCGGCCGTCGCGAGGCTGTCGGCGTGTCGCAGGGCCACGGTCGATTCGAGCATGGGCCCGAGCTGCGCCCACAGGTCGAGGTCCGGCGTGGCAATGATTGCCAGCGGCTTCTTCGACTTGAACGAGCCCGCGCCCGGATTGCTCCGACCGGCGTTTGATTCGTTGTGCGCGGAGGCGCCGAATTCTGAACGTGCTTGCATGGACCCTCGACCTCTCATCGAACTAGTTTTTGCCACGTAGCAGCCCCCTCGATGTGACAGGTCTGGGGGGACCCGTCTCCGGGGAACGACAGTGAGGGCGAGTATTAAGTCATCGTTTTGCCGTTGGACGGCAATGCGTCACATCCGGGTCATGGGAATCTCCGGGGTACCGCGGGATCGCGACCTGGGTCACAAATGGTGCGGGGGCGGCATCCATGGATTGCTCGGCCAGTGAGGGACAGGTCTCACCAGCGGCCGTGCGCAAGGGAAAAATGAGGCTCGGGAGGCGCGTCCCCGTTTTCCAGGAAACGAGGAATGTCCCCATTTCTAGTTGGGTACGCGGCGGATCTGCGCTCCGAGCTGCGCGAGCTTTTCCTCGAGAGCCTCGTAACCGCGGTCGATGTGATAGATGCGCTCGATTTCCGTGCGGCCCTCGGCCACCAGCCCCGCCAGCACCAGGCTGGCCGAGGCGCGCAGGTCGGTTGCCATCACGGGCGCCGCGGTCAATTTCGGCACGCCGCGGATGATCGCGGTATTGCCCTCGAGACGGATCTCGGCGCCGAGGCGCCGCATCTCCAGCATGTGCATGAAGCGATTCTCGAAGATGGTTTCGACGATGGTCCCGACGCCGTCGGCGATGGTGTTCAATGCGGCGAACTGCGCCTGCATGTCGGTGGGGAACGCAGGATAGGGAGCCGTGCGCACGTCCACGGATTTCGGGCGTTTGCCCTTCATGTCCACTTCGATCCAGTTGCTGCCCACGCCCACTTTCGCGCCGGCTTCGCGCAGCTTGGCGACCACGGCATCGAGGTGCTCCGGGTCGAGGTTCCTCGCGCGCACCATTCCCGAGCTGATGGCGCCGGCGACGAGATAGGTGCCGGCTTCGATGCGATCCGGCTGCACCTCGTAGGTGGTGGCGCGCAATTTTTCCACGCCCTGGATGACGATCTTGTCCGTGCCCGCGCCCTGGATTCGCGCGCCCATCGACATGAGGAATTTCGCGAGGTCGACGACCTCGGGTTCCCGCGCGGCGTTCTCGATGATGGTCTCGCCGTCGGCCAGCGCGGCCGCCATCATGAGGTTCTCCGTGCCGGTGACGGTCACGGTCTCGAGGTTCAGCCGCGCCCCGCGCAGGCGGCCGGCGCGCGCGCGGATGTAGCCGCCTTCGATGTTGATCTCCGCGCCCATCGCCTGCAGACCCGCGACGTGGATGTTCACCGGGCGGGCGCCGATCGCGCAGCCGCCGGGCAGGGACACGTCGGCCTTGCCGAATCGCGCCAGCAGTGGACCCAGCACCAGGATCGACGCCCGCATGGTCTTCACCAGCTCGTACGGCGCGAAACACTCGCGCGTGGTCGAGCCATCGATCTCGATCTGCATCTTCTCGTCGATGGTGACCGAGACGCCCATGCGGCCTAACAACTCGATCATGGTGGTGACGTCCTGCAGGTGCGGGACATTGCGGATGGTCACCGGGCCATCGGCCAGCAGCGCGCCGGCGACGATGGGCAGCGTCGCATTCTTCGCGCCGGAAATGCGCACTTCCCCTTCCAGGGGAATTCCACCATTGATCTGCAGCTTGTCCACGATCGCTCTCGCCGGCCGGGTGTGTGGGGGGCGCTAGTGTAGTGGTTCGGCTGGCTCCGCGGCGGCCGACGGCGTGCCGCCCGATCAGCCGCCTCGCTGGGTACGTTCCTCGGGGGTCAGCGCCTCGATGGACAGGGCATGGATCTCCCGTCCCATGAGGTCGCCCAGCGTCTGGTAGACGCGCTGGTGTCGCGCGATCGCCCGTAGTCCGGCGAACTGGCTGGCGACCACGATGGCCGCGAAATGCACGTTGTCGTCGGACTCGACGCGCACCTCGGCGCCCGGCAGCCCGGTTCGGATGAGCTCGGAGACGCGCTCCGGCGTGATGATGGTTTGACTCATATGCGTGAGTGTAGCGTTATAGTTCCGGCATGAACGCGCGGGCCACGAACCCTCCGGCTTCGGCCGACCCCACCAAGCTCATCGCCGCCGGGCGCCGGGCCCTGGAAATCGAGGCCCAGGCGATCAGCGCATTGCTGTCGCGCCTCGACGGCGGATTCGCCCGCGCCTGCGCGCTGTGCCTGGACAGCCCTGGACGCGTCATCGTCACCGGCATGGGCAAGTCCGGGCACGTCGGCGGCAAGATCGCCGCCACGCTGGCCTCGACCGGCACGCCCGCGTTCTTCATGCATGCCGCCGAGGCCAGTCACGGCGACATCGGCATGATCACGCGCGACGACGTGCTGCTGGCGCTGTCGAATTCCGGCGAAACCGCCGAGGTACTCACCCTGCTCCCGCATTGCTCGCGCCTGGGGGTGCCCATCATCGCCGTCACCGGCAATGCCCGATCCAGCCTGGCGCGCGCCGCGACCGTGCACCTGGACGTGAGCGTCGCCGAGGAGGCCTGTCCGCTCAATCTCGCGCCCACCGCCAGCACCACCGCGACGCTCGCCATCGGCGACGCCCTGGCCGTGGCGTTGCTCGAGGCGCGGGGCTTCACCTCGCAGGATTTCGCGCGCTCGCACCCGGGCGGCGCCCTGGGTCGCAAGCTGCTGCTGCACGTCGCGGACGTCATGCGCACCGGCGACGACCTGCCGGTAGTTAGTCAGGATGCCAGTCTCGCCACGGGCCTCCTGGTCATCTCGCAGAAGGGGCTCGGCATGTGCGCCATCGTCGAGGACGGCGGCGCCGGACGCGTGCAGGGCGTGTTCACCGACGGCGATCTTCGCCGGGTGCTCGACCGCGGCATCGACGTCCACCGGACCGTCATGCGCGAGGTCATGACTTCGCCCGGCAAGCGCGTCAAGCCCGGCGAGCTCGCCGCCGAAGCCGCGCATCTCATGGAGAAGCACCGCATCACGGCGCTGCCCGTGGTCGATGATTCAGGCGCACTCGTGGGCGCGCTCAACGTTCACGATCTGCTGCGCGCCGGGGTGCTGTGAGCTCGGGCTTCGGAGTCCAGGTGGCGGCATTCCGCGAGACCTTCCGCCGGGTGAAGCTGCTGGTCCTCGACGTCGACGGGGTGCTCACCGACGGGCGGCTCTTCTATGGCCCGCAGGGTGAATCGCTCAAGACCTTCCACGTCCGCGACGGCCACGGCATCAAGCAGGTGCAGCGGGCTGGCATCACCGTGGCCATCCTCTCGGGCCGGAAGTCCGCGGCCGTGGTGCGCCGGGCGCGCGGCCTCGGGATCACCCACGTGTACCAGGGCGTGGACGACAAGCTCGCCGCCCTGCGCAAGCTCGCCCGCTCGCTGAAGGTGCCGCTGGAGGATTGCGCCTGCGTGGGCGACGACACGCCGGACGCACCCATCCTGAATGCCTGCGGCCTGGGCGTGGCCGTCGCGGATGCGCACGCGGATGCGCTCGCGGCCGCGGATCTGGAGACGTCGCGACCCGGAGGCCATGGCGCGGTTCGCGAGGTGTGTGACTGGCTGATGGCCGCGAGATCGGCAACGTGAGTTCATTTTCGTGGTCCCGGTCGCTCGCGTACCTGGCTGTCATCGCGGTGGTCACCGCCGCCTACTACATCGGTCGCGCGGGACGCGGCAACACGGGCGCCGAAGAGACCGCCTCCGAATCGCCCGACCCCGGCTACGCGGCGCGCGACGCGCAGATCATCGAGACGGGTTACGATGGGCTGGAACGTTACCGGCTGAGTGCGCGCCGGATCCGGCAGCAGACGGAAACCGGCGTCATCGAACTGGAAGCCCTGGAGATGGACTACCACCCGGGCGCGCAGGAGCGCATCGCGGGCGAGACACGCCCGGCCGCGGCGGAGCAGGAGGCCTGGCATCTCACCTCGGATAGCGGGCTGGTGCGCGCCGATGGCGACGACGTGCAACTCACCGGCAACGTGCGCGTCACCGGTTCCACACCCGGATCGGGCGCGACCCTGGTCCTGACCACCAGCGAGCTGCGCATCAACACGCCCACCGAATTCATCGAAACCGACGCGCCGGTGAAACTCAGCTGGTCGGGCCATGAGCTCGACGCGCGCGGCCTCAGCGCCGATTTGAAGGCCGGGACTCTGCGACTAGAATCCGACGTGCATGGCCAGTTCTCGCAAAAGTGATTCCGGTCCAGGCCGGTTTGCGCCCGCCGCCGCGGTCGCGGCCACGGCCACGGCCTTGTTAGGTCTGAACAGCACATGGGCCGCGCCGGCGCGCTGCGCGAATGCCGAGATCGTGATCGACGCCAAGCCTGGGGGGGACCTGGACTGGCGCCGCAACAATGCGGTGTTGCGCGACGTGACCATCACGCAATGCGACATCCGCATCCAAGCCGAAGAAGCGCACATCACCGGCGACCTCGACCTCGACAAGAGCCAGTGGACCTTTTCGGGCGACGTGCGCATCGCGGCAGACGGCGGGCACCTGCGATCCGACAAGGCCGTGATTTCCTTTCAAGACCGGCTGATCGCGCGAGCCACCATCACCGGCTCACCGGCGCAATTCGAGCAGCAGCGCAATGACGGCAGCACGTCGCGCGGCCGCGCCGGCACCATCGACTACCAGACAGCCTCCGGCACGGTGAGCCTGAGCAACGATGCCTGGCTGACCGACGGCAAGAACCAGATCAGCGGTCAGACGCTGGTCTACAACATCCGGTCGCAGAGCGTGCAGGGACGGCCGAAATCTGGCACGCCCGGGACGACCGGCACGGACCGCATCCGCATCGTGATCCCGGCGCGCAATCCCAACGAGAAAGAGCAAGAGAAGAAACCGTGAGCGTCCTGCGCGCCTCGCACCTCGCCAAGAGCTACAAGAAACGCCAGGTGATCTCCGACCTCTCCATCGAAGTGGAGAGCGGCCAGATCGTCGGTCTGTTAGGACCCAACGGTGCGGGCAAGACCACGGCGTTCTACATGATCGTGGGTCTCGTGCCGCCCGACGCCGGCACCGTCACGGTCGACGACCGCGACATCACGCACCTCGCGATGCACGAGCGCGCCCAGGTGGGCATCGGCTACCTGCCGCAGGAGGCGTCGGTGTTCCGCAAGCTCACCGTCGAAGACAACATCATGGCCATTCTCGAGACCCGCCGGCTCGACGACACCGCGCGCTTGGAACGCCTCGAGCAGATACTGGGTGAGCTGCGCATCGGACACGTGCGCAAGAGCCTGGGCATGGCGCTGTCGGGCGGCGAACGCCGCCGTGTGGAGATCGCGCGCGCGCTGGCGGCCGAACCGCGCTTCGTGCTCCTCGACGAGCCGTTTGCCGGCGTGGATCCCCTGTCGGTCATCGACATCCAGCGCATCATGAACGAGCTCACCGCCAAGGGCATTGGCGTGCTCATCACCGACCATAACGTCAGAGAAACCTTAGGTGTCTGTCAGCGTGGGTACGTAGTTTCCGGTGGAACCGTGATGGCCTCGGGAACCCCGGAAGAAATTCTTGCCAACCCCCAAGTCCGTGAGGTGTACTTGGGCCAGTCTTTCCGCATGTAGCGAGCAGATTCGCTGCCGGAAAAATCTACCGTTTTCATAGCGTTGGGACACTAGCGCCAGTGTCGATGATGAAGCCCTCATTGCAGCTGAAGCTGGGTCAGACGCTGACGATGACCCCGCAGCTGCAGCAGGCTATCCGCCTCCTGCAAATGCCGGCTCTCGAGCTGCAGGCGCACATCCGCGAACAGCTCGAAAGCAACGTGATGCTCGAGCCCGTGGACGAGTACGAGGCCACCGGCACCTTCGAGGCGCTCGAACCCCACCCGATGCCCGAGGAGAACCGCGTCGATGCCGCGCCCACGCCCGAGGTCGCGGTCGAGGCCGAGGTCATCGAAGATGCCTGGAGCGAACGCGCCGGCAATGGCTCCGACGCCTGGCGCGACGACGACGAGCGCGCCGCCGAGGTCGCGGAAGACGCACAGCTGTCGCTGCAGGATCACCTGGTCGGGCAGCTCGAGTACGCCAATCTCGCGCCGCGCGATCTGGCCATCGCTCGCGCAATCGTCGATGCCATCAACGACGACGGCTACCTCACCGATTCGCTGGACGACATCGCCGCCACCCTGCTCCCTGAGGTCACCGCCGGGGCCGACGAGGTTGAGCGCGTGCTCAAGCTGGTGCAGACGCTCGATCCCGCCGGCGTCGGCGCGCGCAATCTCAGCGAGTGCCTTTCGTTGCAGCTGCGCACGCTGCACCCGGACACGCCCGGCCTGAAGCTGGCCATGGCCATTGCCGAGCGGCATCTGGACCTGCTCGCGGACCGCGAGCTCACGCTCCTGCGCCGCGAGCTCGCCGCTTCGGACGACGAACTGGCGCAGGCCGTGGCGCTGGTGCGCGGCCTGCATCCGCGTCCGGGTGCGACCGTGAGCTCGGCCAAGGCCGAGTACGTGGTGCCCGACGTATTCGTGCGCCGCACGGATCGCGGCTGGGCGGTGGAAGTGAACAGCTCCACGCTGCCGCGCGTGCGCCTGAACCAGTCCTATGCGGACATGCTCGGGCGCGGCGCCGGCCACTCGTCGATGCGCGCCCAGCTGCAGGAGGCGCGCTGGTTGCTCAAGAGCCTGGAAATCCGCAACGAGACCCTCATGAAGGTGGCGAGGAGCATCGTCGAGCGGCAGACCGCGTTCCTGGAATACGGTGAAGAACGCATGCGGCCGATGATCCTCAAGGACATTGCCCAGGCCATCGACATGCACGAATCGACGATCTCGCGCGTCACCTCGAGCAAGTACATGCACACGCCGCGCGGCGTGTTCGAGCTCAAGTACTTCTTTTCGAGCCAGGTCGAAGCCGCCGATGGCGGCGGCGCGTCGTCCACCGCCGTCCGCGCGAAGATCCGCAAACTCATCAAGGAAGAAGACCCGGGCAACCCGCTGTCGGACAGCCGCATCGCCGAGCTGCTCTCGGGCGAGGGCATTGCGGTCGCGCGGCGCACCGTCGCCAAGTACCGCGAGGCGCTCGGTCTGGCTCCGTCCAACGAGCGCAAGGCCAGGGCAGCCGCCAGATGAACCGAATTCAACGTGAGTAGATAGGCCAAAAAAGGAGACGCATCATGCAATTGTCGCTTTCCGGTCATCATGTCGAAGTCACTCCGTCCATGCGTGCGTACGTCGAGAAGAAGCTCGAGCGCATTTCCCGGCATTTCGACCACGTAATCGACGTGCATTGCGTCCTGACGGTGGAGAAGCTGCGACAGAAGGCCGAAGCCACGTTGCATGTGCGCGGCAATTCCATCCACGCCGATGCCACCGAGGAAAACATGTACACCGCCATCGACCTGCTGGCCGACAAGCTCGACCGCAGCGTGCTCAAGCACAAGGAGAAGAAGGCGGACAAGCATGCGGCCGACGCGCGCAAGACCAACGGGCGCTAGCGTCGCGAGGTTCGACATCATCCAATGAGGCTCATCCTCGTCAGCGGGCTGTCGGGATCCGGCAAGAGCGTGGCATTGCACATGCTCGAGGACGCCGGTTTCTACTGCGTGGACAACATCCCGGCGGCCCTGCTGAAGCCATTCATCTCCCACACGCTGCGCAACAACGAGCCCTCGTATTCGCGCGCGGCCGTGGGCGTGGATGCCCGCAATGCCACGGCCGAAATCGAGACCGTGCCGCCGCTCATCGAGGAGCTCAAGAAGAGCGGGATCCAGTGCGAAATCATCTTCCTGCTGGCGAACGAGGACGAGCTGCTGCGGCGCTTTGCGGAAACCCGGCGCAAGCATCCCATCAGCACCGACCACGTGTCGCTCAAGGAGGCCATCGCCATCGAGCGGCGGCTGCTCGAACCCATCCTCAACGACGCCGACCTGGTGATCGACACCTCGCGCATGGGTGTGCACGATCTGCGTGAGTTGATCAGCCAGCGGGTCGAAAAACGCAGCAGCTCGAGGCTGTCTCTGCTGGTGGAGTCGTTCGGTTTCAAGAACGGCATTCCCGGTGACGCGGATTTCGTGTTCGACGCGCGCTCGCTGCCCAACCCCTACTGGGACCCGTCGCTGCGGGCACTCACCGGGCGGGATGCCGACGTGATCCGCTTCCTCGAGGCGCAGCGCGGCGTGCATCGGCTGTCGGACGACATCCTGCAATTCGTGTCGGCGCGCATTCCGGAGCACCAGGCCGCGAACCGCCGCTATCTCAGCATCGCCATCGGCTGTACCGGCGGCCGGCATCGCTCCGTGTATCTCGCCGAGCGCATCGCCGAGCGGCTGGCGCAGAACTATCCGGTGGTCGCCATCCGCCACAATTCTCTGGGGGAGATGCGTTCGATCACGCGAGCGCCCACGCTCGCCGGCGCGCAGATCGCCTAGCCTCGTGCGACCGCGCGCGGGGACACTCCCCGTCTTGCACTGACATCTGTCTGCGCGGCTTCGCGCCCGCGCGGTGTGCCCACGAGCTGCGTCCCTTTTTCCTAGAAAACGAGGAATGTCCCCATTTACACTCCGCGCGCCATGAGTGAGACCAGCCGCATTCCGACCAAAGAGCGCCGCCTAGCGGCGCTGCGCGGCGCGTTGCGCGAGGGGTCGTGGCGTGGCGCGGCGCGCATGATCGCGGCCATGCACCCGGCGGAGATCGCGTCGCTGCTGGAGTCGCTGCCGGCGGCGCAGCGCGAGGTGGTGTGGAATTTCGTCGAGCCGGAGATCGAAGGCCACGTGCTCGTGGAGCTCAACGAGAACGTGCGCCAGTCGCTGATCGAGGGCATGGACGCGGACGAGCTGCTCGCCGCGGCCGAGAACATGGAGCTGGACGATCTCGCCGATCTGGTGGGAGATCTACCCGAGACGGTCTCGCTGCAGCTGGTCAAGTCGATGGACCATCAGGACCGCGAGCGGCTGAACACGGTGTTGTCCTACGAGCCGGACACCGCCGGCGGACTCATGAATGTCGACACGGTGAGCGTCCGCGGCGACGTGACCGTCGAGGTGGTGCTGCGCTACCTGCGCATGCGCCGCGAGCTGCCCGACAAGACCGACCGCCTCATCGTCGTCGATCGCAATGACCGCTATCTCGGCACGGTGGCATTGACGCGCCTGTTGACCGAGGATCCGGACAAGGCGGTCGGCGATCTGCTGGATCTCGAGGCGCCGCGCATCGCGCCGGAAACTCCGGCGCATGACGTGGCCCGCCTCTTCCAGGACCGCGACCTCGTGTCCGCGGCAGTGGTCGACGCCGAGGGCAAGCTGCTCGGCCGCATCACCGTCGACGACGTCGTGGACGTGATCCGCGAGGAAGCCGCGCACGAGGTGCTGTCGGCGGCCGGCCTCGGCGATGAGGAGGATGTGTTCGCGGGGGTGTTCCCGTCCACGCGCAGGCGGCTTCTCTGGCTGGGCATCAACCTCGTCACGGCATTCCTCGCCGCCGCGGTGGTCAGCCGTTTCGAGGGCACCATCGAAAAAGTCGCGGCGCTCGCCGCGCTCATGCCCATCGTCGCCAGCATGGGCGGCATCGCCGGCACGCAGACCGTCACCCTGATCATCCGCGGCATCGCCCTGGGTCAGGTCGAATGGGTGAGCGCGCGCTGGCTGCTCTGGAAGGAGATCGCGGTCGGCGGACTCAACGGCCTGATCTGGGCCTGCATCGTCGGCGGCGTCACCATCGCCTGGTATGGCACGTGGAAGATCGCCGCGATCATTGCCGCGGCCACGCTGATCAACCTGCTGTGCGCCGCGGCCGTGGGCGTGATCGTACCGCTGGCGCTCAAGCGCATGCGCATCGATCCGGCGCTCTCCGCCGGCGTGATCCTCACCACGTTCACCGACTGTATCGGCTTCGCCACCCTGCTCGGCCTCGGGGCGCTGTTCCTCACCTGAGCGCGGCCATCCTCAGGGAATGTCCGGTAGATAGTCGTGCAACCTCACGGCGAGGTGCCCGGCAGGCGGACGGCAGGCAACCGCGACCAGGAACTCGCCGTCGATCTCGAGCTCGCTGAACCGCCAGTACGCCGCGTCGGCGTCGGCTGGTCGCTCGAAGCGCACGCCGCCCTCGTCGAAATGGAACGTCATCGAGCCGAGGCCGCCGGAGATGCCGGTGCCCAGCCCCTTGAGGTAGGCCTCCTTGAGCGTCCACAGCCGCTGGAACCGCCGCGGCTTGTCCGCCTCGGGCAGCGCGGCCAATGCCAAGACCTCCTGGGCGGAGAAATAGCGCGACGCCACGTCGAGCGATACCTCCGATGCGATGCGCTCGACGTCCACGCCGAGCAGCGGCATGAGACCCACCGCCATCACCACCAGGCCGCGGGTGTGGCTGAGGTTGAAGTGCAGGCGGCGTGCGTCCTCGGGCAGGTCGCTCGCGATCGACGGACGTCCGAACTCGTCCTGCTGGAAGCGCCAGGCGGATGGCGCCATGGCCGGCAGGTGGTGCGAGAGCGCATGGCGCGCCAGCGCACGCGTGACGCGCTGCTGGTGACGCCCGTCGGGGAAGCGCATGCGTTCGATGCGCGCGTGATCCTCGGCCGACAGCGCGTGCTCGAGACTCGCGAGGTACGCGGGCGCGCGCAGCGGCGCCTCGCGCGCCAGCCACAGTTCGACCTGTCCCGGAGCGAGAGTCATCAGCCGAGAAAGGCCGCCAACTCGTCACGCTTGTCGAGCGTGTCCTGGTAGCCGAGCTCGATGAGCTCGCGCGTGTAATCGGCCTCGAACATCAGGTAGCTGGCGAGCAGGCCGCCCGAGGGACCGCGCGCGCCGATGATGCCCATGAGCGCGCGCAGGCTGATCGGCAAAGCCTTCACGTGCCGGATCGCCAGCTGCGAGGGATCCACCGAAGGCGCGATCATCATGGTGCGGATCTGGCGGGTGCCGATGCCGGCGCCAGCCAGCGACGACAATCGGTTGATGCGATGCAGATTCTCGAGGTCGGCCGAAATCTGATCGCTGAACAGGGTGTCCAGCATGTAACCGAACAACTGTCCCGGGCTGGGTGGGGAATCCGAGGCCACGAACCGCGGAATCAGGTCCAGATGCGTGGGCCGCACGCCCAGTACCAGCAGCCGATCGGCGCCCAGGTGAATGGCCGGCGACAGCGGCGCCGTCTGGCGCATGGCCCCGTCGCCGAAATATTCGCCGTGCAGACTCATGGGGGGGAACAGGAACGGAATGCCTAGGCTGGCCATGAGGTAGTCCAGTGACAGCGGCACGCGTTCGCCATGGCGCTGCGCGCGCGACCATTCGCCGAGCGTGGTGTCCGACTCGAAGAAGGACACCGAGCGCGCGGTGAAGTAGCTCGTGGCGCACAGTGCGAGCGCGCGCAAATGGCCCTGGGCGACGTTGACGCGCACCGCGTCGAAATCCGTTACCCGCGAAAGCAGCGCGCGCAGCGGCGAATTGTCGAGCAGCGATCTGGGCGGACCGATGGCGCCGCCGGTGAGCAGCGAGGCCATCCAGCGCGCGCCGGCCCGCAGCATCGCGGCGGCGTCGGAGCGGAACACGTGATTGACGCGAAAATTCGCCCAGACTTCCTCGATTTCGCGAACGGACTGGTGCCAGCGCGTGACGTTGGCGGCGAGGATGCTGGCGGAAACCGCTCCGGCGGACGTGCCCACGATGATCGGGAACGGCCATCGCGGACCCGACTGGATCTCCGACAGCGCCTTGAGCACGCCCACCTGGTAGGCGGCGCGGGCGCCGCCGCCGGTCAGGATGAGGCCTGCGCGTGAAATATCGCTGCTAGTATCCCGGTCCTTGTCTTTCATCCAGGCAGAGACTCGTTACACACGGAGACAATCATGCTCGCACTTCGAAACGTCCTGGTCACCGCCCTGTTAGCGGCGACCGCCAGTGTAAGCGCAGTGGCCGCCGATCCGGCGCCCTCCGCGTCCCCGGCCGAGGGCACCACGGCCCCGGACTTCAAACTACAGGACCAGGCGGGCAAGTGGCACTCGCTCGCGCAGTACCGGGGCAAGTGGGTGGTGCTGTACTTCTACCCGAAGGACTTCACCGGCGGCTGCACCACGCAGGCCTGCGAGCTGCGCGACAACATCTTCGCCTTCAACAAGGCGGACGCGGTCATTCTCGGCGTGAGCGTCGACGACGTGGCATCGCATGAGAAATTCGCCAAGGAGCACAGCCTGCCCTTCGACATCCTCGCCGACCCGGCGCGGGAGGTTTCCGGACGGTATGGCGTGCTGTTCAGTGCCGGCACCTCGCAGCTGGCCAGCCGCCAGACCTTCCTCATCGGGCCGGACGGCAAGATCGTCAAGCACTGGCCCAAGGTGGATCCGAAGGGCCACTCGGCCATGGTGCTCGCCGAGATCAAGGCGCACAGCAGTGCTCAGAAGCCCGTCAAGGCCGGCTGACCGGCGCGCTTCAGTTCCCGCATCGCGCAGTCGAGCCCGTCGAGCGTCAGCGGATACATCCGCCCGCCGACGAGCTCGCGCGTGATGCCGATGGACGGCGTCCACTGCCAGCGCTCGCGCGGCTCGGGGTTGAGCCACACCAGCCGCGGGAAATGCGCCACCAGGCGCAGCATCCAGGCGCGACCGGATTCCTCGTTCCAATGCTCGACGCTGCCGCCAGGCAGCTCGATCTCGTACGGGCTCATCGTGGCGTCGCCCACGAATATCACGCGATAGTCGCCGTTGAATCGCCGCAGCAGCGAGTGCGTGCTGCTCGCGCTGAAGCGCCGCCGGTTGTCCTGCCACAGCCGTTCGTAGGGAAAGTTGTGGAAATAGAAGTACTCGAGATGCCTGAACTCGGCGCGCGCCGCGGAGAACAGTTCCTCGCAGACCCTCACGTGAGGCTCCATCGAGCCGCCCACGTCCAGCAACAGCAGTAGTTTGACGGCATTGCGCCGCTCGGGGACCAGTCTGAGGTCCAGGAGCCCGGCATTGCGCGCGGTGGCATCGATGGTGCCGTCCATGTCCAGTTCTTCGGGCACGCCCTCGCGCGCGAATCGGCGCAGGCGCCGCAGCGCCAACTTGAGATTGCGGGTATTGAGCTCCACGGCATCGTCGAGATTGCGGTAGTGGCGCGCATCCCAGACCTGCAACGCGCGGCCGTGGCGCCCGCCCGCCTGGCCCATGCGGATGCCTTCGGGGTGGTAACCGCCATTGCCGAAGGGAGACGTGCCGGCGGCGCCTATCCAGCGGTTGCCGCCCTGGTGCCGCTCCTGCTGTTCGGCGAGCCGCTGCCGCAGGGCTTCGAGCAATGCCTGCCAGCCGCCAAGCGACCCGACCTTGCGCCTCTCCTCCTCGGTGAACAGCCGTGCGGTGAGCTGCCGCAGCCAATCGGCCGGCAGCTCGGCGGACATCGCCGCGAAGGCCTGTTCCGCGCCGGCGAAGTGCGCGGCAAAGATCCGGTCGAAGCGGTCGAAGTGCCGCTCATCCTTCACCAGTGACAGGCGCGCCAGGTGATAGAAGTGCTCGGGCGACATCGCCGCCAGCCGGGCCGCGAGCGCCTCGAGCAGCGACAGGAACTCCGGCAAGGTCACCGGCACGCCGGCCGCGCGCAATTCGTTGAAGAAGCGGACCAGCATGTCTATCTGCCGGCGCGCTTGTCGAGGAACACCAGCTGTTCGAACAGGCGCACGTCCTGCTCGTTCTTGAGCAGCGCGCCGTGCAGCACCGGGATCACCTTCTTCGGATCGTCGCCGCGCAGCGCCTCCGGCGGCAGGTCTTCGGCCACCAGCAGCTTGATCCAGTCGAGCAGCTCGGAGGTCGAAGGCTTCTTGCGCAGCCCGGTCGTCTCGCGAACTTCGAAGAACGCGCGCAGCGCTTCCGACAACAGCTCCTGCTTGAGCGCCGGAAAGTGAAGCTGGACGATCCGGGCCATCGTCTCGGCATCCGGGAAGCGGATGTAGTGAAAGAAGCAGCGGCGCAGGAACGCGTCCGGCAGTTCCTTCTCGTTGTTGCTCGTGATGAGGATGATGGGCCGGTGCCGCGCCCTGACCAGCTCACGGGTTTCGTGGACGTGGAACTCCATGCGATCGAGCTCGCGTAGCAGGTCGTTGGGGAATTCGATGTCGGCCTTGTCGATCTCGTCGATGAGCAGCACCGGCTGCACCGGCGATTCGAATGCCTCCCACAGGCTGCCCTTGATGATGTAGTTGCGGATGTCGCGGACTTTTTCCTCGCCGAGCTGAGAATCGCGCAGCCGCGAGACGGCGTCGTACTCGTACAGACCCTGTTGCGCCTTGCTGGTCGACTTGACGTGCCACTCGAACAGCGGTCGGTCCAGCGCCCGGGCGATCTCCGCGGCGAGCTGCGTCTTGCCGGTGCCGGGTTCGCCCTTGATGAGCAGCGGTCGGCCGAGCGTCACGGCCGCGTTCACCGCCATCATGAGGTCGGGCGTGGCGACGTAACGATCGGTGCCGGTGAATCGTTGCGGGTTCATGCCCGCGAGCTTAGCGCGCCGGGTGGCGCAGGCCACCACCCGGAGCGAGCGCTGTCGGCGTTCAGGTGCCGCCCGCTGCCGCGGGCGGATCCGACGTCAGCGCGAACTTCACCATGAACCTGATCGAGGACGTGCGCCCCAGCGGATTCGAGTACTCTGCCCCGCGTGCCACCGCGATCGCGGCAGCGCCGAAGCCGTAGGGATCGTTGGCCGGAAGCAGTTCCAGTACCCGCGCATCCACGAGGTTTCCGCGCGCGTCGACACTCACTTCGACCACCACCGACGCCGTCACTTGCGCCTGCTTGGCGGCCTCCGGGTAATACTGGTCGGGATCGGGAGCGCGGCTGATTCGCACCGAACCGGCGCCGTTCGATGCCGCGGTCGGGATTGGCGATGGCGCCGTCGGCTGGGCAATCGCCCGGGAAGTGCTGCCAGCAACGAGCATGACCGGGATCAGGGCCGCGTATGCGAGCCAGCGCGTATGCCGGGAGATCTCGGTACCGGGGCAGGTGCGGGCGAGCAGGCGTTCGATGCGCCCTGGGACATTCGATTCTGCGACGGACATGGCAACGCTCCTGGAGTTGGGTTGTCGTGCGAAAGCGAGCAACAGCGCGGCGTACGAAACCGGGTCGTGACGAGCGGCGACCACGGCGTCGTCGCTGGTGGTCTCGGCGAGGATTTCGAGGCGGCGCCTCAACCACCACGCGAACGGGTTGAACCAGAAGACGGCGGCATGGATCTGCGCCAGCCACAGCCAATAGCCATCGTGCCCGCGGACATGCGCGCGCTCGTGGACCAGCACCACCTGTCGCTGTTCGTCTGACCACCGCACGCTCTCGGGTGGCAGGAGGATGATGGAACCGAAGGTCGCGGGACTGCGCAGGCGAGCGCTGATACGCACGTCGCCTTCTTCCGTCGCGGATCTGGCTCGCGCAGCGATGCGCCACAGCCCGAGCAGACCCGCAGCCAGCCGTACCAGCAGCCACCCCGCCACCAGCAAGTACAGGGCGAGCAGCGCGCCCGCGGCGGAAACACCGGCAGCCGCCGCGAATTCCGGTGCCCACGCGGCCGACGTCAGCGAACCGCTTGCGATCATCGCGAGCGGCAGGTCGACCAGCGCACGGGGCGTCAGCCCGCTTGCGAGCAGGATGGGCAGTGCAAGGCCCATGAGCAGCAGCCAGCGCCAGGCCAGGACTTCGGCGTGCGGATTGCGTACGCGCAGCAGACGCAAGGTGAGCCAGAGGGCCACGCCCAGCAGCAGGAGGCGCACCGCTGCGTTCAGGAGTATTTCCAGCATCACTTCTTCCTTCGCCTGGGGCTCTCGGCGCCCGACTGAGCGCGCGCAATCTTCTCCGCGAGCCGCTGCAGCTCGGCGCTGTCGACGATGCGCGCGTCGACCAGGCCGGTCAGTACCTCTTCGACCGATCCGCTGCAGAACCGATCGACGATGCGCTGCACGGCGCGCGCGGCGGCGCGGGCACGGGTGTCGGCTGCGGCGTAGACGAATGTTCGTTGGTCGACGCGATGGGTGAGATGACCTTTTTCCTCGAGCCGCTTGAGTACGGTGCGGACGGTGGATTCCTTGAGAGGACGGGACAGCGCCTTCTGCACGGAGTCCGCGGTGGCGGAGCCCTGCGCCCACACCAGCTGCAGAACTTCGCGCTCGAGGTCGCCCAGGTCGGAAACGTTGTGGATCACTTTCACTACTCCCTGTAGTGCTACACAGCGTAGCACTACGAGAGAGCGCTCTTCAAGCCTCCTGCGCACCGGGGAACTTCAGGGTTCGAGGACCAGCCGATGCGCCACGGATCCGGGCAGCAATGGGGTGGGCCTTCCCTCGGCCCAGTCCTCGAAACCCGTGCGATAGAACGGCGACAGCGGATGACCGGATGGTCCGCCGGGCAACGCCAGATAGCCGTCGCGCTCCCGGCCGGGAGACACGGCCATACGCTCGGAGGCGCCGAATCCGCCATCCTGCACGCGGGGCATGTGATGGTCTCCTGGCAGCTTGCGAACCGGCATGTCGAGCATGCCGGACAACACTGGCACGGCGCGCGACAGCGGATGCCGGATGCGCACCGGCCGAAGCTCGCCGTAAGTGCAGGTCGCGAGCGTATCGCACCCGGCAAGCAGTTCCTCGATGGTGGCATCGAGCCGGTCGAGCAGAAACGCTTTCCAGCTGCCGCCGCCGGGGGGCGCGATGCTGTTGGGGCGCTCTCTGAGCAGGCGGAAGCCGCCGGCCTCGAATTGCCCCGGCCGCCGGCCGTCGAATCCCGCGCCTAACAACCCGCCGCTCAGGCTGCGCCACAGCGCATTGAGTGCGGAGCCGCGGAACGCCCTCACCAGCCGGTACCCCACGGCCTCCGGCGCAGCTTTTGCCTGCCACTCGCTCACCAGCCGGCGAAATTCGCGTCGCGCCGGCTTGTCGCGCATCACCTCTTCGTCGATGAGCGTGAGCAGCAGGTCGCGCCAGCGCGCCAGGAACCGCGCGCGCGTGTCGAGCTGGATGGCGAGCATGTCCGCTTCGGTGGCCGGCTTGGTGAGGCTCAGCAGGTCGTCGCGTATCTGGCGGGCGCGCGCGCCGATGTCGTAGCCGCCCGCGCCAACGTCGACTTCATCGTCGCCGACCACCGCTTCGAGCTCGCCGGACACCACGCGCTGGTTCGCGGTCCACAGTCGCCCGACCGGTGGATCGGCGATGCGCGGGTGATCGAGGCTGTCGCGGAATTCCACCGCGCCGAACAAGCGGTCCGGCCCCGAGCCGCGCGGCACCCGGCCGAGCAGCGTCCAGGCGATGCGTCCGCTGGCATCACCGACGACCATGTTCTGTCCGGGAATGCCGATTCCCGGAGCCTGGGCCAGCACCTCGTCGATGTTGCGTGCGCGCTCCAGCGCCAGCAGCCCGAAATTCGTCGCTTCGGGCTTCGCGGCGAGCCATGCGGCCTGCAGACATTCGCCACTGGCCACGTCATCGGCGAAATCCTCGCCGTCGAGCACCACACCGGCGCCCGGGTCACCGCGCTGCAGGTCGTGATACGTCACCTGCACCGGGTCGCCGCCCTTCAGCTCGAAGATCTCGGTCCGTTCGGCGTAGTCGCTGCTCGCGCAGGGTCCCCAGCGCGCGTCGGCGAAATCGCCGTAACTGTTGGTGAATCCCCAGGCGATCTGACCATTGGATCCGGCCACGAGTGCGGGCGTACCCGGCAGCGTCACACCGCTCAGATCCAGCGCGGCGGTACCTTCGAGCCGCAGCCTCGCCGGATACCACACGGCCGGGACACCCAGGTCCAGGTGCATGTCGTTGGCGATCAGTGCCACACCCGAACGCGTGTAGATGCCCGACACGGCCCAGGCGTTGCTGCCCGGCTTGGCGACCTCGTCGCCGGTGCGTCCGGCCGGACCGTTGAACCGGAGCAACGCGGGAAACGGTTGCGAGAGCACGGGCGCGGGCTGCGCACAGGCCGCTTGCACGCAGCGCGCCTCCTTGCCGTAGTTAGGCGTGTCCCAGCTCGAACGGCCCGCCCATATGAAAGCGACCAGGGCGTGCGCGGCCTCGGTGTCGGCCCTGCCGGCGGCGGCGCGTTCCAGCCGCCGGCGGTCGAGCTCGTCGCGCAGCGAACCCCACTGCAGCTGCCACCACATCGAATGCACGACCAGCACCGAATCTTCCGGCAGCCAGGGGCGGGGCTCGGCGCGCAACAGCAGGTATTCCCAGGGCCGCGACCCGAGACCGGCAACCCCGGCATTCACGCCGCGCGCGTAGGCCTCGACGATGCGGCGTTCGGCCGGCGACGCCGCCGCCAGCACGCGACGCGCCACGTCACGAAAGGCAAAACGCCGCTTCTGCCGATCGCTTCGCAGCGCGATTTCGCCGAACAGGGCCGACAATTCCCCGGCCGCGAGGCGTCGCGACAGGTCCATCTGGAAGAAGCGGTCCTGGCCGTGCGCATAACCGGTGGCGAACGCGAGATCTTCACGAGTGGCGGCGACGATGGTGGGGACGCCACGCGCATCCCTTTCGATGGCCGCCTCGGCGCCGATGCCCGCGACCTTCGCCGTGCCGTCGAGCTGCGGCAGGCTGGCCCGCATGGCCCGCCAGGCGAGCCCGAATGCGCCCGCCGCGACGACCACGATGACGATCAACGTCCATCGCAGCCATCGCAGCCATTTCATCGATTGATTCTCAGTCGTGCGGTACGCGCAGGATGGTCAGCGCGTTGGTGCCGCCCGTGATGCCCGCGAGCTCGCCCTTGGTGACGATGACCATGTCGCCCTTCTCCACCAACTCGAGCTGCAACAGCAGCGTGAGAATGGCGCGGAACAGCTCGGTGGTTCGCACTTCGGGAATGTCGAAGGGAACTGGATAGACGCCGCGATACAACGTGACGCGGCGCCGCGTGGACTCGTGGCGCGTGAACGCGTAGATGGGAATGTCGGCGCGGGAGCGCGACATCCACAGCGGCGTGGTGCCGGACTCGGTGAGCGCGACGATGGCGCGAACCTTCATGTGGTTGGCGGTGTACATCACCGCCATGGCGATCGCTTCCTCGGTGCGGTCGACGATGCCGTCGACGCGGTGACGCACGCGGTTGTGCGTCAGCTGATACTTCTCCGCGCCGTTGATCACCTCTTCCATGGCCTGCACGGCCTTGACCGGGTGCTTGCCCACGGCGCTTTCCGCCGAGAGCATCACGGCATCGGTGCCGTCCATGACGGCGTTGGCCACGTCCGACACCTCGGCGCGCGTCGGCACCGGCGCGGAGATCATCGACTCCATCATCTGGGTGGCCGTGATCACGACCTTATTGCGCGTGCGCGACTCGTGGATGATGGTCTTCTGCAGGCCGGTGATGGCCGCGTAGCCCATTTCCACGCCGAGATCGCCGCGCGCCACCATGATGACGTCGGAGGCTTCGATGATCTCGATGAGATTGTGGATGGCCTCCTGGCGCTCGACCTTGGCGCACAGTTGCGCGTGTCCGCCGGCCTCGCGGACCAGCGAGCGCGCGAGCTCCATGTCGCTGGCATCGCGCGCGAACGACACGGCAACGTAGTCCGCGCCGCGGCCCACGGCGAACCTGATGTCCTCGCGGTCCTTGTCGGTGAGTGCCGGCGCGGAGATGCCGCCGCCCTTGAGATTGACGCCCTTGCGGTTGGAGAGCTCGCCGCCCGCGAGCACCCTGGTATCGATGCGCGTGCCGGAGACCCTGGTCACCTCGAGCGTGATCAGGCCGTCGTTGAGCAGCAGGATGTTGCCCGGCTTCACGTCCTTGGGCAGGTCCTTGTACGCGCAGCCGACCACCGTCTCGTCGCCGGCATTGATGTCGTGCGAGGTGTCGAGCGCGAACGCCTGGCCATCCTTCAGATCGACCTTCTTGTTGGCGAAGCTCTCGATGCGGATCTTGGGCCCACCGAGGTCGGCGAGGATGCCCACGTAGCGGCCGGCGCGACGCGCGGCTTCGTGCACGAGGTCGATACGCCGCCCGTGCTCCTCGTGCTTGCCGTGGGAGAAGTTGACGCGCGCGACATCGAGGCCGGCGCGGACCATGTCGGTCAGTACATCGATGGAATCGGTGGATGGGCCCAAGGTCGCGACGATCTTGGTGCGTGAGTGCATCTGGCGTTCTGGCATGGGACGCGCATTCTGCCACGCGCAATTGCCGCGTGGCGCATAATCAAAACGATTTTCCAGATCGAAGGGGAACCTGAGAAATGAGCAACGAAGCAGTCAAGTCGCGGTGGACATTCCTGGTGTTGGGCCTGGCGATCGGCGCCGGTCTGGCGCTCGTGAACGGGGCCTTGCGCGCCGCGGATGCGCCATCCGGACGCGTGTTCGAGTTACGCACGTATCACACCTTTCCCGGCAGGCTGGACGCCCTGCAGCAGCGCTTTCGCGATCACACCCGGCGGGTATTCGAGAAGCACGGCATGACAAATGTCGGGTACTGGGTGCCACAGGACAATCCAGGACATGAAGACACGCTCATCTACATCATCTCGCACGCCAGCCGCGAGCAGGCCAAGGCCAACTGGGCGGCCTTCAGCGCCGATCCCGAGTGGCAGAAGATCGCCGAGGATTCACAGAAGGACGGCAAGATAGTCGAGAAGGTGGACTCGGTGTTCATGGACGCGACCGATTATTCGCCCATCAGGTAGGCGGCGCGGCGTTCCGCTCGGAGCCGAAGCTCAACGTTCCCTATCTACTTTGGACTCGATGCCCATGGAGCCGTTCGAGAAGATCCTCACCGCCGGCTGGCGCGACATGGACTACAACTCGCACATGGCGAACACGGCCTACCTCGACCGTGCGGCCGACGTGCGCATGATGTACTTCGCCGAGAATGGCTTCACTGCCGACGACATGCTGCGCCTGCGCATCGGGCCGGTGGTGATGAAGGACGAGATCGAGTACTTCCGCGAGGTGCGCCTGCTCCAGGAGGTCCGGGTGGGACTGGCCATCGCCGGCCTTGCGCCCGATGGCAGCCGCTTCGTGATTCGCAATGAATTCACGCATCTCGACGGCCAGCGTTGCGCGGTGGTCACGAGCATGGGCGGCTGGCTCGATCTGAATACCCGCAAGCTCACGGCGCCGCCGGAGGCCCTGCGCAAGGCGCTGGAGGGCTTGCCGAAGATCGAGGGCTTCCGCGAGCTGAGATCGAGCGGGACGCGATAGCAGCACGCTGGCCCACAGTGGCCACCGCGAACGGCGGTGTGGCCACTGTGGCCGGGACGGATCACGCGCCCGACTACTGCTTCGCGCGCGATTCGAGCATGGCCACGGCCGGCAGCGTCTTGCCTTCGACGAACTCGAGGAAGGCGCCGCCGCCGGTCGAGATGTACGAGATGCCTTCTTCGACACCGTACTTCTCGATGGCCGCCAGCGTGTCGCCGCCGCCCGCCAGCGAGAACGCCGGCGACTTGGCGATGGCCTGGGCGATGGCCTTGGTGCCCTCGCCGAACTGATCGAACTCGAACACGCCCACCGGGCCGTTCCAGACGATCGTGCCCGCGGTCTGCAGCATCTTCGCGAACCGCTCGGCCGTGTCCGGGCCGATATCGAGGATCATCTCGTCGGCGCGCACCTCGTGGATGCTGCGCACGTCGGCGTGCGCCGTGGCCGCGAATTCCTTGGCCACCACCACGTCGGTGGGCAGCGGGATCTCGGCGCCGCGCGCCTTGGCCTGCTCCAGCAGCTTGCGGGCGATGTCGTGCATCTCCGCTTCCTGCAGCGACTTGCCGACGTTGATGCCGGTGGCCGCGAGGAAGGTGTTGGCGATGCCGCCACCGACGATCAGCTTGTCCACCTTGGTGAGCAGCGACTCGAGCACCGTCAGCTTGGTGGAGACCTTGCTGCCGGCGACGATCGCGACCATCGGTCGTGCGGGCTTGGCCAGCGCACGCTCGAGGGCCTCCAACTCACCCACGAGCAGCGGGCCGGCGCAGGCCAGCTTGGCGAACTTGCCGACACCATGCGTGGACGCTTCGGCGCGGTGCGCGGTGCCGAATGCATCCATTACATAGACGTCGCAGAGCGAGGCCATCTGGCGGGCGAGCTCTTCCTTGTCCTTCTTCTCGCCCTTGTTGAAACGCACGTTCTCCAGGAGCACCGCAGTACCCGGCTCGGTGTCGACACCCGACAGCCAGTCTTTCCTGAGCGGCACGGGCTTGCCCAGCAGTTCGGAGAGGCGCGTGGCCACCGGCGCGAGCGAAAACTCGTCCGCGTACACGCCCTCTTCCGGACGACCCAGGTGCGAGGTGAGGAAAACCTTGGCGCCCTTGTCGAGCGCCAGTTTGATGGTGGGCAGCGACGCGCGGATGCGCGCGTCGCTGGTCACCTTGCCGCCGTCGACCGGGACGTTCAGGTCTTCACGGATCAGGACCCGCTTGCCGCGGAGATCCTGGTCCGCCATGCGCAGCACGTTCATGGATCGCTCCTTCAGGAAGCCTTGGACCAGGCCACCGTGGTGTCGAGCATGCGGTTCGAGAAGCCCCACTCGTTGTCGTACCAGGAGCAGACCTTGACCAGCGTGCCCTCGCTGACGCGCGTCATGGTGGCGTCGTAGGTGGACGAGGCCGGATCGTGGTTGTAATCGATCGAGACCAGCGGCTTGTCGGTGTAGTTGAGCACGCCCTTGAGCGCGCCATTGGCCGCTTCCTGCACCGCCTTGTTGATCTCGTCGACCGTGGTCGCGCGCTTGGCGACGAACGACAGGTCGACCAGCGACACGTTGATGGTCGGGATGCGCACGGCGAAACCGTCGAGCTTGCCCTTGAGCTCGGGCAGCACCAGGCCCACGGCCGCGGCCGCGCCCGTCTTGGTCGGGATCATCGACATGGTGGCCGAACGGGCGCGACGGATGTCCTCGTGGTAGACGTCCGTGAGGCGCTGGTCATTCGTGTACGCGTGGATCGTGGTCATGAGACCGGACACGATGCCGATCTTGTCGTTCAACACCTTCGCCAGCGGCGCGAGGCAGTTGGTGGTGCACGACGCATTTGAGATGACCGTCATCGAGCTCTTGAGCGAGTTGTGGTTCACGCCGTAGACGACGGTTGCGTCCACGTCCTTGCCGCCCGGAGCAGAGATCACGACCTTCTTGGCGCCACCGGCCAGGTGCTTGCCCGCATCCGCCTTGGTGGTGAAGAAGCCGGTCGACTCGAACACGTACTCGGCGCCGACGCTGGCCCAGTCGATCTTGGCCGGATCGCGCTGCGCGAACACCTTGATCTTGTCGCCGTTGACGACGATGTTGTCGCCTTCCACGCTCACGGTGCCGGGGAACTTGCCGTGCGCGGTGTCGTACTGCGTCAGGTGCGCGTTGGTCTGCGCGTCGCCGAGATCATTGACGGCAACGATCTGAATCTCGTTGGTGCGCTTGGACTCGTACAACGCGCGCAGGATGTTGCGGCCGATACGTCCGTAACCGTTGATACCTACTTTGATGGCCATCTGTCCTATTCCCCTTGCGTAAATGCGATCGAAAAGAAAGTGATTGGGTGCGCGCCGCTCAGCCGAGCAATTGTTCGACGTGAGCCTTCACGTCGGCGGCGGTCAGCCCGAAATGCTTGAAGAGATCCGGTCCCTTGCCCGAGGCACCGAAGGTCTCGATGCCCATGACCTTGCCGGCGCTGCCCACGTAGCGCCACCAGGACTGCGTACTGCCCGCCTCGACGGCGAGGCGGCGCGTGCACGACGCGGGGAGAACGCTCTCGCGATAGGGCGCGGGCTGGGCGTCGAAGGCTTCGCAGCAGGGCATGGACACCAGGCGCACGCGCCGGCCCGCGGCCTGCAGTTCCTTGACCGCGGCCGCGGCGATGCCCACTTCCGAGCCCGTGGCGATGACGATGGCTTCCGGCGGACCATTGCTGTCGATGAGCACATAGCCACCCTTGCGCAGCGCGATGAGCTGTTCGGGCGTGCGCGCCTGCTGGGGCAGGCCCTGGCGTGTGAACACCAGCGCGGTCGGCCCGTTCTTGCGCTCGAGCCCGGCGATCCACGCCGCAGCCGACTCCACGGCATCGCAGGGGCGCCAGGTGTGCAGGTTGGGCATGGCGCGCAGGGAGGCCAGGTGCTCGACGGGCTGATGGGTGGGCCCGTCCTCGCCGAGGCCGATGGAGTCGTGCGTGTACACCAGCAGCGTCGGCGCATGCATGATGGCCGCGACGCGCACGGCGTTGCGCGCATAGTCGGAGAACACCAGGAAGGTGCCGCCATAGGGACGGAACCCGCCGTGCACCACCAGGCCGTTCATGATGCCGGTCATGCCGAACTCGCGCACGCCGTAGTACACGTAATTGGCGCGGAACACGTCGCAGGTGAGATCGATGGAGTCCTTGCGGCGCGTGTTCACAGAGCCGGTGAGATCGGCCGAACCTCCCAGCAGCTCCGGTAGATAGGGGCCGAGCACGTTGAGCGCCACCTGCGAGGAGGCACGTGTGGCCTGCGCCGCGTTCACGGCGGCGCCGGCGGCCAGCACTTCCTGCGCGATCTCGTTCCAGTTGGCCGGAAGCTCGCCCTTCATGCGGCGTTCGAACTGCGCGGCCTCGGCCGGGAACTCGCGCTTGTAGCGCTTGAAGATCCGGTTCCACTTCTTCTCGGCGGTGGCGCCGGCTGCGCGCGCGTCCCAGGCGGCGCGGATGTCGTCGGGGACGACGAACGGCGGGTATTCCCAGCCGAGCTGCCTGCGCGCATTGGCGACTTCTTCGGGCCCGAGCGCCTCGCCGTGCGCGGACTTGGTGCCCTGCTTGTTGGGCGCGCCCCAGCCGATGATGGTCTTGCAGCAGA
>CAMLGF010000028.1 GCA_946479515.1 uncultured Pseudomonadota bacterium | reverse complement strand
CCATCGCCAGCAAGTACCGCAACACCGGCCAGACCTGCGTGTGCGCCAACCGCTTCATCGTGCAGGACAAGGTCTACGAAGCCTTCGCCGCAAAGCTGACCGGAGCCGTGCAGAAGCTGCGCGTGGGAGACGGGCTCAAGGGCGAAACCGACCAGGGGCCGCTCATCGACGCCAAGGCGCTGGCCAAGGTCGAATCGCATGTCGCCGACGCGCAGTCGAAAGGCGCCAAGGTGATCACCGGCGGAAAGCGGCACGCGCTCGGCGGTACCTTCTACGAACCCACGGTGCTGACCGACGTCTCTGCGGACATGACGCTCGCGCGCGAGGAAACCTTCGGGCCGGTCGCGCCGCTGTTTCGTGTCGCGAACGATGCCGAGGCCATTCGCCTCGCCAATGCCACCGAGTTCGGGCTCGCCGCCTATCTGTACACGCGCGATCTCGCGCGCTCCTGGCGCGTCACCGAGGCGCTGGAATACGGCATCGTCGGGCTGAACACCGGACTGATATCGACGGAAGTCGCGCCTTTCGGCGGCATGAAAGAGAGCGGCATCGGCCGCGAAGGCTCGAAGTACGGCATTCTCGAGTTCACCGAGCTCAAGTACGTCTGCGTGGGGGGCATCTGACTTAGCGGCCGTCGGCGGTTCGCGTACACTCGCCGGCCTGGTGCTGGGAAAGTTCCACGAAATCAGTGTCGAGACGGCCGACATCGCCGAGTCGGTGGCGTTTTACGAACGCCTGGGCTTCGGCCATTGCGGCACCACCGACACCTGGCCGCATCCTTATGGCGTCATGACCGACGGCAAGCTGTTCCTCGGCCTGCACCAGTTCAAGTTTCCTTCGCCGGTGATCACCTACGTGCATCCCGGGGTCGCGCAGCGCGCACCGCTCATCGAGAAGCTCGGCATCGAGCTCGCCTGGAAACGCATCGGCGACGATTCGTTCAACGAGTTCGGCTTCCTGGATCCCTCCGGCCAGCCGGTGCGCGTGCAGGAAGCGCCGACGCATTTTTCCAGCAATGCCGAGCACGGCGAGACGTCCCTGTGCGGTGACTTCGCCGAATACAGCATCGCGTGCGCGGATTTCGACGCCATGCGCGGGTTCTGGGAGCCGCTCGGTTTCGTGGCGCTCGGCGAGACGGATCAACCCTACCTGCGCATGTCCATGACCAGCGATCACGTCGATCTCGCCGTGCACCGTCCGCGCACGCTGGACCAGTCGATGCTGGTGTTCGCTTCGCCGGACATGGGCGAGCGCATCGAGCGGATCAAGGCGATGGGCGTGGAGTTCGCCGAGGACCTGCCGCGCGGCCTCGACCCGCGGCAGAGTGCGCTGCTGCGCGCGCCGGAAGGCACTGCGCTGCTGTTGATCACCGCGATCGACTAGCAGCCGGCGCACGACCGCACGGTGCGCCGAAGTGAGCGCGGTGCGCGTCCTGCGGGTAGGCGTTGCGCGCCGAATGCGGCGATAATCGCCGGCATCACCGCTGTGCCCCTTGCGTTGGGAGCGGTACCCGCAAAACAGAAATACACGGAGTCTTTCCCATGACGCGATTCCTGACCGCGGTGTTGTCGATGCTGTTCGTGATCACCGCCGCGCACGCCGATGAGGGCATGTGGACCTTCCATGGCTTTCCCTTCGAAAAAGCCAACGCAACCTTGAAGACCAGACTCGACCAGGCGTGGCTGGACCGCGTGCGGCTCTCGACCGTGCGACTGAGCAACTGCACCGGCTCGTTCGTCTCGGGCAGCGGCCTCATCCTCACCAATCACCACTGCGTGGAATCCTGCCTGGCGCAGCTCTCCTCGAAGGAGAAGAGCCTGGTGGACGACGGCTTTCTCGCCGCCCGGCCGGGCGACGAGAAGAAATGCCAGACGCAGATCGCGGACGTGCTCGTGGGCATGGACGATGTCACCGCGAAGGTCGCCGCCGCCACCGCCGGCAAGGACGACCAGGCGGCGAACGAAGCCCGCAAGGCCGCGCTCACGCAGCTGGAGGCGGATTGCGAGAAATCCAGCCGGCGCAAGTGCCAGGCCGTGACGCTTTACGAGGGCGGCCAGTACTGGATGTACCAATACCAGCGATACACCGACGTGCGCATCGTGTTCGCGCCGGAAGGCGCCATCGCCGCGTTCGGCGGCGACCCGGACAATTTCCAGTTCCCACGCTGGTGCCTGGACATGGGCATCCTGCGCATCTACGACGGCAAGGGCATGCCGGTGAAGACGCCTAACCACCTGAAGATCAATTTCGCGGGCCCGGAGGTCGGCGAGCCAGTGTTCGTGTCCGGCCATCCGGGGTCGACCGATCGCCAGCTGACCGTCGCCCAGCTCGAGGCGCAGCGCAACTACGAGCTGCCGAACTGGCTGCTGCGCTATTCCGAGCTGCGCGGCCGCTTCATCCAGTTCTCCTCTGAAAGCGCGCAGAATGCGCGCATCACGGCCGACCAGCTCAATGGCATCGAGAACAGCATCAAGGTGCGCCGCAAGCAACTCGACGCCCTGCACGAGGACGCGTTGTTCGCGCGCAAACGCGCCGAGCAGGCCACCCTCGAGCGGCAGGTCGCCGCGGACGAGTCGCTGCGCGCCAGCATCGGCGATCCCTGGGCGGACATCGAGCACACCGGCACCGCGCGCGCGTCGCTGTACCTCCCGGTCACCTTCATCGAGAACGGCGCCGGATTCCAGGGCAGCCTCATGGCCTATGCCCGCGCGCTGGTTCGCGGCGCCGAGGAACGTGGCAAGCCGAACGCCGAGCGCTTCCGGGAGTACACCGACGCCGCGCTGCCGCGCATCGCGCAGCAGCTGGGCGCCGCGGTGCCCGTGTATCCCGAGCTCGAGGTGTTGCGCCTGACGTTCGGCTTCGAACGCATGCGTGAGTGGCTGGGCCCCGATCACCCGCTGGTTCGCCAGCTGCTCGCCAAGGAATCGCCCGCCGGGCTCGCCAGGCGGCTGGTGGCCGGCACCAGGCTGGCCGACCCGGATGCACGCAAGGCGCTTTGGGAAGGCGGATCCTCCGCCATCGCGGCCGCCGATGACCCGATGATCCAGCTGGCACGCGCGATCGAGCCCGAGGCGCGCCGGCTCCGCAAGCAATACGAGGACCAGGTCGAAGCGCCGACCGAGCTGGCATCCGAGAAGATCGCAAAGGCGCGCTTCGCGGTGCTGGGCACGTCCGTCTATCCGGATGCAACGTTCACGTTGCGCCTGAACTGGGGCACGGTGGGCGCCTGGATCGAGAACGGCAAGGCGGTCGAACCGTTCACGCACCTGTCGCGGCTGTTCGAGCGCGCCACCGGCGCCGAGCCGTTCCGCGTGCCCGACAGCTGGCTCGCGGTGAAGGACAAGCTGGACATGGCCACGCCCTTCAACCTGGCCACCAACAACGACATCGTCGGCGGCAATTCCGGCAGCCCCCTGATCAGCGCGAAAGGCGAGCTGGTCGGGCTGCTGTTCGACGGCAACATCCACTCCATCTCGGGCTCGTACTGGTTCGACACGGAGAAGAATCGCGCCGTGGCGGTCCATCCGGCGATCATCAAGGAGGCGCTCGCGAAAGTGTATGGCGCCACCGCGCTGTTGAGCGAATTGTCGAAGTAGCCGCGCGCCGCTCATGCAACGGGCGGAGGCGTCGACGACGCCTCCGCCTCGCCAAACTACTGCCGCGGCGGTGACGCCCGTCGCGCCGCGACCTCGAAGCGGACTTTCATCTCGTCGAGCACCACCAGTGTGCCCATGGCCACGCTGAAGGGTTCGAGCCCGAGCGCCGATTGACGGAGCGCGAACTCGCCGCGCGCAACCAGCCTGCCCTCGTTGCGTTCCAGGCTCAAGGGCACGCGCACCCGCCGCAGCTGGTCCTTGATCGCGATCTCCACACCCACGTCGAAGCCGGTCGCCGCCGCCACCACGTCCGTGGTCCGCAGGCGGATGGTCGGGTAGTTGGCGCCATCCAGCAGCGCGGCGGACAGCATGTTCCTGCGGGTGCCCTCGCGCGCGCCTTGCGGCACATTGGGTGGAAAATCCGGACCTGCCCGCTCGCGCAGGTCCGGCTCGTCGACTGTCAGCTCGTTCACCGGCACTCGGATCTCGAAGCGCGTCGCCGTCGGATCATCGGTGAGATGCACCGTGCCCTCGAGATGATGTGAGGCAATGACATGGTTGTGCCCCAACCGGGCCATCGGCCCACCGCGGTACACGAGGATCTGCAGCAGCGATTCGTCCGGCATGACCTGGTAGGCAACGGCGCCCGGCGGCAACGCCGGTTGTCCGATGGGCGCCGAGGGCGGCGGCGCGGGTGGAGGGCTTGTCTGGCAGGCGCCCAGTCCCAATAGAAGCAGCCCGACCCACAGGGAACGCTTCGGGAACCCGCAGCCACGTGGCGACATACTCATCCGTGTGCCCTCGTCTGGTAGTTTAAAGTCATGACCTTCCGCAATTCCGTTCGCGCCTGGGGTTCGTTCTCCAAGACCCTGCATTGGCTCATCGTGCTCCTCATCCTCAACCAGTGGGTGATCGCGGAGCGCGCCGATGCGCTGCCCCTGGGGGCCGCGAAGCTGCAGGCCCTCGCCTGGCACAAGTCGTTCGGCATCACCATCTTCGCGCTTGCCATCGTGCGGTTAGTGTGGCGCTGGCTGAATCCCGTTCCCACGCTCGACGGTCTCGCGACCCCGTGGGAGCGCAGGGCCGCGAATCTCTCGCACCTGCTGTTGTACGCCCTGATCTTTGCAATGCCGCTCACCGGCTGGCTGATGTCGTCGGCGCGAAATTTTCCAGTGAGCTGGTTCGGCCTCGTGCAGCTGCCTGATCTGGTGGCGCCCGACAAGTCGCTGTTCACGCTCATGAACCAGCTGCACCACCTGCTGTTCAAGGTGCTCATCGGCGTCGCGTTGCTGCACGTGGCGGGCGCGCTCAAGCATCATTTCATCGACCGCAACGAAGTATTGAAACGAATGCTGCCCTTTGGCGGCGTCAAGTGAGGTTCCCATGATCAACCACGTCGCCGTCGCGGCCGTTCTCATGATGACGCTGTCGGCCACCACGTCGGCCGAGCCCGGGCCGGCGGACTCTGCCGCTGGCGCCGGCGCTGGCACACGCTACGTTCAGGCCGCCACTGGCAACAGCCTGACGTTCACGTTCACGCAGCTCGGCGCCGCGACCCGGGGCGAGTTCAAGACCTTCGCCACCGAATTCCAGTACGACCCGGCGCAGCCGGCACAGGGTTCGCTGCTGGTTCGCGTGATGATCGATTCGGTCGACACCCAGGACGAGGAGCGCGACAGCGCGCTCAAGGACGCCGATCTGCTCGATGCCGGGGCCCATCCTGCGGCGACTTACGTGGCGAAGAGCCTTGCGAGCACGGCCGGCGGCGCGCTCGAGGCCGTCGGCAAACTGACCATCCGTGGCGTGAGCAGGGATCTGCGCCTGCCGCTGAAGATCAAGTCCACGGCGAAAGGCATCGAGCTTTCCGGCCAGACCTCGATCCGGCGGCTGGACTTCGGCGTGGGCCAGGGTGAATTCAAAACAACCGACTCACTGGGTGATGAAGTGAAGATCGAGTACCGCGTCAATCTGGTCCGCTCGCCGCGTCGAGGGTAGGACCCATGGCCGCGATTTCGACGATGCGACGCGTGTGGATGACGGTGGCCCTCGCCGTCGCATTGCTGTCTTTCCATCCGGCCTGGGTGGGGCGCACCAGCTGGTGGCTGCCGGGGCTTGCGCTCACGTTCTTCCTCATATTCCTGCTGGAACCGCTGCTGCTCACCTGGGAGCTGCGCAAGAGCGGCGATCTGCTGCAGATCACGGATGAGGGCATCCTGCGGCGCCTGGCCCGGGGCGCCAACGAGTACGTGCGTTGGGACGACCTGCGCGAAGTGTCGCTGGTGTTCACGCAGGACGGGCCCAGCGAAGGTTATTTCTACGTTCTGGCGGGTTCGGGCAAGGCCGGCGTGCTGGTGAGCCAGGTGCTGGCGGCGCGGCACGACCTGCTGTCGCACCTGGCCAAACTACCCGGATTCGATCATCGCGGCGTCGCGGAGGCCCTGAGCGCCTCCGGTGCGCGGCGCTTCGTGCTGTGGCGCTGTCGCACGTTCGCGGGCGAGGCCGCGGCCATTCCCGCGAACCGGCTCGAACCACCGACCCAGACGCTGCACTGAGAGGGACGCCGCGCATGCACCGGACCGCTCGCGCCGGCGCGGCGATCAGAAGCCGGACCCGTCCTTGCGCGTGAACGGCACGGGCGCATTCGCGCCGTGGTATTTGAGGTCCACATCCGAATAGCAGGCCTGATCGCGCGCGTCGCGATTGCTGACCTCCAGATACACCGCCGGCCGATCGCTGCGATTGACGAGCTGGTGACCATCGCCGCGCGACTTGTCGGCCGGCACCGGGAAGCCCGCGCAGCTGCCCGCGGTGAGCAGCTGCTCACCGGCGTCCGTACGCAGCACCACTTCGCCGCTCAACACATAGATGAATTCCTCTTCGTGCGTGTGCCAGTGGCGCATCGACGATTCCTTGCCGGGCGGCAGCACGGTGTGATTGATGCCGATGGTCCGCAGACCGAGCGCGTCGCCGAGCGCACGCTTCTCGCGAGGCAGAACGCGCGAGCGGTACGGCTCGGGATAACCGGAGGACGTGCGCGGTGCCACCGACATCGGATCGAGGGCGGGCGGCTTCAGACTCATGTGCATTGACCCTCCTGTTCGTGGATGACAGTGTAGCGGCATGCCCCAGTTGTTTGATGATGTCGGCGAGATCGTCGCAGCAGCGCTGCAGCGCGTCGGGAACAAGGTGGTACTGGCCCTGCCACTGGGGATAGGCAAGCCCAATCTCATCGCCAACGAATTCTTTCGGCGGGCGCGCGCCGACCCCGGTCTCGACCTCACCATCTTCACCGCACTCAGTCTGCGCAAGCCCACCGGCACTGGCGAGCTCGAACGGCGCTTCGTGGGTCCACTGGCCGAGCGCATCTTCGGCAATTACCCGGAACTGGAATTCCTGTCCGCGATGCGCAGCGGCGATCTGCCGGCCAACGTGCGCGTGATCGAGTTCTTCTTCGAACCCGGCGCTCTGCTGAATTCCGAGCAGGCGCAGTCGCATTTTCTTTCCGCGAACTACACGCACGTCGCCCGCGAGCTGCTCGCCCGCGGCGTGAACGTCGTGGCGCACGTGGTGGCACGGCGGGTGATCGCGGGCGCAACCGAGATCAGCCTCGGCAGCAATCCCGACGTCACGGTGGATCTGCTGCCGCAGCTGCAGAAATGGCGGCGCTCGGGCCGGCCGGTGGTGATCATGGGGCAGGTTCATCGCGAAATGCCCTTCATGCTCGGCGAGGCCAATGTCGGCGCAGGCGTGTTCGACCTGCTGCTCGATCACCCGCGCTACGACTACGACCTGTTCGCACCGCCGAATCCGTCGCTGTCGCCGGTCGACCACGCCATCGGCCTGCACGCCAGCGCGCTGATTCGCGACGGGGGGACGCTGCAGATCGGCATCGGTGAGCTCGGCGACTCCATCGTCTATTCGCTGCTGTTGCGACACCAGCAGAACGACGCCTGGCGCCGGGCGCTGGACGCCGCGGGCACCGAACGGGGCGCCGCCCTGCTCGACGAACTCGGCGGCAGGACACCGTTTCGCACCGGGCTGTTCGGCGCCACGGAGATGTTCGTCGACCAGATGCTCGATCTGTATCGCGCCGGCATCCTGCGGCGGCGCGTCCACGACTATCTACCTCTGCAGCGTGTGCTGGCCGGCAACGGCTCGAATCCGCGCGTCGACGCCGGCCTGCTGGAGGCGCTGGTGGCGGCCGGCGCCGGTCCGGTGCTGGACGCGGAAGACGTGGCGGCGCTGCGCGCGGCCGGCGTGTTCCGCGGCGACACGCGCTTCGACCGCGGCCACGTGATCTCGCCCGACGGCAACCGGCTCTCGCCAGATCTGCGTGACGCCGACGCGCGCGCCGCGCTCGCCCGCGAATGCCTCGGCCTCGAGCTGCAGGGTGGCGTGGTCATGCAGGCGGGCTTCCTGCTCGGGCCGCGGTCGTTCTACGCCGCGCTGAATGCACTGCCGGAGTCCGAGCGACGGCTGTTCGAGATGCGCGGCGTCGGTTACATCAACCAGCTGTACGGAGCCGACCAGGAGTTGCGGATCGCGCAGCGCTGCCATGCGCGCTTCGTCAACACCACGATGATGATGACCACGCTCGGCGGGGCGATCTCCGACGGCCTGCCCGACGGGCGCGTGGTCTCCGGCGTCGGCGGCCAGTACAACTTCGTCGCCATGGCGCATGCCCTGCCCGGGGCGCGTTCCGTGTTGTGCGCGCGCGCCACGCGGTTCAAGAACGGCGTGCTCAGCTCGAACATCGTCACCAGCGGCGGCCCCACGACGATTCCACGGCATCTGCGCGATCTGGCGGTGACGGAATACGGCATCGCCGACCTGCGCGGTCGCACCGATGCGGAATGCATCGCCGCGATGATCAACATCGCCGATTCGCGCTTCCAGGATCGATTGCTGGCCGACGCGAAGCGCGCGCGGAAGATAGACCCCGGCTATCGCGTGCCGGACGCGTATCGCGGCAACACGCCCGAGCGTCTGCGGCAGGCCTTCGCTCCGGCGCGGCAGGCCGGCCTGTTCTCAGAATATCCCTTCGGCACGGACCTGACGCACGAGGAAATCGTCCTGGCGCGCGCGCTGCGCTGGCTCGCAGAAAGCACGGCCACCACGGGCGGCAAGCTCAAGACCGTGGCGCGCGCCCTGTTCACCCGGGTCACACCCGCCCATCAGCCGTATCTCGACCGCCTGGGCCTGCGCGACACGCCTACCTACCGGGAGCGGTTGCTCGCGGATCTGGTGGGGCTGGCCCTGCGTGAGACGTCGCCGCCGGCGCCCCGGCCTGGCGGGCAAACAAGCGCAACGGGTCCTTGAAGGCCTTGAACTCCAGCGCGTTGCCGGAAGGGTCGTAGAGAAACATCGTCGCCTGTTCGCCCACCTGCCCGGCGAAGCGGATGCCCGGTTCGATTTCGAAGCGCACACCGCTGCCGCGCAATCGCTCGGCGAGCCCGTGCCAGGCGGTCCATTCCAGCACCACCCCGAAGTGGGGGACGGGCACGTCGCGACCGTCGACCTCGTTGTGGTGTACGTGCGGCTTGCGCGCGGGATCGAGGTGCGCCACCAGCTGGTGGCCGAAGAAGTCGAAGTCCACCCACTCGAGGCTGCTGCGCCCCTCCGGGCAGCCGAACAGGCCGCCATAGAAATCGCGGGCCGCGGCCAGCGAATGCACGGGGATGGCGAGATGAAAGGGTTGGAGCATCGGGTTCACCGTGGTTGCCGTGACCACCAGTCGTCGCGTGCACGCACGGCCAGGTCGGGCTGGTCGGAGAAGAAGCCAGTGACGCCGGCATCGAGCAGGGCACGGATTTCGGCCGCGAGATCCCCGCGTGCCGCCGGGTCCGGCGAAGATCTCAATGCCGCAGGCAGGAATTCGTTCTCGGCACGCAGCGTCCACACGTGCACGCCCAGGCCCGCGGCGCGCGCGCGCCGCGCGAGGCCGGTATCGCGGGGCGCGTCGCCGGCGTACTGCACCACCAATGCCTTGTGCGGCCCGATGGCATCGGCATACGCGGCGATCTGCCGCAGTCCCGCGTCGCTCAAGAGATCCGCATACGTGCGCCCCTCATGGCCCAGGGTGAAATCGTAGGGCCGGCCCGAAGACTCGACGAGCTGCACCAGGGACAGATCGGTCTTGCGGCGCAGCGCCCGAAGATTCGCGACTTCGAATGACTGCAGGCAGACGGGATCGGTGCGGCGCGAATAGCCATGCCGGGCCAGTGCGTCGAGCATGGGCGCGTCGAAATGCAGCCCCAGCGACGCGAAGTAGCTCGGATGCTTGGTCTCCGGGTAGACGCCGATGCGCGCCGGTGGCGCCGTTCCCGCCGCGCGCGCGGCCGCGGCGCGCTGCCGGTCCGCGGCGGCCACCAGGTCCAGCACCTCGTCGAAGGTCGGAATCTCGAATGCGCCATCGTAGCGTGCATTGGCCGGGCGGAGCCCGGGCAGACGCTCACGCGCGCGCAGTGTCTTGAGCTCGGCCAGCGTGAAATCCTCGCTGAACCAGCCTGTGACCAGTTGGCCGTCGATCTCCTTCGTGGTCTTGCGCGACGCGAATTCGGGGTGCATGGCCACGTCCGTGGTGCCGCCGATCTCGTTCTCGTGGCGCGCCACCAGCACCCCGTCGCGGGTGACCACCAGGTCGGGTTCGACGTAGTCGGCTCCCTGTTGAATCGCGATGGAGTAGCCGGGCAGCGTGTGTTCGGGCACGTAGCCGCTGGCACCGCGGTGCGCTATGACAAATGGACGCGGCGCCGACGCCGGCGAGGTGCCCGTCATGAGAACTGCGCCCGCGAATCCGCAAATGACGTAACGCCAGAATCGCCCGCGAACTCCTGACATATGCGTAAAGGGAACGGTGCGCTCATGAAGGCGAACATTATGGCCCGTGTACGTCGCTTCCGGTCTGGCTTCCTGCTCCGCGTGCTGGGCACGGGCATCGGATCGGCCGCGCTGCTGGCCGGCTGCGCCAGCGACGCTCGACCGGTCGTGGTGGGCCAGAAACTCGCCGTGCCCACGACCCAGGACTTCTGCACCCTCGCACAGAAGGAAATCGCCAGCGCCCGCGTGCCCTCGCGCAACATCGTGGTCGACGACTTCCAGGCGTTCGTCGCCATGACACCTTCGCTGCAACCGCTGGAAACCGTGCAGTTCGTGCAGTACGCGGACCCGCAGCGCAGCAGGGCGCGCATGATCTCCTGCAAGCTGCACAGCGCCGAGAACATCCGTGCCGCCTACGGGCCCACGGCGGCCGGCGAGTCCGCGAGCTGCGCACGCCTGAATCGCCGCACGCTCGACGCCGTGATGCTCACACTCACCGAGCGCCAGAAGAAGAAGATGCCCTTCAAGGGCAGCATTCCCATTCTTCTCGATCCGGACGAGCAGGCGGCCACGGAAGCCGAGTGGCTGGAATCGTTCACCCTGGTGCAGACCGATGCGGGCGGCACCCTGCGCGTACGGGCCAAGAGCCTGCGCGACGCCGCCGGGCAGCGCGTCAGCACCCGATCGGCACCTGCCGGTCGACAGTATTGCCACGTCATCGCCCCGGATTACCTCAAACGCATCCTGCTGGGCGAAGTCCAGCTGTCGGGCGCGCAGTTCCCGGACAGCGGCCGGACCGTCAGCCGCTGAGGCGCCGCGCCATCGGCCGCGCGCGCCGGGGTCGCGCGGTTTAAGCTCGGCACATGCCGACCGACGCCTCCGCGCCTCGTCCACCGTACTCCGACCGGGAAGAGCTCGCGCATTCGCTGACGGCTGCGCTCGGCATCCTCGCCTGCGCGGTTGCCATTCCAATGCTGATGCAGGTGTCGCTGCCCGATCCGTGGCGTTTCGGCTCGGGGCTGGTGTTCGGGCTCACGGCGCTGGCGATGTTCGTCACTTCCGTGATCTACCACAGTGCCCGGAACCCCGCGCTCAAACTGGTGCTGCGCAAGCTCGACCATTCCGCCATCTATCTACTGATCGCCGGCACCTACACGCCATTGACCCTGGTGGCCATGCCGGGCGCCTGGGGATGGTCGCTGTTCGCCATCATCTGGACGCTGGCGGTCCTGGGCGTGGTTTCCAAGCTCACCGTCGGCTTCCGGTATCCGCGGCTGTCCGTGGCGTTGTATGTCGGCATGGGCTGGCTGGCCGTGGTGGCCATCAAGCCCATGATCGACGCGCTCACGGCCGCGCAGCTCGCGTGGATCTTCGCGGGCGGGCTGTTCTACACGGCGGGCGTACCGTTCTACGTCTGGAAATCGCGCCGCTACACGCATGCCGTGTGGCACCTGTTCGTGCTGGCCGGCGCGGCCTGCCATTTCGCCGCCGTGCTCAGCGTGGTGCGCACGGGCTAGTAGCGGCGCTACTTCTTGCGGCGCGGGCCGGCCTTCCTCGCTGTGCGGCCCGCCGTCGTGCGAGCAGCTTTCTTCACCGGCCGTTTGACCACGCGGGAGACCTTCCGGGCCAGCTTGCCCAGGAAGCTCCGTGCCGTCTTGCCGCGCTTCTTTTTCGAGGCGACTTTCTGGCGTATGGGCGGCTTCTTGCGTGCCGGCGACTTCTTGCCTGCCGGCGACTTCTTGCGTGCCGGTGCCTTCCTCGGCGCGGCGCGCCCGGGCGCCTGTTTTTTCGTCGCCGCCTTCCGGGCGGCCGGCCTGCGCTGGCGCGCGGTGGTCGCCGCAGCCGGCGCACTGGCCGGCGCCGCGGAGACCGGCGTCGCCGGCGCCTCGCTGCCGCGCAGCTGTTCGATGATGGCCGGGTTCTCGAGCGTACTCAGGTCCTGCGTGATGTCCTCGTTGCGCGCGATCGCGCGCAGCAGGCGGCGCATGATTTTTCCCGAACGTGTCTTCGGCAGGTTGTCGGCGAAACGGATGTCGTCCGGCCGTGCGATGGCGCCGAGCTGTTCGGACACGTGCGCGCGCAACGTCCTGGCGAATTCCTCCGCCTTGGCGCCGGTGGGCCGTTCCCCCTTGAGGACCACATAGCAGAATACCGACTCGCCCTTGATGTCGTGCGGCTTGCCCACGACGGCGGCCTCGGCGACCTTCGGATGCGCCACCAGGGCCGATTCGATTTCCATGGTGCCCAGTCGATGCCCGGCGACGTTCAGCACGTCGTCGATGCGGCCCATGATCCAGAAGTAGCCGTCCTTGTCGCGATGCGCGGAGTCGCCCGCCACGTAGTAGCGGTTCTGGAAGGTCTCCCAGTAAGTCTTGAGGTAGCGCTCGTTGTCGCCCCAGATCGTGCGCAGCATGGACGGCCAGGGTTTGCGGATCACGAGATATCCGCCGGCATCGGCGCCCTGCACTTCCTCGCCGCGCGCGTCGACGATGGTCGCGTCGATGCCCGGCAGCGGTTGAGTGCACGAACCCGGCTTGGTGGCGGTGGCGCCCGGCAGCGGCGAGATCATGATGGCGCCGGTCTCGGTCTGCCACCAGGTGTCCACGATGGGGCAGCGCATGCGTCCCACGTTTTCGTGGTACCACATCCACGCTTCGGGATTGATGGGCTCGCCGACCGAGCCTAACAACCTGAGCTTCGTGAGGTCGTAGCGCGCCGGGATGTCGTCGCCGAGTTTCATCAGCGCGCGGATGGCCGTGGGCGCGGTGTAGAAGATGGTCACACCCTGCGATTCGCAGATCTGCCAGAAGCGCCCCGCGTGCGGGAAGGTGGGCGCGCCCTCGTAGATGACGATGGTGGCGCCGGCCGCGAGGGGTCCATAGGCCACATAGCTGTGGCCGGTGACCCAGCCGATGTCGGCCGTACACCAGAAGACGTCCCCGTCGTTGAGATCGAACACCCACTTGCTGGTGAGCTTGGCGCCGAGCAGAAAGCCCGCGCTGGAATGCTGGATGCCCTTGGGCTTGCCCGTGGATCCGGATGTGTACAGCAGGAACAACGGATGTTCCGAGTTCACCCACACCGGCTCGCAGACCGGCGACTGGCCCTCGATGACCTCGTGCCACCACAGATCGCGACCCTCCCGCATGGCCACGTCGTGACCGGCGCGCTTGAGGACGACCACGTTGCGGATGCTCCTGCCGCCGCCTCCGGACAATGCCTTGTCCGCGGCCTCCTTGAGCTCGACGATCTTGCCGCCGCGCCAGCCGCCGTCGGCGGTGATGAGCAGCTTCGCGCCCGCATCCTCGATGCGGTCCTTGAGCGACAACGCCGAGAAGCCGCCGAAGACCACCGAGTGGATGGCGCCGATGCGCGCGCAGGCGTGCATGGCGACGATGGCCTCGGGCACCAGAGGCATGTAGATGACCACGCGGTCACCCGCCTTGATGCCCAGCGACACCAGCGCATTCGCGAACCGGCACACGTCGGCGTGCAGCGCACGATAGGACACGTGGCGCACGTCCCCGGGCTCGCCTACGAAGGTGATCGCGGTCTTGTGTCCGCGCTCCTCGAGGTGCAGGTCCAGGCAGTTCCAGGAAACGTTGAGCTCGCCATCGGTGAACCAGCGATAATTCGGCGCCTGGGATTCATCCAGCGTCACCGTGAACGGCTTGTGCCAGCGCAATTCGCTTTGCGCGTGCCGCGCCCAGAAACCCTTGTAATTGCTGGCGGCGTCGGCGCGCAGCCTGGCGATATCCTCCGGCTTGAGGCGGGCCTTGGCGGTGAATTCGGCGGCAGGGGTGAAGCTTCGTTCTTCGACGAGAACGGATTGGATGTTTTGGTTATTCACGGGCCCGGAGTGTAAACCGAAATGCCTTCTGGCCAGTCTCAAGGACCGTAGCGCCGCACGCGGGCTCTTTTGGGAGATGACTCATGCGAACCAGACACTTGATCGGCCTCGGATTCACGTTCCTGGCGCTCGTACCCGCATCGGCGCTGGCCTGGGGCGATTCGTGCAAGTTCACGGCCGACCGGGCGGCCGGCATCGACGCCCAGGGCGTCGAAAAGGTGGTGATCCGCACCGGCGCCGGCGACCTGAAGGTGATGGGTGGCGCCCGCAACGTGCGCATCGAGGCCCGCGGCAAGGCCTGCGCCACGAAGCAGGAATTGCTCGACCTCACGCAGCTCACCGTGCGCCGCGAGGGCAACACGGTTTATGTCGAGACCGCGCTGCCGCAGGACCAGACCGAGGGTTGGCACTGGTCACGCAATGACTACGCCACCCTCGACACCGGCATCGCCCTGCCCGCGAACATCCCGGTGGAAGCCATCGACTCGAGCGGCGACGCCGTGTACCAGGACCTGCATTCCCTCAAGCTGCAGGACAGTTCCGGCGACCTGGAAATCCGGCGCATCGCCGGCCTGGCCGACATCAATGACAGCTCGGGCGACGTGGACCTGCGCGATGCCGGCAGCGCACGGCTCAACGACAGCTCGGGCGACCTCGAGCTCGCCGACATCCATGATGAGGTGGTGATCGACAACGACAGCTCGGGCGACATACGCATCGCCCAGGCCGGCGGCACCGTGCGCATCCACAACGACAGCTCGGGCGGCATCCGCGTCGAGGACGTGAAAGGAGACGTGATCGTCGACAGCGACAGCTCGGGCGACATTCACGCCGAGCGGGTGACTGGCAATTTCACCGTGAGCAGCGACAGCTCGGGCAGCATCACGCACGAATCGATCGGCGGAAAAGTCTCGGTGCCGGGCAACAAGCAGTACGACTAGCGCGGCCCGCCACCCTGACGTCAGGCAGCAGCCGCAGGCAGGCGCAGCTGCGCCAGCCGCTCGGCCTGACGCCGCAGCAGCGGACCGAAATTGTGCCGGTCGAAGAACTCGGTGAGCGCCCCGATGTCGGGCGTGCGCCGCACCAGGTCGGTGTGCAGGATCTGCAGCGGCATGTTGCACGCGATTTCGGTGAGCCGTCGGGCCAGGAAGGCCGCCTCCCGATGTTCCAGGAGTTTCGCGGCGAGCTTCGTGGCGCCGCGCACCGGAACCTTTGCAACCAGATCGAGGTTGTCGTACAGCTCCTCGAGCGAGGCGAACTCCTTCATGAGTGCCGCGGCGGTCTTGGGCCCCACGCCCGGCACGCCCTTGATGTTGTCGACACTGTCGCCCATGAGCGCGAGGAAATCCGCGAAACGCTCGGGCGCGACGCCGAATCGTGCCTCGATCTGTTCGTAGCGATAGCGCGCGTTGTCGGTGTAATCCCAGTACACGTCACCGGCACGGATCAGCTGCGCGAAATCCTTGTCGCGCGTGACCAGCGTCGCGGGCAGACCCTGCGCGCGGCACAAGGTCATCAGCGAGCCGACGATGTCGTCGGCCTCGTATTCGTGGTGCGCGAATGAGGGAATGCCGGCGTGCCGGCAGAATTCCTGGCAGCGCTCGAACTGCAATTTGAGATCGGCGGGCGCGGGCTCGCGATTGGCCTTGTACGCCGGGTAGATCTGGTTGCGGAATGAGGTCGTGAGGCTGGCATCGAAGGCCACCGCGATGTAGTGCGGCTGCGCGCGCTCCACCAGGTCGCCGAGGAAGCGCGCGAAGCCGAAGGTGGCGTGCGCGGGATTGCCCTCGCGGTCCGTCATGTCCGGCGGCATCGAGTAATAGGCGCGAAAGACGTAGACCGACGCGTCGATGAGGTAGATCACGGCGCGGATCATAAAGGAGGATGTGGCGCCGTACTCGCTTCAGGCGCGGCCCGGTTTCCGGGAAACGGGGGTGACCCCACTTTCACGCGACGGCGGTGACGGTCTCCGGGATCGGACGCCGCTCCGCGCGCTGCAGGGCGGAGTCCACCAGCGTGGCGAACAGCTCGGCGGTATCGTGCAGGCTCTGTGTGGCCAGGCCGAGATCGCGCGGCCGGCGAACCAGCAGCTGGCAGCAATTCGCGACGACCAGGTCGCGGCCCGGGTCGCTGCTCGCACCCGCGATCAGTGCCTGCATCGCCCTTTCCGGGACACCGCCGCGCTGGCTCGCGCCGATCCACAGCGGATAGAAAAGCCGCGGCATGCGCTCGAAGAACCACAGATAGCCGACCAGGCCCACCGTGGCGCGCTCGACCAGTTGGTAGTGGGCATAGGCTGCCATGGCGATGGTCTGTGGCAGGGGCGTCAGCGACACGCTGTCCATCGACGTCAGCCCCAGCGAGCGCAGGTCATCGAGGAACGAGCGGCCCTGCTCGAAGGCGAGTGCCGGCACGGCCAGCAGGTCTGCCCATGAGGTCCAGTCCTCGGGAGGTACGACGTCGGCGGCGACTTCACGCAGGCGCGAATGCACGTTGATGACGTGGTTCAGTTCCAGGAGAAGCTGGCGGTGCGTGGCCGCCTCGATGTGCGTGGACCGGAACCGTTCGAACACCTTCGCCAGTGACGACGTTCGCGTCAACATGTCGAACTCGAGCGAAAAGACGTCCGCGCTGTTCATCCGTAGCCTGGTATGCGTGGGCTTTTTTTATCCGGTCCATATGTAGTGTCACGACTTCGGGGTTTCTCTCACCACGACTGTCATAAGTACAAAGTATTTTTAATCAAAGAGTTACTACAAACCCTGCCTACTTTTTCTATTTCAGATTGCCGGCAGGCGCAGGTGCCTGTAAACATTGGTCCCGGACGATAAGGGACCCGCCAGAAGATGAGCGACGCCAGCGGCGACGCGGCTGCATACAAGAAGAATCCGGGCGTCAGGCGTTCGCGATGGCCGGGCCTGGCTTGCCTGTTGTTCCTTGCCGGTTGCATGGGTGGCTTCGAGCCCGAGCCCCTGGTCGAGTATTCGACCGAAGTGAATGTCCAGGGCACCTCGCCACAGACGCTGACGCGGCAGCTGCGCGAGGGCGTCTATCTGCTCGAGATCCGGGAACGCGACATCGACCTGCGCGTCACGATCGAAGCGGGCGCCAGGCGTAGCGAGCTCGCCGACGCCTATCTGCGCCACGGCGTCCATCGCACGGTAGTTAGCTTGGAGGCGCCCGGCGCGCTCAAGCTCACGTTACGCAGCATAGACCAGCGCAGCTGGCGGGGCGCCGCGGCGGTGCGCATCCTGCGCTGGCCCGAGCAACCGCAGGGAGCGCCCGCCGACGAGCGCCTGCTGGGATACATCGAGCTGGGCAAGGGCAACGAACTCATCGCCAGGCCCGACAAGGAATCCTGGAACGAGGCGGTGGCGCCGCTGCGCAGGGCGATGGTGCATTTCCAGACCGCAAAGGACACGCGCGCGCTGGCCGAGACCGAGTATCAGCTCGGCTGGATCCAGAACTTCCTGCTCTACGACTACGAGGACTCGCGCCGCACGGCCGAAGCGGCCGAGGCGCACTTCGCGGCGGTGGACGACGACACCGGCATGCATCGCGCCGCCGTACTGCGCGCGATGAATGAGTTCGGGCTCGCCAATGCCCTGGGTCCCGAGGTGCCGAGATCCGAGCAACGCAAGCTGCTCGACCGCGCCGTCGAGCGCCTGGAGAAGGCCGAGCGGTACTTCGCCTCGCGCCAGCTGTTCACCGACGAGATCATGACGCTGAACCGCACTGCCATCCGCCCGCAGCTGCTCGGCGACTATGACGCCTGCGCGAAAATCTACGAGCAGGCGATGAAAATGGCACTGGCTCGCCACGACAAGTTCTTCGAGGCCGGGTTCACCAGCAACCTGGGCTTCGCCGCCTCGCGCCGAGGCCAGGCCAGCAAGGCCATGGAGCTCTACGAACGGGCCCTGCCGCTCATCGAGCGCGACCGCAACCCCGATCTCTACGCCACCATCATCGCGAACCTCGGGTACAGCCTGGTCACGCTGGGTGAATTCGACCGCGCACTGATGCTGCACAGTGAGGCGCTCGACGTGTTCGCCCAGCGGGGCGACGAGAGCCAGACCGCGCGCGAGTTGGCCGCGCTCGCCGCCATCCAGTTCCGCACCGGCAATGTCGAGCGCGCCCTGGAGACGATCCGCAGCTCGCTGCCGCTGTACGAACGTTCGCGAGATTACGTCGGCCAGGTGTCGGCGCTGCGGCTGGCCGGCAACGCCGCCTCCGAGCTCGGCCAGCACGACCTGGCGCTGGAATATCTCAGGAGGGCCGAGCGCGAAGACAAGATTCCGAGCTCCGTCGAACGCACCCGGGTGCTGCTCGCGGGAGAGCTGCGGCACCTGGGCGATCTCAAGGGGGCGGAACGCACGCTCGCCCCCTTGCTGGCCACGCGCAACGAGGCCGCGCGCGCCGACGTGCTGGCCGAGCGCGCCCGCCTGCTGCAGCGTCAGAATCGCCCGGCCGACGCCCTGGCCGATCTGCGGCAGGCGGACGACCTCTACCGGCGCCTGCAGCTCGACTTCAACCGCATCGATACCAGTTCCGCGCTGGCCATGGCGCTGCTCGCACACGGCGATCTGGCCGGCGCCACCGCGGCGGCCAACGCGGCCATCGCCATCGAGACCCGCATCCGCGTGAGTTCCGCGAACCCGGAAATGCGGGCGCGCTTCCTGGCGGCCAGTTATGCGCCATACGAGGCCCGCATCGAGATCGAGCTGGCGGGGCCCGCGGAACGCGATCCGGGCGCACGGTGGCGCGCCTTCCGGGTGGCCGAGGGGCTGCGCGCACGGTCGCTCGCGGATCGGCTGGCGCATGGCTCCCGGGGTGAAAGCCTGCCGCGCGACGATCGGGTCGAGCGCCTGCGCGAGAACATGACGGCGTTGCAGATGAATCTCGAGCGCCAGACCCGGCGCGGCAATCCGAATGAGGCGGAGATTCTCGAGACGCGCCGCCTCATCGACGAGACGCGCGCGCGGCTCGAGGCGCGACTGGTGAGCCGGCGCAGCGTCAAGGCCGGAAGCGGCCTGTCCATGCCGGAATCGCCCGCCAAGATCCAGGCCGCGCTGCCCGCCGACACCGCCGTGCTCGCCTATTTCGTCGGCGATCGTCGCTCCCACGCCTGGTTGCTCACGCGCACCGAGCTGCGCCACGCCACGTTGCCAGGTCGGCACGCCTTGGAGGAGCTGGTGAATGCCTTCATCGCGCAGCAACGCGCCGGCGTGCGCAACCAGCGCGACCCGGCGCTGGCGCCGCTGCTCGGCAACCTGCTCGATGGCATCGACAGCAAGCGGCTGCTGATCCTGCCGGATGGACCGTTGAACAGCCTGCCGTTCGCGGCAATGCCGCTGCCGCGCAGCTCGCGAGAGCTGCTCATCGACCGCTTCGTGATCAGCGCCGCGCCTTCGCTGGCGCTGGCCCTGCGGCCAACGCCGCCGCATGGCGACGGGCAGATGCGTGTCGCCGTGATCTCCGACCCGGTGTACACGCCGGATGATCGCCGGCTCTCGGTGGCCGCCGGCAATGCGGCCAACTTCCGCGGCGCGGAGTCCAGCCAGCCGCGGCTGGCACGCTTGCCGTATTCCGCCATCGAAGCGCGGGCCGTGGTGCATGCCTTCGAGGGCGCCGACATCATCGAGCTGGCCGGCTTCAATGCCACGGCCCGGCGAGTGATCGAGCTGCCGTTCGATACGCTGGACGTGCTGCATTTCGCCACGCACGCCGTGGCGCGGCGCGACGCGCCGGAGCAGTCGGCCCTGTTCCTGAGCGAGTACGCCGCCGATGGGTCGCCGCTGCCCAGCGACCGCCTCACCACCGACGACATCACGCGCAGCGGCCTGCGGGCCGACGTGGTCGTATTGTCGGGTTGCGCCACGGGCGATGGGCGCGAGCTGCGGGGCGAAGGCGTGCTCGGCCTCACGTATGGCTTTCTCGCGAACGGCTCCCACACCGTGATCGCGTCGCTGTGGCCGGTCGAGGACGCGCTCACGGCGCGCTTCATGGAAGAGTTCTACGCGGCCTACCGGGTCTCCGGCCGTGCGGCGGACGCGCTGCGCATCGCGCAGCTGCGTACCCGCGGCGGGAACGGGGCGGGCGTCTGGTCGAGCTTCGTGGTCCGATCCAACGAATTGCCCTGACCCGCCGCGGTCGCCATTCGGCTACAGCTTTGTAGCCCGGCCCATCCTAACTACCATGTGCTCCGCGCCGCCCGTGCGCCGGCCCGGCGCGGCGATTTCGCCGCACGAATGCGCGGCCCATTCGTATTAAGTGTCACGACTTCGCGATTTCTCTCACCTGTCGCGGCATTAACCGCAAAAAAATATTTCCTCGGACTTACTACAAACCCTGCCTCCTAATTCGGCGGAAGTTTGCGCACAATGTCCCGCTGTAACCACAACCCCGTTGCGCAGTCCTGTCTGCGAATGTCCATGCGCGATCGCGTCGCCATTCTTGCCACATCGATATCGCGGTCGTACGCATCGCGATCCGCGCGCGCAACCTGCTGGGCAATGGTCCTGGTGGCCGCGATCGCCGGCTGCAGTGGCGCGCCCGACGAGCTCACCACCGAATCCAGCAGCGAGCTCGCGCTCGGCGGTGAGGCGGCGCCGGTCGTCGCGCGCCAGCTGGCGGCCGGCACCTGGCTGGTCGAGGTGCGCGAACGCAGCATCGACGCGCGCGTCACGGTCGACGCGCCCGGCTCGCATCACGAGCTGCGCGAGGCGACCGCGCGCCATGGCGTGCTCTACGATGTAGTTAGCTTGAGCTCGCCGGGCGAGCTGCGTGTCGTGGTGCGCAGCGACGACAATCCGGCCACCCGCGGTTCCAGCAGCGTGCGCATCGCGGGTTTTCGCGGCACCGCAGCCGGGCCCTCGCCGCTGGAACAGGGCTATCGCGCCTGGGCGCGAGCCGGCGCGGAGATCGAACTCGCCACCCCGGAGTCCTGGGCGCGCGCGGCCGACAAGCTGAACGAGGCGATCCAGCACTTCGAGGCGGCCGAGGCCGAGCACACGCGCGCCGAGGCGGCCTATGCACTCGCCAACCTGCAGTACGTGAAGCGTGACGACTGGAGCGCGGCGATCCGCGCCGCGGAAATTGCCGGCGAGTCCTTCGACGCGACCGACGATGACGAAGGTGTGCAGAACGCCGCAATCGTGCGCGCGGCCGCGGAGATCGATCTCGCCGCGGGACTCGACGCCGGCACGCAGCGCGCCGAGCAGAAATCGCTGTACGAAATCGCGGATCGGCGTCTGGCGGATGCCGAGGCCTTCTTCGTCGCACGCGGCAACCATGCACGCGCGGCGCGCGCCAGCAATCTGCGCGGCGTGCGCGCGTCGGCCCTGGGCGCCGATGCGCAGGCGGCGGCACATTTCTCGCGGGCGCTCGAGCTGTTGCGCGGCGGTGCGGACCCTGCCGAGCAGACCAAGGCGCTGATGAACCTGGCGTGGGTGCACCGGTTGCAGGGACAGGTGCGGCAGGCGGCCGACGAGTATCGCTCGCTGCTGCCCATGCTCGATGCGCAACGACAGCCGTATCTGTATGCCACCGTGCTCAACAACTACGGCTTCTGCCTGATCGCGCTCGGCGATTTCGACCGCGCCCAGGAGCTGCACACGCAGGCGCTGGATCTGTTCGCCCGTCTCGGCCAGAAGTCCGAGCGCGCGACCCAGCTGACGGCCCTCGGCACGCTCTATTTCCGCGTCGGCGATTCGCACCGTGCGCTGGAGACGCTGCGCTCGGCCATCCTCGAGTTCGAGAAGCTGGGCGACAACTTCGCCCTGGTGAGTGCGCTGCGGCTCGCCGGCAATGCCGCCTCGAGCATCGGCCAGCACGATCTCGCGCTCGAATACCTGCGCCGCTCCGCGGCCACCGACTCGAACCCGCTGGACGTGAGTCGCACCCGCGTGCTCATCGCCGGCGAGCTGCGACAGGTCGGCGACCTCAAGAACGCCGAGGCCGAGCTCGACGAACCGCTGCGCTCATCCAACAAGGTGGTGCAGACCGACGCGCTCGCGGAGCGCGCACGCGTGCGCATCGCGCAGCGTCGTCCTGCCGAAGCGCTCGCGGACCTGCGCGCGGCGGACGCGGCCTATCGGGACCTCGGGCTCGAATTCAGCCGAATCGACACCAATGCGACGCTCGCGCAGTTGCTGGTGCCGCGGGATCTCGCGGCCGCGTCGGCGGCAGCAGACCAGGCCGTGGCCATCGTCCGCAGGCTGCGAGTGAATTCCGCGAATCCGGAATGGCGGGCGCGTTTCCTGTCCGCCAAGTACGCGCCCTTCGAGGCGCGGATCGCGGTCGATCTCGCCTCGCCATCCGCGGACGGCCAATCGCCCGAATGGCGTGCCTTCCGCACGGCCGATGAAGTGCGCGCAGGTTCGCTGGCGGACCAGCTGGCGAATGCCAGTGCCGACCGGCTGGGCGGGGACCGCGAGCTCACGCGGCTCAGAGACGCGCTCAACGGGCTACAGCTGCGACTGGAAGCGCGCGTGCAGAATCCGCAGGCCGATGCCGACGTCACGCTGGAACTGCGGCGTGAGATCGCCGAGACGCGGGCGCGGCTGGACGAACACCAGGCGCGTCGCGACCCCCTGGGCGAGAGCACGCTGCGGCTGCCGGCCGGGTTGCGCGACGTGCAGTCCAGCCTGCCGCGCGGGGCCGCGGTGCTCGCGTACTTCGTCGGCGACTCGACCTCGCATGCATGGATGCTGAGCTCGACCCAGCTGCGGCATCTGGAACTGCCCGGAAGGCTGCGTCTGCAGCAGGCGATCGACGGCGCCCTGGATCATGCGGCGGACGCGGCGTCGGCGCACCGCGCACAGCGGCAGCTGGCGAGGCTGCTACTGGGAACGCTGCTCGAGGGCGTTTCCGCGGGCAAGCTGCTGGTGATTCCCGACGGGCCGTTGAATGCCGTGCCTTTCGCTGCCCTGCCGCTCGGCGCGCAGCCGGACGTGCAGCTGGTGGACCGCTTTCTGATCGGGTACGCACCGTCGCTCGCGCTCGCCCTGACACCACCGGCGCAGCCGCGAGCAAGCGGCACACGCGTGGCCGTGGTCTCGGATCCGGTCTACGCGCCGGATGACCAGCGCCTGCCGGCACCCGGCGCGCGCGGCAATTTCCGCGGCACGCGCCAGCCTTCGCCCAACAAGCTCACGCGCCTGCCCTACTCCGGGCTGGAAGCGCGCGCGGTGCGCGAGGCCTTCGGCCAGAAGGACACGATTTCCCTCGCCGGCTTCGATGCCACGCGCGCCCGTGTGCTGCAGCTCGCGAAGCAGAATCTGTCGGTACTGCATTTCGCCACGCATGCGATCGCGCGCGAGGACGCGCCGGAACGCTCGGCATTGTTCCTGTCGGAATACTCATCCGATGGCGCGCTCGATGCCAACAGCCGCCTGTCCACCAGCGACATCATGGATTCGGGACTGCGCGCCCGCGTGGTGGTGCTCTCCGGTTGCGCCACCGGCGAGGGCAGCACGCTGCGCGGTGAGGGCGTGTTCGGGCTCACCTACGGCTTCCTGGCGAACGGCTCGGGTGCGGTGGTCGCGTCATTGTGGCCGGTGGAAGACGCCTCGACGGCGCGCTTCATGAGCGAGTTCTACAAAGCGTATCGCGTGCATGGCAACGCGCCCGAGGCGCTGCGGGCCGCGCAGCTGCGCGCGCGCACCCGCCAATCGGATGCGTCCGTCTGGTCGAGTTTTGTCGTGCGCGCGAATGGATTTCCCTGAGAAGGGCCCCGGTTGATCGCACGGGTCCGTGGGTGGTTGTTAATCAGGAGTGGCATATGAATCTTTTCAAATCGATGTTGAAGAAAAACGGTCTCAAGCTGGCGCTGGTGACGGGCTTGACGTTGTCGGCGCTGGCGATGGCGGGCGACGTCAATCAGATCTACGCCGGCTGGCTGGGCCGTGAGATCACGATCCAGACGTCGCCGATCAATGACCAGATCCCCGTGGGCGGCAAGCTCACGTTCATTTATGACTCCGGGGACGACGTCGTGCGCATCTGCACGCGCAATGCGCCGGGCCAGCGCGGTCCGTGGCGCATGGATCTGGCCGGCGGATGCAACGTGGCGCTGCTGTTCACGCAGGGCACGCGCTACTGCACGCTCGAGGACGTGAAGGCGGGCGACGGCGAAGTGCTCTCGCAGTGCCATCGCCTGCGCAGCCGCGAAGTCGCGTTGAAGCCGGCCGCCACCAAGGGCATGGTCGAACTGAAGGACCTGCTGGTGTTCCTGCTGCCGGGTGCCAAGGGCAAGAACTCCATCGCCATCCTGGTCGATACGCCTGCGCGCGTGACCGGCGACGGAGTGATCGTCGGCCAGCAGTGATCCACCGCGCCTGGGCAAAGCGCCTGAATGCCTTGCTGTGGCCCTTGGTGGCCACGGCAGCGTTCGGCGCTTTACCCTCGCCGGGTGAGGCGCCGTGGATCTGCCGCGACGCGCAGTGGAATCCTGCCGATGGCCGTTATCCCGTCGAGGTCGGCGCCTATCTCCAGGAATTGGGCGATGGCATCTTCGACTCGCGCGCGGCCTGCGCGCGTTGGGCGGGATTCAACCTGAAGAGACGCAGTCAGCTGCGTTCCCGGGATCCGCCCGCGGCCCGCCTCATCATCTACCCTTCCGCGGCCAGCGACGTGCGCCGTCTGTCGGCCTATCTCGCGGACACGGGCGTCGTGCGCAGCATCGAGCGCCGGCGCACCTATCTCATCGCGTCTTTCGACAGGCGCATGTCCGGCGCACATCTGCGCGCAATCCTCGAAGAGAGTCTGGTGGAGTACGCGGAGCCGGACTGCGACGGGCCGGACTTCCTGACCACCTCGAACGATCTGCTGAACACCGGCCTGCCGCGCGACTGCTGGCTGCGCGCCGCCCGCTCGGCCTTCCCGAACGATCCGTGCATCGACGAGCTCTGGGGGCACGCGATGATCGGCTGGAATCCCAGCGTTGCGGCCAGGTCTCTGCCGCGCATCGTCGCGGTGCTGGATTCGGGCATCGACGCCTCGCACGAGGATCTCAAGCGCAACGTCCTGCGGCACGACTTTCTGCACACGCGGACGGAGAGCGGGCGTCTCAATGCGCGTTGCGCCACGAGCGGCCGCTGCTTCAGCCATGGCACCGAGATGGCCGGCACCATCGGCGGACGCATGGACAATGGCATCGGCGTGGCCGGAGTGGCCCCGAACAGCCTGCTGCTGCCCATCGTCATCAGCAGCGTCGACACGCGCATGCTCGCGCGGCTCTCGACCATTGCCGAGGGCATCGACGAGGCCGCACACAGCGGCGTCGACATCATCAACATCAGCGCCAAGTGGCCCGTGGACAGCCGGGCGATTTCCGAGGCCATTCTCGCCGCCGTGGGAGGCGAGGCGGCATACAAGCGGCTGGTCGTCACCGGCTACACCACCACGTTGCGTGCCGACGACACCGTCCGCGAGTACTACCCTTCTCGCTACCGTTGCCTTCCCGGCGTGCTGGCGGCCGTGCCCACCGACATGCGGGGCCGGAATCTGTCGCATCCTAAGGGCCGGCCGAATGCGGCAGACGGCAGGATTCAGGCACCGGGCGTGGACATCGTGGTGACGACCACAGAGAATTCCGATCGAGGCTACACCCTGGCCGAGGCGGCAGGCCCTTCGAGCGCCGCGGCCTACGTGTCGGGGACGGTAGCCCTGGTCTGGGGCAGCCCGCCGCTCAACAAGTGCGACGCCCAGCAGATAAAGGAATTGTTGTTCTGCAGGAGCAAGAGCAGCGATTCGACCCGGTATCCATGGATCAATGTCGACTTCCTTCGTGAACTCTCTGGCGTGGACCCCGGGTCGGACTGCGGCTCGGCCATGGAGGCGCTCGGCTGTCCCTAACTACTCGACGGGCGCGGGCGCCGCATGAGCAGCGTGCCGCCCGTGGACGAGATCGAGCGCATCGTCTCAGAGGCGCTCACCGGTGATCGCGGCGCGGAAGGCCGCATGATCCAGGCGCTGCGGCCCGGCGTGCTCGCGGTGCTGAGATTCGGCGCATTTCACCGCTGGGTGGACGCCGAGGACCTCACGCAGGAGACGCTGCACATCGTGGTCGAGCGCGTGCGGGCACGCAGCATCGACGATCCCCGCAAGGTGTTCGCGTTCGCCGCCGCGACCGCCCGCAACCTGGCGCTCAATGCGGCGCGCAAGATGCTGCGTCAACAGACCGTGGTGGATTCCGAGCTGGTCGACGAGCTGGCGCAGAACCTGGAGATGGAGCAGAGCGACCTGTCCGATTCGGACGATCGCCATCTCGCGCAGGCGGTTGCCGAGCTGCTGGAAGAGCTGCCCACGGAGCGCGACCGCCAGCTACTCATGCGCTTCTATCTGGACGGTGTGGACAAGCGGCAGCTCTGCCATGAGCTCGGCCTTTCCCCTAAGCATTTCGACCGCGTGCTGATGCGCGCACGTTCGCGGCTACGCACAATCATCGAGCGGCGGGCGCCCCATCTCGCGCTTTTCCCCCGGGCAACGGCGATTTTCCTGCCGTTGGCGATTTCTTTCACATTTTGGGTGAGACATTTTGGCTCCTGGTGACACAAGTCACTCATGAAGTCTCTCGATCGCAACGCTCTGGAAGAACAGACCCGGCTCGTCGCGCGTTATGTCGCAGGCGATCTCTCCCGTTCCGAACGCGCCGAATTCGAAGCCTGGCTGGTTGCCTCACCTGAACTCGCCGCCGAAGTCGAAATGGAACGTCGACTGCGCCGCGGCATGGCCAGCGCGGCGAGACGCGGCTGGCTGAATCGGCAGTCGCCGGTACGCGCCGCCAGAAGCTGGCGTTGGCACACCGCGCTGGCTGCCAGCGCGCTGGTCGCGATGGGACTGACCGTCACCCTGAACCTGCCACAGCTGGAATCGGCTTCGGTGACGCCGCGTCTCGGTGCCAGGGCCGACTCGCGTGCCGCGCCGCTCGCCGTGCGGCTGGGCAAGGTTCGCGGCGGCCGGGACGCTCCGGACATACGCTTCAGCGCGGCCAACGCCCCCGAACAACTCACCGTCGAGCCGGACGTGGTGGTGCTCACCTGCGAAGACGGCGCCATCGAACTGGAATGCGCGGGCGGCGGCATGCCGCAGACACCGCAGTATCCGGAGTACGAGCTGGATCTCGTGAATCGTAAGGGCTCGACTTTGGCCTGGCGCTCTGCCCGGCAGGAGCCGCTGATGCGCACCGAGCTGGCGTTCACACTGCGCGATCCGTCGATCCTGGAGCCCGGCGACTACGACGTGGTGGTGCGTGGAGTGTCGAGCGACCACGAGGAAGTCGTGGGACGATTCTGGCTGCAGGTCGCAGCGAACTAGCAGGCTGACCCACGGACGAGCCGCCGGCGCGGGGTGCGCGATACCCGGCCCTCCGGGCTTCTCGCCTCGCGGACCTCGCCGGTCTTCAGCTGAGATATTTCTGGATGCGCGCGTGCAGCGGCGAATGCCGCGGGAAGTGCGCGCGCAGGTATTCCATCTGGTCGGCCAGCACCCGCCGGCCCTTCAGGAAAATGTATTCAGCGTAGGTAGGCGTGAACGGCACGGCGATGAGCTGCATCTTCGCCTGCTCGGGAGTGCGCGAGGCCTTGAGGTTGTTGCAGCGGCGACAGGCTGCGACCACATTGGTCCACACGTCACGGCCACCCTGACTGAATGGGCGGATGTGATCGCGCGAGAGTTCCTTCACCGGGAAGCGCTGCGCGCAATACAGACAGAAGTGCGCATCGCGCCGGAACAACGTCTGGTTGTTGAGTGGCGGTACGTAGTCCTGGCGCGTGTTGCCCGGATTGCCCGTGTGGCCGATGGTCGCAACGATGGAATTCACCTCGAGCACGGTGCGAAAGCCGGTGCGGGCGCTGACACCGCCATAGAGCTTGAACAGCGGGCTGCCGCAGGTATAGGCCACCTGCTCCTGGTGATAGAGGCGCGCCGCTTCCTTGTAGTCGATCCACTCGAGCGGCATGCCCGACACGTCCGTGCGCAAGACGAGTTGGGAGAGCGCGCGGCTGGTGTCGCCCGCGATCAGGAATTTCCCGTGGCGCAGATCATTGCCGAGGCCGTGATCCGCTATTTCCAGATCGATGCCCAACATTGAACATGTAAGATAAGCCAGTCGTGTGCGAGAATTCAACGTCGCAACACGTTCATTTAACACGGGAAAAATGCGCCTTTGGCGAAACTGCCACGGGCCTTGCCGACAGACCGGGGGAGTCAGGACAAATGCCGATCACGATTGGCGCGCTCAAAGAGGGCGCGCCCGGTGAAACTCGCGTGGCGCTCGTGCCGGAGGTCGTCGACAAGTTCGTCGCGGCGGGCGCCAAGGTGGTACTCGAGCCCGGCGCGGGCGTCCGCGCGCAGTTCCCCGACGCCCTCTACAAGAAGGGCGAGTGGGCAGGTAGTTCGGCGGCCGTGCTCTCCCAGGCGGACGTCCTGCTGACGGTGGCGCCCCTCACGGCCGAACAGATCGGCCAGCTCAAGCCCGGCGCTGTGGTGGTCGGCTTCCTCCAGGCCCACACCCGCCACGCCGAGGTGAAGGCGCTGCGAGACCGGAAGATCACCAGCTTCGCCGTGGAATTCATCCCGCGCATTTCCCGGGCCCAATCCATGGATGGCCTGTCCTCGCAGGCGGCCCTGGCCGGCTACAAGGCCGTGCTGATCGCGGCCAACAACCTCGAGAAGTTCATGCCCATGCTGACCACGGCCGCCGGCACCATCCGCCCGGCATCCGCCCTGATCATCGGCGCGGGAGTCGCGGGCCTGCAGGCCATCGCCACGGCGCGCCGGCTGGGCGCCGTGGTCGAGGCGTACGACGTCCGCAGCGCCACGCGCGAGCAGGTGAAGTCGCTGGGCGCCAAGTTCGTGGAGACCGGCGTCAGCGCCGATGGCGTCGGCGGCTACGCCCGCGAGCTCACCGCCGAGGAGAAGGCCAGGCAGCAGGAGGCGCTGGATGCGCGCATCGCCGCAATGGACGCCGTGATATCGACGGCATCGGTGCCCGGCCGCAAGGCGCCGGTGATCATCTCGAAGGCCGCGGTCGAGCGCATGCGCGCCGGCTCAGTGATCGTCGACATCGCCGCCGAGCAGGGCGGCAATTGCGAGCTCACCCAGGCGGGCGAAACCGTGGTGACCGCCAATGGCGTCAAGGTCATCGGCCCGGTGAACCTGCCCGGCACACTGGCCTACAACGCCAGCGAGATGTACGCGCGCAATCTCTTCAATTTCCTGAAGCCGGCCATCGACAAGAGCGGCGAACTCAAGATCGACTGGGCCGACGAGGTTTTCGCCGGAGCCGTGCTCACGCACGACGGCGCCATCAAGCACGAAGCCACCCGCAAAGCGGTGGAAGGTTAAGGGCCGACCATGACCGGAATAATCGCTCTCTACATTTTCATGCTGGCGGCCTTCACCGGCTACGAGATCATCGCCAAGGTGCCGGTGATCCTGCATACCCCGCTGATGTCGGGATCCAACTTCGTGCACGGCATCGTGCTGGTCGGCGCCATGGTGGCGCTGGGCGGCGCGGCCACCCCGCTGGAGAAGATCATCGGCTTCATCGGCGTGCTGCTCGCCGCGGGCAATGCGGTCGGCGGCTATGTGGTGACTGAACGCATGCTCGAGATGTTCAAGTCCTCGGGTGCCCGCAAGAACCCACCGGCAAACAGGGGCGGACACTAATGGACGAGGTCATGCACGCACCGGGCGTCGCTTCGCGATTCCTGGTCATCGACATCAGCTATTTCATCACCGCCGTGCTCTTCATCATGGGACTGAAGCGCATGAGCTCGCCGGTGACGGCGCGCAGCGGCATCCTGTGGGCCGGCGCGGGCATGATGGTCGCGACGCTCGTGTCCTTCCTGTACCCCGGGATGAGCAACTTCGAGCTCATCATCGCGGCCATTGTCGTCGGCACCATCATCGCGTGGTGGAGTGGCAAGAAGGTCGCGATGACCGACATGCCGCAGATGATCGCGCTGTACAACGGCATGGGTGGCGGCGCGGCCGCGGCCATCGCCGCGGTGGAGCTGTATCGCGCCGCGTTTGCCAACGCGGCCAATGCACCGGTCGCGCACAGCAACGTGGTGATGGCGCTGGCCGTGATCGGCGGCATCATCGGCGCCATTTCCTTCAGCGGCAGCCTGATCGCCTGGGCCAAGCTGCAGGGCGTGCTCAATAAAACGGTGCGGTTCGGCGGCCAGAAGTTCGTCAACGGCCTGCTGTTCCTGGGTTCGCTGGTCGTCGGCGCCATCGTCGTGCTGCACCATGGCGCGGATCCCCTGCACGTATCGCTGATCTTCGCCCTGGCATTGCTGTTCGGCATTGCCATGACCTTGCCCATCGGCGGTGCCGACATGCCGGTGGTCATCTCACTGTACAACGCGCTGACCGGTCTGGCCGTGGCCTTCGAGGGCTTCGTGATGAACAACGCGGCCATGATCATCGCCGGCACGGTGGTCGGTTCCGCGGGCACGCTGCTCACGCAGCTCATGGCCAAGGCCATGAATCGCTCTCTGGCCAACGTGCTGTTCTCGGACTTCGGTTCGGGCGGCGGCGTTGCCGCCACCGAGGTGAAGGGCTCGATGAAGCCCATCGAAGCCTCCGACGTGGGCGTGATGATGGCCTTCGCGTCCAAGGTGATCGTGGTGCCCGGCTATGGCATGGCCGTGGCCCAGGCGCAGCACAAGGTGTGGGAGATGTGCCAGCTGCTCATCGATCGCGGCGTGACCGTGAAGTTCGCCATCCATCCGGTGGCGGGCCGCATGCCCGGCCACATGAACGTGCTGCTGGCCGAGGCGGGAGTGCCCTACGACCTGATCGCGGATCTCGACGAGATCAACGCCGAGTTCGAGACCGCGGACGTGGCGCTGATCATCGGCGCGAACGACGTGGTGAACCCCGTGGCGCGCACGGACAAGTCCTCGCCCATCTACGGCATGCCCATCCTGAATGCCGACAAGGCCAAGAACGTCATCGTCATCAAGCGCGGCCAGGGCGCGGGCTTCTCAGGCATCGAGAACGCGCTGTTCTTCCTCGACAACACACGCATGCTGTACGGGGACGGCCAGAAGGCCGCGGCCGAGCTCGTCAATGCCATCAAGGCAGCGGGGTAGCAGGCGCCCTAGCTGGGAAAAAGGGGACATGCCTCTTTTTGGTTGTAACAATCGTCGCGTAAGCGGCAGCTCCCGGGTTTGCATCCGATTGTTACAGCCAAAAAGAGGCATGTCCCCTTTTTCCTGGAAGGCACCCTACCTGAGCAGGCGGGTATATCGCGCCAGCAGCGCGAGCACGGTGGGCCAGAAGAGCGTGTTGATCACATCATGAAGGCTGGCGCGCCAGCGCCAATGTCCGAGCTGCACCCAGTCGTCGAAGGCATCGAAGCCTTCAATCGCGCAGGCGACGATGAGAACGGCGAGCCAGGGGCGCAGGCTGGTGATGGACCTCCGGAACAGCGCCGCCGCGAGCAGCCAGACGCCGAGGCCCACGTAAACGTGCAGCGCATCCTTGGCCAACCCCGTGAAGCCCATGATGTCGAGCTTCAGCGACTGGACGACGGAAGGTTCGGCCACTGAAAACTAGTGATCGCGATGCTTGGCGAACGACATCTTGTCGAGCACGCCCAGCAAGACGGCCGAGAGCACGAAGGTCAGGTGCAGGATCACGTACCACATGATCTCGTAGTTGGTGTATTTGTCGATCGGCAGCCCGTCGGCCCCGAGGACCACCTTGCCGTCGAGCACCAGTGGACTGTCCACCTGCATGAAGATGCGCAGCAGGTGGATGGACGAGATGGCGACGATGCTGGCCGCCACCTTCAACTTGAGCGTGCCGGCGTCGAGCTTGCCCAGCCAGTTCAGGGAGTCGCTGCCCTTGGCGTCGATGGTGGACACGAAGTTCTCGTAGCCCGAGAACATCACCATGACGATCAGACTGCCCACGAGCGTGATGTCGATCATCGCGAGCACGGTGAGCACGAGATCGGACTCGGCCATGTCCACGAGCGTGTGAAACACGTGCCACGCTTCCTGGAAGAACTTGAAGCCCAGAGCCAGCAACGCCAGTGAGAGGCCCAGGAAGATCGGCGCCAATATCCAGCGCGATGAGAACAACAATTTCTCGAACGCCGTTTCCAGATTCGATGCCACGTACGTACTCCGATTTCAGGGCGCGCGCATTGTAACCAAACATGACGGATTGGTAGGCTCGGTGCGTCAACCAAGATGCCGCCGCATCAAGGGGATTGCCATGTCGAACAAGCGCGATCTGCTCGTGGCCACTGCCGCCATCGGGATCACCCTCGCCTGCGTATCGCTGGCGAACGAGAGCGGGCAGTCCCTGGATTCCACGGCCTGGAATTGGAGCGACATCCCGGCCAGGGACACGGACGTGGGGCAATACCGCTACGTGGTACGCCAGCCCACCCGCACGCTCGACGAGCTCGAAATGCACATCACCACGCTGAAGCCGCACACGGCCTCGCACGCGCCGCACACGCATCCCAACGAAGAGCTGGTGATTGTCAAGGAAGGCACGCTGCAGGCGCACGTCAACGGCCGGGAGATCGTGGTGGGCCCAGGGTCCATGCTGTTCTTTGCATCGATGCAGCCACACGCGGTGCAGAACATCGGCGACACGCCGGCGACCTACCACGTGATCAACTGGAAGTCGGCGGCCACGCCCCGCGCCGACAAGAAGATTCCGCCCACGCCCGCGCCCGCGACGGCCCAGTAGGCCCGCAGGCGGGGCTGGCTACTGCTGATTGCGCCTTTCCTGGCGCAGCCGGCGGCGCTCGAGCATGCGCTGCCGCTCTTCCGGGGTCGCGTTCTGCCAGCGCTCCCGCAATCGCCGGCGCTGTTCGGGCGTCAATTTCCGGAATCGATGATAACCCTCGCGCACGCGCGCCTGCTGCTCCGGCGTGAGCTCCTGGTAGCGGCGCCATGAGCGGCGCGCGTGCTCGCGCTGTTCGGGCGTGAGCTTCTTCCAGCGATCGAAACGCGCCTTGGCCCGTTCGCGCTGCTCGGGAGTCATGTTCATCCAGCGGCGCGTGCCACGCACCAGGCGCTGCTGTTGCTCGGGCGCCAGCGAGTCCCAGCGATCGCTGAAGCGGCTCAGCAGTTTTTGCTCCTCGCTGCTCAGCGAGGACCACGCCATCGGCGCCGGTGCGGAGGCCGGCGGCGTGTCCTGTGCCCGGGCGCGACCTGCGACGGCGAAATGCAGGCCGGCGGCAAAGATCGCGGCCAGCGCCGCGCGTCGCGTCTGTCTAGTCACTGTTTCCATCCTTCGCGGGAGCGGCGCTCCTGGGAGGCGCGGCCCGTTCCGCGACCTTGTCGAGGTCTGCGTTGGCGAGGAAATCCGAAAAATCGTTGTCCTGTGCCTCGTCATTGGCTTCATCGATGCCGCCCAGGAACTCCAGCAGGTCCTCGTCCACGTCAGTCCTGGCCGCGTCGCTCATGATTCGATCTCGCCCGCGGCCCATTCATAGAAATCGACGTCCTCGGCCTCGATGACGAAATCCGGCGCCTCGCCATCGGCCAGCAGATCGATGTCCTCGAAGGCGCTGCCGGCGCCGATGCCCGCCACCGACGGGCCTGGCTCGACGCCCGGACGCGTCCAGACCATCACCGCCAGCACCGCGGCCGCGGTCACGGCGCCCGCAGGCATCCAGGTTCGCCACCATTGCCGCTTGGTCCTGCCCTGGCGCGCGAGCGCTGCATGGCGCGCCTGCGTGAGCCGCGACAGGGTGCGGCCATCGAGCTTCGCGGTGCTTTCTTCGAGCACTTCGCGCGTGCGTCGTTCGAATGGCGTCTGTTCTCCGGAATCCTGGTTCATGCGCCTGCCTCAAAAACATCGCCCAGCTTGGCGCGCAGAGTCTCCAGCGCCCGGAAATAGTGGGTCTTCACGCTGCCTTCCGAGCAGCCCATGACACTGGCCGTCGCGTTCACGTCCAGGCCCTCGTAGTTGCGCAGCAGGAAGGCCTGCTGCTGGCGCGCCGGCAATGCCGCCACCGCGGCTTCGAGCGCGCCGATGGCCTCATCGAGCTCCAGCCGCCGCACCGGTGTCACCTCGTGGCTGGGTGCCTGCGCAATGGGATCGATCTCCTCATCTTCGCCGTCGCGCGTGGGCAGCCAGGCCATGATGCGTCCGCGCACCGTACGCCGACGCTGCAGGTCGAGTACCCGGTTCGCGAGGATGCGATAGAACAGGGGCCGCCACTCCTCCTCGGGGCGCGAGGCGTACGACTGCACCAGCTTCATCATCGCGTCCTGCACGGCATCGAGCGCATCGTCGTCGTTGCGCAAACCGAGCTGCGCGATCTTGAACGCACGGCGCTCGACGCTGGCGAGAAATTGATCGAGGGCGCGGCCTGTGGTCATCAGTCCCTGGTTCCGAGTCCGCTCGACGCAAAAATCGGGCGTGCTATAAACGCCGGCGAGCGTAACAAACGCGGTCATAGGGGGTGTAACGCACTCCCACGCGCGGCGTTGACCGTCCCCTCGGGCGAGTCGCACTTCCGTGAATCAGGAACTTACGAACACTCCCGCAGATGCCGTGTCACGAATTCGCAATAAGGCAAGCCGCGTCGCCGCGGGGCTTTCGTAAGCCCTTGTTTTCGCTGCGGCCGTGTCCATGTGCTCACGATTCGACCAGCCGAATGGGAATCTGCAAAAACACGGCGTTTTTGTAGGCTCTCTCCGGCCTCATCCACAGACTTATCCACACACATTGTGGAAAACCCTGAGCGTGACAATGTGACCCCGGCGGCGGTCGTGCGCGTGGCGCTGGACACTCCCCTGCGCCGGCTATTCGACTACCTGCCGCCACCGGATCGCGCGCCACCCAAGATTGGTGCGCGCGTGCGCGTGCCCTTCGGGCGCCAGCGGCTGGTGGGAGTGGTCGCCGCGCATGCATCCCACTCGGATCTGCCGGCAGCGAAGCTCAAGACCATCCTGCAGGTGCTCGACGACGAACCCGTGCTCGACGAGCGCGTCATGGAGCTGGCCAATTGGGCCGCGCAGTACTACCACCATCCGCTCGGCGAGGTGTTGTCCGTCGCGCTGCCGAGGCTGGCGCGGGAAGGCGCGGCCGCGCGCGCCTCCACCGAGCGCTGGTTCATCACCGCGGACGGCATGGCAGCTCTGGCGCAGAACCGCCTGGCGCGCGCGGCACGCCAGAAGCTCTTGCTGCAGCGGGTGGCGGACGAGACGGGCGTCGCCAGCGCATCCCTGGCGCAAGGTGGCGACTGGCGCGCGCCGATGCGCGCGTTGCTCAAGCGCGGATTCGTGTCGTCTGCCGAGGTGGTCGAGCCACCGCCGGCCCCCATCGACGCCACGGCGCTGGTGCGCGTGTCGGGCCCGCCATTGAGCGCGGAGCAGTCTGCGGCGGTGGCGGCCATCGATGCGGCCGGCGGAGCGTTCGCGCCCTTCCTGTTGTACGGCATCACGGGCAGCGGCAAGACCGAGGTCTATCTACACACGGTCGAGCACAGCCTGCGCCGCGGCCATCGGGCACTGGTGCTGGTGCCAGAGATCGGGCTGACGCCGCAGCTGGTGGCGCGATTTCGCGAACGATTCGCCGTGCCCGTGGCCGTGCTGCATTCTGCGCTCACGGACACGGAGCGGCTCGCCGCCTGGCGTCAGTGCATCTGCGGTGAAGCCCGCATCGTGCTCGGCACGCGCTCGGCGGTGTTCGCGCCAGTGGCGGAGCTGGGCATCGTCATCGTCGACGAGGAACACGACGCCTCGTTCAAGCAGCACGAGAGTGCCTTCCGCTATTCGGCGCGCGATCTGGCGGTGCTGCGCGCGCAACGTGCGCAGGTGCCGGTGGTGCTGGGCTCGGCGACGCCCTCGCTCGAGACATTGCAGAACGTCGCAGCGGGAAAATTCACGCGCCTGTCACTGCCGCGGCGCGCCGGCCAGGCGCTGCCGCCGCGCGCCGCCGTGATCGACCTGCGCGCGCATGCCGTGCGCCAGGGAATCTCCACGCCGGCCGTCGAGGCCCTGCAGCGGCACTTGGCCGACGGCTCGCAGGTGCTGGTGTACATCAATCGCCGCGGTTACTCGCCGACACTGGCCTGCACGGCCTGCGGCTGGATCGCGCCCTGCCGCGACTGCGACGCCCGCCTGACCGTCCATCTCGGCGCGGCGCGGCTGCGCTGCCATCATTGCGGTGCCGACGCGCCGCTGCCCGAACATTGCCCGCAATGCGGCTACGCGGTGAAGCACGTGGGCCAGGGCACCGAACGCGTCGAGGAGACGCTGGCGCGGCTGTTTCCGGACATGCCCATCGTGCGCCTGGATCGCGACGTGGTGCGCAGGCGTGGCGATCTCGAGGACGTCGTGAACCGCATTCACAGCGGCGCGGCGCGCATCCTCGTGGGCACGCAGATGGTGACCAAGGGACACGACTTCCCGAACGTCACCCTGGTGGTGGTGCTGAACGCCGACCAGGGATTGTTCAGCACGGATTTTCGCGCGCCCGAACGCGTGGCGCAGTCCATCATCCAGGTGGCGGGACGCGCCGGACGCAGCGTCAAGGCAGGCGAGGTGCTGATCCAGACCGAATACCCGGACCATCCGCTGCTGGTGAGCCTGCTGAACGAGGGCTACGACGGCTTCGCGCAGGCCGCGCTCGCGGAACGCTCGGCCGCGGGCTGGCCGCCGTTCGCGCACGTGGCCGTGTTGCGTGCCTCGGCCGTCGAGCTGGCACCGGCCGTCGAGTTCCTGCGCACGGCGCGTGCACTGGCCGCGCCCGCGCGCCAGTCGTCCGCCCGCGACCTCAAACTACTCGGTCCGGCACCCGCGGCCATGGCGAAGCGCGCCGGCAGGCACCATGCGCAATTGCTGCTGGAGGCGCGCGAACGCGCCCCGCTGCACCGGCTGCTGAGCCAGTGGCTGCCGCGCGTGGAAACCATCAAGACGCCGCGCGACCTGCGATGGTCGCTGGACGTGGATCCACTGGAACTCTTCTGACCGGAACCCTGCCGTCAGGGCGGGGACTGCCATCGCGCGTCGCGCGCAGCCTGTTCTGCTTTCGCATCCAGCGCTTCGCCATCGATCCGTGATTGCACGGCCTGCAGCAAGGCCGGCGACAACGTGCTGGCCGCCTGCCGTAAGCCGTCGCCACCGGCCTCGGTGGATTCGACGAAGGCCACCCGCCAGTGCGAGCCCTGGCGGCAGGCGAGACCCGCGGCCGACGAGGCCTGCGCGTAGAAGCTGCGGCAGTAGCCGCCGTCTGTCGTCCTGAAGCTGACACCGATGCGCACCGGGGAGTCCTCGGGTTGCGTGCTCGCCAGCTGCGACTCGAGCGCCCGCGCCAGCTCGCCGCGGGCGACCAGCGAACCGGCCTGCGCGGCAAGGTCGCCGGCGGTTCGCGCCGTGAACTGCCACGCAATCAGGCCACCCAGCACCAGGCTCGCGGCCATGGCGGTCCATTCGCGGCCGCGCCAGCGAGTGGCCGGCGCGGGCGATCCGCGCGAGGGAAATTGCACGACGTTGCCGCGCGCTCGCGATGCAACATCTGCATCGTGCGTGCCGGCCTGCGGCGACTTTTCAGCCAGCGGCCCGCGAGCGGCGGCTCGCAGATGATCCGGCACCGGCTGATCAAGCACCGGTGAGAATGCGGCCGCAATCTCGCCGCGCAGAGCGCGATGCCGGGCGATGCGCCGGGCGAGCTCCGGGTCCTGTTCGCTGGCCGCCGCGATCTGCGCTCGCGTCGCTTCGTCCAGCTCGCCGTCGGCGTAGGAGATCAGGATTTCGTCGTCGTAGTTCACGCGGATCTCTCGCTTTCACCGAGCGCGGACGCCAGCGCAGCGCGCCCGCGCGCGAGCCGGCTGGTGAGCGTGCCCATGGGGATCTCCAGCACGTCGGCCGCTTCCCGGTAAGACAGTCCTTCCACCAGGACCAGCGCCACGGCCAGCCGTTGCTCTTCGGGTAGTTTGCCCATCGCCTCGCTGACCGACCAGAGACTGACATCCAGGTCGGCGGGATTCACTGCCGGGTGATCGCCGCTGTCCTCGGGCAAGGCCACCTCGCCGCGCCTCTTACTTGCACGCAGATTGTCCAGCCAGAGGTTCTTCATGATGCCGAACAACCAGGAATGCAGGGTCGCGCCCGTCCGGAATTGGTCGAGATTGCGCCAGGCACGCTCGACCGCCGCCTGCACGAGATCGTCGGCGTCGTGTTGATTGCGCGACAGCGAGCGCGCGAAGCGGCGCAGCCGCGGCAGCAGCTCGACGATGCGTTCACCGATTTCCTCCAGGCCGTTAGTCATGCTTTCATGGTGGATAATACGTCTGGCGAGGTGGTTTTCTTCCGTGCGACGTCTTGCCTGCACATTGGCGCTGCTGGTGGGCCTCGGCCCGGGTTCCGCGGTCGCGCAACTGCCCCGGGTTGCGGTGCCCGGCGTGCAACTGCCTGGCGTCGGGCCCGTGCTGCCCGAAGCCGCGCGCGTGGTCGGCGGCTCGCTGCGCGAGCTCACGGCGGCGCGCGCGCTGCGCATTCGAAGAATGCTCGAGGAGCATCGCGCCGAACTCGACCGCGACCCGCGCGGCGAGCTGGTCGTGCGCGCCGAAGTCGTGGCCATCGACATCACGCCGGCCGCCCTCGACAAGGCGCGGGCCGCGGACTTCGGCGTCCTGCGTACCGAGGCGCTCGCGGATCTCGGCGTGACCATCACCGTCCTGCAGACGCCCGCCGGCGTGAGCGCCGCGCGCGGCCTGAAACGCCTGCGCAAGCTCGACCCCGAGGGCACGTACGACTTCAATCATGTCTATCTCGACAGTGGCGGGACACTCGCCGGGCCGCAGAACGATTCGCGGCGGTACCGCCGCGCCGCGGCGCCGGAAGCCGGCGGCGCGGCGCCCGGCTCGGGGCGCGTGGGCCTGATCGATGGGGGTATCGACACCGGTCACGTCGCGTTCAGCAACCTCGACGTGCATCGCTTCGGCTGCGACGGCAGCGTCGTGCCGAGCGCGCACGGCACGGCGGTGGCCTCCATCCTGGCGGGCGGCCACTCGGTCGCGGAGCTGTTTGCCGCGGACGTGTACTGTGGCGAGCCCGCCGGAGGCGCGGTGGATGCCGTGGCCGCCGCATTCGGCTGGATGGCGAAAGAGCGAGTCGCGGTCATCAACGTGAGCCTGGTCGGGCCACGCAATGCCTTGCTGGAGCGCGTGGTGCGCGCGCTGCTTGCCCGGGGGCACGTGGTCGTCGCGGCCGTGGGCAACGACGGACCGGCCGCGCCGCCGCTCTACCCTGCGTCCTACGACGGCGTCGTGGGCGTCACGGGCGTGGATCCCAAGCACCGCGTGCTCATCGAAGCCTGTCGGGGAAAGCAGGTGGATTTCGCCGCGCGCGGCTCGGGCATCGTGGCGGCTGCCGCCGCACCAGACCAGTATGCCGAGGTGCGCGGTACCTCCTTCGCCGCGCCGCTGGTGGCGTCGCTGCTCGCGCAGATCCGCGCACCCGACCTCGCGCAGCGCGAAAGCACGCTGGGCCGTCTGACCGCCCACGCGCACGATCTGGGCAAGCCCGGCCGTGACGATGTCTACGGCGAAGGTGAGCTGACCGCCCAATAGAGTGAGTCGCTTAAGTCAAATCAAATTTTCTACCGCGCCGGGAAGAAAACCGACCCGCGCGACGTAGTACCTCCTGAAAGCTGCGGATGGCCCGCGGCGCATACCAGGAGAAACCTCATGAACAAGTTCATCAAGTCGGCGGTAGCCGTGGCGCTGGTCTGCGGCGCTCCGCTGCTTCAGGCGCAGGTGCTCGGCGGCAATGCGGGTGGCGGCCTCGGTGGCGGCCTCGGCGGATCGCTGGGCGGCGGCATGGGCACGCTCGGCGGCATGGCCAATGGCAATGCCGCGGGCACGCTGGGTGGCAGTATCGATCATGGCGATACGTTGCGTCGCGCGGGTACACGCTCCGTCGAGCGCACTCGCGACGCCGCCAGCGGTGTCGGTACGCGCACCCGCGATGCGGTCCATCACACTCGTGACGCGGCCACGGGCGTGGGCGAGCGCGCTCGCGACGGGGTGAGCTCCGCGCGCAATGGCATCAACGGCAGCGCAGGCGCCGCGGGCAATGCGGCCGGCGCCGTCGAATCCACGACGTCGGCTGCCGGCGGCACGCTCAGCGGCAACATGGCGGGTAACGCCACGGGTTCGATGGATGCCGCGCATGACTCTGTGCCCTCGGCCAGCCTGCCGTCCATGCCGGACCTGCAGGCGCCCGGCGCACCGGCATCGGCTCCGGCTTCGCCCACGGCTCCCGCTCTGCCGACACTCGCCGGCAGCGGCAATGGCAACGCCTCGGGCACGCTGACGGGATCACTGGAGAAGGCCAAGGACATCGCGCCGGAATCCAGCACGGCCTCGCAGCCTCAGGGCTCCACTCAGCCCAAGCCCAAGCGCGTCCAGGCGCAGGGCGATGCGAACGGTTCTGCGTCGGGGTCGCTGCAGGTCGACAGGCCCCAGCAGCCTGCCGCGGGTGCCCCCGCCGGCACGACGCCGCAGTCGTTCGCCTCGCCGGTACGGGCGGATGCGAACGCCAACGGCAGTGCCCATGCGGATGCCTCGGCGGATTTCTCGCGGTCGCAGCCGTAAGCGCCACCGTATCGCGAAAAGGAGCGGCGGGATCCGCAAGGATCCCGCCGCCTGCGCTTTCTTCAGCGTGTATGGGCTACGGTCGGAAGTTCAGCCCTGTGGATGATGGCGACCCGTGCCGCCGTGCTTCAGCTCTTCCTTGCTCAGCATGCCGTTCTTGTCGGCGTCCAGTGAGCTGAAGCGCTCCGCGAGCCGCGGCATCTTCGCCTGCACCTCGTCGAGCGAGAGCTGACCATCGCTGTTGCTATCGGCATCCTTGAAGCGTTGCTCCATGTGCGCCTTCATCTCGCCACGCATGCGATCGCGATGCGCCGCCCGCGCCTGGCGAAGCTCGTCTTCGGTCAGGAAGCCATCCTTGTCGGCGTCGACCTTGTCGAACCAGTCGCCGTGCATCTTGTCCTGCAGCGCGGCCGCTTCGTCCTTCGAGACTTTGCCATCGCCGTTGGTGTCAGCGCGCATGATGCCGCGAGGGCCGTCCTTGTCGGGGCCGGTGCCCGGGGCACCGCCACTGCCGCCTGCCAGGGCAGGGCCCGCCAGCAACGCCGCCAGGGCCAGAACGCCGGTGGAAAGTGAAATCTTCATCGGGGAACTCCTTTGCGAAATCGAGGCCTGCAGGTGTGCAAACGCACGCGCCGGAGGTTGGTTGACGGCGACTCCGGTAAGATCGCGCCCGGTAAATCTTCCCGAGTGGTTCCCCCGTGAAAGCCGATCTCGAGCGCCTGCTGCGTGAGGCGCTGCGTACCCTTGTTCCCAGCGTCATTCCCGAGGCCGACCCGGCGCAGGTGGTGGTCGAGCGCGCCCGCGACGCCCAGCACGGCGATTTCGCCAGCAACGTCGCCATGCGCCTGGCCAAGGTCGCGCGCCGCAATCCTCGCGAGCTGGCGCAGGCCATCATCCAGGCGCTGCCGCGGAACGAACTGATCGCGGGCGCCGAGGTGGCCGGCGCCGGATTCATCAATTTCCGGTTGGCCAGGGATGCCTGGTTGTCGGCGTTGCGGCAGGTGGGCGCGCATGGCGCCGCCTATGGGCGCAGCAACGTGGGCGCGGGCCGCAAGGTGATGGTCGAGTTCGTCTCGGCGAACCCCACGGGCCCCATGCACGTGGGGCATGGGCGCGGCGCGGCTTACGGCGCCACGCTCGGCAACCTGCTCGATGCCACCGGTCACACGGTGTTCCGCGAGTACTACATCAATGACGCCGGCCGCCAGATCGACATCCTGGCCGTCAGTGTCTATCTACGCTACCTCGAGCTCTGCGGGCAGGCGGTGGCCTTCCCCTCGAATGGATACCGCGCCGAGTACCTGCTGCCGGTGGCGCGCGAGCTGCATGCGCGCCGTGGCGCGGCCCTCGAACGCGACGCCCAGGAGATCACGCGCGGCGCGCCGCCGGACGCTCCCGCCGGCGACAAGGACCGGCACATCGATGCGCTCATCGAGAACGCGCGCCGCCTGCTGGGCGCCGCCGAGTTCGAAGCCATCATCGTGTTCGCGCGCGATGCCATGCTGGCCGACATCCGCAACGACCTCGAGGAATTCGGCGTGCTGTTCGACCGCTGGTATTCCGAGCGTGAGCTCGCGCAGAGCGGCGCGGTCGACGCGGCGCTGGCCGATCTCGAAAAGAGCGGCCGGGTCTACGAGAAGGACGGCGCGCGCTGGTTCCGCTCCACGGATTTCGGCGACGACGAGGACCGTGTCGTGGTGCGGGCCAATGGCGAGAAGACCTACTTCGCTTCGGACATCGCCTATCACTGGGACAAGCTGCGGCGCGGTCACGAGCTGCTCATAGACGTGTGGGGCGCGGATCATCACGGCTACGTCGCCCGCGTGCGCGGCGCGCTGGTCGCGCTCGGATACCGGGGCGAGAGCTTCGAGGTCTGCCTCATGCAGCTCGTGAGCCTGTACCGCGGCGGCGAGAAACTGGCCATGGGCAAGCGCGAGGGCAACTTCGTCACGCTGCGCGAACTGCGCAACGAAGTGGGCAACGACGCCTGCCGCTTCTTCTATCTACTTCGCAGTCATGACCAGGCGCTGGATTTCGACCTGGAGCTGGCCAAGTCGCGCTCCAACGAGAACCCGGTCTACTACATCCAGTACGCGCACGCGCGCGTGGCCTCGGTGATGAAGCAGCTCGCCGCGAAGTCGCTGGGCTACGACCGTGATGCCGCCGATCTCTCCCGGCTCACCAGCGCGCACGAGCAGGCCGTGCTGACGGCGCTGTCGAAGTACCCCGAAGTCGTGGAGCGCGCGGCGCTGGATCGCGCCCCGCACGCGCTGGTGCACTTTCTGCGCGACCTTGCGAACACGCTGCACACCTATTACAACGCGGAACAGTTCATCGTCGAGGACGCCGCCCTGCGCAACGCCCGTCTCACGCTGGTGCTGGCCGTGCAGACCGTGATCCGCAACGGTCTCACGCTGCTGGGCGTTTCGTCCCCCGAGACGATGTGAGCGACTGACGTGGCCGCCAAGATCACCAGCCGGGATTTCAAGCGCGCGCGCTCCGGCGCCGTGCGCCTCGATCTCGGCCGCTGGCGGGAATTCGGCCTCGGCCTGGCGCTCGGCCTGTCGCTGTCGCTGTTCGTGCTGGTCTGGCAGAACTACCGCACGAAGCAGGAGTCCGTGGCCGCGGCCGAGAAGCCCAAGCCCGAGCCTCGCGTCACATCCGCCTCGGAGGTGGACGACGCCGGCAAGAACTACGACTTCTACAACATGTTGCCCAAGTTCGAAGTGGTGGTGCCGGAGAAAGACCGCGAGGTCGCGCGCGACCAGGACAACGCGCCGGCCACCATCGAGCGTCCGGGCGTGTACGTGCTGCAGGCAGGCTCGTACCGGCGCCCGGAGGATGCCGATCGGGTCCAGGCCAAGCTGCGCAAGGTGGGCATCGATGCCAACGTGCAGCGGGTGGCCGTGGACGACGACGTGTGGCATCGCGTGCGCATCGGTCCCATCACCGATCTCACCGAATTGAACCGGCTGCGCGCGCGCCTGCGGGCCGCGGAGTTCGACGACGCGCTGGTCATACGGGTGGGCGACTAGCCCATGCGCGCGCCGGTCAGGGCAATTGCTGCCGGCGCCGCGCTATTCCTGCTGGCCTCCTGCGCCACGCCACCCAGGGCGCCGCCCGCCGAGGCTGCGGTCGCTGCCCCCGTGCCCCTGCCGGCCCCGACGCATCCCGGGCTGACGCTGGCGGCGGTGGGCGACATCATGCCGGGCACCGATTTCCCGGAAAACATACTGCCCGACGACGACGGGCTGTCGTTCTTCGATGGGGTCGCGGACATCCTCTCCGCGCCCGACGTCACCTTCGGCAACTTCGAGGGCGTGCTGCTCGACGGCGGCGAACCGGTCAAGCAGTGCAAGAGCAGAACCTCCTGCTACGTGTTCCGCACGCCGGCCCGTTACGCGCGCTATCTCAGGCTCGCGGGCTTCGACGTGCTGAGCCTGGCCAACAATCATGCGCGCGACTTCGGCGAGGAAGGGCGCTCCTCGAGCATGGCGGCGTTCGAAGCGGAAGGCATCCACACCTCGGGCCGCGAGGGCACGGTGGCGAGCTTCATCGCCAACGGCCGCCGCGTGGCGCTGGTGGCATTCGCGCCCAACGTGGGTTCCAACTCGCTCAACGACCCACAGATCGGCCTGCCGCTGGTGAGCGCGCTGGCGGCGCAGAACGACATCGTCATCGTGTCCTTCCATGGCGGTGCCGAAGGCAATGGCGCCGAGACGCTGCCCTTCGCGCGCGAAATCTTCGCCGGCGAAGATCGTGGCAACGTGGTGGAGTTCGCGCACCAGATGATCGACGCCGGC
>CAMLGF010000027.1 GCA_946479515.1 uncultured Pseudomonadota bacterium | reverse complement strand
CGGCGCCGGCCGCCACGGTGCCGCTCGCCGCCGCACCGCTCGCACCTGACGAACGCCGCTGGCGACTAGGTGCGGCCGTGGGCTTCGGCAAGCGCACCAATCCGCTGATCCAGTCGGAAGACATTCCCGTGCTCGTCGATCTCGACGTGGCCTATTTCGGTGAGCGCTGGTTCTTCGACAATGGCGATCTCGGCCTCGAGCTCATCGACAACGCGGTGATGACCACCAACCTCGTCGCCCGGGTGAACAGCGACCGCGCCTTCTTCAGCAAGACCAACACGCGCTACGTCACCTACTCGCTGATGGCGGGCGGCGCCACCGCGGCAATCAGCAATCCCGACACCGGCCTGCCCATCACCGAGCAGGACGCGCTGCCGCTCAAGCCGCCGCGCCGTTCCTACGCGGTCGAGCTCGGACTCGAGGCGCTGTTCGATGGTGACTGGGGCCAGGCCTCGCTGCACGCCTTCGGTGACGTGAGCAACACGCACGATGGCTTCGAACTGTCGGCGGACTACAGCTACCGCGTCACGCGCGGCAGGTTGTCACTGTCGCCGAGCGTCGGCCTGTCCTGGAAGAGCGCGGCGCTCAACGATTACTACTGGGGCGTGCATCCGGACGAGCGCAGCGCCACGCTCGGGGGCTATCGGGCGGGCGCCGGGCTGGGCTGGGAAGCCGGCCTGCGCGCGAACTACTACCTCAGCAAGTCGCTGCGGCTGGCCGTTTCGGCCAACTACGAGCGCCTGCAGCACGATGTGGCGATGAGCCCGCTGGTGCGGCAGGGCTATGTGTTCGGCTATTTCGCCGGCCTCGGCTGGCAGTTCTGACATGCGACGAAGCCTGCGCATCCTCGGCCTCGCGGCCGGCCTGTCGGTCTGCCATCTGCTGTTGCCCCGGCACGCCTGGGCAGCGGACCCGGGCCCGGTCAAGCTCATCATCAAGCCACTGCTCTGCGTGCTCGACAAGGAAGGCGCCTCCTGCGCCGTCACCTTCGACATCCGCTGGAAGAGTGCCCGGCCGGGCGAATATTGCCTGAGCGACAGCGTGCAACCGGCGCCGCTGCGCTGCTGGCCGCGCGCGCAGTCGGGCGCGATGAAACAGGAGCGCGTGTTCAGCGAAGATTTCCAGTACTGGCTGTCGCCACCGGCTGGCGGCGAACGACTGTCCGAGGTGAAAATAGAAGTGTTGCGCGTGGGCTCCACCGATCGGCGCCGCGAACGGCGCGCGCGCCATGTCTGGGACGTCTTATGAATGCCTCGAGCGTCGACATCCTGCTCATCGAGGACGACGGCCGGCTCGCCGAGCTGACCGCCACCTATCTGGAACAGAACGGCCTGCGAGTGGCCACCGAGGCGCGCGGCGACCGCGCGCTGGATCGTTACCTGCGCGAGCGGCCGCGGCTGGTGCTGCTCGATCTGCTGCTGCCCGGCAAGGATGGTCTGTCCATCTGCCGCGAGATCCGCCGCGCGCACGACGTGCCGATTCTCATCCTCACCGCGAAAGACACGGACCTCGACCACGTGATCGGCCTCGAAGCCGGCGCGGACGACTACGTGATGAAGCCCGTGGACCCGATGGTGCTGCTGGCGCGCGTGCGCGCGCTGCTGCGGCGGGCCGAGCGCGCCGGCGGCACGGCTGCCGAGCGCAAGGCCGACCTGTTGCTCGGCGCGCTGCGCATCAGCGAAACCTCGCGTGAAGTCTGGCTGCACGGCAATCCGGTGCCCCTGACGACCCAGGAATTCGAGCTGCTCAGCCTGCTCGCGCACCGCGCGGGCGAGCTGGTGAGCCGTGACGAGGTGTTCCGCACCATGCGCGGCATCGACTACGACGGTCTCGACCGCTCGATCGACGGTCGCGTATCCAAGCTGCGGCGCAAGCTGGGCGACGACGCCGCCGCCCCGACCCGCATCAAGACGGTGTGGGGCAAGGGCTATCTACTGGTTCCGGATGCCTGGGGAGAGCTGAGGCAGCCGGCGTGAGGGAGTGGCTCTCGGCCCGGCATCGCGGGCTGTTCGTGCGCTCCTATGTCGTGCTCGCCGGAGGACTGCTGGTCGCGGCCATCGTGCTCGACCTCGGTTTCGACGCGCTGCAGTCGCGCCAGGAGCGCGCCGCGGACCCCTGGCTGGTGTCGACCTTTCGCCTGATGGAGAGCGAGCTCGCGGGCGCCCCCGCCGCGGACCGCGAGGCGCGCGTCGCGGCGCTCGCGCAGCGGCTGGGGGTGCGTGTCGACCTGCTCGAACCCGGCGAGATCTCCGGCGCCCCGCCGCTCGCGCCCGTGCCGCACGAGCTGCGCAGCGACGATGGTCGCATCTACTACCTGTGGAATTCCGGCGCGCTCGGCGGCGCGCTGCGGCTGGGGCCGTTCGACGCGCCGCACGAGAGCGCGCTGGCGCGATTCCTGCCGGTGCTGTTCTATGGTTCGATCCTGCTGGTGGTCGGGTTGTGGCTGCGGCCGCTGCTGCGCGACCTGCGCGTGCTCACCGGCGCCGCGCAGCGCTTCGCCAGCGACTACCGCGAGCCCACGCAAACCGCGGCGCAGACCACGCAGCTCACCAGCCTCGCCACGCATCTCGACGACATGTCGGCCCGCGTCAGCCAGCTCATCCAGACCCAGAAGGAGATGACGGCGGCACTGTCACACGAGATCCGCACGCCGCTCGCGCGCGTGCGATTCGCCGCCGCAGTGCTCGAGGGCCTGGTGGACGAACAGCTGCGCGACCAGCTTCGTGCGGTGAACACCGACGTCCAGCAGATCGACGACCTGATCTCCGACATGCTCGACTACGCGCGCCTGGACCACCCCGGCCTGCGCATGAACTGCCAGGCCGTGCCGCTGGAACCGTGGCTGGGCCAGATCGTGGCCTCCGCGCCGCCGCATGAGCGCAAGGTCGAGGTGTCGCATCCGGGTGTCGACACGGCCTGGATGGAGCCGCGACTGATGGAGCTGGCGGCGAGCAACCTGCTGGCCAATGCGCTGCGCCATGCCCGGCACAACGTGCGCCTGAGCGTGATCCGCGATCGCGATCTGTACCGGCTGGTGGTCGAGGACGACGGCGAGGGCATTCCGGAGAGCGCCCGCGCCTCGGTCTTCCACGCATTCACGCGGCTGGATACCAGTCGCAATCGCCAGACCGGCGGCTTCGGACTGGGCCTGGCGATCGTCGCACGCATCGCCGCGCTGCACCGTGGCCGCGTGATGGCCGGCTCCAGCAGCCAGCTCGGCGGAGCCCGGCTGGCGCTGGAATGGCCCGATGCGGCCACGGCCGCCGGCTGACTAGAACGTCCAGGAGAGCAGCAGACCGAAGTCGCGGGTGCTGCCCCAATCCTCGAAGGTGTGCCGGAAGTACACGCCCAGGCCGACGTGCTCGTAGAAGCGGTGCTCCAGCGTGAGCTCCACGAACGGAACCACGTCGTTGAATTCATCGACGGGCTCGCTGTCGAACAGGTCTTCCTCACTGGAGGTGAGCTCGCTGTAGGTGAGCCCGGCTTTCGGCGTCAGCTTCCAGTTGCCGTGCAGATCGTACTGCCAGCCGCCGCCGATCCAGCGGTGGCTCACGCTCTGGATGCCGAGGATGTCGATGCTCCCCGAGCCGCCCAGGCCCAGCTCCAGGTATCCGCCGGCCGGCCAGCGATACGAACCGGTGATTCCCAGATTGAGCAGGTGGTCGTTGACGCCGTTGCCGCTCGACAGGCGGTCGCCGTCCACGTCCAGCCAGTTCTGGCCCATGCGAAAGCCGAGTTGAAAGTCCCCCGCCGCGGCCGGCCCCACCAGCAATGCCGCCACCACGACGACCCAAGCTGTCCTGCACCTTGTCTCGTTCATTTTCCTGCGCTCCCCTTCGTAGTTAGTTCGGACGTCTGGAAGCTAGGAAGCATGCCTCGGCGCAAACAAGTGAGAAATAGTTCGTATCGCCCGGCGATACCCGATTGCGCGCGCGGTGATGCTGCAAGCGTTTCCCGGGCATTGCGGCACCGACCCGGCATCGTGCGCATGTCGGCGCGTCTGCATGCCGGCACGTACCGCGGCGACGCCGGGGACGCCGCGAAGCGCTTCGATCTGGCTGGTGGGATTGTCCTGTTGTCCGCCCGCGCGCGGCAGGTCAGAGATATTGCAGGGTGCCGAGGGCGGAATAGTGTTCGTTGAGGGCCCGAAGTCGGGCCATGTCCGCCTGACCGATCTCGAAGTCGAACACGTGCAGGTTGTCGCGCAGGTGTTGCACGTGGTTGGCCTTGGGAATGGGCACCACGCCCTGCTGCAGGTTCCAGCGGATCAGCAACTGCGCGGGCGTACGCCCGTAGCGCGCCGCCATGGCCGCCAGCTTGTCGTCGTTGAGGCGCTCACCGCGCGTCAGCGGGCTCCACGCCATGATGACGATGCCGTTGTCGTGGCAGAAATCGAGCATGCGCGGGCTGTGGCCGAACGGCGTCCATTCGATCTGGTTGACCGCCGGCATTTCGCCGGTGCGATACACCAGCTCCTCGATCTGCTCGATCGAGTAGTTCGACACGCCGATGTCGCGCGTCAGGCCATCGCGCTTGGCGCGTCGCAACTCCTGCCAGAGCACCTCGCCGACGCCACGCTCGGGCGGACGATGGATCAGCACCAGGTCCGCATGGTCGAGCTTGAGCTCGGCGAGACTGCCTCGCGTCGCCTCGTAGGCGTCGTCGTTCTCCTCGATCTTGGTCACCACGAACACCTCGTCGCGTGAGCCGCCGAAGCCGCGCAGCGCATTGCCGATGCCGCGCTGGGTGTGATAGTCGCCGGAGGTGTCGATGAGTCGATAGCCGGCCTCGAGCGCCTGGAACACCGTTTCGGCGGTGTGATGCTTGAGCTGCCACGTTCCGAATCCCATCGCCGGCATCGCCGTGCCGGTGTGCAGGTTGAGCGTGGCTCCCGGTGCGCCAGGCACCGGCGCCTGATATTCGGGCTGATGTGCGCGTTGCAGCGCCGTGGGCGATGCGACCATGTGCGCAGGCTACGGACGCGGCCCCGCGCACACCATCGCCGGGATTACGTAGTGCCTGTGGGCCTGCTCCGACTCCGGGTCGGGCGCGGTCTCGCCTCAGGTGGCGATGCCGAACAGGGTGCCGACGCTCGCCGTGACGGCCAGCGCCAACGCGCCCCAGAACGTCACGCGCAGCGAGCCTTTCAGCATGCCGGCGCCGCCGGCGCGCGCCGCGAGCGCACCCAGCACGGCGAGCAGCACCAGGGTCGCGACCGAGATCGCCAGCACCAGCTCGCTGGCCCGGAACAAGGGCACCAGCGCCAGCGGCAACGCGGCACCCACGGCGAAGCTTGCCGCCGACGACAATGCTGCCTGGATAGGCCGGGGCGCCAGGTGCTCGGTGATGCCGAGCTCGTCGCGCGCATGCGCGCCGAGTGCGTCGTGCGCCGTGAGCTGCTCAGCCACCTGGCGGGCCAATGCCGGCTCGAGACCCCGGCCGACGTAGATGGACGCGAGCTCGCGCAGTTCGGCATCCGGCGACTCGCGCAGCTCGGTGCGCTCGCGGGTGAGGTCCGCGTCCTCGGCGTCGGCCTGCGTGTGCACCGACACGTATTCGCCCGCCGCCATGGACATCGCGCCGGCGAGCAGCCCGGCGAGACCGGAGATCAGGATGGTGCGCGGTTCGGCGCCGGCCGCGGCCACGCCGACGATGAGCGCGGCCGTGGAAACGATGCCGTCGTTCGCGCCGAGCACGGCCGCGCGCAGCCAGCCCACGCGCGCGGTGCGGTGATGTTCCTTGTGTCTGCCGATTCGTGCCATCGCTTCCTCCCGGGAAGGGAGGAAGCGTAACGCACCGCGGGCCTCAATCGGAGATCTGGATCTGCCGTCGCGGGGCGGTTTGTTTGCAGGGCACGGTGATCTCCAGCACGCCGTCGCGCATCCTGGCCTTGGCCTGGTCGGCCTGGGCGCCCTCCGGCAGCGGAATGGTCCGATAGAAGCTGCCGTAGCTGCGCTCGCTCAGGTGGTAGTCAGCCTCGCCAGCGCCCTCTTCACGGCTCTGCTGGCGCTCGCCCGAGATGGCGATGCCGTCTTCCGTGGCCTCGATCTTCACGGCATCGCGGTCGATGCCGGGAAGCTCGGCGTTGATCACCAGGTTCTGGCCCGACTGGCGCATGTCGATGCGCGGAGTCCACAGTTCGGGCATGGCCGAGCGCGTCGTCGCTTCGCGGCCGAAGCGCGGAAAGCCGAGCCGCCCGCCGAAGAAGGAATCCATGAGCTGATCCATTTCGCGCGACATGCGCATCATGGTGTCGAGCGGGTGACCGGTCCATGACATGGGCGAGAAGTTGCCACTGGCGCGCGTGATGCGCTGCTCGCCGGCGTCGCGCTGCCCGGGCTGGGCGCCTGGCGCGGCTTTCTTCCCGGCGTCGGTCCGGGTGTTGGTGACGGATGTTTCCATGGAGCGCCTCCTGTCATTCGTGAGGAACTGGGGGGCGCGAGTTTTCGCCTTTCGCCCCGGCAGGGGCATCGGCACTTTCCGAAGGTGATGCGGGCCGAAGGTGGTGCCGGCCCGGGACGCACGAGGGCCGGGGGTGTTGGCACCGCCGGCCCGCATGCACTGACGAGGTGGTTCCGTCAGTCCCAGTACTTCCAGCGGCCCTTGTTCCACTTCGCGGCGATCACGCCCGCGGCGAACCAGGCGCCGGGCGTTGCCGGCGCGCCATTCGCGCCCGGCGTCACCGAGCGCACCAGCAGCACGGGACGGTTGTCGGCGCTGTCACCGCAATCGAGCGGCGGCGTCGCGCCGGTCGCGTCGGTGAGCGTGCCGCGCAGCGAGAAATCGCCGTCCTCATCCAGCGCGATCGGCGCGGAATTGAACGCATTCGCGGCATTGACCGCACCGGCCACTGCCGGTGGAATCGGCGCATTGCGGCAGAACAGCGAGAGAATCACCTGGCGCGGGCCGCCGCGCGTGCCGATGTTGTCCGTTCCCAGGAGCAGCACGCCCGTGCCGCGCGCACGGATGTCACCATTGTCCTTGATGATGGCGGAGAAGGACGTCATGCCCCACGGCACGCCGGCCGGATTGACGCCCGCGACCGCATTGAGCCCGGCCGCGCCGCCGGCGCTGCGAAACGGCTGCACGCCGATCGCGCCGTCGAATACGAAGAGGACGCCCGACTTGCCGAAGTTGTTGCCGTGTGCGCCCGCGGTACCCGCCGCGATCAGTCCGACGACGCACAGAAGTGCTTTCATTTTCATTGGTTGCTCCTGGTTAGGGTGTCGCCGTCAATGGCGTACGGGCATTGAGTAACGCCAGGAGCAGGTGCGGTTCCGTCGCGTCAGTTCACCTCGCCCGCCGGCATCACGGCCGTCATGAACTGGTAGCCGCGGCTCGCCTGATAGCGCGGATCGCTCTTGCACCGCTCCATGAACTCGCGATGGCCCGCCCGCGTTCGGCCGACCAGACAACCGGCACTCGCGCGGCGGATGTCGGACTTCGGCACGTCGCCACCGGCATGCTGGTTGATGCCGAACATGCCGGTGAATCGCTCGTCGCCCTGCCGCTCGAAGTCCTCGTTGAGATCGCGGAACACGACGATGTCCGCGGACTGCACCAGCGCCTCGTGCGCCGTCGGGCGGCCCTGCATGTGTGTGCCGACTCGCCAGGCCTTGTACTGGCCGAACGCGATGCGCGCCGCGCCCCGCGGGTCGAGCTTCTTCACCTTCGTGTAGAACACGCCCGGTTCGGTGGTCGCCTCCCAGAGCTTCTCGATGACCGGCCTGCCCGTGCGCGTGAAGCGCAGCAGCAGCCGCAGGTCGTTGAACACGTTCGGCTGGTCTTCGTTCGCCGCACCGTCCGCGTCCATGCCCTCGACGTACAGAATGTTCACGCAGTCCGGGTGGCGGCACAGCCAATAATCCTTGCGCAACGCCGCCGCGACCAGCCGGCCCGCCAGGTCGGCGGTGCGCACCAGCGGCCAGAGCTTCGCCTTCTCTCCCGCGAGCAGCACGCGCGCGACCTCGGCGTCGACGACGGTCTTGTCCGGCGTCTTCAGCTTCGCGAGCAGCGCCTGCAGCGCCCAATGCGAGACCGCGCCGAACTTGCCGTCCGCCGGCGGGTCGAGCAGTCCCATCTTCCCGAGCTGAGTCTGTATCTGCCGCGTGAGTTCCACGTCGCCGCCGATGATCGGTCGCGCGACGTCGAGCCGGTCGGCCACGATCTGCTCGAGTCTCATGGCGAGGCACCCGCGGGCGCGCCGATGAAGTCCTTCACGTCGATGTCCTTGTATCGTTCGATGAGCTTGGCCAGGTCCGCATTGACGGTGAGATTGATGCTGTCGCCCGCATCACCATCGCGCCACATCGCCCCCACGGTGATGTGGCGGAACGGCAGGTGCAGGATCACCCCGTAACCCACCGCGTCGGCGCCCGGCACGTCCGCGAACGAGGCGGCCAGCGAGGCGCCGAATCGATGCGAGGCCGCGCCGTCACGCCAGCGCCAGCGTTCGTAGCCGAACAGCTCCAACACCACGGCCGCCTGCGTGCTCTTCTCGCCGGCCACGTCGGCGTATTCGAAGCCGGGCGAGGGATGCAGCACGATCAGCTTCGCCTCGGGCGCACGCGGAAAGGTCGCGCGCCCCTCCGCCGGGGTCGCGCGGGTGAATCGAAGGCTGTTGATCGCAAGCTCCCAGGGGTACTGCACCGAGACATCGTTGAAGTACGCATTCCATTCGCGATCGCGCCGCGTGAGGAACTGCGTGTTCGCCTCGATGAGCGGCTGACGATGCGCGACGATGGCCTGGAACGTGGCCTCCGAGCTGCGCACGATCCGGCTGGCGAGATCGAAGGCGGCGCGGCACTGCGCGCTCTTGACGTCGGCCGCGCATTCCTTTTCCAGGAAGGGCTTGAGCGTTATGCCGCCAGCCGCGATGCCGCCATCGCGCACGACCACGCCCCAGCGATCGGACGCCAGTGCCGGGTCCTTCGGATCCGGGTCACCATTCATCAGCAGGTCGCGAACCTCCACGATCGCCTGGCGATGGCGTCCGGCGACACAGCTCGCGGCGTCACCGGCGCACGGGCCCGAGGTGAGGCCGTCATACTGCTGTATCAGGCGACCAAACAACTCGGCGCGCTTGACGGCCCGCTCCGCAGCGGTGGGATTGGCGCGCAGCTCCAGGTAGAGCTGGCGAATACCCGTGTCGTCCGTGGCGCCCAGGATGCAGCCGGACTCGCGTTCATCGTTCACGCTCACCCACATCTGCGCCGCACCCGCGTCGTCCGCCAGCGCCCGCTCGTAGGCCGCATCGCAGGTGGCAGCCCGGGCGTCGCCCCAGGCCGCGCCGATCAGCAGCAGTGCCGCGACCCGGATTGGCTTGTTCATGGTTCAGGCCCTGCCTTTGAGCAGTGCGAAATAGTTGCCCACGAGATCGAACCACTTCCCGGCATCCGCCTGCCCACCCAGGCGCGCATTCACCGCGGCGATGAGCTTCTTGCGCGCCTTGGCGACCACGGCCTCCGAGATGTTGTCGAAGTCCTCCGCTGCTTTCTTCTTCTCCGCGTCCGTGATCGAGCCTTCGCCGACCAGGTACTCGAGCAGCGGGATGTGTACCGCGGGGTTCACCAGGTAGTTGCGCAGGCTGTGTACGTTGAGCTCCTCGACATTGTCGATGGAGATGTCCACATAGCTGCCGTTGGCCTTGGCCAGCGCCCAGGCCTGATTGCTCGCCGGCGGCGAGAACGGCACCGGCAGCACGAACGGGTCGAGCTTGTTGTTGCAGTTGAAGTAGCTGAAGCAGCACGACTGGTTGCGGACCATGCTTTGCGGAACCAGCAGGCTGTCGTAGACGGGTGCTTCGCTGGTCTCGAGGATCTTGGAGACATTGGCGATCATCGCCACCACCTGCGCACTCGGCACCATGGTGTCGAGGATGCTGATGCCGGCTTCGTTCGGCGTGGTCGCATCCATCGCATTCAGCACGTCGTGCACGACGATGGTGCCCAATGAATGCGCGATGACCGACCAGGTGGAGACCGCGCCGTTCTCGTTGGGCGCCAGTGCGTTCTGGAACTGGTTGGCCACGTGGATCTTCAGCCGCTGGCGCATCAGCGGAAAGAAGCGATACAAGATCACGCAGGCGGCGTGGGTCCAGGCGAAGTTGTCATCGAGCTTCGCGCCGCCGTCCAACCACTTGACCAGCCGGGTCACCGGCGCGGCGGAGACCACGCCCGAGTTCAGGATGGTCTGGCTTTCCGTCTGCCAGCGACTCACCAGCTTGAAGATCTCGGTGTCGTAGTTGATTTGTACGACCTCGAAGCGCTGGTCGAAGGGCTTGCGGCGCACGAACTTGTACTTGTCGTACTGCTCTTCGAGCGCAGCCGCCGCGTCCCGGGACCAGGTGTCATCGGCCTCGCCCGCGGCGTTGACGTAACTGCCCATGCCATGAACGAAGAACAGGACATGCTTTCTCATGACTTCTCGCTCGCGCGGCGCGTGCCGGAAAATGTTGCGGGGCGGCAGCCTTTCGTCGCCTATCGCTCGGCTGACTTACATAAGTGTCACGTGTCAGCGTTTTCTCTCACCAGGATTGCCTGGGCACGTCGACCCTCGCGATTGCGCCCATCTAGTGCGCCAATCTACGAAAGACTTCGTTGACACTACGAAGTCATTCGTAGTAGCTTGCGTCCCATGAAGCAGGAACCCAGATTCAATCCCACGCCGTCCGAGCTCGAGATTCTTCACATCCTGTGGAACCGCGGCCCGTCGACGGTGCGCGAAATCCACGAGGAGCTCTCCAAGGAAAAGGACGTCGGCTATACCAGCGCGCTGAAGTTCCTGCAGATCATGACGACCAAGGGGCTGGTCACGCGATCCGAAGACCAGCGCGCGCACGTGTACGCGGCCGCCCTGCCCGCCGAGACCACCAAGCAGCAACTCGCCAGCGACGTGCTGCAACGCGTGTTCCGCGGCTCGACCAGCCAGCTCATGCAGCATGCGCTCTCGGGGCGCCGCAGTTCGAAAAAGGAACTCGACGAAATCCGCCGCCTGCTCGACGAATACGAGAGGAAGAATTCATGACCGCCACCCTCATGCAGACGCTCGCCTGGTCGCTGCTCCATTTCCTGTGGCAGGGCGCCGCCATCGCTGCCTTCGCCGCGGCTCTCCTGTACGTATTCCGCAAGCCCGCGACGCGCTATCTACTCGGCGTGAGCGCGCTCGGGCTCATGATGTTGTCGTTCGCGGTGACCGTCTCGCTGCTGAACGATCGCGACGAACCGCCAGCCGCTGCAACGGCTGCGGGGGCGCCGGCCGCCGTCCTGGTCCCCCCTGCAGGGACTCCCGCTGCTCCGCAATTGCCTTGGACCGGAGAGCAAGCGGCCATTGCTTCGGCTGCGGATTTCGCCTGGGTGGCGCGCGGCTGGCTGCTGGGCGTGTTCGTGCTCGCGCTGCGCATCGCGTTCGGGCTGTTCATCATCGAGCAGCTGCGCCGGCGCAAGCTGGTGGCGCTGCCCGATGTCCTGGTGGCACGACTGCGCGCACTGCAGGCTCGGCTCGGCATCACGCGCCGCATCCACTTCGCGGAGTGCTCGCTGGTGAACGTGCCGGCGGTGATCGGCTTCTTTCGCCCGGTGGTGCTGGTGCCGCTGCGCGCGCTCACGGGCCTGTCGCCCGAGCAGCTCGATGCGCTCATCGCGCACGAGCTGGGGCACATCAAGCGCTTCGACGTGGCGGTGAACTTCGTGCAAGTGGTGGCCGAGACGCTGTTCTTCTTCCATCCGGCGGTGTGGTGGCTGAACGGGCGCATCCGCGCCGACCGCGAGGATTGCTGCGACGACATCGCCGTGTCCGCCGGTGGTAGTTCGATCCGCTATGCCAAGGCCCTGGCCACCATTGCCAACTGGCGCGACGTGCCGAGTTTCGCCATGGCCGCGACGGGCGGGCCGGTGGCGGCGCGCGTGGCGCGGCTGCTGGGAGTGAAACGAGACGGTGCGAACACCGCGGGCGTGTTCACCGCCGCGGTGATCCTGGCTGGCGCACTCGTTGCCGGCGCCGTGTCACTCGGCCTGGCCGAACCCGCCCAGGCCCAGGCTGCCGAAGCGGTGCCGACACCTTCACCGGCCGCCGTCTCGCCGGACACTGCAGCGGATGGCGTCTCGCCGGCCGTTGCCGCGGTGCCCGCGCCCGCCGCCGCACCGGCGCCACACCCAACGGTGGCGCCGCGGCCCGCCGTCGTACCCCGGCCCGCACCACACGTGCGCGCCGCGCCTGCGCCCGCGGTCAACCCAGCGCCGCCTCCGGCGCTGACCCCCAAGCCTGCGAAGCCCGTCGCGGACGAAACCCGCGAACAGTCCTCGTACCTCGAGGAGATTCGCGCGGAGCTCGGTGACGTGAACGTCGACGACCTCATCGCTCTCAAGTCCCAGGGGGTCACGGCGAAGTACATCCGCCAGCTGCGCTCACGCGGCATCCAGGCCTCCGCGGACCAGCTCGTCGCCATGAAGGTGCACGGCGTCACGCCAGAATACGTGAAGCAGGTGCGCGACCTGGGCTTCACCGCGGACACCGACGAGATCATCGCCTTCAAGACGCAGGACATCTCGCCCGAGTTCGTGCGCCAGGTGCGTGCCATGGGCTTCGACGCGAAAGCCGACGAGATCCTCGCGATGAAAGTGCATGGCATCAACGCCGGCTACGTGCAGCAGATGCGCGATGCCGGGCTCGAGTTCGACAGCGACGAGCTCATCGGCCTCCGGGTGCAGGATGTCACGCCCGAGTACGTGCGGCAGATGCGCGACGTCGGCCTGAAGTTCGACACCGACGCGCTCATCGGTCTCAAGGTGCAGGGCATCACGCCCGAGTACGTCACGCAGATGCGTGCCAGCGGACTCGACGCGGACACCGACGAGATGATCGCCATGAAGGTGCACGACGTGACGCCGGGCTACCGGCGCGCACTCGAATCCGCCGGGTTCAAGCTGAGCGTCGACCAGCTCGTGACCGCCAAGGTCATGGACATCACGCCGGAGTTCATCCGCAAGGTGAACGAGCACGGCTTCAAGAATCTCGACATCGACCAATTGATCGCGCTGAAGCACGCGAACGTGCTCTAACCAGCGATCCCACAACAGGAGTTGATCATGAAAACGACCCGGTTCGTCGTCATGGGAGCGCTTTGCGCCTGGATTCTGCTGACGGCCCGCGCCTTCGCCGGCGGTGAATACACCGGCAACTGGACGCTGATGCCTTCCGAGCAGCCCGGCAAGGTGAATTTCGGGCTCGTGCACCGCCGCGAGCACAGCAACATCCAGCATTCCTCGGATTGGCCCGCGGAGGTCTTCCAGGGGCTGGACCTGTCGGTGCGCGGCAAGCGCGACGTGCAATTCAGCATCACGCGCGATGCCGGCCGCTTCGACTGCGAGGGCTATCTGAACAACGGCGTGGGCGCTGGCGTGTTCCTGTTCACACCGAACCCCACTTTCGCGAAATCGATGCACGAGCTCGGTTTCGATGGCATCGACGACAACAAGCAATACGCCATGGCCATGGTCGACGTCACCACCGACTTCGCCAGGGCCATGAAAGCCGAAAAGCTGAGCGGTCTCGATTCCGAGAAGCTCATGGCGCTCAGGATCTTCGACGTCACCCCGCAATACATCCACGATCTGCGCGGCGAAGGCCTGCCGATGTCGGAGAGCGACAAGGTGATCGCCTTTCGCGTCCACCAGGTCTCGGTCGCGTCGGTCAGGGAGTACCGAAAAATCGGCCTCGAGGCCGACGAGAACCAGCTCATCGCGCTGCACGTGCACGGGGCGACCCCCGAGTGGGTGAAGGACCTGCGCGCCAGGGGTTACGAAGGCCTCGACACGGACAAGCTGATCGCCTTTCGCGTGCACGACGTGACCCCGGAATTCATCGCCAGCATGGAGAAGCTGGGCTACGGCAAGCCCGATGCGGATCAGCTCGTGGCCCTGCGCGTGCACGGCGTGACGCCAGCGTACATCGACAGGATGAAGGCCCGCGGCGTGAAGGACCTGTCGATCGACAAGCTCATTCAGCTGCGAGTGCACGGCATCGACTGATGAGCCGGGGCGGATCGGCGTACCCCGGCAGCGCCGCCTCACTCCACGACGTTCTGCGCTCCGCGCCAGTCCTGCGGCTGCGGCGCCCGCTGCGCGGCTGCCGCATCGCCCGCGACCACCGAGTTCGTGTCCGCCACCTGCTCCAGCGGGTGGTTGTCGGTGTCCCAGTCCGGGTCGCGGCGCTCTGAGCGCGAGTCGCGCAGCTCGCGATCGTAGCGCCGCTGGCGCTGGTAGATCTCCATGGCCAGTGCTGCGAGGCCGCCCAGGACGGCGATTTTCATGAGAGTTTTCATGGCGATGACGCTACGCCCGCCGGCTCGGGCGCGCAGTCGGAGAGTGGCGGTCCTCGCCGTGCGCGTGAGCCGATAGGCGGTCAGGGGCTTTCGGTGGCCAGGCAGGTCGAAATTCGCGCGTCGCGTTCGACAACCTTGGGTCGGCGCCCCTGCCGAGCCCTTCCGGAGTCGCGCAATGAAGTTGATTCCCTACCTGATGTTCACCCACGGCCAGTGCCGCGAAGCCTTCGCTTTCTATGCCCAGGCCCTGCGTGGCGATGTGATCTCGGTGTCCACGTACGGTCAGATGCCCGGCGCCTCGGAACACCTGCCCCTGTCGGCCCTGGCAAAGGTCGCCAACGCGCACCTCGTCGCGGGCGGCGCATCGATCATGGGCGCCGACAATGTCATGGGCGAGGAAACCGGCGCCGCGCGCAACGACACCACCGTGAACGTCGATGTCGAAACCGTGGAAGAGGCCGAGCGCGTATTCGCCGCGCTCTCAGCGGGCGGCAAGGTCGAGATGCCGCTGGGCGAATCCCCCTGGTCGCTGCGCTTCGCCATGTTCACCGACCGGTACGGCAAGCCGTGGATGATCAATTGCATGAAGAAGCCGGCCTGAAGGGCCGGCTTCCTGTGCATCGATCTGCGAAGGGGCCGGCTTACGAGCGGTAAGCCTCGCGGCCCGTGCCCTGGATCTTGATGCCCTGCGACTGCATGACCTCGTGCTGCAGCGAGTACATCGCCGCCGCCGCCTCGTCGATCGCCTTCACGAATGCCAGCGAGCCCTTCAGGATCGGCGCGAGCCGCGCCTTGTCCTGGATGCGCGCCGGCGGATACTCGTGCTCGACCACCAGGTAGGTGTTCGCCGGGTCGATCGACAGCAGCTCGCGCGCCGCAAGCTGGTGATCGAGCCAGTCCACGCTGCGGTTTTGTAGATAGGCCAGCGGGTCGTGGCGCGCCGTGCCGGGCAGCTCGTGTTCGGCGAGCACCACCTGCTTCTTCCAGGCATTGACCGCGTCCGCCGGATTCGGCGAGGGCTTGCCGTCCTTCCAGTCGCCGCGCTGCATGGTCTGGCCGCCGTAGCCCCAGGCCGAGACGCCGCGCGAGTCCACCACCTGCCCCTTCACGTGGAAGCCGGCGATGAGGAAGCCGTAACCCTCGTCCTTGAGGTACTGGAACATCGAGCGCGTGTCCTGGCCCATGAGGATGGAGTGCGACGGATCGTAGTGGATGCGGAACTGGTCGCCGACGCCGTGCTTCTCGCAGATGCGATGCAGGGCGATCCACGGGCCCGGCGCGTAGGCGATGTTGTTGTGCCAGCGATCCAGCACGTTCCAGCCCGGCATCGGGCATTGCTCCACGCGATACGTGAGGCCGCGCGCCTTGGCTTCCTTCAGCAGCGGGATGAATTCCTGCTCGAACATGACGAGGTTCTCGTCCATCTCGAGCTTGATGTTGCGACCAACGAAGCCGCACACAGCATCCGTGCCCAGCAGCGCCGCCGCGTCGAACACGCGCAGCATGAAGTCGTGCTTGGCTTTGCGCGCCGCCTTGTCGTCGACCAGCATGTTGTCGAAGTAGGCGACGTCCGAGAGACCCACTTTGTTCGCAGCCATGGCCTTCTGCACGCGTGCGGCGCGGGACTTGTCGAAGGGCTGGCGCAGGTCGAGCGTGTTCGCGACCGGGTCGAGCATGGCTTCGGCGGGGACGTCGCTGAGCGTGGGGTGCAGCGCGGCCGAGAGCTGGATGTAGGGGGCGCCAATGTCGCGGGCGAAGGCGAGCCACTCCTCGATCGCCAGATCGGGATCCGGGTCGCGCTTGTCGCGGGGGGTCAGCTCCTGCAGGGCGGCGGTCAGGATGCTGAGTTTCATGGGCTTGGGGGCGAAAGCTTTCGGGGTCATGGCTCGAAGGACCTGCTCGGTAAAGGGTTCCACCCGAATGATGCTCAGGGAAGCGCACCGCCACAAGCCGCGCGCGAGGATTCGCCGATCGGCCCGCGACAAACCGTCCGCGGCGGACTAAAAGGAGGCAGGGAGGGAGTCATGACCACATCCGCTTATCACGACGGCATGCGTCAGCTTCAGGACCTGCGGGAGACGCGTGCGCTTGCCGATCGGCTGGAAAAAGTCACCATGCGCGGCGCGTTCACAGAGGAAGACAGGGTCTTCATCTCGCGCTGTCGCATGTTGTTCGTCGCCACCGCCGACGAAGCAGGGCAGCCGGACTGCTCGTACAAGGGCGGCCTGCCGGGGTTCGTGCGCGTGATCGACGACCGGACGCTGGCCATCCCGGATTACGACGGCAATGGGCAGTACCGCAGCTGGGGAAACGTGCTGAAGAATCCGCACGTCGGCCTGCTGTTCGTGGATTTCGAAACGCCCAAGCGCTTGCGCGTGAATGGCACGGCGGTGGTGAGCCAGGACGATCCATTGCTCGCCGAACTGCCCGGCGCCGTGTTCATCGTGCGACTGACGGCGCAGCGGATCTTTCCGAACTGCCCGCGTTACATCCACAAGATGCAGCTCGTCGAGGAATCCGTCCATTCGCCGCGGCCGGGATACAGTCCACCGGTGCCTGCGTGGAAGACGTTCGAGGTGTTCAAGGACGCGCTGCCGCCGCGCGATCGCACGTAAGACAAAGGCGTACGCGAACGAGAAGCGCGTGTTCAACGCGCCGAACGCCAATCTCGGGCGCGACAACAAGATCTTCGTCAACATGAACGGCTGGACCGCCGAGCAGCCGCGCATGATCGCGAACGTGCGCATCGCCGCGGGCGGCAAAAAGCTGTATGACGCGCTGGCGGAGAAGGGCCGCGTGGCCACGCAGGGCGTGCTGTTCGATACGGGCAGCGATCGCATCCGGCCGGAGTCGACGCCGACTCTCGAGGAGATGGGCGCGATGCTCGAGGAGCATCCGGAGCTGAAGCTCTTGATCGAAGGGCACACGGATGACGGGGGCGCGGCCGCGAGCAACCAGGCGCTGAGCGAGAAGCGTGCGGAGGCGGTGCGGCAGTACCTCGTGGATGCCTATGGCATCGACAAGGCGCGGCTGCAGGCCAAGGGCTTTGGGGCGAGCAAGCCGGCGACGGGCAATGACACGCCGTAAGGGCGCCAGCAGAACCGGTGCGTCGAACTGGTGAAGATCTGAGCGCTGGCGCGAAATCCGGATAAAGAGCTGATGACCTCTGAGAATCGAATCCCCCGCCATCTCGAGTCGCTGAACGAGATGGCGGCGCGCATCGGGCGCATTCCCGAGGCGCGCACGGAGAAGTTGAAGGGGCCGGGCGGCGAGTAGCCGCCACGACGCGCGGCGGGGCTATCTACCGCCGTCTCGCCCTCGCCGGCCCCGGACGGTCGGCACCTTCGGCAGCCCGGTGTGCTGGGTCTTGAAAGGTCGCTGCGCGGACCCGCCGCGCGGCGACTTCCGGGCGCCCTCTTCGGCCCTGCCGGTTCCGGCGGGCTGATACGACGGGACAAGTTGGTGCTTGCCATTGCCGATGAGATCCGCCCGCCCCATGCGTCGCAGCGCCTCGCGCAGCACGGGCCAGTTGTTGGGGTCGTGGTAGCGCAGGAAGGCCTTGTGCAGCCGGCGCTGCTTGATGCCCTTCGGGATCACCACTTCTTCGCTGTCGCGCGTCACCTTGCGCAGCGGGTTCTTCAGCGTGTGATACATGGCGGTGGCGGTGGCCATGGGTGACGGCAGGAACGCCTGCACCTGGTCGGCGCGGAAGCCATTCTTCTTGAGCCACAGCGCGAGCTCGAGCATGTCCTCGTCGGTGGTGCCCGGATGCGCCGCGATGAAGTACGGGATGAGGTACTGCTCCTTGCCCGCGAGCTTGCTGTACTTGTCGAACAGCTCCTTGAACTTGTAGTAGGTGCCGACGCCGGGCTTCATCATCTTGGAGAGCGGGCCCTCGCCGATGGCCTCGGGCGCGATCTTGAGATAGCCACCGACGTGGTGGGTAGCCAGCTCCTTGACGTACTCGGGGCTCTCGATGGCGAGGTCGTAGCGCACGCCGCTCGCGATCAGGATCTTCTTCACGCCGGGCAGCGCGCGCGCTTTTCTGTAGAGCTGGACCAGTGCGCTGTGGTCGGTGTCGAGATTGGGGCAGATGCCGGGGTACACGCAGCTGGGCTTGCGGCAGGCCTTCTCGATCTCGCGGCTCTTGCAGGCGATGCGATACATGTTGGCGGTGGGGCCGCCGAGGTCGCTGATGACGCCGGTGAAGCCGGGCACGGTGTCACGGATCTTCTCGATCTCGCGCAGCACGCTGGCCTCGCTGCGGTTCTGGATGATGCGTCCCTCGTGTTCGGTGATGCTGCAGAACGTGCAGCCGCCGAAGCACCCACGTTGAATGGCGATGGAGAACTTGATCATCTTGTACGCGGGGATCTCGGCGTTTCCGTACGCCGGGTGCGGGACGCGCGCGAATGGCAGCTCGTACACGTAGTCCATGTCGCGGGTGGTCAGGGGGATGGGCGGCGGGTTGAGCCACAGGTCCTGCTCGCCGTGGCGCTGCACGAGCGCGCGCGCGTTGCCGGGGTTGGCCTCGAGGTGGAGGATGCGGCTGGCGTGGGCGTAGAGCACGGGGTCGTTCGCGACGGCCTCGTACGAGGGCATGCGGATGACGCTGCGCTCGCGATCCTCGCCCTTCACGCGGCGGGCGAATTTGACGACGACTTCGTTGGCCTTCGGCGCGGCGGGCTGGGCATGGGCGGCCTCGGCATGGGCGGCGGGAGGTGCGTCCCCGTTTCCTAGAAAACGAGGAATGTCCCCATTTGCCATCGCGTACGGGTTTATGGGGGGGCTGAGCTTGCCGGGGGTATCGAGGTGCGTGGAGTCGATTTCGATGAAGCCGTCGGCGGGCGTGCGGCGTACGAAGGCGGTGCCGCGCAGATCGGTGATGTCTTCAACCTTCGTGCCGGCGGCGAGGCGATGCGCGATCTCGACGATCTGGCGCTCGGCATTGCCGAAGACGAGCAGGTCGGCCTTGGCGTCGAGCAGGATGGAGCGGCGGACTTTCTCGCTCCAGTAGTCGAAGTGGGCGATGCGACGGAGCGAGGCTTCGATGCCGCCGATGACGATGGGCACGTCCTTGTACGCCTCGCGCGCCCGCTGCGCGTAGACCACGACGCTGCGGTCGGGGCGCTTGCCTCCCTCGCCGCCGGGCGTGTACGCATCGTCGCTGCGGATACGCTTGTCCGACGTGTACCGGTTCACCATCGAATCCATGTTGCCGGCGGTGATGCCGAAGAACAGGTTCGGCCGGCCTAACTGCTTGAACGGCTCGGCGCTGTGCCAGTCGGGTTGCGCGATGATGCCGACGCGAAAGCCCTGCGCCTCGAGCAGCCGCCCCATGATGGCCATGCCGAAACTCGGATGGTCCACGTACGCATCGCCGGTGACGATGATCACGTCGCAGGAATCCCAGCCGAGCACGTCCATCTCGGCGCGCGACATGGGCAGGAACGGCGCGGTGCCGAAACGCGCGGCCCAGTACTTGCGGTAGGTGTGGAGTTCTTTGACAGCGGCGGACATGGCGTTCCCATCCTTCGACGTTCAACGGGAACGGGAACGTGCGACCGGCCACCGGGAACGGGGCCTTGCGCCATTGCTGCCGGAACTTACGCCGGACGTCACCATTTCCCTGACTTGCAGGCACCCTGAAGTGGGCCAACGGCTTGGTCCAGGGCTGGAGGCGCGCAGTTTAGGGGCCGCCGGCCAGAAGTCAAAAGTCGCGCCCGCCGCACGGTGAAATCGGACGGCGCCCGTACCGGGATGCGCTTTCCGCTCATTGCGGGAACGCGGTCCGCGGAAGATGATGCGTCGCATGAAGGGTTGGCTGGTCTGCGCGGCTCTCATCGCCTCGCCGTCGTTCGGCACGGATGCCGTGACGTATCCCACCCAGGAATTCCAGGCGCTACCTCGGCCGGAGCGCAATCTCGCGGTGTACGACGCGTTCTGGGGCAGCCTCGAGTCAAACTACTACGACCCACAGTTGCTGGCCGCGAAGAAGTGGCGCTCGCTGCGCAAGGCCATGCGTGAGCGCGCCGCGAACGAGCCCGATGAGTTCGAGCTCTACAAGAAGGTGTTTGGCGAGATCGCCGCGGAATTTCCCGACTCGCACGTCGCGGCGGAGTTGCCGCCCAGCATCGAGGATGCACCGCTCGAGGTGCGCCGCGTGCCCGCGAAGCGGGTGCGCGAAATGGTCGCTCTGCTCGGCTATGGGCCGGGCTACACGAGCACCCAGGTCCGGCGGGGCAACAAGACCTATGGCCTGGTCACCGAGGTGGCGCCGCATTCACCCGCGGCCACGGCGGGCATCGAGCCGGGCTGGCGCGTGGTGCGTTCGTTCTCCTCGGTGTCGATCGATTTCGACGCGGTGAATTTCTTCGGCGAATTCATCCCGCTGACGCCGCGGGAGGCGGAGGCCTGGGAGCGCGGCGAGCTCGAGCCCATGGATCGCGACCAGTGGCGTTCGCTCAAGATCACCTTCGAACATCGTCCCTTCGACGTACGTCCGCCGGTGGAGAGCCGACGACTCGGCACCGGCACGCGCTATCTGCGTTTCGACGAGTTCGGCGACGACCGGTTCATGGCGCCGGTATTCAGCGTGCTGGACGAGACAGGCTCGTCGGCCCTGATCCTCGACCTGCGCTGGAACGTGGGTGGCCTGGCCGTGCAGCTGCAGAAGCTCGCGGGCGTGTTGTTGGGCGAGGTGCCGCTCGGCACGCTGCAGAACTCGCACGGCTCGGAACTGTTGCTGGCCACGAAGCCGGCGCGGCGCGTCGACGGCCCGCTGGTGCTGCTCATTGGGCCGGCGACGGGCAGCTGCTCGGAAATCCTCGCGGCCGCGGTACAGGATTATCAACGCGGCCGGCTCATCGGTCGCATGACCAACGGCTCGACGCTGGTCGCGCAGGGGTTCCGATTGCCGGACGGCGGCGTGATCCAGGTACCGGTGAGCGACTTCCGCACGACGCGCGACCAGCGCATCGAAGGCGCGGGAGTGACGCCCGACATCCGCGTGATGCCGACGCTCGACGACGTACGCGCGGGGCGCGATGTCGCGGTGGAGCGGGCGCTGGCCCTGCTCGGCCAAAGCGCGGGCGAGAGCGTGCGGACCAGCGCGCAGGCGACCCCGCAACCGAGCTCGGGGCGCTGAGCGACCTCACCCCTCCAGCGCGGCATGCCCGAGTTTGAACAGCACCTCGTCGCTCGACGTGCAGTACCAGCGTCCGCGTTCTTCACCGTGGGCGTCGGTGCGCGAGATCATCACGATGGACCTCGCCGGGTGGTCCGCGAAGATCCACTGATCCAGCATGACCCTGCCCTCGTTCAGGAGATCCGCGATGACCAGATTCACCACCGGGTCGAAGCGCTGGTCGATGAGCGTGTAGCGGAACAGGTCGGTGGATTCCTTGAGCGGCAGGTCGAACCTGATGTTGTCGAGCAAGGCGGGCGCGAGCGAGGCATCGCCGAAGGCCGAGTCGCGATTCGCGCCGGTCTCCTGCGCGAGCAGGCTCTCGAGGCGCGCGACCATGTCCTCGGGGCGGAAATACAGCAGCGCGTACGTCGAGCTGTCGTGCCAGTAGTAGACCGGCCCGTGGCTGTCGAGGTCCTGCAGCGCGATGGTGGCCCGTCGCTCGGGGCCTGCCGACTGGCCGCAGGCTGCCGTCGCGTGCGCGGGAATCCAGAAGAGCATGGCGGCGCCGAGCGCCAGCAGATTTTTTGTCAAACCAGGAAGATGCACGGTGCGCACGGGCCTTCGGGCGGCGGTTCTTGTTGCGCTCAGGATGGCAGAGTGCCGCGCCGTCGCGTCCGGGTGAAGGCGCCGGCGAAAAGCGAAATGTGAAAAAGGCCCGGCACGGTTGCGCGCCTCGCGGGCGAGACGATCGTCCCGGACTTCAGCCTGTGCCGAGCGCGGCCATCCACTGGCCCACGGCTTCCCACGCCGGCGTGCGCGCGAACCACATGCGCGCGGGCCAGCTCAGCACCAGCAGGGTGCCGCCGATGGCGTACACGGCATGCAGCGACCGGTGCCGGGCCCAGTCGGCGATCAGCGCGCCGATCACGAAGGCGGCGGTGACGGCGGTCTGGATGGCGAGGAAGTCGTGGCCGAGGCCGGTGGCGCGAATGAGCCGCGCCGTGGGCGGGCCGAGCACGGCGATCATCGCCAGCACCATGAGCCGTTTGTGGACCGCGGCGCGTTTGCGCAGCAGGAAGGCGGCGAGCACCAGCGCGCCGAACAGCAGGATGGACGACGCGGGCAGGATGCTGAATTGCACCGGTGTCATGCCCATGGGGCGCGGGCGTCCGTCGGCGGCGCCGGCGGACGCGATGGTCGCGAGGATGCCGACGACGAACACGGCCGCGGCGACCGCCATGCCGGCGATACCGAGCCGCATGTGCGCGCGGTAATCGTGCCGGGCGATCAGCCGCACCTGCAGGAGGAACAGCACCACCCAGGCGGTGAACAGGATGCCGTGGGCGTGCAGTAGATAGGTGATGGGCGGCACGTCGAACAGCGTGCGCAGGTAGTAGGTGCGCGCGAAGCCGACGAAGACGAACGCCGCGAGCGCGGCGGCAAGCGCCAGGTAGACGCGGTTGCGGACGACGGTGGCCATGGCTCCCTCCCCAGGGAATCAGGTGGCGCGAGCATGCCAGATCGCGATGGGCGTTGGCGTGGGCTCCGGGTGAAAGAAAAAGGCCCGGCATTGTTGCCGGGCCTGGAGGGGGTGGGATGAGGCGCGTCCCCTTTTGCTAGCAAATCAGGAATGTCCCCATTATTTCAGGGCGTCTTCGAGGCCGGGGACGTTGGCGGCGCCTTCGAGGACCTGGATGCTGGAGCCCTTGAAGTCGTTGCCGACGGGTTCGTAGCGGCCGCCGAGACATTGCGCGAGGAAGCCTTCGGCGACGGCGTAGAACGAGGTGCGGTTGGCGGGACGGGCGAAGCCGTGGCCTTCGTCGGGATACAGCACGTAGGTCACGGGAATGTTCTTTTCCTTCATGGCCTTCACGATCTGGTCGGACTCGGCCTGCTTCACGCGCGGGTCGTTGGCGCCCTGGCCGATGAGCAGCGGCTTCTTGATGTCGGCCACGCGGGTCAGCGGCGAACGCTCGGTGAGCAGCTTCTTGCCCTCCTCGGTGCGCGGGTCGCCGACGCGCGAGGCGAACTCCTCGAAGAACGCCTTCCAGTACGGCGGGATGGTCGAGAGCAGGGTCAGCAGGTTCGACGGGCCGACGATGTCCACGCCGCAGGCGAAGGTGTCCGGCGTGAACGTCAGGCCGACCAGCGTGGCGTAGCCGCCATAAGAGCCGCCGTAGATGGCCACCTTGTCGGCGGTGGTGATCTTGTTGTCGACCGCCCACTTCACGGCATCGAGCAGGTCGTCGTGCATCTTCGCCGCCCACTCCTTGTTGGACGCATTCACGAAGTTCTTGCCGAAGCCGGTGGAGCCGCGGTAGTTCACCGACAGCACGGCATAACCGCGGTTCGCCAGCCATTGGTGCTCGTTGTCGAAGCCGTACGCGTCGCGCGCCCACGGGCCGCCGTGCACGTTGAGCACCAGCGGTACCGGCGCATCCGGCACGCCGTCGCCGTTCTCGTCGGAGCCGGGCGGCAGCGACAGGTACGACACCAGCGTGAGGCCGTCGCGCGCCTTGAGCTCGAGCGACTGCATGGGCACCAGCGGCGCCTTCTCCAGCGCCGGGCGCGTGTCCAGTAGTTTGGTCAGCTTGCCGGCCTTGCGCTCGTAGAGATAGCTGGACGAGGGCGCGAGCGCGTCGTCGGTGGCCACCACCCAGGTGCCATCGTCGAGCGTGCGGCTGGTGACCACGAAGCCGTCGCCGAGCTCGCGGGTCAGCAGGGTCACGTCCTTCTGCACGGACTTGCTGAGCACGCTCACCTCGGGCTTGAGGTAGTTCACCGTGTACGCCTGCGGCGCGCGCGAGCGCGGCTCGACCCAGACGTTCTCCACGTCGGCCTGCTCGCTGGCGCCGAGCTCCGTGCTCTTGCCGCTGGCGATGTCGATGCGCACCAGCGCGGCCTTGTCGCGGCCCACCGAGGAGGTGAGCAGCGCGGTGGCGCCGGACGCCTCGATGCCGATGACGTTGGTGGTGATGCTGTCCTCCTGCCCGAACTTGAGCAGGCTCACCCACTTGCCGCCGGCCTTGCGGAAGATCTCGTTGCCGTTGGCATCGCTCTTGAGCGCGAGCTTGGGCTTGAGGTTCAAATCGAGCTCGTAACCGCCGAACTCCTGCGTGTTCTTTTCGATCAGCGTGCGTTTGGCGGTGGCGATGTTCACTTCCCAGACGTCGTGCCAGGCAGCGTCGCGGTCGTTGAGACCCACGGCGACCACGCCCGGCTTCTTCCACGACAGGCCGACCACCTGGGCCTGCACCTTGTTCTCGGCCGTGCCGTAGGGCGTGAGGTCCCGGGTCGTGCCGGTGGCCACGTCGGTGGCGTACAGGTGCCAGTTCTCGTCGCCGCCTTCGTCCTGCACGTACAGCACGTGCTGGTTGTCATAGGCCCAGAAGTGCTGGCGAATGCCGCGCTTGGTGTCGTTGGTGAGGGGCCTGGCGGCGGAAGGATCGCTGCGCGGGCCCACCCACACGTTGAGCACGCCGTCTTTCGGCGCGATGAACGAGACGTACTTGCCATCGGGCGAGAGCCGGGCCTGGGCCTTTTCGGGGTTGCCGAACAGCGCGGTGCGCGGGATCACGGGGACGCTGGCGACTCTCTCGGCCGCGGTGGGCGTTTGCGCGGTGGACAGCAGGGGCAGCAGCAGCGCGGCGGCGGCGGCGGCGCACGACAATGTTCTTTTCATGGGGGGATCCTGGGCCTGTGCACGGAAGGAGAGGGATTATATAGACGGCGGACCCCCCACCGGCGTTGCAGCGAAGGAAGTCGAAGCGCGCGCGTCAGTGGATGTTGCGGTTCGGGCGCTCAAAGCGCCCGGAAATCGATATCCCTCAGCCCGGTGAGCACGGCCTCGCCCGTGGCGCGGTCGAGCCGGAACTCGCCGTAGCGCGCCCGCGCAAACCGCTCGGCGCTGCCTTCCTCGAAGAAATACGCGTTCGTGCCCAGCCACACCTGGCCATTGCGCACGCGGTAGCGGATGCGCAGGCCGGTGGCGTCGGGGTCTGGATCCAGCGTGGCCACGCCGCGGGCATCGAGCGCCACGGGCGCAAGACCGCTGTCCTGCGCGGTGATCTGCTCCGCGAGGCGGAAGCGCAGCGCCATGTAGTCGCCCTGCATCAGGGAGCGCGGATCGACGGGCGCGAGCTCGAGCAGGATCACTTCGCCCTGAGTCCGGATGCGTTCCTTGCCGAGGATGGACAGGTTCACGGCGACCAGCACCAGCAGCACGGCGGCCGCGATGAATGCGCGTGAGATGCCGGCCTTCATGCCGCGCCCCGCAGGTGATCGCGCCGGCGCACCCAGACACCGAGCGCCAGCAGCACCGTGCCCACGCTGAGCATGATGACGGACTTCCACAGCAGCGTGGTGCCGTAGAAATAATAGAAGCGGCCGAGGTGCAGCAGCGCGGCCAGGATGGCCAGGCCCAACAGCCCGCGGCTGCGCAGGCGAAACGCGCCGTGTGCGGCTAAGGCCGCGAGCGCGATGGACAGCAGCGGGAACAACGACCACCAGGTCACGTTCACCCCCAGAACGCCCATGCCGAGCGTCAGGAAGCCGAAGGGTTCGGCGAACACACCCGCGAGTGACAGCCCTGCCAGCAGGCCGGTGAGCCCGGGTCGCAGGCGGTCGCTGAAGTCTCGCGCCATCCAGTGCGCCTCGCGCGCGATGAGCCACCATACCGCGGCGACGATGGGAGCCCAGGTCAGCAGCCAGGCCAGCGCCACGCGCCCGGCGCCCGGCAGGTGCGCGCCGCTACGAAGCCCGAGCAGGTCATCCAGGTCGTGTGCGGGACGAAACAGGAAGCGCACCGCGTACACCCAGGCGATGCAGGCGAACAGTGCCGCCAGTGTTCGCGCGGTCCGGTTGGGCATGGCGAACCAGATGACGAGCTGCAGCACGACCAGCGCCAGCGACGCGGTGAAGCCGCTGAATCCGTCGCTGAGCACGCCCCAGGCCACGGCGAACTGGCCGGCGATGGAAAGCGCGAGCGCGAACTGGTCGAGGAACACCGCGTCGCGGTCGGCCCGATAGATGACGAAGGCGGCCACCAGCAGCACCGCACCGAGCAGCAGCACGGCGGCGCGCTCGTCCGGTTTGAACACGATGCCAAGGAAGACCAGCAGGAAGATGCCGGCGAGCCAGCCGGCGAAACCCTGCATCAGCGCGATGAACCAGGGCCGGTCGATGTTCTCCTCATGCGGATGGGGCGCCTCCGCAGTGATCACGCCCTCGGCGCGCAGCGCCTCGTCCAGCTTCGCCAGCGATGCGCTGCTCACGCGCCGCCCGCCTCGCGCCAGCGGCGGTGCAGACCCAGCAGCACGCGACCACCGACCGTGGACACCGCGATGAGATAGAGCGCGAGCAGCAGGAACACGCCTTCATCGGTGGAATCGATGGTCCGCCCGATCCATACCAGCGATACGCCGATGAACGAGCCCAGCACCAGCGCGAGTGGATAGATGTCCTCGCGCCGCCGCAACGTGAACCCGATGGTCGCGGCCATGGCCGCGAAATACAGCGCCGTCGCGAGCGAAGACGCGCGCTGCGCGCCGGCGCCGTCCGCGTGATACACCTCGCCCTGCAAGGCGGCCAGCACGCCCGCCCAGGTGGCGAACAGAAAAGCGCAGGAGACCAGCAGGCGGCGCACCCAGTCCGGCGCGGCCTGCGGTCGCCGCCACTCGGCGGCGAACCACAGCAGCAGATTCAGCCAGGCCGCGCCCACCACGAGGTCCGCGGTCTGGAAGCGCGCGCGACCGAGCAGCACCCAGAAGAGGCCACCGCCCGGCTGCCAGCCGCAATACAGCAGCAGTGCGAGGTTGAGGACCAGCACCCACGCGGCAGTCGCCACGCTCCACTGCGCGACCCAGGCGAGAGCCGCGCCCAGCAGGGTCCAGGTGAGGAACAGCTCGTAGACGTCGGCGCCGGTCTGGTACGTCTGGCCGAACAGCGCGAGCAGCGCCCCCGTGGTGATGAATGCCAGGAACAGCGCGCCGCGACCGACGAACGCCGGTGGCGGCTTCCACAATGCGAGCCCGGCGCAGGCCACGAGCACGGCCTCGAGCAGCGCGAAACGGCCGAACACCGCGACCTCGCTCCAGTTCGCGGCGATGAAGAACACCACGCCCGCGGCCAGCGACAGCAATCCGCCGATGCGCAGGCATTGCGCGAGGAACTGTCGCCCTTCGGCGCGGCTCGGACGGGCCTGCGCGAGCGCTAACAGGGTTTCGATGGAAGGTTCATCCAGCGAGTGGAACCTCGCCAGATGATCGAGCTCGCTGCGGTTGGGCACGGGCTGCACGGGCGGCAGTATATCCGCGCGGCGCTTTCACGGGTCGCCGGCACGAGGACAGCCCGACCGGTATCACGGAACGCGCCCGGCAGGCGCGTCTTATGTGGCATGCTTCCCGCCCGCCAAGGATCCGCCATGAAACACCCTGCATCGGTGGTGCTGAAGATCGCCGCCCTCCTCACTACTCTGCCCTCACTCGCCATGTCCAGCACCTCGCACGTTTACATCGCCACCCAGAACCCGGAAAAGATGGGCATCACGCTCGCGCAGTTCGATGCCGACACGGGCACCTTGTCCACGCCGACCATGGCCATCGAGACTCGGGACCCGGCGCATTTCACGCTCTCGGCCGACGGGCGACACATATATATGTGCAACACCGGCACTCCCGGCGGCGTCAGCGCCTTCGCGGTGGACCCGAAGACCGGCGCGCTGGCGCTGCAGAACTACCTCGAGTCCAAGGGCCGCGGCCCGAGCTACGTGAGCGTGGATGGCACCGGCAGGTTCGTGCTCGACGCCAACTACGGTGGCGGCTATGTCGAGGTGCTGGCGCTGAATGCCGATGGCTCGCTGAAAGCGCAGACCGCATTTGTGCAGCACGCCGGCTCGAGCGCACATCCCCAGCGCCAGACCAAACCCTATGCGCACTGGATCCGCACCGACCCCGGCAATCATTTCGCGCTGGCGGCGGATCTCGGTACGGATCAGATCGTCGTCTACCGCTTCGATGCCGGCACTGGCCAGCTCTCGCCGCACGAACCCGCCGCGGCGAAAATGAACCCGGGCAGCGGCCCGCGCCATCTCGCCTGGCATCCGAATGGCAAGTGGGTCTATGCGGTGCAGGAGATCTCGAATGAGGTGGTCGCGCTCGAGTGGCATGCCGCGCGAGGCGTGCTCACTCGTTTCCAGGCCGTGAAGACCCTGGCCGACGACTTCCAGGGGCCGAGCACCGCCGCGGAGATTGCCGTGCGCAACGACGGCAGATTCCTGTACGTCTCGAACCGTGGCGAAGACAGCATCGTCGTGTACGCCATCGATGCGAGTTCCGGCGAGCTCGCCTTGCGGCAACGCGTGTCATCGGGCGGCAAGGTGCCGCGCTATTTCTCCTTCGACCCGTCTAACCACTGGCTGGTGGTGGCGAACCAGGAAGGTGACAACGTCGTGGTATTCGGCGTGGACGCGCACAGCGGCGAGCTCGCGCGCAAGAACCAGGTTGCACTGCCGCGGCCCATGGGCGTGGTATTTGCCCCACGTTGACGCATCTAACTCCTGGCTGCGAAGCCAGTGCTGCGAAACCGGACCAGTCCGGTAAGTTCCCCGTCGCCGAATGGCTACGCTGGGTAGCCAGGCGCCGTCGAACTGCTCAGACTGCCGGCATGATGTCCAGCGAACATCGGGGTGACAGCGACCCCGCGAACGGCGCCCTCGACTCCCAGGACGGGTATGCCCGGCGCAGCCAGCTCGTTGATCTGTTCCTGCGCCGCAGCCTGGCCGAGGTCGAACTGATGCGCCGCCGCGTGCCCGCGCTCATTGCCAACGAGGCTGACGCCTGGCAGGAACTGCGCTTCCTCGCACAACGCATTGCCGGCCAGGCGGACGGGTTGGCGCTTGGCGTGCTGGCGGCCTGCGCCCGCGAACTCGCCGACACCGCGCAGCAGCGATTTGCCGGGGCGACGCTGGATGCGGGTTTCCTGCTGGCGGCGACCAGTGCCATCGAGATGCTGTCGATCGAGCTGAACGGGCTGTTCCGGTCTGGTTAGCCGCAACGCGGTGCGCGCGGGCGACGTGCCGCAGCACAAGGCCATCTGCAGCAGCGCGCACACCGTGGCCAGCACGGGCAGTTCGATGCCGTTCTTGCGATGCACTTCGTTGATGCGGTAGACGTCGGCCACCATGCGGTGCGCGAATGCCGGGGTGAGACGCTCCTTGAGCAGTGGCCGCAGTTCCAGCGGCGCGTCGATGGCATCGAGCAGCGCCGCGACGATGTTCACGGCGGACTTCACGCGGCTGTCGGGCACGCTGCCGGCGAGATAGTGCAGTGCCCGCGAGTTGATGTAATCGGCGAGCTCCGGGTCGTCACCCGCGCAATGCAGCGTCCAGAACGGCAGCAGCACTTCGCGCGTGAGGTGTTGCAGCTTCTCGCGCTCCTCGGCCGCCAGCGACGAGGCGTTGAACGCCGCGAGCATGGCCGCGGACACCGCGGCGCAGATCTCGCGGTGCCGCGACGGACGCGCGCCCGCGTCGGCCTCGATCCATTCCTGGCCGATCAGGTCGATGATCGCGTGAGAAAACTCATTGAGGCTCGTGCCGTAGTCGCGAGCGAGTTGTGTTACGGGGATCCCCCGACGTATCCCTGGCATTCGCTGATGCTATGCCACATGGGCCGCGACTCCATCCCCCCCGCCGACCCCAGTCCCACGCCGTAATGAATACCTACAAAAAATGGGGACATTCCTCATTTGCTGCCAATGGGGACAGGGCTCGATCGACCGACGAGCTCACTCCGCGATCTGCACGAGCTTGAGGCGACCCGATGCGCCGCTCTTGATGGACACCTGCGCCTTGCGCACGCCGAAATGCGCCGCGACCAGCGCGATCAGCGCCGCGTTCGCCTTGCCATCCACGGGCGGGGCTTTCACGCGCGCCTCGTAAGTGCCGTCGTCGAGCACGGCCAGTTCTTCGACACGCGAATGGGGCTTCACCTTGATGCGCAGGGTCTTCACCCCGCCAGGGTACCTCGTGCCGGAGCTCATGCGCCGCGCACATCCGGGGGAGTGGCAGTGGATGTGCGCGGCGATGGCCCCTCCAACGACCTGACCCTAAGACTTCCTGTCTCAGATCAGCCGCGCGGCGCCGGCTTCCAGGAGTGCGTGCGCCGCGTCGGCGAAAGTCCGACCGAGGTCGCGGTCCATCGCGATCGCGGCCGACTGTTGGAACTGTGTGCCCATGACGATGAGGTCCGCGCCGCTCAGCGTGTCCGCGAACCAGGGCGGCGCGGGCCACGGCAGAGGCCAACGGACGTGCAGTGTGGTCTGGCAGATGTCGTCCACGAACCGCGCCACATGCCCGCCCACGACGATGATGCCGCGCTCGCCCCCGGGTCTCGGAATGAGATCGGCGATCTCGGCCACCAGCGTCATGCGCTCGGTGAATTCCAGGATGACGGCAGCGAGAAACGCCGAGCGCGGCGGCAGCGGCTGCGGGTTCAGGGTCACCTGGGCCTGAGGGTCGCCGCCGATCACATCCCAGATCTCCGGGTGTTTCTCCGCGATGACACGCCACAGCGTGGTGGAAATGCCCGAGCCCATGGCGGTGCGCTCCAGTGCCCTGCGGATGTAGGGGTCCAGCGGACCCGGGGCTGCTTCCGGCCCGGAATTGGCGTATCCCGTGGTCAATTGGCTAACTAACGCGGTCAATGCGCGGGCAGACAGGTGTTTCGGCGGCGGACGCGGGCCGGGCTGGCCGGGGCCGAGGTCGACACTGGGACCGATGCTGCGATGCGCGGTTACATTCATTTTTTTGCTCCTTGCTCCCGTTCGGGCCGGAATTTCCCGCTCCGGCGGCTCACAGGCGATGGACGGGAGCTGATCCGTCGCTGACTTGTCTATGATTCGCGTCCTGACTCCCCCTGGCAGGTGCATGGACAAGCGCGTCATTCGATTCGATGGCTGGAAAGTGGACTTTCAATCGGGAGAGATCTCGAAAGACGGCGCCACGCACCGGCTGCAGGACCAGCCCCTGCAGATCCTCGACGCACTGGTCAAACAACCAGGGGAGGTCGTGACGCGCGAGCAGCTGATCGCGCGACTGTGGCCCACCGGTGTGGTCGAGTTCGACACCGGCCTGAACAGCGCGGTGCGCAAGCTGCGCTCGGCGCTGGGCGACGATCCGGAGGCGCCCCGCTACATCGAGACGCTGCCGCGCAAGGGTTACCGCTTCATCGGCAAGCTGGCCGACGAGGCTCAGGACACGGTGCCGACGCTGCCGCGCCTGGTCGAAGACTACCGCCCCACGTCCTTCGAAACCGGCGCCATGACCGGCCGCCGCGCCTCGGACCGGCGCGCGCCCGTGCAGCGGCTGGCATGGGGATTCGGCAGCATTTTTGCCGCGATCGTGCTGGCATTCGTCGCCTGGCGCATGCCGGGCAAATGGTTCGCGAGCCCGGCCGCCGCCACCGACCTGCCCACCATCGTGGTGCTGCCGCTGGTGGACATGAGCGTGGCGCAGAACGAGCAGGCGCTGTGCGACGGACTCACCGACGAGCTGTCGAACTGGCTTGCGCACATCCCCACCCTGCGCGTGGTGGCGCGCACCTCGGCGTTCGCATTCAAGGGCAAGGGCAAGGACGTGCGCGAGATCGCCAATGCGCTCGGCGCCACGCACGTGCTCGAGGGCAGCCTGCGCCGCTCGCGCGAGCAGTTGCGCATCACCATGCAGCTCATCGACGCGGCAACCGGGCTGCACATCTGGTCCGACTCGTACGACCTGCCGCTGGGGGACATTTTCCAGATCGAGGACACGGTGTCGCGCTCCGTGGCCGAGAAGCTGCATCTGGAGCTCACGCCAGCGGTGAATGAGGAATGGGCGGATCGCCGGGCGGAAACCAGCAATGCCTTCGAGCTCTACCTCCTGGGCCTCGAGCGCCAGCGGCAACGCACCGCCGAGGACAATCTCAAGGCGCTGGAATTCTTCCGCCGCGCGGTGGATGCGGACCCGCGGTTCACGCCCGCGCTCACCGGGCTCGCCGAGACATTGCTCAATGGCCTGTCGCTGAACCGCATGCCGCTCGAGGACGTGAAGGCCGAAGCCGAGCCGCTGATCAACCGCGCGCTGCGGCTGCGCCCGAATTCACCGCGCGTACTCGCGGCCAAGGGCCTGCTGCTCACCGAGGAGTTCCGCATCGACGAGGCGCTGCCGCTGCTGCGGCGGGCCATCGAGGGCAACCCCAACGATGCCTCGCTGCATCGCTACCTGGGCAATCTCTTCGACCGCCGCGCGCAGCCCAACCAGGCGCTGACACACTTCACCGCCGCGGCGCGCCTCGACCCGCTCGATTTCATATCGCACGTGTTCCGCTGCATGGAGCTCGTGGACGTGGGCGACTACTCCGAGGCCGGCACCGCCTGCCGGCGCGCGCGCCAGCTCGACCCGGCCAACATGTGGGGCCCGCTGGCCACGTCGTGGATCGAGCGGGCGCAGGGCAACACCCTCGAAGCGCTGCGCTGGATCGACGAGGCGCGCAAGCTCGAGCCCAACGACACCTGGCTCGCCGATCAGAAGATCGATCTGCTGTTCACGCTCGGCCGCACCGCCGATGCGCGCGCGGTGCTGCGCGAGCTGCCACAGGACGGCAGCTTCTTCGCCAGGGCCCGCGAAGGCGGCATCGTCTTCGCCGAGGGCGGTCCCGCGGCACTCGCGTCATGGCTGCAGCAAAGCAAGGTGGTCGATCTCGCGGGCACCGGCGCGGAGCTGGTCGAAGCGGCACGGCTGCAGCTGCTCGCGGGCGACGCACGCGCGGCACACGCCACCCTGGCGCACGCCGAGCGCATCCTGCCGCTGTCCGCCGCCGATGCCTACGACGGCAGCCAGATCCGCCACGAATACTCGGCCGCGCTCAACCAAGCGCGCATCGAGCTGCTCGCCGAGGGAGATCGAGCGCGCGCCTTGAAGCAGATCGCGGCAGTGGAGACGCTGCTGGACACCTACGAAAAGAGTGGCGGTCGGCATTACGGGCTGTACGCCATGCGCGCGGAGATTCATGCGCTGCGCGGCGAGAAGGATCAGGCCGCGGCGCTATTGCGCCAGGCCTGGGAACACGGCTGGCGCGCGAGCTGGCGCGCGCGCCACGACCCCTTCCTCGCGGGCGTGGCCATTCCCGGCGCCGCCGCGCCGGGAGAACCCGCCGGGACCGCGCCCCTGCCGGGCGGAAAATAGCGCGGGCGATTACTTCGGCGGCGGGCGCGGTCCCGGTTTGCCGGCACCGGGCAGGCGCAATTCATTCGTGTTCATGGGGTTCTCCTTCGCGCGGGTGCGGCGGCGGCGCATCGCGCCGGCGAGTGATCCGCCCCAGCAAGAGACCCAACAATAGCCCCAGCACCACGTACATGGCCAGCGCGGACCAGTACAGTCCGGCGGAATATCCCGCGAGCCAGGCGGCGGGGAAGACGTGCGCACGCAGGAAGTTCCATAGCATCACGCCCAACGCCAGGGTCATGGTCGAGTACACCGGCCAGCGCAAATACGCGCGGCGGTCGGCGCGGGTGATCAGCAGCGCGGCCAGCATGCCGGCCGCGCTCAGCAGCCAGGCGATGCCGAGCTCGCCCAATTGCGTGCTGATGTATGTCACCGCGCCTCCGCGATGCGAAAGCCGGAGCCGCATCCCTGGTCGCGGCGATGCACGGTGCCGCAGTCCATGCGCAACCCCGGCCGGCCTTCCGGTCCGGAGTTGTCGAAGCATTGCCGGATCTCCACGAGGTAGGGCTCGCGGCGATGTTCGCGCGGCGCGTCGCGCAGCGTGCGGCAATGGAACGTGAGCGTGGCGCCCATGCCGGTCTCGTAGGCGTCGGCGTAGCGGCGCAGCTCGGCGGCACTGGTGCGCCCGCCGGCGAGAGTAGTTAGGTGATCGCGCAGCGCGGCGTCCACGTGCAGCGACAGCACGTACAGGTGGCCGAAGTAGGTGTCATCGTCGAGCCCCGTGCAGGTGCCATGCGCGCGCCATTCGTGCTCGTGCAGGCCGTCGACCATGCCGGGCATGAGCTCGGCGAGCTTGCCGGCCGTATCCGGACGCAGATCCAGCGCTGGCCCCGGGCAATCACGCGGATACCGGCCCGGCTCGAGCCGCTCCGGCCACAGGCCATGAATGGATATCGGCGGCCGCGCGGGCGCGCGGCACTCGCGCGCGCGTTCGTGTCCGTCCGCGCAGAACGCCGGATGCGAGGTGAGCGCCAGCAGGTAGAAGTCGAAAGGCGCCTTCTGGCCGCGGTTCTCGGCCCAACCGACGCCGGGCCGCGGCATGGCCTCGCGCGCATCCGGGCGCGCGTCGCAGCCGGGCAGCAGGGCCGCGGCCCATAGCAACAAAGGAAACCGCAACGACGGAATGAAAATCGGCTTGCCGGGTCTGAGGGGACGCACCAGCATGAATTTACCGTAAACCTCACTGAATCAAGCACTCCGGCGGGCAGTCACGCGGCCGTCATCCGGATATAGTTCGCCACTTTGCAAGAAAACCCCGGGATGCCATGAAACCTTCCGTCTTCCTTTCCCGCTTCGCCCTGTTCACCCTGGCCGGCATCGGCTCGGTCTGTGCGCAGACCCTCGAGCTCGAACCCTTCGAGCGCCTGCCCACGCCGGTCATGGACCCGGCCTCCGACGATGCCAAGCTGGCGCTGCAGCGTTTCTCGCTGCCGAAAGGACTCAAGGCCAGCCTCTGGGCCGCCGAGCCCATGCTCGCGAACCCGGTGGCCATCGACTTCGACGAGAAGGGAAGACTGTTCGTCTCCGAAACGTACCGCTATCGCAGCAGCGTGCTCGACATCCGCGGCTACATGGGCATGCTCGAGCTCGATCTCGCCGCGCGCACCATCGAAGACCGCGTCAAGCTCAATCATTCCGTGTTCGGTGAGGAAGGCGCCAAACAACTCGCCATCGAAGGCGAGGTGGTGCGCCTGGTGGAAGACAAGGATCACGACGGCGTGGCGGACTCCTCGCGCGTCTACTCCGATGGTTACAACAGCGAGCTCGACGGCATCGCCTCGGGCGTGCTCGCGCGCCACGGCAAGGTGTGGTTCACCAACATCCCGAGCCTGTGGCTGCTCGAGGACAACGGCGAGGCCAAGGCGAAGAAGACCGAGCTGCTGCGCGGCTTCGGCGTGCGCTACAACTTCACCGGCCACGACTTCCACGGCCTCGCGCTCGGCCACGACGGCAAGCTCTACTTCTCGATCGGCGACCGCGGCACGCACGTGACCGGCAAGGAAGGCCAGCTCGTCGACTATCCGGACGAGGGCGCGGTATTCCGCTCCAATCTCGACGGCAGCGAGTTCGAACTGTTCGCGCGCGGCCTGCGCAACCCGCAGGAACTGGTGTTCGACGAACACGGCAATCTCTTCACCGGCGACAACGACAGCGACCAGGGCGACATGGAGCGCCTGGTGTATCTCGTCGAAGGCGGCGACAGCGGCTGGCGCGTCGGCTACCAGCACTCGCCGCTCGGCAAGGGCAACCCCTGGCTGCGCGACGGCCTGTGGAAGCCGGCCTTCCCCGGGCGCCCGGCCTATCTACTGCCGCCGGTGTGCAACATCGAGGACGGCCCCTCGGGCCTCACCTATTACCCGGGCACGGGCCTCACGCCCGACTACGCCGGGCACTTCTTCATCACGCACTTCAAGGGCAGCATCGCCCGCAGCGGCATCCAGACCTACACCCTCGCGGAGAACGGCGCGACTTTCAGGCCCACGAGCAGCCAGCAGTTCATGGGCGGCGTGCTGCCCACGGACGTGACCTTCGGGCCCGACAGCGTGCTCTATCTATCCGACTGGGTGGATGGCTGGCCGAAGAGCCAGAAGGGTCGCATCTACGGCATCACGCCGGTGAATGAATCGGCGGCGTCGAAGCAGGCACGCGAGGATCTGGCGAAACTGCTGGCCGGCGGTTTCACGGGCAAGAGCGCGGCCGAGCTCGCCGCCCTGCTCGCGCATGCCGACCGGCGCGCGCGCCTGGAAGCGCAGCTCGAGCTGGCCTCGCGCGGCGCGCAGAGCATCCCGGTGTTCGCCAAGGTGGCGAACGATCGCAAGGCCGCGCCGTTGGCGCGCCTGCACGCGGTCTGGGGCCTCACCCAGCTCGGCCGGAACGATGCGAAGGTCGGCCCCCTGCTGGTGAAGCTGGCTCGCGACGCGGACGCCGAGGTCCGCGCGCAGGCCGCCAAGGGCCTGGGCGACATCAAGTACCTGAAGGCTCGCAAGGTTCTCGAGCGCAGTGCCGCCGACCCGGCGCCGCGCGTGCAGTTCTTCGCGGCGCAGAGTCTCGGCAAGCTGGGCGACCGGCAGTCGGTCCAGGCGCTGCAGACGCTGATCCAGGTCAATGACGACCGCGATCCATATATCCGACACGCGGCCTCGCTGGCCCTGGCGCGCATCCACGACGCCGCGGCGCTCGAGGCCAACGTGCAGTCGCAGAGCGCCGCGCTGCGGCTCGCCACGGTGCTGGCCTACCGGCAGCTGAAGGACGCGAAGATCGCGGCCTATCTACAGGATTCCGACGCGTTCATCGCGCGCGAAGCCGCCAACGCCATCAACGACGCGCCGATCACGGGCGCCTATGCGGCCCTGGCCGCGCGGCTCGACGACGCCCCCGTGAGCGACGAGGCATTCGTCGTGCGCGCCATCAACGCCCACTACCGGCTGGGCACGGCGAAGGATGCGCAGGCGCTGGCGCAGTACGCCACGCGCGGCGCGGCCTCGCCCGCCATGCGCGCCGAAGCGCTGGTGCAGCTCGGCCTCTGGGGCAAGACGCCGGCGCGCGATCGCGTGGTCGGCATCTATCGCCCGCTCGCCAAGCGCGACGGCACACCGGCCGCGGATGCGCTGGCCGGAGTGCTGCCCAGGGTGCTGGGAACGGGCCCCGAGTCCGTACAGCTGGCCGCGCTCGAGGCCGTCAACAATCTCGACCTCGCGGCAGCGGCGCCCACGCTGCTCGCCACGGTGGCGAACGAGAACGCGCCCGATGCCGTGCGCGTCGGTGCGCTCAGGGCGCTGGATGCCTTCGGCGGAGACGACATCGGCCGCGCCATCGATGCCGCGAACAAGTCGCAATCCGCACCGCTGCGCCTCGCGGCGCTGCAGGTCGCAGCGCGGCGCGCGCCCGATCGCGCGCTGCCCATCGTCACGCGCTTCGCCGCCAACGGCAGCGAGGCCGAGCAGAAGGCCGCATACCTCGCGGCCGCGCGGCTCGAGCCCGCGGACCAGGCCAAAGTGCTAGTAGGCTCGCTCGACAAGCTCGCGGCCGGCAAAGTCGCCCCGGGTGCGCAGCTCGAGCTCATCGAAGCTGCCGAGAAGAGCGCGGCACCTGCGGTCAAGGCGCGCTGGGCCCGGCAGCAGGCGGCGTGGAAGGCCAGCGAAGATCCGCTCGCGGCGTATGCGTTCGCGCTGGCCGGCGGCGATCCGCGACGCGGCGCCGAGCAGTTCTTCGGGAACCAGGTGCTGCCCTGCGGGCGCTGCCACAAGGTGAACGGCAACGGCGGCGAGGCCGGGCCCGATCTCACGCTGGTCGGCAGGAACCGCGCGCCCGAGTACCTGCTGGAGTCCGTGATCCATCCTAACGCGCACATCGCTCCGGGCTTCGACATCGTGACCGTCACTCTCAAGAACGGCAGCACGGAGACGGGCTCCGTGGCCGATGAGACCGGCCGCCAGCTCGTGCTCAAGCGGGCCGACGGCGACAGCGTCACGCTGCAGAAGGCGGACATCGCGCAGCGCGTGACCGCGCCCTCGTCCATGCCCGAAATCTATGGGCAGGTGCTCACGCGCGCGCAGCTGCGCGACGTGGTGGCGTTCCTGAGCGTGCTCAAGCAGGAGTGGCGCGAGCCCGGCATGAACGACAACGGCCCGCGCGCCATGCAGAAGACCGCGCACGAGGGCCAGACCGGCGGCCACGAGTAGCACTCGCCGTCCCGGCGCATGAGCAGGATCTCGCGACGCGACGCCATCGTTGCGACGATGGCGTCCGCGCTCGCCGCCGGTACGGCGACCGGCGACCGTTCGCCAGCCACACAGGGCCGCAAAGCCCGGGGTGAGAAGATGAGCAAGCCCGCGACCTGGGATTCCATCGTCATCGGCGCGGGCGTGTTCGGCGCGTGGACGGCGTGGTACCTGCGCAAGGCGGGGCAGCGCGTGTTGTTGCTGGATGCGCTGGGCGCCGCGAACGCGCGCGCTTCGTCGGGCGGCGAATCCCGCCTGACCCGCGGCAGCTACGGCAGCGACGAGGTGTACACGCGCTTCGCGCTCGATTCGCTCGAGCGGTGGCAGTGGCTCTCCGACCAGGCCGGGCTGCCGGTGTTTCATCGCACCGGCGTGCTGTTCTTCTTCCAGAAGCGCGAGCCCTACGTGGAGCAGTCGCTCGAGGTACATCGCCGCCTGCGATTGCCCACCCAGGAGCTAGACCGCGCGGCGCTGGCGCAGCGCTGGCCGCAGGCGAACTGGCGCGACATCGAAGTCGGCCTGCTCGAGCCCGGTTTCGGCGTGCTCATGGCGCGCCGCGCCGTCCTGACGCTGGTCGACGCCTACCGCAAGGCCGGCGGCGAATATCGCGTCGCCGCCGTGAAACCGCCGACCGTCGCGGGCAAGCTCGCGAAGCTCGAGCTGGCCGATGGCGCTGTGCTCGATGCCGGCCACTACGTGTTCGCCTGCGGACCCTGGCTGCCGAAGCTCTTCCCACAATTGTTAGGGCCGCGCATCTTCGTGACGCGCCAGGAAGTGTTCTTCTTCGCGCCACCCGCGGGCGATGCCCGCTTCGGGCTCGGCGCCTTCCCCGGCTGGGCGGACTTCAATGACGGCGACATCTTCTACGGCATGCCCGACATCGAAAGCCGCGGCTTCAAGATCGCGCACGACAGGCACGGCCTGCCCGTGGACCCGGACCGCGGCGATCGCGTGGCCTCGCCCGGCTTGCTGGCCGACGTGCGCGCCTACCTGGCGCGGCGGTTTCCCGCGCTGGCCGCCGCGCCCCTCAACGAGGAGCGCGTCTGCCAGTACGAGAACAGCAGCAATGGCGACCTGCTGATCGACCGGCATCCGACCGCCGAGAACGTGTTGCTGGTCGGCGCGGGCTCGGGGCATGGGTTCAAACATGGACCGGAGGTCGGGCGCTATGCCGCCGAACTACTCACCGCGAAGCTGAAGACAATCGAGCCGCGCTTCAGCCTGGCGAGCAAGGCAGAGCAGCAGAATCGCGCGGTGCATTGAACGGGGCGAGGCCGTCACCCCGCCCCGCGCGGTATCAGAACTTCACGCGCAGATTCACCCCGAACGTGCGCGGCGGATTGGTGAGATAGCCCACGCGCGCGCTGCGGCCGCGTTCCCGGTCCAGCGACAGCGAGGCGCGCTCGTCGAACAGATTGTTGATGAACGCCGCGGCTTCCCATCTGTCCGCACGCACGCCCCAGCGCAGGTTCGCGATCTCGTACGACGGCAACTCGGCGTCGAAGGCGATGTTGGTGTCGGCCGGGATGCCGCCGAAGTCGATGAGCCGGGCGCTGCCCGGCGGGCGCGTCAGGGAATTGGAGATCAGGCCGAAGTTGGCTTCCTGGTCCGCGAGCTGCGTGTACGAGGAACCGACGTGCTGGGCGGTGAAGCGCACGTAGCTCTCGTATGACGAGCCGAGCGGGAAGTTGTAGGCCAGCGTCGCGACCGCCTGCAGCTGCGGTGAGGTCGGCAGGCGGTTGCCCTCGCGAATGCCGCCGATCGGCGTGCTGGTGTTGGGTATCAGTTGGGATTCCGTGATTTCGGCGTCGGCGTAGGTTGCCGACAACCCGAGGTCCCAGCTCTCGTTCGGCCGCACGAACAGCTCGATCTCGGCGCCCTTGGACTCGGCGTCCGCGTTCAGGATGATGCGCGACGAGCACGAGCCCGCGTCGGCGACCACCTGCAGGCCGTCGATCTTGCTCAGGAACACCGAGCCGTTCAGCGTGACCCGACCGTCGGCGAGCCGCGTCTTCGTGCCCACCTCGAAGTTGGTCACCTTCTCGTCGTCCCAGGTGGGGTGGCCGCCGTAGATGTCGAGGTCATTGCCCTGGCAGAGTGTGGCGTTCAGCGGATCGTTGATGCCGCCGAGCCGGAAGCCGCGCGCCACCTGTGCGGTGAACTGCGTGTTCCTGCTCGGGCTGAATGCGAGGATCACGCGCGGCGAGATGCCATCGGAGCTGGTGGTGCCCAGCTCGTCGAAGTGCGGCAGGTCGGCGAACGCACCGGCGATGGTGATGACGCGATCCTCCTCGAAGTCGTAGTAACGCAGGCCGCCGGTGAGCGCCCATTGCGGGTTGAAGCGCCAGGTGGCCTCGCCGAACAGCGCGAACTGCGAGAAGTCGTAGGTGAGCCGCGAGTAGTAAGGCGTGTCCACCGGCGCGCCCTGACCTCGCGGCAGGATCTCGTCGTAACCTGGCGTGGGCAGCGTCTGCGAATAGTCGCGATCGGCCTGCTGGTAGAACGCGCCGACCAGCCACTGGAACGGGCCCTCGCCGGAGGAGCCGAGGCGCAGCTCCTGGCTGAACACCTGCAGGTCCGTGTCGTCGATGAGCGGCGAGTCGAGACGGGCCTGCGCGGCCGTGCCGCCGACGTCGACCGTGACGCTGCCGGTGAGCTGGCTGGCGTCGCGCACCACCTCCACCTGGCGATCGATGTACGTGGTGACGCTGGTGAGCCCCACGTCGCCGAAGCCGAATTCGAGCTTGAGATCGCCCATGGTGAAGTCGTCGGTGAGGCCCTCCTCGAGCTGCGTCACCTGGCCGCGCTCGCCCACGTCCACCCGCGGCTCGGTGGTGGTGTAGACATTGCCGAGGATGTTGTAGAAGTCGAAGCGCGGGAAGCCGTCGGTGTCGAGCCGCTGGTAGACCAGGCGCGGTGTGATGACGAAGTTCTCGGTTGCCTCGATGCGGAATGCCAGCCGCCCGCCGGTGCGCGTGCCCTCGTTCACGTCCTCGCGGACGTTGCGACCAGGGTAGTAAGAGTCGACGAACCCGGGCAGCTCGCTGCGATACGCCACGGCGCGCATCGCCGCCTTCTCGCCCAAGGGCAGGTTGAAGGCGCCGCGCACGTCGTTGCCCATGCTGCCATCCGTGGCGCTGTTGAGCGTGAGGTCGACCGAACCGCCGGCGGCGTCGATGTCGGGCTGCGCGGTGATGTAGCGCACGGTGCCGGACGAGGAACCCGCGCCGAACAGCGTGCCCTGCGGGCCGCGCAGCACTTCGATGCGGTCGAGGTCGTAGAGATCGAGATCGGGCGTGAACAACGCCACCGAGATCGGCGATTCGTCCAGATAGATGCCGACGGATTCCTTCACGCCGGGCTGGTCACGGATGACCTGGCCCGCGCTGATGCCGCGGATCGCCACCTGGCTCTGCCCCGGGCCGAGGTCGGCGATGTACAGGCCCGGAACGTTGCGGGCCACTTCGACGATGTTGGTGGCACCCGATTGCGTGATGTCTTCGTTGGTCAGCGCCGCGATCGAAAACGGCACCTCCTGCAGGCTGGTGGCGCGCTTCTGCGCGGTGACGATGATGACCTGGCTGATTTCCTCGTCGCTGGGCGGGTTGTCCTGCGCGGGCGCCGGTGGCGCCGCAGCCACGGCCAAGGGGGTGAGCAGGCAAAGCGCGGCGGGGCCGCGTCCAATCCATGACTTCATGCGACATCTCCCTGAATGGTTGGCGTGCGCATCGCGGTCGGCGTGCCCTCGGCCCACCCCGGCGCACGGGTGGCCCGAGTGTACGGAACGTCCTGCGGGAAGGCGAAGTAGGACTTCCGCACCCCCATGGCCGTGTGCAGGCCGACTGCGACGCGACACGGGCGCGGCTATGTTGCCGCGTTGTTTCCATGGACCGCCCCCGGAGATGCCATGAGATACCTGGTTTGCGCCTGCGTGGCCGCGGCACTGCTCGCCGCCTGCCAGAAGCAGGAAACGCCGCCCGCCGACGAGCAGGCGACCGCCACTCCCTCCACGCCGCCCGTCACCGCTCCGGCGCCCTCTGCGCGCGCCACGGCCGAGCTCGCGGCGACGCAGGGCAACACGGCGAGCGGCAGCCTGACGCTCGCGGAAGCAGGCGAAGGCGTGCATCTCACCGGTTCGCTGCAGGGGCTCGCACCCAACAGCGAGTTCGGCTTTCACATTCACGAGAAGGGCGACTGCAGCGCGCCCGATGCCAGCAGCGCCGGCGGACACTTCAACCCCACCGGCGTCGAGCACGGTAATCCGCAGGAAGGCCCGCACCACGCGGGCGACATGCTGAACGTGAACTCCGATGCGGAAGGCCAGGCGCAGGTGGACGCGCAGGCCAGCGGCGTGACGCTCGGCGACGGCGGCGCCAGCGACATCATGGGCAAGGCCGTGGTGCTGCACGAGCGGGCCGACGACTATCACACCCAGCCGTCCGGCGACTCCGGCACGCGCATCGCCTGCGGTGTGATCACCGCAGGCTAGCTACTCAAACTCTCGAGCCGGGACCGCTCAGGCCGGCGAGTCCTTGGTCTCCCGCAGGAACAGAGCGCCGATCACCACGGTGATGCCGGCCACGATGATGGGGTACCAGAGCCCGCTATAGATGTTACCGGTGGCCGCCACGATGGCGAACGAGGTCACCGGCAGGAAGCCGCCGAACCAGCCGTTGCCGATGTGATACGGCAGCGACATGGACGTATAGCGGATGCGCGCGGGAAACAATTCCACCAGCCAGGCGGCAATGGGCCCGTACACCATGGTCACGTAGATGACGAGGATGGCGCAGAACAGGATGACCATGGGGTAATTGAATGCGGCCATGTCGGCCGTGGCGGGATAACCGGCTTTCACCAGCGACTCCTTGAGCCGGGCGGCGACCGCATCCTGTTCCTTCTTGTACTCGGCGGCGGTCAAGGTGCCTGCGAGGTCGCGCACGTCGATGGAATCCTGGCCGATGAGCACCGTGGCCCCGGCGTCTCGGCCCAGTGCCTCGTCGCCGAGCGTATATGCCACGCCCATGCGCGCGAGCGCGCCCTTGGCGAGATCGCAGCCGGTCTTGTACTGCTTCTTGCCGATGGGATCGAACTGGAAGCTGCATTGCGCGGCATTCGCCACCACGGTCACCGGCGAGGCTTGCACGGCTGCATCCAGGGCCGGGTTGGCGAAATGCGTGATGCCCTTGAAGATCGGGAAATACGTGAGCACGGCCAGCAGGCAGCCGGTGAGCACGATTTTCTTGCGGCCGATCTTGTCCGACAGCGCGCCGAATATCACGAAGAACGGCGTCGCGATCAGCAGCGCGGCCGCCATCACCAGCTGCGCGCTGGTCGGATCGACCTGCAGAGTCTTCTCGAGGAACAGCAAGGCGTAGAACTGGCCGCCGTACCAGACGACCGCCTGGCCGGCGGTGGCGCCGAACAGCGCCAGCAACACGATCTTGAGGTTGGCCCACTGCCCGAAGGACTCGGTCAGCGGCGCCTTGGACAGCTTGCCCGCGGCCTTGATCTCCTGGAACTCGGGCGACTCCTGCAATTGCAGCCGGATGTACACGGAGATCAGCAGCAGCACCGTCGAGAGCAGGAAGGGCACGCGCCAGCCCCAGGCATCGAACTGCTCGGCGCCCATGGCGAAGCGGCAGGCCAGGATGACGAGCAGCGACAGGAAGAACCCGAGCGTCGCCGTGGTCTGGATCCAGCTGGTGTACAGGCCGCGCTTGCCGGGCGGGGCGTGCTCGGAGATGTAGGTGGCCGCGCCGCCGTACTGTCCGCCGAGCGCGAGACCCTGCAGCAGCCGCAACAGGATGAAGATCACCGGCGCGGTCATGCCGATGGTGTCGTACGTCGGCAGGCAGCCGACCAGCGCCGTCGAGGCGCCCATGATGACGATGGTGAGCAGGAAGGTGTACTTGCGGCCCACCAGGTCGCCGAGCCGGCCGAACACCAAGGCGCCGAAGGGCCGCACGAAGAACCCGGCCGCGAAGGCCAGCAGCGCGAACAGGAACGCCGTGGTGTCGTTCATCCCCGAGAAGAATTTCCTGGTGATGATCGCCACCAGCGAGCCGTACAGGTAGAAGTCGTACCACTCGAACACCGTGCCGAGCGAGGATGCGAAAATGACCCGCCGATGAGCGCGGTCCATGGGCTGCGCCCCTGAATTCAATTCACTGGCCACCGATTTCCCCTCGTGGTTCTTGTTTTGCGCCGCGCATCTTCCCATGCGGGGCGGGCGATGCAAGCCTTCGCCTGACTTAAAGCCCGCCAGCGGGCGATCCCGGCACGCGCTGCTCGCCCTGCACCCTGGGCGGACTTGACGAGCCCGGTACAATGGCCGATCCGCGCCCCCGCAATATCTCCGAGTACATGAGCCAGTCCCGCAAACCTGCCGCGCCCGACAAGTACGCCTGCATCGCCGTGCACGGCGCGCGCCAGAACAACCTGAAGAATCTCGATCTCGAGATCCCGCTGCACGAGCTGGTGGTGGTGACGGGGGTGTCGGGCTCGGGCAAGTCGTCGCTGGTGTTCGACACGCTGTATGCCGAGGGCCAGCGCCGCTATGTCGAGACCTTCTCGCCGTACGCGCGCCAGTTCCTCGACCGCATGGACAAGCCGGCGGTGGACCGCGTCGACGGCATTCCGCCGGCCATCGCCATCGATCAGACCAACCCGGTGCGCACCTCGCGCTCCACGGTCGGCACGATGACCGAGCTCAACGATCACCTGAAATTGCTGTTCGCGCGCGCGGCGCAGCTCTATTGCCGCCAGTGCGGCAGACCCGTGCGCCGCGACAGCGCGCAGAGCATCCACGAAGACGCGAGGCAGCGCGCGGCCGCGGCCGGCGATCCGCGCGTGTACATCTGCTTCCCGGTGACGGTGCCGAAGAATTTCAAGGAAGCCGAAGTCCGCAAGATGCTCGAGGGGCAGGGCTACACGCGCGTACACGAGCGCCAGGCCGGCAGTGCGGGCGGCACGCTCGAGGTGGTGCAGGACCGGCTGCGGCTGGGCAATGCCGAGCGCGCGCGCGTGATGGAGTCTCTGGAGACCGCGCTGCGCATGGGGCGGGGACGCGTGACGCTGCACGTGGTCGGTGACAGTCCGTCCGCGGGTGACGAGGCGCCGGCCTCGGTAGATAGATGGCGGTATTCCACCGACCTGCACTGCGCGGATTGCGACATCCACTACCGCGACCCGGTGCCGTCGCTGTTCTCGTTCAACTCGCCGGTGGGCGCCTGCGAGACCTGCCGTGGCTTCGGGCGCATCATCGGTATCGACTACGGCCTGGTGGTGCCCGACGAGACCAGGACTCTCGCGGGCGGCGCCGTGAAGCCATGGCAGACCAAGAGCTACAAGGAATGCCAGGACGACCTGGTCAGGTTCGCCCGCAAGCGCGGCATTCCGCTCGATACGCCCTGGTACATGCTGAGCGACGACCAGAAGAAATGGGTCATCGAAGGCGAAGGCAAGTGGGAGAAGAAGGTCTGGTACGGCGCGAGGCGGTTCTTCGAGTGGCTGGAGACCAAGGCCTACAAGATGCACGTGCGCGTGCTGCTGTCGCGCTATCGCGCGTACACGCCCTGCACCGCCTGCGGCGGTTCGCGACTCAAGCCCGAGGCGCTGCTGTGGCGCATAGAAGGCCGCAACCTGCACGAACTGGCGCTGATGTCGTTGGACAAGTGCCGTGCCTTCTTCGCATCGTTGCGCCTGCCCGCGCCGCTCGACGAGGCCGCGGACCTGCTGCTCTCCGAGGTGCGCGCGCGCTTCGCCTATCTCTGCGAGGTGGGGCTGGGGTATCTCACGCTGGACCGGCAGTCGCGCACGCTCTCGGGCGGCGAGGTACAGCGCATCAACCTCACCACGGCCCTCGGCACGTCGCTGGTGAACACGCTGTTCGTGCTCGACGAACCTTCGATCGGGCTGCATCCGCGCGACATGCAACGCGTGACGCAGGTGATGCACCGCCTGCGCGATGCCGGCAATTCGCTGGTGGTGGTGGAGCACGATCCGCAGATCATGCTGGCCGCGGACCGGCTGCTCGACATGGGCCCGGGCGCGGGCGAGCGCGGCGGCGAGATCGTGGCGTTCGATACGCCGGAGAACATCCGCGCGAATCCGCGCTCGCTCACGGGGCAATACCTTTCGGGGGCGAAGCAGGTGGCGCCGCGAGCGGTGCCGGTGAAGCCGGCCGAGAACGAGCCGCCCAGGGCGCGCATGGTGCCCGCGCAGAAGGCCATCAAGCTGCGCGGGGTCACGCAGCACAATCTCAAGAACATCGACGTGGAGTTTCCGCTGCGGCGGCTGGTGTGCATCACCGGCGTGTCGGGCTCGGGCAAGTCCACGCTCATCGAGGACGTGCTCTACAAGGCGCTGCGCAAGGCCCTGGGCCAGCCCAGCGAGATGCCGGGCGCATTCGACAGGCTCGAGGGCGCGGACCTGGTCGATGACGTGGTCATGGTGGACCAGACCTCCATCGGGCGCACCACGCGCTCGAACCCCGCAAGCTACGTGGGCGCCTTCGACGTGGTGCGCGAGCTGTTCGCGAACGAGGCCACGGCAAAGACCCGCGGCTACAC
>CAMLGF010000026.1 GCA_946479515.1 uncultured Pseudomonadota bacterium | reverse complement strand
AAACCATCAACACCATGGTGGACCAGCTGCGCTCGTTCGCCTCGGAAGTGACGCGCGTGGCGCGCGAGGTGGGCACCGAAGGCAAGCTCGGCGGCCAGGCCATCGTGCCCGGCGTCGCCGGTACCTGGAAGGATCTCACCGACAACGTGAACTCCATGGCCGCGAACCTCACCGGCCAGGTGCGCAACATCGCCGAGGTCACCACCGCCGTGGCCAACGGCGACCTCAGCCGCAAGATCACCGTGGATACGCGCGGCGAGATCCTGCAGCTCAAGGAGGCCATCAACACCATGGTGGAGCAGCTGCGCTCCTTCGCCTCGGAAGTGACGCGCGTGGCGCGCGAGGTGGGTACCGAGGGCAAGCTCGGCGGCCAGGCGGAAGTGACTGGCGTCTCGGGCGTGTGGAAGGACCTCACGGACAACGTGAACTCCATGGCGTCCAACCTCACCAACCAGGTGCGCAACATCGCCGAGGTCACGACCGCCGTGGCGCGCGGCGACCTGTCGCGCAAGATCACGGTGGACGTGCGCGGCGAAATCCTGCTGCTCAAGGAAACCATCAACACGATGGTGGACCAGCTCAATGGCTTCGCGGCCGAGGTGACCCGCGTGGCGCGCGAGGTGGGCACCGAAGGCAAGCTCGGCGGCCAGGCCACGGTGACCGGCGTGGCCGGCACCTGGAAGGATCTCACGGACTCGGTGAACGCCATGGCCACGAATCTCACCGGCCAGGTGCGCAACATCGCCGAGGTGACCACGGCCGTGGCGCGCGGCGACCTGTCGCGCAAGATCACGGTGGAGGTTCGCGGCGAGATCCTGCAGCTCAAGGAAACCATCAACACGATGGTGGACCAGCTCAACTCGTTCGCGGCCGAGGTGACCCGCGTGGCGCGCGAGGTGGGCACCGAGGGCAAGCTCGGCGGCCAGGCGAACGTGAAGGACGTCTCGGGTGTCTGGAAGGAGCTCACCGAGAACGTCAACGTGATGGCCAACAACCTCACGGAGCAGGTGCGCGGCATCGTGAAAGTGGTGACCGCGGTGGCCAACGGCGATTTGCGCCAGCGACTCACCGTGGAATCGAAGGGCGAGGTCGCCGCACTGGGCGACACCATCAATTCCATGTGCACCACGCTCGCCATCTTCGCCGACCAGGTGACCACCGTCGCGCGCGAGGTCGGCGTGGAAGGCCGCCTCGGCGGCCAGGCCCACGTGGCCGGCGCCTCCGGCACGTGGAAAGACCTGGTGGCCAACGTGAACATGCTCGCCGCCAACCTCACCACCCAGGTGCGCGCCATTGCCGAAGTGGCCACCGCCGTGACCAAGGGCGACCTCACGCGCTCCATCCAGGTCGAGGCGCGCGGCGAGGTGTCCGAGCTCAAGGACAACATCAACGCGATGATCCACAACCTCCGTCACACGACGGAGCGCAATACCGAGCAGGACTGGCTCAAGACCAACCTCGCCAAGTTCTCGCGCATGATGCAGGGCCAGCGTGACCTCGTGACCCTGGGCAACACGCTGCTGGCCGAGTTCGCACCGCTGGTGAACGCGCATCAGGGCGTCATATACATCGTCGACCACGAAGACGGGCAGCGCCATCTGCAGCAGCTGGCGAGCTACGCCGACGTGCGTCCGTCGGCCGCGCCGCGCCGGTATCGATTCGGCGAAGGTTTCGTCGGCGAGTGCGCCGTGCAGCGGCAGCGCATGCTGCTGGCGCGCATTCCGCAGGACTCCATCCGCATGGGCTCGGGGCTGGTGGAGGCGCAGCCGCGCAACGTGATCGTGCTGCCGGTGCTGTACGAAGGAGAGATCAAGGCCGTCATCGAGCTGGCGTCGATGTACGAGTTCACGGCGCCGCACCTGGCCTTCCTCGAGCAGCTCACCGGTTCCATCGGCGTGGTGCTCAACACCATCGAAGCCTCGATGCGCACCGAGAGCCTGCTCAAGCAGTCGCAGGAACTTGCCGGTGAACTGCAGGCCCAACAGACCGAGCTGCAGCAGACCAACGAGGAAATCGCCACCAAGGCACGGCTGCTCGCCGAACAGAACGTCGAGGTGGAACGCAAGAACCAGGAGATCGAACAGGCCCGCAAGGCGCTCGAGGAGAAGGCCGCGGAGCTGGCGCTCACCTCGCGCTACAAGACCGAGTTCCTGGCCAACATGTCGCACGAGCTGCGCACGCCGCTCAACAGCATCCTGATCCTCGGCCAGCAGCTCTCCGACAACCCCGAGAGCAACCTCACGGCGCGCCAGGTCGAGTTCGCCAAGACCATACACGCGGCCGGCACCGACCTGCTGAACCTGATCTCCGACATCCTCGACCTGTCGAAGATCGAGTCGGGAACGGTCACGGTGGAGAGCGAGGAGCTGGCCTTCTCGCAGCTGCGCGAAACCATCGAGCGTAACTTCCGCCACGAGGCGGAGTCCCGCCATCTCACGTTCACCACGGACTTCGACCCGCGCCTCGGCCGGACCATGGTCACGGACGCCAAGCGCCTCATGCAGATCGTCAAGAACCTGCTCTCCAACGCCATGAAGTTCACGGCGCAGGGCAGCGTGCGCCTGCACGTGGGTCCGGCGATGCTCGGCTGGAGCGCCGATCACCCGGTGCTGTCCACCGCCAAGACGGTGGTGGAATTCTCGGTGACCGACACCGGCATCGGCATCTCGCCCGAGAAGCAGAAGATCATCTTCGAGGCCTTCCAGCAGGCCGACGCCGGCACCGCGCGCAAGTACGGTGGCACGGGACTGGGTCTGGCCATCTCGCGCGAGCTTGCCAACCTGCTGGGCGGCGAAATCAAGCTCAAGAGCTCGCCGGGCGCGGGCAGCACCTTCACGCTCTATCTACCTCTGTCCTACCAGGGCGCGGGCTATGCGCGCAGCTCGGTGCACGAACGGCAGATTCCCGCGATGGCCGGGCCGTCGCTGCCCATGCAGCCGGCCGAGCGCGTCGAGGACGACCGCGACGCCATCGAACCCGGCGACAACACGGTGCTGGTGGTGGAGGACGACGTCACCTACGCGCGCATGCTGGTGGCGGTGGCGCGCCAGCAGGGCTTCAAGGCGCTGGCGGCGCAGAATGGCGCCGACGCCCTGTCGCTGGCGCGCAAGTACCGGCCGAGCGCCGTCACGCTCGATGTGTTCCTGCCCGACATGCTGGGCTGGACCGTGCTCAACCAGCTCAAGCACGATCCGGCGACGCGACACATCCCGGTGCAGGTGCTGACCGTCGAGGAAGAACGCCAGTACGGCCTCGAGCGTGGCGCGTTCTCCTTCATGACCAAGCCCACGAGCAGTGAAGGACTCGAAGCGGTGTTCAGGCGCATCCAGGAATTCATCGCGCCGCGCGTGCGCGAGCTGCTGGTGGTCGAGGACGATGCCGCCGAGCAGATGAGCATCGAGGCGCTGATCGCCGCGTCGGACATCCGTATCTCCAGCGCATCGAGCGGCAGCCGCGCGCTCGAGCTGATGCGCGAGAAGCGTTTCGACTGCGTGATCCTCGATCTGAAGCTGCCGGACATCTCCGGTTTCGACCTGCTCTCCGAGGTGCAGCGCGACGAGCGGCTGCGCGACATCCCGATCGTGGTGTTCACCGGCCGCGATCTGTCGCCGGAGGAAGAGGGCGAACTGCGCCAGCGCGCCAAGAGCATCGTGCTCAAGGGCGTGCAGAGCCCCGAGCGACTGCTGGATGAGACCGCGTTGTTCCTGCACCGGGTGATCGCCGAGCTGCCGGAGCCGAAGCAGCGCATGATCGAGAAGCTGCACGAGAGCGACGAGCCACTGCGCGACCGCAAGGTGATCGTCGTGGACGACGACGTGCGCAACATCTTCGCGCTCAACAGCCTGCTGGAGCGGCACGGCATGAACGTCATCACCGCGACCAACGGCCACGACGCCATCCGGCTGCTCGACCAGCATCCGGACGTGGCGCTGATCCTCACGGACGTGATGATGCCGGACATGGACGGCTACGAGACCATGCGGCGCATCCGCGAGATTCCCACATTCCGCATGCTGCCCATCATCGCGCTCACGGCCAAGGCGATGAAGGGCGACCGCGAGAAGTGCCTGCAGGCGGGCGCCTCCGACTACGTCGCCAAGCCCGTGAACACCGAGCAATTGTTGTCCCTGGTACGCATGTGGTTGCAGCCCTGATGAACGAACCCGCACCCATTCCGCACAGCCACGAGGCCGCGAACATCCTGCTGGTCGACGACCAGCCGGCGCGGCTCCTGACCTACCGCGCGATACTCGAGCCGCTCGGCCACAACCTCGTGGCCGTGAACTCCGGCCTGGAGGCGCTCGAGGCGCTCATGCGCCAGGAGTTCGCGGTGGTGCTGCTCGACGTGAAGATGCCCGGCATGGACGGCTTCGAAACGGCGGCCTTGATCCACGACCATCCGCGCTTCGAGACCACGCCGATCATTTTCGTCACCGGCGTGCACGTCACCGAGTTCGACCGGCTCAAGGGCTACAAGGCCGGCGCCATCGACTACGTGTACATCCCCGTGGTGCCGGAAATCCTGCGCAGCAAGGTGGCGGTGCTCATCGAGCTCGATCGCCAGCGCCGCGCGCTGCAGTCGGTGAACAAGCAGCTCGAGCAGTCCAACCGTCAGCTGGCGGAGGCCAACCTGACGTTGCAGAGCGAGAAGACCCGCGAGCTCGAGGAGCTCAACGAACAACTGCGCCGCGCCAACGAGGACCTGTCGCGCATCAACCAGTCGCTGGCCACCGAAGTGCGCGAGCGCACGCGGGCGGAGAACCAGCTGAAGGAAGCCGTGATCAAGCGCGACGAGTTCCTGGCGATGCTCTCGCACGAGCTGCGCAATCCGCTGTCGCCGCTGCGCAACGCCGCGCACATGCTCATGCAGGGCGACACGCAGGATCCGAAGATCATCTGGTCGCGCGGCGTCATCGAGCGGCAGCTCAAGCACATGATCCGCCTGGTCGACGACCTGCTGGACGTGTCGCGCATCGCGCGCGGCAAGATCGTGGTGGTGTCGGAGAAGGTCGCGGTGGCCGACGTGATCGCGGCCGCCGTGGAGACCGTGCAGCCGCTGCTCGAGCAGAAGGCACAGCAGCTCACGGTGGAATCCGCCGATCCCTCGCTGGTGGTGCGCGGCGATCCGGTGCGGCTGGCGCAGGTGGTGGGCAACCTGTTGCACAATGCCGCGAAGTACACGGGCGAGGGCGGCCGTGTGTCGCTGTGCGCTCGTGCCCGCGAGGGGCGCGCCGAGATCTGCGTGCGCGACAGCGGCATCGGCATCTCCCCCGATTCCATGCCGCACATCTTCGAGCTGTTCACCCAGATCCCCAGCGAACGGGTCAATTCCGGCGGCGGTCTCGGCATCGGGCTCGCGCTGGTGCGGGCGCTGGTCGAGTTGCATGGCGGCGAGATCGCCGCGACCAGCGAGGGCATCGATCAGGGCAGCGAATTCGTCGTGCGCCTGCCGCTGTTCGCAGAGGAGAGCACGCCCGCCGAAGCCGGCAATGGCCAGGACAGGTCCGAGCACGGCCTGCAGGTCAGGCGCAACATTCTCATCGCCGACGACAACCAGGATGCGCTCGAGAGTCTCGCGCTGATGCTGCGGCTGGAGGGTCACGAAGTGCACTGCGCCTCGGATGGCGAGGAGGCGCTTGCGCTGGCCGGCCAGCGCCGCCCGGAGATCGTGGTGCTCGACGTGGGCATGCCCAAGCTCGATGGCTGCGAGGTCGCGCGCCGCATCCGTGCCGAAAGCTGGGGGCGCGACGCGGTACTCGTGGCGCTCACCGGCTGGGGGCAGGATGCCGACCGCAAGCGGTCGCGCGAGGCGGGCTTCGACCTGCACCTGGTCAAGCCCGTGGATCCCGCCACCATCTGCGACATGCTGGTCACCCAGTAGTCAGGGTCGCTGCTCGGCCGCGCGGGTGCCCCCGAGCGGTAAGAAATCACAGTTCGAGCCGGCCACGGTGCAGTCGCCGCTGCGCAAGGCCGTCGCGTCCCGTGTATCTTTCCGGCCTGCGAGCTGGGAGGCACGTATGGCGCTGTATGCGTTCGACGGTACATGGAACTCGGAAAAGGATGCCGGCAGGTACGACCAGAACACCAACGTCGTCCGCTTCAAGGATCAATACGCCGGCACCCGCTTCTTCTACCAGGGCGTGGGGACGCGCCATGGAACGCTGGGCAAGTTCTTCGGCGGCGCCTTCGGCGTCGGCGGGCGCGAGCGCATCGCGGCAGCGACCCGCGACGTCACGGCGCAATTCGCCAGGGGCGACCGCGACATCGACATCGTGGGGTTCAGCCGCGGCGCGGCGCTGGCGGCGCACTTCGCCAATGTGATCGCCGCGGAGGGCGTGCTCGTGAACGGTGTGCGCGAGCGACCGCCGGTGCGCTTCCTGGGCGTATTCGACCTGGTGGCGGCCTTCGGCATCCCGATCAACCTTCCGGGTTTCAATTTCAACCGCATCAATCTCGGCTATCGGCTCGGCCTCTCCCCGGGAGTGAAATATTGCTACCACGCGCTGGCGCTGGACGAGGCGCGCCAGGCGTTCCGCCCCACGCGCCTGCGCGGCCGGCACAGCCAGGAAGTCTGGTTCCGCGGCGTGCACTCGGACGTCGGCGGCGGCAATGACAATCACGCGCTCAATGACATCACGCTGCGCTGGATGCTGCACAAGGCCATGGCCAGTGGGCTGCCGATGGCCGCGGACTGTATCGCGCAAAGCTGCACGCGCGCCGACGCCGACGGCCGCATCGGCGACAACTTCGATCCCATTCGCAATCGGGCACGCGAACCGAAGAGCGGTGACCTGTTCCACTACACCGTGCGTGCGCGCGCACGGCACGTGAATCCGCCGGATCCCTGCACGCGCGAAACCGAGGCGCTCGAGGCGCGTGCCGGGGTGGCGCCATGAATCGCCAGCCCGACCCGGGCCGTATCCCGCTCTTCGACGGCATTCTGCTCGATGAGCGCCAGGCGCTGCAGCTGCCCTGCGACGATCGGGCGCTCGCCGATCCCTGTGGCACGGCACTGGCGATTTCCGGTGGCGGCATCCGCTCCGCGTCGTTCGCCCTGGGAATCATCCAGACCTTCCTCAATGAAAAGCCCGCCGACGGCAGAACGCCGGACGAACGCTGCTTCGATCGTTTCGATTACCTGTCCACGGTCTCCGGTGGCGGGTACATCGGTGGTGCCGTCTCCTGGCTGAAATTCCATTACCGCGCCGGCGACTGGCGGCGGCATCTCGGCGACCGCGACCTGGGCACGCGCAGCGCCGAATTCGCAGCTGACCAGACCGCCGGTGTCGGCGACAGCAAGTTCACCTGGCTCGACTATTTCCGCCAGCACGGTTTCTACCTGCAGCCCTCCAGCATGTCGGCGATGTCGCTGGTGGGCGTGGCGCTGCGCGGCATGTTGATCACGCTGTCGGTGTACACGGCCATCCTCGCGCTGCTCCTCTGGGCACTGCAGGTGGGCGGTGTGCTGGTGCCGGGCGGTTCGCTCGAGAACTGGGCCGGGCATCCGGCGCGCATCGAATCGTGGTTGCTGTTTCTCGGCTTCATCGTCAGCAGTGCCTTCCTGTTGTTCGGCATAGCCAGCTGGCTGGGCAGCATTCCCACGCTGGCGGTGCTCTGGCTGGGGCCGCTGCCGCCGGTGGCCATGGTGATCGCCGGCGTGTCGATCCTGCGACTTCATGAAGGCTGGCCGTTGAATCCCGACGGACTGGAATGGCGCTGGCCATTGGGCCTGGGACTGCTGCTGGCGGCCGGCGCCTGCCTGGTACTGCTGTGGTGGGCGCGTGCCGATCGCGAGCATGCCCGCGGCGGAATGCAGGTGGTGCACAAGTGGCAGTATCGCGTGCGCATCCTTTATCAGCAGGTGCTCGGTCCGTTGCTCACCGGCCTCACGCTGCTGCTCGCGGTGTGGAGCGTGCCGCACGTGTATGCGCTCATCGGCGAGAAGGTCGGCACGGCGGGACTCTCGAGCTCGCTGCTCGGCATCGGTGGCGCGCTTTACCAGTTCCTCATCGGGCGCGACAAGAAGGTGACCTCATCGATGGTCTCCACTTTGCGCATCCTGGTCACGGCCGTGCTGCTGGTGTACGGCATCCTGCTGGTGGCGTACTGGATCGTGCGCAGCGGCACGCCGCAGACGGTCATGATCGGCAGCGTCGGCCTGCCCCTGCTGGCGATCGTCGGCTTCGCCGGATTGTTCGGCGGCTTCGTGGTCAACGCCAACTACATCGGCATCGGCCGCATGTATCGCGACCGGCTGATGGAGCTGTTCCTGCCCGACAAGGAAGCCGTCGTCCTCAATCAGTGGAAGCGCGCCGGCACCGCCGACCAGTTCGACCTGGTGAACCTGGTGGACGAGCAGGGCAGGCCGCAGCGTCCGCTGCACCTGGTCAACTGCAATGTGGTGATGGTGGGCGCGCGCCAGGACCGGTTCCGGGGCCGCGGTGGCGACAGCTTCGTGCTCAGCCCGCGCTACAGCGGCAGCAGCGCCACCGGCTGGACGCAAACCCGCCAGCTGGGCGATGGCCACTTCACGCTGGCCACGGCGATCGCTTCGTCCGGCGCGGCGGCCAGTCCGCACACCGGGGTCGCGGGCCGCGGCATCACGCGCAATGCGCTGGTGTCGCTGCTGCTGTCATTGACCAACGTGCGCCTGGGTTACTGGATCCGCAGCCCGCGTGCGTCGGGTGGCAAGGCGCGCAGCTGGCACAAGTGGTTTCCACCGAATCTGCTGGCGCCGGGCATCCGCCAGGGCCTGTTCGGCAGCGGCACCACCGAGGATGCGTTCTTCATCGAGCTGACCGACGGCGGGCACTTCGACAACACCGGCCTGTACGAGCTCATCCGCCGCCGTGTGCGAGTCATCGTGCTCTCGCAGGGCAGCTGCGATCTGAACTACTCCAAGGAGGATCTCGCCAACGCCATCGAACGCGTGCGTGTCGATTTCGGCGTGCACATCCGGCTGAACAACGCGACCTATCCACTGCAAGACATCGGCGCGGAGCCCGGCAAGCCGGCGAAGCGCGGCTGGGCCGTGGGCACCATCCGTTATCCGGGCAGCGATGAGTTGGGAATCCTGCTCTACCTGCAGGCCGCGCCAATCGCCGGCATGAATGCCGACACGCAGTCCTACTGGCGGCGCAACCTGGATTTTCCCAACCAGACCACCGCGGACCAGTTCTTCGACGAAGAACAGCTCGAAGCCTACCGGGAGCTGGGCATGGCCATCGCCCAGGACTGCATCGCCACGCTCAAGGCCGAGCGGGACGTGCAGAACATCCCGGCGCAATCATTGCGGAAGGCGTTCGGGTGGGGGGACTAGAGGAAATGGGAAAATGGGGACATGCCTAATTTCCGTTGTAACAATCGTCCACGGCGCTCAAGGCCCCGACGTCACTTCCGATTGTTACAACGGAAATTAGGCATGTCCCCATTTTCCTCCCCTAGAGCGCGACGCTCGAAGTCTCCTTCGATTTCACTTCCACCGCCCGCATGGAGTTCGCTCGTCCTTTGATGCGCACGCTGTGATTACCCGCCGGCACCGTCACGGCCTCACCGCCGACGATGCCGGTCGCCAGCACCTGACCCTGCGAGTTCACGACTTCGAAACCAGGGCGCAGCGCCTCGGTCAGTGATCGGTCGAGTCCGGCGGCATCCTGGGCGTCGAAGAACGCCCCGCCGCCGGCATCCGACCAGCGCCGGAAAGTCGCCGCCAGCGTCGGGTCGTCGAGCGCGAATCCCACGATGCTCACGCGTGTGGTGATGCCCGACTGGCGCAAATGGGAGATGGCCGCGGCGGGATCGCCACCGCAGGTTTCCTCGCCATCCGTGACCAGCACGATGAGCTTGTCGCCGCTCACCCTCTTGAGATCGTCGGCAGCCTCGTCCAGCGACGCACCGATGGGCGTCTTCGCGCCGTTCTTGGCCACCAGCGCGGCGATGCGACCCTGAACCGCCGCGACGTTCAACGCGGCCACGGGCACGTCGAGATCCGTCTGGCAGGAGTCCACCTCGCGACCGAACACGCGCAGCGCGAACGGCGTACCCGCCGGAATCGCGCTGCCCACGAGCTTGTTCAACGTGCGTTTCGCGATGTCGATGCGCCGTTCGCCGCCCAGCTTCTGCAGCATGCTGCCCGACGCATCGAGGATGATTTCGATGGCGCCATTCGATTTCGTACCGGAAGCCTGCGTGACCGCCACCTTGCCGGGTTCGCGGCTGGACGGCGTCACGCTGATGTCCGATTTCGCCAGGGTGAGGTAGTCCTGCGCGGTGGCGTAGCGCACTTCATAGGCGCCCGGCGTCAGCGGCGCCACCAGCGCGCCCGGATTCTGCTGCGGCGTGGTGTAGAAGTACGCGCCGTACGCACCTTGTCGCGCACCCTTGGGCACGATGGTGATGAAATTGCGCGCGGTGTCCGGACCCTTCCAGCCCACCTTGAAACTCTCACCGGCAACCACCGTGGACGGCGCGCTGAGCGAGCCATTGACCGCGCTCACCACGAGTGCGGCACGCGCCAGCGTGAGGTAGTCCTGACCGGTGGCATAGCGCAGCTCGTACGCGCCGGGCTGGTCGGGCGCGGTGAAGGTGAGGGTGCGGCCTTTGTCCGTATATTCGTAGCGGCCATAGCTGCGTTCCGCCGCGCCAGCCTTGACCAGTGTGACGAAGTCGCGCGGATTGCCGGGGCCGGTCCAGGCCACCTGAAAACTTGCGCCGGCGGCCACTGAAGCCGGCGCCTTGAGCGTGGCATTCACGGCGCCGACCGCGATGGGCGCGCGCGCCAGCGTGTGGTAATCGCCGCCGGTGAGATAGCGCAGCTCGTACGATCCGGCGGCATCGGGGGCGGTGAATTGCAGCGTGCTGCCCTTGCTCGTGTACTCGTATTCATCGTACGAACGCTCGGCGGCGCCGGCTTTGACGATGGTGACGAAATCGCGCGGATTGTTCGGTCCGGTCCACGACACCTTGAACTTCGCGCCGGCGGCCACATGCGCGGGCGCAGCGAGCGTGGCGCTCACCGCGGTCACGGTGAAGGTCTGGCGGGCGATGATGGTGTTGCCCACGCCGAGGAAGTAGCGAATCTCGTAGGTGCCCGGCGTCTCGGGGACGGTGAGGCTGAGCGGATTGCCCTTGCGCGTGTACTCGTAATTCCGGTACGCATCGTTGCCGGGCACGCCCAGTCCCACGAAGTCGCGCTCGTTATCAGGGCCCGTCCAGCTCACCCGCATCTCGCCGCCGGCGGCGGCGGACGTCGGTCCCTTGACGCTGGCGGCGGGCATGACGATCTGGATGGGACGGCTCAGCAGGGTCTTGTACGGCGAGTCGGCGGCCAGCAATCGCACTTCGTAATCGCCGGCCTTCGCGGGCATCTCCAGAACTTTTTCACGCTTTTCGAGATAGAAGTAGTCTGTGTACTGGCCCTCGCGCGCGCCCTTGGGAACGATGGTCACGAAGTCGCGTGGATTGCCGCTGCCGGTGACCTGTACGGAGATCTTCGAGCCGGCCTGGGCAGTGGCGGGCACATCGAGCGAGGGCGCCGCCAGCGCCGGTGATCCCGACAGCACGATGAGGGCGAGTACTAATAGAGATCGCGATGACCCGTTCCGCATGTGGCGGCGCCTCCCTTTGGCCGGGCGCGAGTATAGTCTGCGGGCAGGTGCAGGGAGGAAAACATGCCGAAGCCGATGAAGCGGGTGTCCGAGGTGCGCCCGCGCCAGGCCGTGTTCGCGGCCAGCATCAAACAGTTTCCGCAGCGCCTGGTGTTGCTCACCGAAGGCGATTCCTGGTTCAGCTATCCATTGAACGCCAACATTGCCGATTACATCGAGATGATGAGCGATTTCTCGATCCTGCGGCTCGAACACAATGGCGATGACGCGCGCGAGATTCTCGGCGCGGGCAGCGGGCAGCTGAAGAAGCTCAAGTACTACCTGAAGAGATACCCCGTCGATGCGCTGCTCCTGAGCGCCGGCGGCAACGACCTGGTGGCCGAGGAATTGCCACGGCTGCTCGACCGGAAGGTGAACGGCCACCCCTGGCAGAGCACGGTGAGACTCGCATCGCTCACCGCCGTGCTCGACGACATCGCAGCGGCGTACGCGCGTTTGCTGGATGCGCGCGATGCACTGTGCCCGCAATGCGTGGTCATCGCGCACAGCTACTGCTATTTCCAGCCGAATGGGCGCAAGGCGACCGGGCCCTTCGGATTGCTCAAGGCCGGGCCCTGGATGCGGCCGGTGCTGCTGGCCAGGGGCATCGACCCCGACACCGAAGGTCGTGAGGTCGCGCGCCTCCTGGTCGACGAGCTGCACGCGCGCCTGTCGTCGCTCGCGGCGACGCGTTCGCGCTTCCACGTCGTGGACATGCGCGCTGCCTTGCCGGCCGACGACGTGCACTGGGCCGATGAGATCCACCCGAGCGGCACGGGATTTCGCAAGCTCGCGGAGCAGTGCTGGCGGCCACTGCTGCGCGCGCAATTTCCGGGAAGGGGATTCGAGTGATGCACGACGAAGATCTGCGGCCGGTGCTGGAACGGCTGCTCGCCACGCGGCGGGCCAAGGTGGAACAGACCCAGGGAGGCACCCGCCGGGGCCTGCGCGTGCTGTTCACGGGGCAGTCCGGCAAGAACAAACTACTGGCGGCGCAACTGTTCGCGCACGAGCTGGCGGTCGATCTGTTCGAGATCGACCTGGCGCGCATCGTCGGCAAGTACGTGGCCGACACCGAGCGCAATCTCGACGAGCTGTTCAGGGCGGCCAGCGCCTCCGACGCCGTGCTGCTGTTCGACGACACCGAGCATCTGTTCGGCAGCACGGTCGAGGACTCCGGCCGCTTCCCGAATTTCGACGCGAGCCGGCTGCGTCAGCATCTCGAAGCCTACGACGGGGTGGTGCTGTTGGGTGCCGATGACCGCGCGCACGTCGATCCCCGGCTCGCGCGGCAATGCGACGAGGTCGTGGAGCTGTGACGGACCGCGGCCGGCCGAGCTCGTCGCCAGTCGCCTTGTCCTGACGGCAGGGTCGCGGTGAACACCGCGACCCTGCGCCACGATACCGGGCCGGGATTCCTATCTACCGTCGCGGTCGGCGTCGCCAGGCATGGCCCGTTCGATGCTGTCCCAGGCGGAACGGATCGCCTGCCGGGCGTCCGCCCACGCGAGCTTGGACTTGCCCTTGGCAATGTCCCACCCGGCCTCGAGGCGGGTTTCCAGATCCTCGAACCGGGCGTGCGGATTTTCCTCGTATGACTTGTACGCGTAGCGGTAGGCGGGATCGAAGTCCTCCCATTCGTAGCGCGTGTCGTAATAGGGCTCGTCCTTGAACCGGCGCTGCCAGTGGGTGGTGAAGCGTTCGATGCGATTCGGTTTCATGCCTTCCTCCTTGTGAAATAAGAAGGCGGGCCGGGGGAGTCGCGCCCCCGGCCCGCCTGCGGTCAGCTTCGATGAGAGATCACTTCTTGACGTCGATCTCGTTGTCCACGGACTTCACGTTGTCGACGTTGCGCGCCAGTTCCTCGGCGGTCGACTTGGCTTCCGAGCTGTCGACGAATCCGGAGAGCTGCACCGCGCCTTCGCGGGTCTCCACGTTCACCTGGTGCGCCTTGGTGCGCGGATCGCCGGCGAGCGCGGCCTTCACCTTCGCGGTGATGGCGGCGTCGTCGACGCGCTCCGAGCCCGAGGGGCCGCCATCGGCACGCACCGTCAGGTTGTTGCGCACCGCGGTCACGCCCTTGGTGTTGCGGGCGACCTGCGCGGCGCGCTCCTTGCTCGCCGAGGTGTCGACGAAGCCGTTCAATTGTACGGTACCCTTGAACGTCTCGACGTCGATCTGGTGCGCCTTGGTCACCGGGTCGGCGATCAGCGCGGCCTTGACGCGGCCGGTGGTCACCGAATCGTCGACCTGCTCGCCCGCGGACTTGGTGGTGCGGGTTGAGGCGCAGGCGCCGACTGCCATGGCAACGACCAGCAGTACGGCACTGACAAAGCCTTTTGATTTCTGCATATGAACCTCTGACTACTGTTGGAATTCTCAGCGCCGCGCCGTGTTGGCGATGAAGCTCACGACGGCCAGGATCAGGAACACGAAAAACAGGATCTTCGCGATTCCCGCCGCGCCCGCGGCGATGCCGGCAAAGCCGAACACGGCAGCGATGAGCGCGATGACGAAAAAGATGATTGCGTAATGAAGCATCGATATCTCTCCGCTCTGTGGGCACCGGTCACGGTGCCGGCGGAACGCATCATCCCTGCACCGGCCCGCGCGCAATGCCGGTAGCCGGGCGAAGGCCGGGTAGGTGGGAGCTGACCTTGGTGTCGGCCCTGCGGACTACAGTCGTCAGAGCCAGTATTGCAGGGGCAGCCACAGCAGCTCTTTGAGCCGCTCCTTCAGCCCGCGTTTGCGCCATGCGGCCAGGGTGATCTCGCGGGAATCGCGCAGGTCGTTCTCGAAGGTCCGGGTCATCTCGCGCGCGAACTGCTGGTCGATCACGCAGACGCTGATTTCGTTGTTGTGCACGAAGCTGCGCCAGTCGAAGTTGGTGGACCCCACGGACGACCATACGCCGTCGACCACGATGCTCTTGGAGTGCAGGAAGGCACTGTCCAGTTCGTAGAGCCGGACGCCGCTTTCGAGCAGTTCGTCGTAGTGAGCGCGGCCCGCGTAGAACACGCCGGAGAAATCGCTGTAGGCCGGCAGGATCATGCGCACCGCCACGCCGCGGCGCGCGGCGTCCTGCAGGGCCTTCTCGAGCGTGTCGTCGGGCACGAAGTAGGCCATGGTCACCTCGATGTTCTTCTGGGCATAGGCGAGCACCGAGAGCAGCGTGGCGTAGATGACGTTGCGGCGATCGTCCGGCGTGCTCGCCACCACCTGTACCACCGTGTCCCCAGCGCGGAACGACCGATCGTCGAAGGCCGGAGCCACCTCGCCCGGGCATTCGGCCGTGCGCCAGGTCTCCCGGAACAGCTTCTCCAGATGCCGGGCGGCGGGTCCGCGCACGGCGATGTGCGTGTCGCGCCAGCCTTGCTCGATGGCCTGCTGTTGCGAGAAGCCGCCGCGCTTCAGCTGACGTGAGGCAATGCGATACGCGTGGCTGAAATTGATGCCGCCGGCGAACGCGGTCTCACCGTCGACCACCACGATCTTGCGGTGATCGCGATGGTTGAGGCCGGCGAAGCGTTCGTTCAGCGGGTTCAGCGGATTGAAGGCGCACAGCCTCACGCCCGCGTCGCGCAGGCCGGCGAGAAAGGCATGGTCGGTGGTCAGTGAACCGATGGCATCGTAGATCACGTACACGAGCACGCCGCGCCGGCGCGCGTCGCCCAGCAGCGCGCTGAGGAGGCGGTCGCCCTGGACCGCCTCCTCGAAGATGAAACTCTCGACGAACACATAGCTGCGTGCCGCGGCTATGGCCGAGAACATGGCTTGGTACGTGCGAGGGCCGTCGATGAGCAGGCGAACGTCGTTGTCCAGCAGCAGCGGTGGCGCACCGATCTCGCGCATGGCCGCCAGGTGGTAGTCGAGCAGTGCCGTGTCGCCGGTGGCGGCAAGCTTGCGCGTCAGTCGCAGGCGCGCGGCGCGCGCGACCATGCCATCGGGGTCCTCGATGTCGACGGCGACATCCGAGCGCGACACGGGCAGGTTGCGCGCCAGCTGGAGGTCGGGAAGTGTGCGGCACCCGCCGAGCAGCGCCATGCTCGCTGTCAGGCCGAAAAAAACGAGCCCCGCCCACCGGCGGGAAGGCCGGTGGGCGGATGGCTCGGTGGTCGTATGACGCGAAATGATTTCGAGGGGAGGGGCTCGTCGCGTCACTCTTCCACTTCTCCACTAGACGGGGCCAGTATCCGCGCATCGCCGTTGGAATACGCGCAGTGATCGGGCAGTCCTGCTGTCGGCGAAATCCTACCGGGATTGGCGCTCAATCTTAGTGTGAGCCCACGAGACCCGGTCCATCCTGCGCGCCACACCAGAGGAAAAGCCCATGCAAGCATCAGCCAATCAGCCGGAATTCACGGGAGCGGACCCGGCCGTCGAGGAATTGAACCGTATCGTCACGCAGGCCGAGCAGCTGCTGCACTCGTTGGGTGAGCAGACGGGCGAGGCTGCCGACGCCGTGCGTGAACGGGTGACGCAGACTCTGAACCAAGCCCGCGCGCGGCTCGCGGCCACGGCGGTGGAGGCGGAGCAGGTGGTCGACAGTCTCGCGGAACGCACCGACCGCTACGTGCGCACCAACCCCTGGCAATCCGTGGCGATCGCGGCGTTGTTAGGCGGCGCGGCGGCGCTGCTGATTTCGCGCCTGGGCCGCAAGTGAGCGCCACGCCCGACGACACGCAGGAACCGGTGCGCCCCGAGGAGCCCCGGGCCGCGGCGGCTCACGATCTCGAGGCTCATCCGGCGCGGGAGACGTCGCTGCACCTGTTGCGCATGCTCGAGACCCGCATGGACGCGGCCGGCATTGCGTTGCAGGGCGAGGCGCAGCGCCTGCTGGCGCGCGTGCAGCTCAGGCTGTTGGCCGCCGCTGCGCTGTTCATCGCCATCTGGGGCGGCATCGTGCTGCTGGCGATCGCGCTGCCGCCGCACCTGCGGGTGCCGGTGCTGTCGGTCGTGGTCGCGGGCTTCGTGGTTCTCGCGGTTGCCGCACAGCTGCGCGCACGTCACAAGGCGACGACACATGAGGTGGGGTCGCTGCGCTGGTTCCTCGACAGCCTGCGCCAGGACCTCGAGGTGTTGTCGCGCGCACTCGCGCGTCCCCAGCCTCTGAGCCGGGGACCGCAGGGCCGCGGGCCGGACGACGTCCGGGGCGAAGGCGATCGACGGAGCACGCAGAATGATCTCGCCGCTTGAGCGGGCGAGACTGCTGGACGCGGAGATGCAGCTGCAGCGCGCCTGGCTGGAGTTGAATCTGCGCGAGTTGCAGGCGCAGGCGGCGAAGTCGCCCTGGTCCCGACTGCGCGCCCTGAAGCTTGGCGCCTTCGGCTTTTCCGTGCTCCGGCATCGCTCCGTCTGGCTGGCGGCGGTCAGCTTCCTCATCAACCGCTATCATCGCCACGGCCGCCACGGCCGCCACGGCCGCCACGGCCGCGAGCAGGGTCTGCACGGCAAGCATTGAGACCCAGTCAGTCAGGAGTAGTCATGAACGCGAATGTCAAACCGGGGTCCACGCCGGGCGATGCTTTCATCTCCGATCTGTCCGTATTGCGCGCGCGCGCGCGCGAACAGATCATGAAGGGCGCGGTGACGCCGAGTTATCCGGAGGCGGATCGCAAGGCTATTGTTGAGCTGCTCAATACTGCTCTGGCCACGGAGACCGTGTGCGTGCTGCGCTACAAGCGCCACTACTTCGCCACGCATGGCATCCGCGCCAAGTTCGTCGCCGCGGAATTCCTGGAGCATGCCAACGAGGAGCAGGCGCACGCCGACCGGATTGCCGAGCGCATCGTGCAACTCGGCGAGGCTCCGGATCTCAACCCGGCCACCCTGCTCGCGCGCTCCCATTCCGAGTACGACCAGGAGACTTCGCTGCGCGCCATGCTCGAGGCCGACCTGGTGGCCGAGCGTATCGCCATCGAGAGCTACCGGGAGATGGTGGAATTCATCGGGCCTCGTGACCCGACCACCCGGCGCCTGTTCGAGACCATCCTCGCGCAGGAGGAGGAGCACGCCGAAGACCTCGTTGATTTGCTCGAAGATTTGCCGAAAGATTGAGGTCGATGGGGCAATCAGACGAACAACACGGGCGGGAATCAGAGACTCGTGCGCGCCTTGCGGAGCTGCACGAGTTGTCGACGCACCTGCTCAGGCTGATGGAACGGGAGCGCGCGCAGCTCGCCAAGCAGCTGCACGACGAGCTGGGCGGCATGATCACCGCCGCCAAGATGGACATGCAGTGGCTGTCCGCGCACATCGGCGCGTCGCTCGACGCCAAGGCCCGCGAGAAATTCGATTCGGTGGTGCAGATGCTCGACCAGGCCATGGTGCTCAAGCGCCGCGTGGTGGAGAGCCTGCGTCCGTCGCTGCTCGATCACTTCGGCCTGGGCGTGGCGATGCGCAGCCATTTCGACGAGCACTGCAAGCGCGCCGGGATCGACTGCATCGCAACGCTGCCCGAGGAGGCGCTGGACCTGGATTCATCGCTGCAGCTGACGATTTTCCGGGTCGCGCAGGAAGTGTTGTCGGCCATCGTTGCGCGCGGCGGTGCGAAGAATGTCGAAGTGGTGGTCGAGGCCCAGGAAGGCGAGGGCGGTGACGGTGAAGGCTATGTGCTGACCATCGGCGACGACGGCAATGCGCCCGACGACCTCGCCGACGCGCTGCTGACCGCGAGGCACCGCGTGGCGCTCGCCGGTGGGCACATCGAAACCGAGAGCCGTGCGGGCGGCGGCGGTGTGCCGGGCGGCAACCGTGTCAGGGTTTTCGTCCCGCGATCTGCAGCAGGATCGGCATGAGCTGGTCGATCTCGCGCATCTTGTCGAGGAAGTAGTCCGCTCCCGCCGACATGCAGCGTTCGCGCACCGTCGGCAAGTCGTAGTTGGTGAGCACCACGATCCACACGTGGCCGCCGCCGGGCAGGTCGCGATTGCGCGCGCGCGCCTCACGGATCACGCCGATGCCGCTGCCCGGGCGCAATTCCACGTCGACCACGATGGCGTCATAGGGAATGGAGTCGAGTTTCTCGACCGCCTCGGCCTCCGCGGCCGCGAGTCCGGTCACCTTGAATGCCGAGTACTGCGCCAGCATGCCTTCGAGGCGGCTGCGCAACAGGGGCGAATCCTCGACCAGCAGAATGCGCAGGGGTTTGCCTGGCGTCCCGTTGGGGCGCACGGCCTTGTCGCCGGACAATCTCTGTACCGAATCCGTGGACGAACCAGCGGGCGGGTGCGGTGAGCTGTGCATGGCCTCATCCATGGCCCCTGCGGTGACGAGGGGCTAACTACTACTGGACGAGGTTATTGCGCAGCGCATAAGTGGTGATGTCAGCATTACTCTTCATGGACATCTTCTCGAGGATACGGCTGCGGTAGGTGCTCACCGTCTTGACACTCAGGAACAGGCGGTTCGCGATCTCCGAGACCGACTCGCCCTGGGCGAGCTTGCAGAAGATCTGGAACTCGCGCTCCGAGAGAATGCTGTGCAGCGGCGCGTTCGGATCGCCGCGCACGCCGGCGACCAGCAGGTCGGCGAGCTCGGGGCCGACGTAACGTCCGCCGCGCGCCACGGTGCGGATGGCGCGGAACAGCTCGGATTCGTCCGTGCCCTTGCCGACGAAGCCGCTGGCGCCGCCGCGCAGTACGTTGAGCCCGTATTGCGCTTCGGGAAATGCCGAGAGAATGAGCACGCCCACCGACTCGTAGTGCGCCTTGGCATGCTTGAGCACGTCGAGGCCCGAGACGTCCGGCAGCGACAGGTCGAGCAGCAGCACGTCGACGGTGTGCTGTCGGAGTTGTTCCATGGCTTCACGCCCGGAACTCGCCTCGGTCACCACGCTGAGATCCGGTTGCCCGTTGATCAGGGTTTTAAGGCCGGCACGGACAACCTGATGGTCATCCACAATCATGACTCTGGTGCGATTCATGGGCCGGGACGTCTCCACAACTTGTTGAGTTATCTCGTGCATTGCTGGAGTCTACATTCGCGCAGGGCATCGCCTGTCCGGCGTACGCGGCCTACCACGGTCAGAAATATCCTACACCCCTGCTGCGGTGCGGCCGCGAGTGAAGCGTTCTTCGGCCTTGTTCCAGTCCACCACGTTCCAGAACGCAGCGAGGAATTCCGGCCGGCGATTCTGATACTTGACGTAGTAGGCGTGCTCCCAGACGTCGACGATGAACAGCGGCGCCGATTCCCAGGGCGCCGGCACCTGCTGATCGTGCAGTTCGACGATCCGCAGCTTGCCACCGCGCTGCAGGACCAGCGCCACCCAACCGCTCGCGAAGTGCTTCACGGCGGTGTCGGTGAACTTCTCGCGAAAGGCCGCGAAGGAACCGAATTCCGCCGCAATGGCCTTGCCCAGCTCGCCGCGCGGCTCGCCGCCGGCTGCGCCCGCGGGCGCGAGCGAATTCCAGAACAGGTCGTGGTTGTAGTGCTGGCCGCCGTTGTTCCGCACGGCTGTGCGAACCGCGTCGGGCAATTGGTCGACGCGCTGCAGTAGTTCGACGAGCGGGAGCTTCTGCAGGTCCGGGGCGTTCGCGAGTGCGTCGTTGAGCTTGTCGACGTAGGTCTTGTGATGCTTGTCGTGATGCAGGCGCATCGTGGTCTCGTCGATGTGCGGTTCCAGCGCGGCATAGGGGTAGGGCAGATCGGGCAGGGCGAAGGGATAGGTCTGACGTGAGGCTTCGGGCATGTGCGGGAACTCCAATCGAGGGAAGTGATCCGCCCAGCTTGCGCCATGTGCCACGGCTCGCGCATCACCCGGTGGAGGGAGGTGGCGGTCAGACGTCTCCGATCCCCACGCGCCGACGGAGAGGGACCACAGGGACGGGCGGCCCCGCCTGAGTGTGGCGCAAAGGCCCGGCCTCTAACTTCGCGGCCCGGTAAAGCAACTCAAGGAACTGACATGAACGTGAAAATCGCCGCGGCACTGGCCGCGCTGACTGTTGCGGCCGCCGCACCGGCGGCTTACGCCCAGGATGAGGCCGCCGGATTCTATCTCGGCGGCGGCGTGGGCCAGTTCAACGCGCAGATCGACGATGTCGACCAGGTCGACAACACGATCGACGCCTGGGACGAGGACGATACCGCGTACAAGCTGTTCGGCGGCTACCGGCTGAACAACTTCCTCGCCTTCGAGCTCGACTACATCAATCTCGGCGAGCCCTCCGGATCGGTCGTTCCCGGGTTCAATGTCGACGCCTCGGTGGACGGCTTTGCGCCATACGTGGTGGGCACCATCCCGCTGGGGCAGTGGTTCGAGGTGTATGGACGCCTGGGCTATTACTTCTATGACGCCACCGTGGGCGTCGACAACGAGGTCGATGACCGCGTCGAGTTCGACGAAGAATCGGAAGACCTGGTGTACGGCGCGGGTATCGGCGCCAACATCGGTGAGCGCCTGAACCTGCGACTCGAGTACGAGAAGTTCGATCTCGAGGGGATGGACGACGCCGATTCACTCTGGCTCACCGCCGCCTGGAAGTTCTGATTTCTGGATCGAGGCCCTGGCGCCGGGCGGACGGCAATCCGTCCGGCGTCAGGACCGGCCATTGCGGATGGCGTCCAGCAGCTGCTGGTAGTCGCCGCTCTTGGGCACGTACGCGTCGGCGCCCGCCGCCAGCGTGTGGCGCACCATCTCCGGGTGCGAGTGTCCGGAGAACACGATGATGTTGATCCGGCTGCCATCCTTGCGCACGGTCTTGAGCAGGTCGATGCTGGAGCGGCCCTGCAGCTCGAGATCGAGCACCAGCACGTCGAGCTGTCCTTCGCGCGTACTGCCGAGCACACTGTCCACGTCCTTGGCCGCGCCCACGCATTCGAGGTCGGGCTCGGCCGAGATGAGCGTGATGAGCAGGTCGCGCAGATCGTCGTTGTCTTCGGCTACGAGTACACGGAGAGGGCGGGCGTCCATCGGCCAGGCTACCTGCGGCGGCGCGGAGCGCGCATTGTGTCAGCAGCGCGTCGCGGTGAGCAATCGCCGCGATTCAATCGCCGTGCACCGGATCCGGTTCCGTCATTGCATCCTGCCCCAGGACCCACGCCAGCAGCGGATCGCGCGACGTCTGTTCGTGCCGCAGCGCCTCGATGGTCGCGCGCAGTTCGCGCAACCGGTCGAGCCGGAGTTCTTCGCGCTCCGCGGCGGTGAGCGCGCGGGGCAGGAGAGGAATCACGTTCGCAGAGTTGACGTCGGCCGGCATCACATCGCTCCTTGATGGCCGCCGACAGTGTGGCAAAGCGATGCGGCGGGCGACGCTGCGTGCCGGCTGAAAGTCGCGTAGGACGGAGCCGCAGCCCGCGTTTCCCGGGCCAGGAATCCGCTCTAATGGACGCGGCAACAGGAGGTTCATCCCATGAGCAAATCCCAAGGCGGCAGTGATGGCCGCGACCCGCAGGCGGTGCAGGGCGAGGGTGACTACGAGGCCACGCGTCGCTATCGCAAGCGCACCGAGCAGTATCTCGAGAACAATGACGTCGAGAAGGCGGCCGTGCGCGCGGCGCCGGAAAACGCGGCCGAGGCCGAGGACCTGGAAGAAGCCGAAGAGGCCGGCAAGCGCCGCGCCAAGGAGGAGGATCCGGCGCTGCGCCCCGATTCCTCGCGGCAGTAGTCGGGCGAAGCCGCGGTAGTCAGGCGAAGAAGGAGCGCAGCGCCTGGCAGGTGGCGTCCGGCGCTTCCTCGGCCAGCAGATGTCCGCTGTCGATTTCCTCGCCGCGCACGTCACTGGCCCATTCTTTCCAGATCGACACGGCGTCGTACCACTTCGGTATGACGCCCTTCGCGCCCCAGAGCACCAGCAGCGGGCAGTCGATCTTGCGGGTACCGCGGTCCGCCTGGTCCTGCTGGAAGTCCACGCTCACGGCGGCGCGGTAGTCCTCGCACATCGCATGGATGGCGGCCGGGTCGCGCGCGTTCTGCAGGAAATCTTCGTAGGCATCGAAGTCCGACGCGCCCTGTCCGTGCCGGAACAGGAAGCCGATGGGATCGGCGCTGATCATGCGCTCCGGCAGGGGATGTGCCTGCGCCAGGAAGAACCAGTGCCAGTAGCCCATGCCGAAGCGCCAGTCGGCGCGCCGCAGCGTGTCGCCGGTGGGCACGATGTCGAGCACCGCGAGCCGCGTCACGCATTCGGGTGAGTCCAGCGCCAGCCGGTAGGCACAGCGCGCACCGCGATCGTGGCCCGCCACGTTGAACTTGTCGAAGCCCAGCGCCTTCATGACCTCGACCTGATCGCGCGCCATGGCGCGCTTGGAATAGGTTTCGTGGTTGGCGCTGGATTGCGGCTTGCTGCTGCCGCCGTAGCCGCGCAGGTCGGGACAGACCACGGTGAACTGTTCGGCGAGGCGTGGTGCGACCTTCGACCACATCGCGTGAGTCTGCGGGAAGCCGTGCAGGAGCAGCAGGGGCGGGCCGGAGCCGCCGTGGCGCAGGCGTATGGTGACTTCGCTCGTCTCGATCGTCGTCAGCGTGAACCCATCGAACACGACACCCTCGATGTGCAGGACCCGGGCACGGTTTTGTTAGTGGATGCCGAGGACCTGGAAGCGTCGTGTGACCCTGTGCCCCGCCTCATCCACGAGCGTCAGTATGTGCTCGCCCGGTTCGATGTCCAACGATTGCTGGTGAAAAGTGTGCGTTTCTCCCAGGTATCGGTCGTCGAGATGCCAATAGATGGTCGCGTCGCGCTGCCGGTGCACGGCCTCGAAGACCGTGCGGCCGCGACTGCCGTCGAGCTCGCGCGGGATCAGAACGCGACCGTTGACGTCCGGATAGAGCAGGGCCAGCGAGCTGCGCGCGGCGCCGTCCGCCCGGCAGTCGGCGCGCAGGGCGGGCAGCGGCCTGTAATCGGCATGGACGCGGCGGAAATAGAACTCCTGCGCTGGGGGCAGCACGAACCAGACGGTATGACGCATTGCGCCGGGGGATTCGCAATCGCTGTCGACGCGGAAGCGGCCCGCGCCATCGAGATTCACGCGCGGGTGGTGTGGGCTCTGCAGGTCGAAGTGGCTGTCGGCGGGCAGCCAGGTACGTTCGCTCTCACAACCTTCGACGGCGAGGAAGCCGTCATCGGCGCAGATCTGCACCTGCCTCAGGGCGTGCACGGGCTGCGTGAACCAGGGGCTGACGGGCAGCAGATTGAACAGCCCGAACATCAGCGGCGCGGCCATGGCCGACCCGGTGAGGCCGGGGCGGCCTTCGCCGCTGGCATTGCCCACCCACACACCGACGGTGTAACGGCTGGTGTTGCCCACGGACCAGCCGTCGCGCAATCCCCAGCTGGTGCCCGTCTTCCATGCGATGGCGCGCGCGTTGGCGAAGCTGCGCCAGTGACCTTCTTCGCCCGGACGAGTCACCTCGAGCAGGGCGCGCATCGTCAGCCAGGCCGCGCCGGTGCTGATCTGGCCCGGCGCGCGCGCGGGCTCGGGTGCGCCAAGTACGGTGTGCAGCGGGTGAAAGCGCGGCTCCGGATCGGCGAGTCCGGTGCGCGAAATGTTCGCGAGGCTGGCGTACAGGGCGGTGATGTCCCGGAGATTGCCTTCGGCGCCGCCCAGGATCAGCGCCAGCCCGTAGTCATCCGCGGGCCGTGTGAGCGTGCTCATGCCCGAGCCGCGCAGCAGATCCGCAAAGCGCGCAATGCCGTAAGTCTTGAGCATGCGGACCGCGGGGATGTTGAGCGAGGCGGCGAGTGCCTCCTCGGCGCGCACGGCGCCGCGAAACTGCCGGTCGAAGTTCTCGGGCGAGAAGCCTTCGTAGTGGGTGGGGACGTCGGGCAGCAGCATGCGCGGCGTGAGCAGGCCCTCGTCGAGCATGGCCGCATACAGCATCGGCTTGAGGATGCTGCCTGTGCTGCGCGGACGGGTGACGATGTCGACGGCGTGGCCGGGGACGGTCCGGGGTTGTCGCGCGGGGGCGGATGCGCCCGCGTCAGGTGCGTCCCAGTTTTCTAGAAAACGAGGAATGTCCCCATTTCCGGAATTGCCGACGTAGGCGAGGACGTCGAAGGTGCGGTTGTCGACGATCAGCGCGGCGGCATTGTCGACGTTCTGGCGGGCGAGCGCCGCCGAGTGCTCGGCCACGAGTTGCGAGGCCTGTGCCTGCAGGCGCGCATCGAGCGTGCTGCGCACGCGATGCCGCGCGGGTTGTGCGGCACGCAGGGTCTCGAGCAGGTGCGGCGCGAGATCCGGCAGCTCGCGGGGCCCGGCGGCCAGTGGTTCGGCGAGCGCGAGCTCCAGGTCGAGCGCGTCGAGGTCGCCCGCCTCGCGCAGTCGGTGCAACAGGAAGTCCCGCCGTGCCTGCAGCCGGGCGCGATTGCGCTTCAGATGCACCAGCGCGGGATTGTTGGGCAGCACCGCGAGCGTTGCCGCCTCCGCCCAGGAGAGGGCCGCGGGTTCGCGCCCGAAGTAGCGCCATGCGGCGGCTTCGAGACCGACCACGTTGCCGCCGAACGGCGCGTTGGCGGCGTACAGCGCCAGCAATTCCTGTTTGTCGAACGCGGTCTCGAGCCTGAGTGCCAGCAGTGCCTCGGCGAGCTTGGCGCGCAATGAGCGCGCCGCTCCCGGGCCGCGCGACAGCCGCGCCAGTTGCATGGTCAGCGTACTGCCGCCGCTCACCACGTGGCCGGCCGCGAGGTTCAGGCGCAAGGCGCGGGCGATGGCGAGTCCGTCGATGCCCGAATGCGCCGCGAATCGCCGGTCCTCGAACACGAGCAGAGCGCGACGGAATTTCTCCGGAACCTGCTGCGCGGGCGGAAAGCGCCACTGACCGTCGGCGGCGATGCGCGCAGAGAGCAGGCTGCCATCGCGCGCCTCCAGCACGTAAGACAGCGGCGCATGGAACGGATCGCGCGGCAGCGTCAGCCACCACGCCAGCGCCAGGGCGGTGCACGCGGCCGCGAACGCCGCGGCGAGCCGGCGGCGCAGCGGCCATGCGGGCCGTCCCTGGCGCTTGGCGACTGTGACGCGAAGTTGCTCCATGACTATCAGTAGTTGGTCATCGGGTAGTGGTTCATCGGGCGGTCACCGGGTCGCGCTCATTTGCGCTGCGGCGGAACGACTTCCACCCACTGGCCGCGTCGGCGCGCGTGCTGGTTGGCGTCGTACATGGCCTCGATTCCACCGCCAGGTAGATAGAATCTCCCGAGGTAGGCCGCGTTGAGTCGCGTCTCGAAGAAAATGGCCTCGTCCGGCTCCAGGCTGAAATAGCGCAGCACCCGGTCGTCGCGGATGTCGGTGTACTCCGCCTCGCGGCGCTGGCGCTCGCGCCACTCGGCGGGCACCCACCAGAAGCGGGTGCGCTGCGCCGGATTTCGCGAGCGATCGCCGGCCGTGCTCACGTCCTCGAGGCGGTCGTTGCGGATCTCCCATCCACCGGGAAACATTTCCGTGAGCGCCAGGTTGTCGAGCGGCCGCCGGCTGGTGTTGCGCACGGTGACCTGTGCGATCAGGTCCATGCCCTGCGGCAGCCGGCTCACGTCGACCGCGTTGCCGTCCAGGTCGGAATAGCGGATGTCGACGGTGAGCCCCCGGGCGGACGCGTCCTCCTCGCCGCTGCGCGCGATTGCGCGCACCGCGGCGGTCACGTACAGCCTGCGATCCGACGTGTTGGTCACGGACAGCGCCGCGCCGCTGTCGGCCGGCGGCGGTAGTTTGATCGACGACAGCGGCGCGGCGGCCTGCACCGCGACCGGCCGTGCCTTTCCGGCCTGGTACTCGAAGCCGAAGCCGGTGAACGGCCGGGTGCCCGTGGTCTGCGCGGCGGCCACCAGCGCGAAGGCCAGCGATTGCGTGCTGTACCACTCGCCGCTCGCCAGCTGCGCCGCCACGTCCTCGAGCAGCTGGTCGGCCTCCGCGGTGCGTCCCAGCAGCGTCAGTCCCTGCAGCACGATGGCACGGTCGCGCAGCAGCGAGCCGAAGGTGTACGGATTGGCCTCGGCGAACACGAATGCCTGCAGCCGGCCGCCCACCAGCGCCTGCGCGACTTCCGGCTTGCCGGCGAGTTTGTAGGCCGAGGCCAGTAGCCAGCGTTCGGCCAGCGACAGCGACGGCGTCTCACGCAAACGGTTCATGGCGCCCATTTCGGGTTCGCCCGCCAACGCCAGCGTGTACAGCCGATAGGCCTGCGCGAAGCGCGCGGCCTCGGCGAGCGAGGCGCGATAGGCGCCCAGGCCGCCGCCGGCGGAGGTCTCCGTGAAGTAGCTCGAGTTCCAGCGCTGCGCCGCGGTCTTCTGATAACGCAGCCAGTCGGCCTTCATGCCACCGGGTAGCGAATAACCCAGCTTCTCGGCCTCGAGCAGGAAATGTCCGGCATAGGTGGTGCCCCAGTCGTTGCGCCAGCTCAAGGCCGGATCCTGGTCCCAGACGCCGGGCCAGTAGGCGAACCCGCCGCTGGTGTGCTGGAAGCTGCGCAGGCGCGCGATGCCCGCGCGGATGTTGTTCTCCGTCTGCAGCCGTTGGTTCTGATCCAGCTTCACCAGCGCCGACAGGTACAGCTGCGGAAAGACCGACGAGGTGGTCTGTTCGAGGCAGCCATGCGGATAGCCGATGAGGAATTGCAGTCGACCATCGAGATTGAGCGGCGGCAGCGCCGAAACCTCGAGCAGCGCGCTCTGCGTGCCCGGGAGACCAAAGCTGCGCAGATCGGTGCGCCACGATGCGCCCGGTTCGACCACGCCGCGCTCGAAGCGCGACGCGGGCGCATTCGGCGTGCGAATCTCCAGCCACACCTCGCTCTCGGCGCGATGCCGGCCGCTGGTGGCGATCACCTTGATCTTCCCCTTGCCGGGCTGCGACCCTGCCTTGAGCGCCAGCACGCCGAGTTTTTCCTCGGGTCGCGTGAAGCTCACGGTGGTCTTCGACGTGGCGGCGCTGAAGCGCGCATCGGTCTGCACCTGCAGGTCGACCGACTCGATGCCCGGCTCGCTCGCGAAGACGGAGACCGGCAGACTGAATTGCTCGTCGGGGCCGATGACGCGCGGCAAGGTCGGCAGGATCATCAACGCCTGGCGCACGAACACGGACTTCTCGGCCGAACCGTACGCACTGCCGTCGCCGGCCACGAGCATGACGCGCACCGCGCCCACGTACTGTGGCAGCTCGACGCTGTGCGCCTTTTTTTCTCCGGCCTTGAGCGAGAAGGGACCGAGGAAGCTCACCACCGGCGGAAACCGTGACCGGGCCTGGTCCGGATTCGTCTCGACAGAGCCGTCCGAACCGCCCAGTGCCAGCAGGCGGTCGAGCTCGCCCCCGTAGGCGCCGGCGACGTCGTCGAACAGATCCCACGTGCGGATGCCCAGCGCCTCGCGCCGGTAGAATTCGCCGTGCAGCTCGGGCGTGCGGTAGTTGGTGAGGGCCAACAAGCCCTCGTCGACGATGGCCAGCGTGTAGTTCATGGCGCGGCCGCCGGCCTCGCTCACGGTCACGGTGGCCTTCGCTTGCGGCGCCCATTCCGCGGCCGTGGTGATCGTGGGCGCGAGCCGGGTTTTCGGATCGGTGACCTTGAGCGGAATCACGCCGTACAGCCGGATGGGACGGTCATTGGTCTTGCCCGCATGCGGTTGCACCAGCGTGACCGCGACGTACACGTTGGGCGCCATCTCCGCGGTGATCGGAATGGACACGCGGTTGCCGTCCTTGGCAGTCGCGGCGCCAGGTTCCAGCCAACGGTGTTCCAGGATGGCGCTGCCGGACTCCAGCGTGAGCAGCGCGCGGCCCTGCGAGGCATCCGGCAGCCGCACCACGGCCGTTTCGCCCACCCGGTATTCCGGCTTGTCGGACGTGAGCGTGAGGATGCTGGCGGCGGGGCCGGACTGATCACGCTGCGCGCCGGCCCAGGAAGGCCAATCCACGTAGAACACCCGCCCCGTGCAATGGCCGCCGTCGAGATCGCAGACGCGCACCAGATATCGGCCCCATTGCGGGTACTGGATCTCGAAGCTCCACTGGCCGCGGCCATCGCGAGTGGCCAGCATCTCCTTCCGGAGTACGGCGTTGCTTTCGCTCTGCGCGTACTGCGCCAGCGAGTCACCGGTCTGCTCCCACCACCAGCGCCATTGCACCTTGTAGAGGGTGACCTGCAGGCGCGGCACGGACACCGGCTTGCCGTCGCGATCGACGGTCGCGAGATCCACGACGTGCCGGGTGTCGGTGAGCAGCATGTCGCGCAGCGCATCGCCCTTGGGCATCTTCAGGCCGACGTAGCGGTCGAAGGCGGCCACCGTGCGCGTTTCCCGGTTGATGCTGAACGCGCCGCCGCGTTCGAACACGCGTGTGACGAAGCTGGCATTGAGCATGCCGGGCACGTCGCGCGGCAGATCCAGGTTGCGGGTCACGGTCGCCTTGCCATCCGCGTCGAGCTCGCCGTCGAACACCGTGATCGGCGCGCCGCTGAAGCCCCGCGCAGGATCGTCGAAAATGTAGTCCTTGAAATTCTTGAAACGCGTCGCGCCCGGGCTGAGCCGCACCTCGACATTGGCGCGCAGGTTGGCGGCGGTGGCGCCGCTCAACCATTGCGATGAGAGCCGCGCGCGCAGCGGCGAACTCGCGAGCACCTCGCTGCCGCCCGGCGGCTCGTCGAAATCCAGCTCGATCTTGAGCCGGTTGGGCATCACGGTCTCGACCTTGAGCGTCCGCGTGAAGCTCGCGCCGCCGACCGTGACCGTGGCGCGCCAGTCGCCGGTGGGCGCGTCGGGCGCGGTGTCGAGCTCGAATGCGTAGAACTGTCCGACGGGGGTGGTGTTGGTCAGGGTCCGCACCAACTGTCCGCGCGGATTGCGCAGCTCCAGCGTCACCGGATGATTCGCCGGCAACGAGCCATTGCGATCCTGGAGCGCGAAGGTGAGATGGAGCGTGTCGCCCGGGCGCCAGACGCCGCGCTCGCCATAGAGATAGCCCTTGAGGCCATTGACCACGGTTTCGCCGCCCACGTCGAAGTGACTGGTGGGCAGCGCCGAACCGGCGGCGATCTTGAGGTAACCCTTGCGGCCCCGGTCGTCCGCGATCAACGCGAACGGCTGGCCGTGCGTGTCCAGTTCCAGCGTGCCGCTGGCATCGGTCCTGCCGCTGGCGATCACCTGGTTCTGATAGCTGATGGCGTCGATGCCGACGCCGGCCATCGGCCTGGCCGTGTCCAGCGCGGTCGCCACGATCAGTAGTTTGCCCTTGGCGGCGCGCTTGGCGATCAGGCCGATGTTGGACGCCAGCAGGTTGCGCTGCGCGCGGATGTTGCTTCCGTAGCGGTAATAGGCCGGCTTGCACGGGTCGTCGCGCTCGGACCAGAGCACTTCGCCATCGTCCTCGTAGTACCAGCCGCTGTCGTATTCCCCGGCGTAGTAGCCGTCGGCATCGTCGGCACTGGCGGGTTCGGGATCGTCGACGCCGTCCGGTTGCGCACCGGGGCAGTCGTAGAGTGCGTCCTTGCGCGACAGCGAGAGCTGGATCTGGAACAGTGCGCCGGGATGGCGCGCCGTGAGGTCGCTGACGTCGAGGTTGTAGCGCGTCCACTTGCCGGCCACCTGCGCGGTGAGCGGCAGGGTCTTGCGCCACAGTACGCGGCCCACGCGGCCGAGCTCCGCCGAACCGGACAGTGAGTTCACCTGCAGGAACTGCGGGATGTTGCTGTCGAACACCTGCAGCGCGGTGACGCGCACGGCGCGCGCGCTGACCGCCTCGAACGGCACGCTCAGCGTGCGGGCATCGGGCAGGATCACGCCCTGGCCGACGAAGCGCACCTGCGGCCGCGTGTTGGTGAACTCCAGCTCGAATTCGCGCGTGCCCGTGAGTTCGTTGCCGGCGCGGCTGCGGATCTGCGGCTCGAGCGTGAGCGTGACCTTGCCGACCACCTCTTCGCTGGCGTACAGCGTCAGCAGGTTGTCCTGGATGCCGGTGGTGAAGCTGCCCGCGGAGAGGCGGATCAATCCCTCGAGATCCTGCCGCGTATCGATGGCGTCGGAGAAGCGCAGCTGGATCTGGCGCCGATCGTCCACCTGCACCGCGTCCGCCCGCGTGACCGCGAACTCGTCGAGCGCCGGGATGCGGGTCGTGCCTTCACCGCGCGTGCTCAAGCCCAGGGGCGCGCCGTCCCAGCGCAGGACCAGCTGCTGCTCGACCTTCCTGCGCGGGATGTCCGGAACGGTGAAGCCATACTCACGGTCGCCACCGGTCCAGACGATCTTCACCGGCCGTCCGTCGAGCTCGGCGGTGAGTAACTTCTCGAGCTTGTCGCGGCTCTCGCGGTCCGCGGTGTCGATGGAGCCGCGCAGGTTCATCAGCTCCGGGTGCTCGTATTCCACCTCGAGCCCACGATTCCGGACGCTGAAATTCACCTCGAAAGTGTGCACCGCGAATTCGAAGGGCCTGGTATCGGGCGGAACGCCTTCTAGTCCTTTCGCAAGCACCTGCACGCGGTACTCGGTGTCGGCGGCGAACTCGGGCTCGGGGCGGATCACGATCTCGCGCCGGCTGGCGAACGACGCTCGCACCCGGGCTGCCGGCGTGATGACGACGTTGGCCGCGGCATCGCCGCCGACGCGCGCCTCCGGCACCACGTCCTGGGTGAACATCACTCGCAGCGGCGCGTGGCGTGAGATCGCGCCGCTGCTGTGCATGCCGATGGCGCTCACCCAACTCGGATCCGGAGCGCCCGGCTTCGCGGGCGGGGGGCCCTTGTTGCTGCCGCTGCAGGCGATGAACAGCAGCGCCAGGGCGGTGACGCAGGCGGTGGCGAATCTGCGAATCATGATGGCTCCCGTGGGATCGACGCAGCCTCAGTACACGGAATAAGGCTGTCGAGCCCGTGGGGCAATTGTGGCAAATCAGTGGGGATTCAGCGCCGGCTCGCGTTCAGCGGCGTGCGGTCGGCCGCGCTGGTACTACCTGGCGGGCGAGTCGCTCTTCGTGTGAATCCACACCCCGTCCTGCAAGGTGGTGGCGAACGCGGCGCCGACGATCCCGGCGTCCGCGCGCAGTGCGCCGATCTTGAGCGGCGCGGGCGATTGCAGATCGTCGCAGAGAGTCGGGTTGTCGGCCGTGATGCCGCCGCACAGCACGATGAGGTCGGGCCAGAAGAGCGCATGGATGCGCTGGAGCACGTAGCTCAGCTCGGACATGTAGCTCGTCCAGTCGAGCTTGCGTTCCATGCGGGCGCGGCCCGAGGCTCGGGTCTCGGCCTCCATGCCATCGAATTCGAGATGACCCAGTTCGGTGTTGGGGATCAGCTTGCCGTCCACGAACAGGGCGCTGCCGATGCCGGTGCCGAGGCTGAGCACCATGACCGTGCCCATGACGTCGCGCGCGGCGCCGAAGTTCACCTCGGCGAGACCTGCCGCATCGGCGTCATTGATCGCCACCACGTTGCGCTTGAGCCGAGCGCCCGCGGGCTCCGCCAGCGGCTGGCCGATCCAGGCCTTGGCGACATTGGCTGCCGTGTACACCGTGCCACCTACGACCACGCCGGGGAAGGTCACACCGGCCATCAGATTCCCGGCATTGTCGGGCAACGCCGTGGCCATGGCGTCCATCATCTCGCTGACTGCCGACATCGCGGGCGAGGGTACCGAGCGCCGTTCGCCGATCAGGGCCCCCTGGGTCAGGTCGACCACGGCCGCCTTGATCGAAGACCCGCCGATATCGATGCCTATTGCTTGTCGGTGCATTCCGCGTCAACTCGAAGCCAATGTGGTGCAAGGCGCCGGGAATGAATCACCCATCGGGTAATCGCTGCCCCCTCGCGCGGGGCATATGATACCGGTACAAACGCTCCGCCACAGAGATTGCGTTCTTTGGCGGCCACGCCAAGAAAAATGTCCTGAAATGTCTCGTCGAATCGAAAAAGGTAGTTCGAGTGCTGAATGATCTCACGCAGGGCGCGGGCGCGATCCTGCGACGTGGCAGCTTGCGCGCGGCGATTTACGACCGCCTGACGCGCAGCCTGGGCAAAGAGCCGGAAACTGCGACGCCGCGCGACCTCTACGATGCGCTGTCGATGGCGGTACGCGAGGAACTGTCCGCCCGCTGGCTGGCGACGCAGCGGCGCGTCGCGCGCGCGCGGGTCAAGCGCCTGTGCTACCTGTCGGTGGAATTCCTGCCCGGCCGATCGCTGGTCAACGCGCTGTCCAGCCTGGATGCGGAGCTCATCGACGAAGCGCGGGCCGCGGTGGCCAGCATGGGCCACGACTTCGACGCGGTGGTCGCGCTCGAGGTCGACCCGGGTCTCGGCAACGGCGGCCTGGGGCGCCTGGCGGCCTGCTTCCTCGATTCCCTGGCCACGCTGCAATATCCGGCGACCGGCTACGGCATTCGCTACGACTACGGCATCTTCACGCAGTCCATCGATACCGATGGCGCACAGCGCGAATCGGCCAGCACCTGGCTGCGGCTGCACAATGTCTGGGAAACGCCGCGCTCCGACGCGCGCTACATCGTGCGATTCGGCGGACGGGTACTCACCACCCAGGACGTGGGGGGGACGCAGCGTTCGCGCTGGGTGGAAACCCAGGACGTGCTGGCCGTGGGTTTCGATCAGCTGGTGCCGGGCAATCGCAGTCCGACGGTGAATCACCTGCGCCTGTGGTCGGCGCGCGCGCTGCAGCCGTTCCACATCGACGATTTCAACGCCGGCAATTACTCCGCCGCGGTGGAAGACCAGGTGGGCGCCAAGAACCTGTCGCGCGTGCTGTATCCCGACGACTCCACGCCCCAGGGCAAGGAGCTGCGCTTCAAGCAGCAGTACTTCTTCGTGAGCGCCAGCATCCAGGACATCCTGGCGACGCATCTGGCCGAGGAGCGCACGCTCGAGGAACTGCCGGGCGCGCTCGCGGTGCAGATGAACGACACGCATCCAACGCTGGCCATCCCCGAGCTGATGCGGCTGCTGGTCGATCAGTACGACATGCCCTGGCAGCAGGCCTGGGAGCTGTGCCGCAGCGTCTTCGGCTACACCAACCACACGCTGATGCCGGAGGCCCTCGAGACCTGGCCGGTGAATTTCTTCGAGCGGTTCCTGCCACGCCACCTCGAGATCATCTACCGCATCAACGAGGAATTCCTGCTGCAGGTGGAACAGCGCTTCCAGGGCGACGACGCGGCCAAGACCACGCTGTCGATCATCGGCGAATCGCACGGGCGGCGCGTGCGCATGTCGCACCTGGCGGTGGTGGGGTCGCACAAGGTCAATGGCGTGGCAAAGCTGCATTCCGAGCTCATGCAGAAGACCATCTTCGCGGGCTACGCGCAGATGTGGCCGGATCGGTTCACCAACGTGACCAACGGCATCACGGTGCGGCGCTGGCTGAAGCAATCGAATCCGCGGCTGGCGCGGCTGCTCACCGAGCGCCTCGGGTCCGCCTGGGAGAACGACCTGGAGGAGATCGAGCGGCTGCGCTGGGCGGCCGATGACCCGTACTTCCGCGCGCAGTTCCGCGACATCAAGCGGGCCAACAAGATCGCGCTGGCCGAGGAGGTGGACCGACGCACGGGCATCGACGTGAGCGTGGATTCGCTGTTCGACGTGCAGGTCAAGCGCATCCACGAGTACAAGCGGCAGCTGCTGAACATCCTGTACGTGATCACGCGCTACAACCGCATCAAGGCCCGGCCCGATGAGCATTGGGTGCCGCGCACCGTGATGTTCGCGGGCAAGGCGGCGCCGGGGTACGTTCTGGCCAAGGCCATCATCCGGCTCATTAATAATGTGGCGACCACCATCAACCAGGACCCGCAGACGCTGACGCGGCTCAAGTGCGTGTTCCTGCCCGATTACGAGGTGTCGCTGGCGCAGACCATCATGCCGGCCGCCGATCTCTCGGAGCAGATCTCGACCGCGGGCATGGAGGCATCCGGCACGGGCAACATGAAGCTGGCGCTCAACGGCGCGCTCACCATCGGCACGCTCGATGGCGCGAACATCGAGATCCGGGATTCGGTGGGGCCGGAGAACATCTTCATCTTCGGCATGACGGCGGACGAGGCGGCGAAACGCCAGGCCGACGGCTACCGGCCCCGCGAGATCGTCGCGGCGAACGCCGAACTGGCACAGACGCTGGAGATGATCCGCGGCGGCGCGTTCACCCGCGGCAACAATGACTACGGGCAGATGCTGGTGAACCGCCTCACCGCTGACGGCGAGCCCTTCCTGGTGCTGGCCGACTTCGACGCCTACTGCGCGGCGCAGGATCGCGTCGACGCGCTGTATCGACAGCCCGAGGAGTGGAGCCGCCGCGCGGTGATCAACATGGTCAGCATGGGGCCCTTCTCCAGCGACCGCAGCGTGCGGGAATACGCCGAACGCATCTGGAACATCCGGTCCGTCATATGAGATGGAAATGGGGACATTCCTTATTTGCTAGCAAATGGGGACGCGGCTCGGTCGCCGGCGCGCTGCCCTTGAACCAGATCGGATGCCGCGGCTCGCATTTCCGCACGAACCTCGGCAGCCTCCTCACGGAGGGGTGCGCAGTCAGCGCGTCGCTCGCAGCGACTGAAAAATTGCGGTCATTGCCGAACCGTCGGAGAGTACCTTCACGAGTGACGCGCTCCACCCGGCGCCGCCCGCGGCTTCACGGCGCAACCCCATCGCCCGCAAGGCGATCGTGGCAGTCGCCGAGGCGCGTCCCCATTTGCTAGCAAATAAGGAATGTCCCCATTAAAGGCAGGCTGACAAAATCGGAGATTGGCGCGTTGATCAGCGCCAGCCATCACGAGCCGCGCTCGCTGCTGGGTTATCACGAGTTCGATCGCAAGGAGAGCACGCCGCTGTGCGTGGTGCGCGTGCTGGAGCCGGGCGCGGTGGCGGTCGAGGTGTTCTGGGAGGACGATCCGGGAACGCGCTTTCCGCTGGCGCGGGTCCACGAAGCCGGGCTGTTCGAAGGCAGCATTCCGCACCGGCGTCCGCTGGTGCCCTACAAGCTGCACGTGTGCTATCACGACGGCCACGAGCTGAGCAAGCACGACACCTATTTCTTCTCGCACGAGCTCTCGGACTTCGATCTCTATCTATTCGGCGCGGGCCGCCACTACGGCCTGTACCACAAGTTCGGCGCGCACCTGCGCGTGCGCGACGGCGTTGCCGGCACGCACTTCGCCGTGTGGGCGCCGAACGCACGGCGCGTGAGCGTCGTCGGCAGCTTCAATTTCTGGGATGGCCGCAAGCACGCCATGCAGGCGCGCGGCCAGTCCGGCGTGTGGGAGCTGTTCGTGCCCGGGGTGGGCGAGGGCGTGGAATACAAGTTCGAGATCCGCACGCAGCAGAACGCGCTGCTGCTCAAGTCCGATCCTTTCGGATTCCGCATGCAGGTGCGCCCGGAGACCGCGTCCATCGTCGCGAATCTCGAGGGCTACGAGTGGGCCGACGGCGACTGGATGCGTGAGCGTGCGCGGCGCGACTGGCGCCGCTCGCCCATCAACATCTACGAGGTGCACCTGTCGAGCTGGAAGCATGCCTGGGACCGGCAGCCGCCGTTCTACACCTGGGCGGAAGCCGCGGAAACGCTCATTCCGTACGTGCTGGACATGGGCTACACGCACATCGAACTCATGGGCGTGGCCGAACATCCCTTCGACGGCAGCTGGGGATACCAGGTGGTGGGCTACTTCGCGCCCACCTCGCGCTATGGCAGTCCCAAGGACTTCATGGCCTTCGTCGACAGGTGCCACCAGGCCGGCATCGGTGTCATCCTCGACTGGGTGCCGGCGCATTTCCCCAAGGATGCGCACGGCCTGGCGCACTTCGACGGCTCGGCATTATACGAGCACGAGGATCCGCGGCTCGGCGAGCACATGGACTGGGGCACCAAGATCTTCAACTTCGGCCGCCACGAGGTGAAGAATTTCCTGGTGGCGAACGCGCTGTACTGGCTGGAGCGCTATCACGTCGACGGCCTGCGCGTGGATGCCGTCGCCTCGATGCTGTACCTGGACTACAGCCGCAATCCCGGCGAATGGGTGCCCAACCGGTACGGCGGCCGGGAGAATCTCGAGGCGCTCGAGTTCCTGCGCGAGTTCAACACCGTGGCGCACGGCAATCATCCGGGCGTGCTGACCATCGCCGAGGAATCCACGGCGTTCCCCGGCGTGTCGCGGCCGGTGCATCTCGGCGGCGTGGGTTTCTCCTTCAAGTGGAACATGGGGTGGATGAACGACACCCTGCATTACTTCCAGAAGGACCCCGTCTACCGGCGCCACGAGCACAATAAGATCACGTTCTCGTTCATGTACGCGTGGACGGAGAATTTCATCCTGCCCATTTCGCACGACGAGGTGGTGCACGGCAAACGTTCGCTGCTCGACAAGATGCCGGGCGACGAGTGGCAGAAGCGCGCCAACTACCGCCTGTTCATGGGGTACATGACCGCGCATCCGGGCAAGAAGCTCATGTTCATGGGTTCGGAATTCGGCCAGTGGCACGAGTGGCGCGACCACGAGCAGCTCGACTGGGCGTTGCTCGCACACGAGAATCACCAGGGCCTGCAGCGGCTCAATCGCGAGCTGGCGCGCTTCTACCGCCAGCACCCGCAATTGCACGCCAGCGATTGCGATGCCGGCGGGTTCCGCTGGAGCGACCTGCACAATGCCGATGAGAGCGTGTTCGCATTCCTGCGCCAGGAGCATGGACTGGCGCCCATCGTCTGCGTGTTCAATGCCACGCCGGTACCGCGCGAGGACTACTGGCTGGGCGTGCCCGACCCGGGCCATTACCACGTGCTGTTCGACTCCGATCACCCTTCCTTCGGCGGCTCGGGATTCGGCGGCGCCGGTGGCTATGAGGCTTTCGCCCACACCGTGCACGGCTATCCCTATGCGCTGCGCGTGCGCCTGCCGCCGCTGGCGGCCCTCTACCTGCAGTCGGCCGGCCAGAGACCGGGATGAAGGAAGGCTCGGCCGATGTGCTCGGCGCCACGCTCACGCCCGAGGGCGTGAATTTTGCCGTGCGTTCGCGCGCCGCCACGCGCGTCGACGTGTGCCTGTACGACGCGACGGGCCGGAACGAAACCGCGCGGCTCACGCTGCCCGGCAGGACCGGCGCGGTCTTCCATGGCCTGGTGGAGCCCGAGCTCGCGCGGGCCGGCACCCTGTATGGCATCCGCGTGTTCGGTCCGTACGATCCGCGCGAGGGTTACCGTTTCAACTCCAACAAGCTGCTCATCGATCCCTGGGCGCGCGACATCGCCGGCGAGGTCACCTGGAACCCGGCGATCCTGGGCTATGACCCTGCGGATCGCGAGGGTCTGCGCCCCAGTCTGCTCGACAGCGCGCCGTTCATGCCGCGCTGCCGGGTCGTCGACGGCGCCTTCGACTGGGACGGCGACAAACTACCCGCCGTGCAGTGGCGCGACACGCTCATCTACGAGCTGCACGTGAAGGGGTTCACGCAGCGCCATCCCGACGTGCCGCCCGAGTGGCGCGGCAAGTATCTCGCGCTCACCGTGCCCGCGGTCATCGATCACCTGAAGTCCCTGGGCGTCACGGCGGTCGAGCTCATGCCCGTGCACAGCATGGTCGACGAGGGCTTCCTCGTGGAGAAGGGCTTGACGAACTACTGGGGGTACAACCCGGTGTGCTGGTTCGCGCCCACGCGCCGCTACGCGGTGACCGACCCGATTCTGGAACTGAAGCAGGCGGTCAAGGCCCTGCACAAGGCAGGTATCGAGGTGATCCTCGACGTGGTCTACAACCACACGGCCGAGGGCAACGAGCTGGGCCCCACGCTCAACTTCAAGGCCATCGACAACCGCGCCTATTACTTCCATCGCGCCGCCGACCGGCGCTTCTACGACGATGTCACCGGCTGCGGCAACACGGTCGCCTGCGATCACCCCATCGTCCAGGCCGACATCATCGCCAGCCTGCGCTACTTCGCCGAGGAGTTCCGGGTCGACGGATTCCGGTTCGACCTCGCCACGGTGCTGGGACGCGATCGTTCCGGCTTCAACTCCAATGCGGCGTTCTTCGCCATGATGGCCGCGGATCCGGTGCTGGCCTATCTCAAACTCATCGCCGAGCCCTGGGACCTGGGACTCGGCGGCTACCAGCTCGGGAATTTTCCGCAAGGCTGGTCGGAGTGGAACGACCGCTTCCGCGACACCATGCGCGCCTTCTGGCACGGCGGACGGCGCATGGTCGGCGGCTTCGCCGAAAGGTTCGCGGGTAGTTCGGACCTGTTCCGCCGCAACGGCCGCAAGCCGACCGCCAGCATCAACTACGTCGCCGCGCACGATGGCTTCACGCTGCGCGACACGGTCAGCTACAACGAGCGGCACAACGAGGCCAATCTCGAAGACAGCCGCGATGGCCATGCCAACAACCACAGCTGGAACTGCGGCGTGGAGGGCGCGACCGACGACCCGGCCGTCACGGCCCTGCGGCGACGCCAGGTGCGCAATCTGCTCACCACCTTGTTCTTCGCGCAGGGCGTGCCGATGCTGCTCGCGGGCGACGAGCTCGACCGCACCCAGCAGGGCAACAACAACGCCTATTGCCAGGACAACGAGATCAGCTGGGTGGATTGGCGGGGGCTGCGCGAGGATGACTCGCTGCTGCAGTTCGTGCGCCAGCTCGCGGCGATCCGCCGCTCGAATCCCGAATTCCGGCGCGACCGGTTTCTCAAGGGCGCGCTGCAGGCCAGCCATTCGCGCGACATCTCCTGGTGGCATCCCGCCGGCCACGAGCTCGCCGATCAGGAATGGAACGACCCGGATCTGCGCAGCCTGGCGGTGGCCTTCGGCGGCACGGCCGCCCAGCAGGACCTGATCCTGCTGCTGAACCCCACCGAGACCGAGTGCGAATTCCGCCTGCCGGCGCTGTCGGCCGGACACCCGTGGGACGTGGTGATCGATACCGCGCATCCGGTCGGCGTGTTGTCCGGCTTCCGCCTGCCGCCGGGTGCGGTGAAAGTGGGGCCGCACCAGACGCTGGTCGTGCAACGTGTCGACTGAAACCGAGGAACTGACCGGACTCGCCCCGCTCATCGAACGCCTCGCGCGCGCGCGCGGCATCGGTGACGCGTATCACTCGTACCAGGGCGAGCTCAAGCGTTTCTCTCTGCGCACCAAGGCCGCGATCCTGCGCGCCATGCACTGTCGGCTGGACGACGCGGCGGACCTGGAACGCCAGATCGCCGAATCCGAGGCCATCCATCCCTCGGGCTTGTTGGGCGGCGTGGCGGTGTCGTGCGCCGGCAGCCGCGCCGTGCGCGTCAACACGCCGGCCATCGAACACAACGCACTGCTGCGCTGGCGCGTGCTGCTCGAAGAGGGTGGCGAACGTTCGGGCGAGGCGCACGCCTGGAGCCTGCCCGAACGCGGCGCCTGGCAGCGGGAGGGCCGCTGGTACATGCTGCGCGATCTGCCCCTGCCGGAAGATCTGCCGCCCGGCTACCACCGCCTGGAACTCGATCTCGAACATGCCGGCCGGGAAAGCTGCCCATTGCTGGTCGCGCCCGAGCGGGCATACCAACCGCGGCCGGTCGCCGAGGGCGGCAAGCTCTGGGGCGTGGCCGTGCAGCTGTACACGCTGCGCTCGGCGGACAATTGGGGCATTGGCGACTTCACGGACCTCGCGCAGCTGCTGCGGCTGGCGGCAGCCGCGGGCGCGGGCTTCGTCGGCGTGAGCCCGCTGCACGCGCTGTTTCCCGCCGATCCATTGCTGTATTCGCCGTACTCTGCCTCCAGCCGCCACGCCTTGAACGTCATGTTCATCGACGTGCACGCGGTGCCGGACGTGCGTGCCTCGGCGCGCGCCCGGGCGCTCATCGACACGCGCGTCTTCGCGGCGCGCCTGGCGCGCGTGCGCGGCGCGGACCAGGTGGACTACGCGGGGGTCGCCGCGCTCAAACTACCCGTGCTCGAGGCCGCCTACCAGCTGTTCCGGGAAATCCATCTCGACGAGCACACGCCCCGCGCCTCGCAGTTCCGCGATTTCCTGAGCGAGCGCGGCGAGGCGCTGCGTCTGCATGCGCTGTTCGATGCACTCGACCGGCATTTCAGGAAGACGCTGGGCTGCGCGGCGGGCTGGCAGAACTGGCCGAAGGAATACCACGACCCGCGCGGCGAGGCGGTGCGCCGGTTCGCGCGCGAGCGCGCCGGCGAGGTCGAGTTCTTCGCCTACCTGCAGTGGCTGGCGGCCGAGCAGCTGGCGGCCGTGCGCCAGCTGGCGTGCGAACTCGGCCTCGCGGTCGGGCTGTATGGCGACTATGCCGTGGGCGTGAACGCGTCGGGATCCGAGACCTGGTCCGACCAGACGCTGTACTGCATGGACGCGGCCATCGGCGCGCCGCCGGATCCGCTCGGCGTCGCCGGCCAGGAATGGGGCATCCCGCCGCAGGATCCGCGGCAGCTGCGCGAGGCGGCGTACGCGCCGTTCGCGGCGCTGGTGCGCGCGAGCATGCGCAACTGCGGTGCGCTGCGGCTGGATCACGTGATGGCGCTGTTCCGGCAATGGTGGGTGCCGCGCGGCCTCAAGTCGGTGGACGGCGGCTACGTGCACTATCCACTCGAGGACTTGCTGGCCGTGGTGGCGATCGAGAGCCACCGCAACCAGTGCCTGGTCGTGGGGGAGGATCTGGGCGTGGTGCCCGACGAGATCCGGCGCGCGCTGCCGCGGTTCGGCGTGTATCACTACAAGGTGGTGATGTTCGAGCAGCGCGATGGGGAATTCGTCGCGCCCGCCGACTACCTGCGCCAGGCACTGGCCACGTTCACCACGCACGACCTGCCCACGCTGCGCGGCTGGTGGACCGGCTACGACATCGATCTGTGGGAGAAACTCGGCTTCTACGCCGATGCCGCGGTGGGCGAGCGCGCGCGGCGCGAGCGCCAGCAGGAGCGACTGCGGTTGCTGCGCGCGCTGCGGCGCGAAGGGCTGTGGCCCGAGGATCGCAGCGTCGAGACCGCGGACTGCGCGCCCGCGCCGCCGCCGTGTACGGCGGAGCTGGCGCGCGCCGTGCACGTGTATCTGGGCCGGAGCGCGGCGGCGCTGGTCACCGTGCAGCTCGAGGACATGATCGGCATGCGCGAACCGGTGAACATCCCCGGGACCAGCAGCGAGTATCGCAACTGGACCCGGCGCATGACGCAGTCCGCGCCGGAGATCTTCGCGCGCGCGGACGTGCGCGAGTTCGCCGCGTCGATGTCCGCGTCGCGTATGATGCCGCCATGCTCGAGTCGCTGATCTATACCGCGCAGCGCGCGGGCGGCGCCATCATGACCGTCCGCGCCCAGGGCTATGCCGTGCGCGACAAGCCCGATGCCTCGCCCGTCACGGTCGCCGACGAGGCCGCGGAGAAGATCATCCTCGAGGACCTCGCCGACCTCGCGCCGGATGTTCCGGTGGTCGCCGAGGAGTCCGTGGCCGCGGGCCGGGTGCCGGACATTGCCGCTTCCGGGAGCGGCGCGCGGTTCTTCCTGGTGGATCCGCTCGACGGCACCAAGGAATTCATCAGTCAGCGCGACGAGTTCACGGTCAATATCGCGTTGATCGAGAACGGCACGCCGGTGCTCGGCGTGGTGCTCGCGCCGGCCCGGCGCGAGCTGTACTGGGGAGACGTGCGCGCGGGGCGCGCCGGGCAGATCGATGCCGATCCCGACGGCACCATGCCCTTGATGGGCGCCGCCATTCGCGCCCGGGTTGCGCCGGCGGGCGGGTTGACCGCCGTCGCCTCGCGCTCGCACCGCTCACCGGAGACCGACGCCTTCCTCGCTAACTACAACGTCGCAGAGTTCCGCTCGATCGGCTCGTCGCTCAAGTTCTGCCTGGTCGCGGCCGGCCAGGCGGACGTGTATCCGCGCCTCGGTCCCACCATGGAGTGGGACACCGCAGCAGGGCACGCCGTGCTGGCGGCCGCGGGCGGCAGCGTCACCACGCTCGCGGGCGAGCCGTTCAGATATGGCAAACCCGGCTTCCGAAACGGAAATTTCGTCGCCTGGGGGCGCCGGGAGTGACGCCGCCGGCTGCGCGCGCCGCGCGCCCGATCGACCTGGCGCGACTCGTGGCCGTGCCCGCGATCTGGGGCGGCACCTTCGTCGCCGGCAAGATCGTGGTCGCCACGCTCACGCCGCTCATGGGTTCGTTCGCGCGCTATGTGGTGGCCTGCGCGGCTCTGCTGGTCGCGGCCTTCGTGCTCGAAGGCGGCCTGCCGCGCCTCACGCCGCGCCAGTGGGGCGCCACTTTCGTGCTGGGCCTGTTCGGTGTCTTCGCCTACAACCTGTTCTTCATGGCCGCGCTGGCCAGGCTGCCCGCGAGCCGCGCGGCGCTGATCATCGCGCTGAATCCCGCCATCACCATCGCCATTTCCGCGGTCGCGCTCAAGGAGCGGCTGAGCCTGCGCCGCTGGAGTGGCGTCGTCATCGCCTTGCTCGGCGTCGCCATCGTGGTCTCGAAGGGAGATCTCGGCAGTTTCGTCAATGGCGGCGTGGGCGTGGGGGAGGCCTGCATGTTCGCCGCCGTGACTTCCTGGGCGCTGTACACCATCCTCGGCCGGCGGGTGCTGGGTGGGCTCTCGCCACTCGCGGCCACGAACTACGCGGCGCTCTGGGGCACGCTGATGCTCGGCGTGCTGGCCGCACCGGCCTTCGGCACCTTGCACCCGACCCAACTCGACGGACGCATGGTCGTGTCGCTGCTGTATCTCGGCGTGTTCGGCACGGCCATCGCCTTCGTCTGGTACTACATGTCGGTGAAGAAAGTCGGCGCCTCGACCACGAGCATCTTCAACAATCTCGTGCCGGTATTCGGCGTCGCCATCAGCGTGCTGCTGCTCGGTGAACGACTGCTGCCGTCGATGGTGCTCGGCGGCGCCGTGACGATCGCCGGAGTGATGACGGTTTCGCGGGCGTGACGCGGCGCGAGGCTGCCGCGGCATTGCGCCGCTGATCAATCCGCGCGCTCACCGTACAGCATCACCATGGTGTCGAGATGGTGCTTGAGCACCTTGTAGTTCACGAGCCGGCGCGGGACCTGGATGACCTCGCCACCGGCGGCGCGTATTTCCAGCACGCCGTCGAGTTCCTGCAATGAGCGGATGTCCTTCCAGCGCACGTCGCCGGCGCGCAGATGGGCCCAGCGCCGGCCGTGCCTGCGCGCGGAAAGGCCTTCGGTGTCGATGCGCACGAAGAAGCTGCGCTTGAAGGACAGGGCGGTGAACACCGCAGACAGCGCGCCGAAAAATGCCGCGATCAGCCACAGATTGAGCACGCGCCCGGCGATCAGGAGCAGCGGATTCGACCACGCCAGTATGGCGGCATACAGGCAGATGGCGCTGGTGAGCACGCAGCCGGCGGCGGTCAGCGGAATGGGATACTGAGGCGCGTGGAAGTGCAGCACCAGATCGGACGGCGCGCGCCGGGGTGCGGATTCGGCCGCGCGCGCCATGTCGATCATCTCCGGAGAGTTCAGCGATTCGCGCAGCCGCTCCAGATCGCGGCGACCCGCTTCGTCGGGCGCCTCGGCGAGCAGACGCTCGATGTCGGCCAACTGCTTTTCACGTTCGGTGGGTTTCTGCATCGTGCAAATATACGGCCAGGGTGACCGGCGCTACACTCCTTCCCACATGACTCGCGAGGGCGTCAGTTCCTACTCCCACTGGATCGCCGGACGCCTCACGCCGGGCGGTTCCGGGCGCGCCGGGGATGTATTCAATCCCTCGCTGGGCGCGGTCGCGGCGCGTGTCGCGCTGGCGAGCGAGGCGGAGGTGGACGCCGCCGTGCACGCGGCGCGCGCGGCATTTCCCGGCTGGGCCGCGATCCCGGCGTTGAAGCGCGCGCGCGTGCTGTTTCGCTTCAAGGAACTGCTGGAACAGCGCCGCGCGGAACTGGCGCGGCTGATCGCGGCGGAACACGGCAAGCTGGTCAGCGATGCCGCGGGCGAGGTCACGCGCGGCCTGGAAGTGGTGGAGTTCGCCTGCGGCGCACCACATCTCACCAAGGGAGAATTCGCGCCGGACGTGGGTACGGGCGTGGACAGCTATTCGCTGCGCCAGCCGCTCGGCGTGGCGGCCGGCATCACGCCATTCAATTTCCCGGCAATGGTGCCGCTGTGGATGTTTCCGGTGGCATTGGCCTGCGGCAACGCCTTCATCCTCAAACCCTCGGAGCGCGATCCGGGCGCCGCGCTGCTGCTGGCGCAGTGGCTGGCGGAAGCCGGCCTGCCGCCCGGCGTGTTCAACGTGGTGAACGGCGACAAGGTCGCGGTGGATGCGCTGCTGCGCCATCCGGGCGTGGATGCGGTGAGTTTCGTCGGCTCCACGCCGATCGCCGCGTACGTGCAGCGCGAAGGCACTGCGCATGGCAAGCGGGTGCAGGCGCTGGGTGGCGCCAAGAATCACCTGGTGATGCTGCCCGATGCCGACGTGAATCAGGTGGCCGATGCCTTGTTAGGCGCCGCGTACGGTTCGGCGGGCGAGCGCTGCATGGCGATCTCCGTGGCGGTGGCCGTGGGCGAGGGCACGGGCGACCGGCTGGTCGAGGCGCTCGCCGGGCGCGTGCGCAATCTGCGCGTCGACCACTCGCAGAACGGCGAGGCCGACATGGGTCCGCTGGTCACCGCGGCGCATCGCGAGCGGGTGTCGGCGTACATCGCGGCCGGCGTCGCCGAGGGCGCGCGCCTGGTGGTCGATGGCCGCGGCGTGCGCGTCCCGGGCTACGAACACGGCTTCTTCCTGGGTGGCAGCCTGTTCGATCACGTCACGCCGCAGATGCAGATCTATCGCGAGGAGATCTTCGGGCCGGTGCTGGTGGTGCTGCGCGTGGCGACGCTGGCCGATGCCGTGCGGCTCGTGAACGCGCACGAGTTCGCGAACGGCACCGCGGTCTTCACGCGCGACGGCGCCGCGGCGCGCGCCTTCGTGCAGCAGATCGAGGTGGGCATGGTGGGCGTCAACGTGCCCATCCCGGTGCCCATGGCCTTCATGAGTTTCGGCGGCTGGCGGCGCTCGAGCTTCGCCGATCACGCCATGCACGGCATGGAAGGCGTGCGTTTCTACACGCGATTGAAGACCGTGACCAGCCGCTGGCCGGAGGGTGCCGGCGGTCCAGGCGGCGCCGAGTTCATCATGCCGACGATGAAGTGACGCCGCGATGCGCGCCGAGTCCCCGCCGCTGAATTTTCCAGCGACCTTCTGCTGCAATTGCGGCGACACCGATTGCATGACGGAGATCCAGGACACGCGGGTCACGCGTCATTTCGGTTTCGGCGGCATCGAGACCACGTTCCAGCTGGCGATTCCGATCTGCGCGAACTGTCGCAAGAGCACGCGCCGCCGTCCCGCGGGCTGGTTTTCGCGACTGCTCGCATGGGTCCTGACCTCCTGCGTCGTGTTCGGGGCACTGCTGATCCTGGGCGAGAACGTCAGCCTGCCGTTGTGGATGATCGATCATCTGTTCGCGGTCGCGGCCCTGGTCGGGCTGCTGCTGGTCACGCTGTTTTATCGGTTGCGGCGGCCCAGGCCGCCGCAGACCAGCTACTACCAGCCGGTGCGCATCAAGCGGGCGACATTGCATTTCGACGATGATGCCGGCCGGGTGGCGTTCATGAAGCTCGCCTTCACCAACCCCGACTATCTGAATGTGTTCACCACGGCCAACCGGGAAGCGATTCAGGCCAGGACGCTGGCGGCCGTGAAGGCCTGAGCGCAAATCTGGCGAAGCGCGCCGGATTCACGCGCTGACGCGCCGCCGGCGCTGCGCTTGAATGCGCGCATGGACTCGCGCGCGAAGAGACAGATGCGGCTGTGGTGGCTGGGATTCGCACTGGCCTTGCTCACGGCGTTGTGGCGGGATTTCGGCGGCCTGATCGGCCGGGCGCCATGGTGAGTGCCGGCACCGTCTATCTGCTGTGGCCGATTCTGGCCTGTTTCATCGCGCTGCCGGCGATCGCCGCCGCACGCCGCCGGCGCGCGAGCAGCGAGGCGAGCTCGGTCGCGACCTAGCTCGCCGCCTTTGCGGCGGCGGTACGCCGCGCCGATCGGCACCTGCCCATGGACGACGCGCTGCGGGCGCGCATTCTCGGCCTGCGGTTCGCCGAGGCCGCGCCGCTGCAACTGGCGCAGGAACTGAAGCAGGCCGGTCCGCAGGCCCTGGCCGATGCCGCGCAGCGCCTGGCCTTGCGCCTGCGCCGTCACGCCGCCTTCGAACGCAAAATGCTGGCGCGCGCGGCGCCGGGCTTGCGGCGCGGCGCCATGGTCGCCTGTCTGCCGCCGCTGGCGCTGGTGGTGCTGCGCACGCTCGATGCGCAGATTCCCACCGATGCGCAACTGGCATTGCTCGCGGTCGAAGCGGCCGGCTGCGCGCTGCTGTGGCGCCTCGCGCGAGTCGAAATCTGATGTCCGTGCCTGCGCCACGACGGAGATCCGCATGAGCGCGCCACTGTTCGTCTGGCTGTTCGCGGCCGCCGGGTTGTCAGCCGTGGGCGTGCGCGGCATGCGCGGATTGCTGAGCATCCGCGCCGCGCTGGTAGACCTGCAGCCCGAACGACTCTCGCCGCCGCCGCACTGGTCTGCGACCCGGGCGCTGGCCGGCATTCTGCTCGGCCTGCCGGTGGCGT
>CAMLGF010000025.1 GCA_946479515.1 uncultured Pseudomonadota bacterium | reverse complement strand
GGCATCGGCGACATGTCGGGCGACGTGTTCGGCAACGGCATGCTGCTCTCGAAGCACACGCGGCTCGTGGCCGCGTTCGATCACCGGCATGTCTTCATCGATCCGAATCCGGATGCCGAGTCCGCGTTCCGCGAGCGCGAGCGGTTGTTCGCGCTGCCACGCTCCAGCTGGGACGACTACTCGCGCAAGCTCATTTCCCGAGGTGGCGGCGTCTGGCCGCGCAGCGCCAAGTCGATCCCCCTGTCACCCGAAATGCAGAAGCTGCTGGACGTGAATGCCGCGGCCGCCACGCCCGTGGAAATCCTGCGCGCCATCCTGCGCATGCGCGTCGATCTGCTCTGGAATGGCGGCATTGGCACGTACGTGAAATCGCACGCCGAGACTCATGCCGAGGCGCGCGACCGCGCCAACGACGCCATCCGCGCCGATGGCCGCGAGATTCGCGCACGGGTCATCGGCGAGGGCGGCAATCTAGGTTGCACGCAGATGGGCCGGGTCGAGTACGCGCGGACCGGCGGCCCCGACCAGGCGGGCGGCAGGATCAACACCGATTTCATCGACAATTCCGCCGGCGTGAACACCTCCGACGTCGAGGTGAACATCAAGATCCTGCTGGCAGACGTCGCCCGCAGGGGGCGGCTGGCGCGTGCCGCGCGCGACCGATTGCTGGCCAGCATGACAGCCGAAGTCGCGCGCATCGTCCTGCACAACAACTACCTGCAGAGCCAGGCACTCTCGGTGCTCGAGCAGCGCGCCGCGGAACGCCTCACCGAATACCAGAGCGTCATCCGCGCCCTCGAGCGCGGCGGGTATCTCAACCGCGCCATCGAGTTCCTGCCCGGCGACGACGAACTGCTCGAACGTCGCAAGCAGCGCCGCGGCCTCACGCGCCCCGAGCTCGCCGTGGTGCTCGCGTACAGCAAGATATGGCTGAGCGATCACCTGCTCGACTCCGACCTGCCCGACGACCCGTACTTCGCCAGCGAAGTGCAGCGATATTTTCCGGCGCCCGCAGCCCGGCGTTACGCGCGCGAGATCCGGCAGCACCGGCTGCGGCGCGAGATCGTGACCACGCAGACCACCAACAGCCTCGTCAATCGCATGGGGCCGGTATTCGTGGTGCGCGCGCAGGAGGAAACCGGCGCCGATCCCGCCGCCATCGCCCGCGCCTATTCAATCGCACGCGAGATCTTCGCCATGCGGGCGTTGTGGTTCGACATCGAAGCGCTCGACAACAAGGCACCGGCGGCGGTGCAGTACGGCATGTTCTACCGCGGCATGCGCCTGCTGCGGCACAGCTCCTACTGGCTGCTGCGCGAGCGCGGTGGCAGCCTGCACATCGAAAATACCGTGCGTGAGTTGCGTCCCGGCGTCGAGACCCTGGCGGCGCACATCGATGTTGTGCTCGATGGCGCGGCGCGCGCGCGCCACGAGTCGGTGCGCACCGAGCTCACGGCCGGCGGCGTGCCCGAGAAGCTCGCGCGACGGGTCGCGCATCTGGCCATGCTGGAACCGGCGCTGGACATCGTGGCGCTCGCGGCCGCCGAGAAATCTCCGGTCGTCGACGTGGCGCGCGTGTACTTCGAGTTGGGTGTCGCGCTCGGCCTCGACTGGCTGCACACCGAGATCGACGGACTGTCGGTGGACGGTTCCTGGCAGGCCACGGCGCGCACCGGGCTGCGCGACGCGGCCATGCGCGCGCACCGCGAACTGACGCTGCAGGTCATGCGTACCCGCGGGCCGTGGCCACAGCGGCTCGCCTCGTGGAGCGCCCGGCGTGAGGACGAGCTGGCCGCCTGGAAACGCACGCTCACGGAAATGCGCGCCGGGGGCGCGGCCGATTTCGCCACGCTCACCGTTGGCGTGGATGCGGTGCGTGGCCTGGCCGGCAGCTGACGAGGATGCGCACGGCGCTGCTGATCAGCACGCATGAGCGCGCCGATGCCCTGGCCGCGGTACTGGACAGCGTCACCCGGCAGCGGGTTCCGCCCGACGAAATCGTCATCGCGGACGACGGTTCGGGCAGCGACACGCGCCAGCGGGTCGCCGATTTCGTGCGCCGATCCGCGGTCCCCGTGCGTGACGTCACACAGCCGCACGAGGGGTTCCGGCTGGCGCGCCTGCGCAATCTCGCCATCGCCGCCAGCAGCGCCGAGTACCTGGTGTTCATCGACGGCGACATGCTGCTGGACGAGTATTTCGTCGCCGACCACCGGTGCCATGCGCGTCCCGGCTGCTTCACGCAGGGCGTGCGCGTGCCGGCGAGCGCGGCGCTCACCCGGGAACTGATCGCCAATCCACGCACCCGCGTCACCTGCGCCTCGCCGATCTCCGGGCTGCTGCGCCGGGCCTATCTACTGCGGTCGCCGCTGCTGGCGTCGGCGATGCGCCAGGCCGCCAACGGGTTCATCGCCATCAAGGGCTGCAACCAGGGCTTCTGGCGCAATGACCTGCTGCGCGTCAATGGCTTCGACGAGGCCTTCGAAGGCTGGGGACCCGAAGACAAGGAACTCTGCGCCCGGCTGGCACACGCCGGCGTGCGGCGCCAGACGTTGCTGTTTGGCGGAGTGGCCATCCACCTGCACCACCCGCCAGCCGCGCGCGACCGGGCCCACGGCAACCACGCCATCCTGGCCGAGACCCTGCGAGAGCGGCGCACCTGGTGCGCCCGCGGCGTGCACGCGCACCTGCACCGCTGAATCGCACGGCAACTGGGTTACTATTGCGCCCCCAAATTCGGAGGCGAGCATGCCCGGCATCGTTCCTGGAACACCCATCGGAAAACTCATCCTGGTCCGTCACGGCCAGAGCACCTGGAACGTCGAAAACCTGTTCACCGGCTGGCATGACGTCGACCTCTCCGATCTGGGCCGTCAGGAAGCGAAGTCCGCCGGCGTGGAAATCCGCAAAGCCGGCCTCGTGCCCGACGTGGTGTTCACCTCGGTGCTCAAGCGCGCCATTCGTACGATGTGGACCATTCTCGACGAGCTCGATCTGACGTGGCTGCCGGTGGAGCGCAGCTGGCGGCTCAATGAACGCCACTACGGCGCGTTGCAGGGCCTCGACAAGGCACAGACCGTGGAGAAGCACGGCGAGGCGCAGGTGAAGATCTGGCGCCGAAGCTATGACATCCCGCCGCCGCCGCTGAACACCGACGACGCGCGTCATCCGGTCCACGACCGTCGCTATGCCGGCCTGGATCCGCGCGTGCTGCCGGCCTGCGAGTCGTTGAAAGACACCCTGGCCCGCGTGCTGCCGTTCTGGAACGACCGCATCGTCGCCGAGTTGAAGCTCGGCAAGAACGTGCTGGTGGTCGCGCACGGCAATTCGCTGCGTGCCGTGGTGAAGATGCTGGACAATGTCAGCGAAGCGGACATCACCGAGTTGAACATTCCCACGGGCGTGCCGCTGGTCTACGAGCTGGACTCGCAGCTCAAGCCGGTGAAGAGCGGCTATCTCGGCGACCCCGAAGCCATCAAGGCCGCCGCGGAAGCGGTCAAGAAGCAGACCGAGAAAAAGAAGTAACCGCGGGAGCCAACGCTCAGGCGAGCGGCGAGCCGGTGATCGGCACCTGCTTGGCCGACCATCCGTCGTAGCGCCCCTTGCGCTCGGTCGCCGCCTCGGTGAGGCGGCGGCTCAGCTCCTGCATGTCGGGCACGGTGAGCTGCATCGACTTGTGGGCGTGCAGGACGTAGCGCAGCTCGCCGTTGTCGGGCGTGTCGACGATCTCGGCGTCGAAGCCTTCGCCCTTCAGCATCCGCTCGACTTCCATCGCGCCGTCCGGCGTCGGAAACGCGAGGAAGAAATCCACGTCATGCGGTTTGAACGGATCGGACCCCCGCTTGCGCAGCTGGTCGATGAGGCGTGCATCCCAGGAGTCATTCCGCTGCCGGCGCAGCTTCTGCAGGTTGTGCCAGATGCGCCACGCGGCCACCACGCCGCCGATGATGGCGAATGCGTACATCCAGCGAGCTGAGAAATCCATGTGGCCAGGCGCCTTCGGTCACTCGTCTTCGGCTATTCGTCTTCGGCTATTCGTCTTCGGCAATGGTGACCCTGAGACCGGACAACGCCGCGGTGAATTCCACCTGGCAGGAAAGCCGGGAATTCTCGCGGTAGTGCGCCAGCTCGGTCAGCAACTCGCGTTCGTCCGACATCGGCGGCGGGAGCTTGTCCGCCCAGGCCGGATCGACATAGATATGGCAGGTTGCACAGGAGCACATGCCGCCGCAGATGGCGGCGACTCCGTAGTCAAGTTCCCGCAGGATCTCCATCACCTTGAGCCCGGGCTTCGCTTCCACGTCGTGAGAGACACCGTCCCGATCAATCACCTGCAACGTCGCCATTACCGTTCCCGACACCTGAAAATTCGCGCAGATTCGCCGCGCTAGTGTGCCGAGGTTGGGCGTCGGGCGCCAGCGTCAGCAGCCGGCGCAGCGCCGCGGACTCGAGCTGCAGATCGGTGGCGGGCACGGTGCGCCCCACGCGTCGCGCGCGGTACCAGAGATAGTTCACGAGCACGAAGACATTGGTGAGATCGGCGAGCATCGCGGCGGTGGCGCCGGTCTCGCCGAGGCCGGACGCTTCGAGCAGCAAGGCGCCGTGCGGAGCGGCTCGCGGGTAATACGCCAGGATGCACGCCAGATCGTGCAGCGGATCGGCCACCTGTGCGTACTCCCAATCGATGAAGTACACGCGGTCGGCGGTGATGACATTCCCGTGATGCAGGTCGCCGTGCACGATGCTGGCGGGGCGCCTGCCCCAACCACTGCGCTCCAGGGCCTCGGCGCCGCTGATCAGCAGCATGCCGATGCGGCCGGACTCGTCGTCGGCATGGTTCAGGATCACCTCGGCATAGCGCCTCGCCGTGACCATTGGGTCGTAGCGCGGCACCGGTGGCGGCGCGACGGCGTGCAACACGCGCAGCCGCTGCCCCAGCGAACGCAGGTCGCGCATGCGCGAGAAGTAGTGCGGCGTCCACAACCTGCCGTCGAGATACTCGGTGATCAGGCTGGAGCCATCGGGTGCGGCGTGGATCACCGGGGTGGCAATGCCGGCGGCGGCAGCCGCGGCATGCAGGGCGAGCTCTCGCTCCCGATCGAGCCCCGGGTCCGAGGCCGAATTGTCGTTGAGCCGCACCACGAAGCGGCCACGCCGCGTGCGCACCAGGTAGCTGCGGTTCACGCGGCCGCCGCCAATCAGCTCCTGCGAATACGGCGGCTCTCCGTGCTCGCATCCCGGCACCTGGCGCAACAGTTCGCCGGCGATCATGCGGTCACCGGCTGCGAGCGCAGCTTGCGGCGCCAGGCGATGAGACCTGCGAACGCCAGGCCCGTCATGGCGGCAAACTGCAGGGACAGGATCGGCATTCCTTGCTTGTAGTAGAGATACACCAACACTCCATCGATGATGATCCAATAGATCCAGTTCTCGATCCGCGCCTGCGCGGCCATCCAGGTCGCGAACAGGCTGAACCAGGTAGTCAGGGAATCGAGCAGCGGCCACTCGGCGCGGGTCTCGCGCGCCAGCAGCTCCGCGGTCAGCCAGGACAGCGGCACGATGACGGCCGCGGCGACCAGGTGCCCGCGCCCCGCCAGGGTGCCTATGGGCAATTCGCCGCTGGTTCTGGCGCTGGCGCGCGACCAGTGCAGATAACCGTAGAGGGACATGGCGACGTAGTACGCATTGAGTGCGCCCTGCATGGGCAGACCCCTCACCGCGGACAACGCGCCGACCAGCGCCGCGCTCAATGCGCCGGCCAGCCAGCAGGCCCGGTTGCGCCGTGCCGCGAGCACGACGTAGGCGGCACCGAACAACGCCGCGAAGATCTCGGTCGTCCTGACCAGCTCCGGCGCCAAGATCACTGACCCAGCGGCCCGAGAACCTTCATGACGAAGACTGCCTTGCCGTCACGCTCCAGCGTCGGGCGGATCTCGCGCGTGAGCGCGTCCATGACGTCCTCATAACGGCCGAACACCTGCGTGCTCATGTCGTTGGTGACCACCCTGAAGCGGCCATCGGCATTGAGGCGGTCGATGAACCCGCGGATCGGCGGAATGAACTCGTCGCGCAAGGGATAGAGGCTGATCTCGACGCCGATGTTCATCCTGACTCCGTCAGCGGAAATGGTAGGTGACCGTCACTCCGAAGTGGCGCGGATCGCCCGCCTGCACGTAGCGCTTCGGCGGGAAATCCGGTGGTTCGTTGCCGAACCAGAAACCACGCTGCGAATAATACTCATCAAACAGGTTGCGAACCCAGACTTCCGCTCGCCAGTGTTTCCCCGATATCCCCGCCTTGAGGTTGGTGAGCACCCGGGACGGCGCGCGTTCATCGTGCGAGTCGTCGAAGTAGAAATCGTCGACGCCGGCCAGGTCCACGCGGGCGAAATAGCTTGCGCGGCGGTATTCCAATCCCAGGTCGAACTGATACTGCGGCGCATGCGCCTGCTCGCGGCCATCGAGGTCGCGATCCTCGATGGCGTAGTCGAGGTAGCGCGTCTCGAGCAGCGCCGCCCGCAGATCGACGAGTAGTGAGACCGTCGGACGCCAGCCGAGCGTCGCCTCGAGCCCATAGTTCTCGCCGCCGGCCGCGTTGTCGGTGTACAGCACGAAAGTAAGGGGATCCCCGGGTACCAGTTGCAGGCCGGTGGGCACCTGCTGGTCGTAGCGGCGCATATAGAAGAGCGCCACGTCCGCATCCAGCCTGCCGTTCTCGCTGGCGGCGCGGAGTCCCACCTCGAGATTGTGCAGGGTCTCGGCATCGAAGGTGAGGAGATTTTCGGGCAGGGCCGCGCCGATGTTGAACCCGCCGGCCTTGTAGCCGCGCGCGGCGCGCGCGTAGAGGGAGTGGCGCTCGTCGATCTCGCGGCGCAACGTCAGCGAGCCGCCAAACATGGTCTCGCCAGGGGCGAACCGCGCGCCGTCCGAGTCCGAGTAGTCGGCATTGCGCCGTTCGGCGCGCGCGCCGGCGGTGAGCACGGTGCGCTCGCCCACGCGCCACTCGAGCTCGCCGTAGGCGGCCAGGTTGGTGGCGCGGTAATCGCTCAGGAACACGGCGTCGCCATCGCCGAATTGCAGGTCGCGCCAAACATCGGTCTGGCGCACGTCCTCGTCGGTGCGCAGCGCATACAGGCCGGCGAGCCAGGAGAAGGCCGCACCGCTGTCGACGTTCGCACGGGAGATGAAGCGCAGATCCTGACTGACGGTGTCGTGCTCACGATCGAACCGCTGGAAGTAGTCGTAGGGCGAGTTGGCGCCCCAGGAGACATCGTTGCCCCAGTCGCCGTCGAAGGAATAAACGCTGCGTGACCGGCCCATGGAGGTGCGGCTGATCACCTGGAACGCGCGCGCATCGTAGTCGAGCCGCAGCGACCAGGCGCGCGAGATCTGCGCGTCCTGTCCGGGTTTGTCGGAGAACGTGACGCGCGAGTTGTCGATCGAGAACGCGTCGTAGCCATTGTCGAGATCCACGACCATGGCCGAGAAGCGCGCGCGCAGCCGGTCGCTGGGACGCGCGCTCAGCTTCAGGCGCACCTGCGATTCCGCGTAGCCGTTGGTGTCATCACGGTCGAGAAAGCGGTTGTGGCGAAAGCCATCACTGCGGAAGTCGCCGGCGACCAGGCGCCACGCCGCCTCGTCCGAGCCGCTGCCCGATCCCAGCGGCCCGCCTAACACCGCGTTCGCGCCATAGGTGCCGTAGTCGCCCACCGTGGCGTCCGCGGAGAACTCGGTTTCAGGCGTGGCGTCGCGCGTGCTCACGGCGATGAGACCGGCGAGCGCGTTGGCGCCATAGGCCGTGCCCTGCGGGCCACGCAGCACTTCGATGCGCTCCACGTCCGCGAGATTGGCGGGCATGCCGATGCCCGAGAAGTCGACGTCGTCGATGAGGAAACCCACCGAGGGGTTCGGTGCGCCCTGCCACTGCGACAGCTCGCCGACGCCGCGGATCTGGAAGAACCGGGGGCGCGACGTCCCCGCCGACCAGTTGAGATTGGGCAGCAGGCTGATCACATCCTGCAGATGCTGGACACCCGCAATCTGTAGCTTCGCCGCATCCAGCACCGTGGCGCTGGTCGGCAGATCGAGCAGGCGGCGATCGCGCAGATCGGCGGTGACCACTACTTCGTCGAGCGGCGCGTCGCCGGCCGCGGCGGATGCGCAGGCTGCCAGGGCGACAAACAAGAATGGAAATACGCGGATCGCGCTGTGCTTTGAATACGCGCGAATCGCGCTGTGCTTTGAATACGCGCGAATCGCGCGCGATGAGACGTGCATCCTATCCCTCCGCCGGTACTAACCGGATCAGGTTCTACGGGTTCGCGGCCCATCCGCGTCTCAGGCCGGGCGCGTGATTGCGCCGGCCACCCCGAGGTGGCGCGCATGGTAACGGAATTTGTCGCTTGAGTGAGACTGTATTGCAGGTAAAATTCGCGCCCCTCATGAGCCGCCGCATCCGCATTTTCCAGGTCGACGCCTTCACCGCGGATCGCTTCACCGGCAATCCGGCGGGCGTGGTGCTCGACGCCGGCGCGCTCAGCGATGCGGAAATGCTCGCGATCGCGCGCGAGCTCAACAACGCGGATACGGCCTTCGTTCTCGCACCCGATGGCAGCGATCACGAGCTGCGCGTGCGTTTCTTCACGCCGCGCACCGAGGCGAGCTTCGTCGGGCATGCCACCATCGCCACGCATTTCGTGCTGTCGGGTGACGGCATGCCGCCGCTGGCACAGGGCGGACGACGCGTGCGCCAGAAGCAGAAGTCCGGCATCGTCGACGTCGAGGTGCGTGGCGAGGGCGCCGCGCGGCGCATCGCGGTACGCCAGGCGCCGCCACCGCTCGGCCGGCAACTCAACGATCGCGAACGGCTGGCGGTGCTCGACGCGCTTGCCCTATCCACCGGGGACATCGACACCCGCTGCCCGTTGCGCATCGTGGGCGGCACCGGCACGCGCCTGCTGATCGGCGTGCGCAATACCGACCAGCTCAAGCAGCTCAAGCCGGATTTCCTGCGGCTGACTACGTTGTCCGCGCAGCTCGGCGCCGCCGGCTTCTTCGTGTTCACGCTGACGCACGCGTTTCCCGGCTGCCTCACCGAATCGCGCATGTTCTGCCCGGCACTGGGTATTCCCGAAGACCCGGTCAGCGGCAATGCCCATGGGTTGTTAGGCGCGTACCTCGCCGATCAGGGGCTGCTCGTGCAGAGCGGCGGGACGGCGAAGTTCACCGGTGCGCAGGGCCATCACCTGCACCGCTCGGGACGCATCGACGTGGAGCTGGAGTTCACACCGAACGAGAACGGCGAGATGAAGCTCGGCGCCGTGTGGATCGTTGGCCAGGCGGTTGCCATCTTCGAAACCGCGATGACGCTGTAGAGAGAGCGCCGCGTCCAGGGCCGCCGCACTGCGGTCCGTAGAAGCGGCCGCGCATGAGGCGCGTCCCCATTTGCAGCAAATCAGGAATGTCCCCATTAATGCGGGGCGTAGCGGTTGGGGTCGACTTGAGTGCCCTCGCCCGAGCTTGCGGGCCGCCAGGCGTGCATGCCGCGGATGATGTCGTCGGGGATGGCCGCCTCGTCCCATCCCTGGGCGGTGGCGGGCTCGGTGCCGGTGCGCAGGATCACCAGCTTCAGCGAAGGCACCACCCACATACGCTGCTTGCCGGCCGCTTCGAGCCAGACCACGTCGTGCGCGGCGAACTGGCCATCTACCCGCAGGAACACGGCGCGAGGCGAACCGGCGCGAGTCGCCGTGACGAGCAGCTGCGCGAACTCCGGCGGCGCGAGCTGGTTGCCTTCGAAGACTCCGTGGTTCGCGAGCAGGGCGCCGACGCGCAACCAGTCGCCGATGCGGGCGCGCAGGCAACAGCCCGCGCGGCCGTGCTGGCGCGGGCCCTCGCCGTCGTCGACCGCCACGGAGAAGCTGCCCGCGCCCAGCGGCAGCCAGAGTCGCTCACGCAGCAACCCGGCGTAGTTGGCCTTCAGCGCCCGGCTCAAGGCCAACGAAAGAAGGTCTGCGTCCAATTCGGGGGGCGACCCTGTGCGAGCCGGCCTGTCCGCCTGCGGCCAGCGCAGCAGCGCGGCCTCGAGGTCGTCGGCGGCGTAGTAGCGAGCCGCGAGCGAACGTGGCCAAGTCCGGAGCCCGGGGGCCGCGAGATTGCTGTCGCCCGTGAGAAGTTCGCGCAAGGTGATGGTGCCGCGCGGATCGGCTTGCCATTCCCCGAGGTACTCCGACAGCGGCGTATCGAGGCTGCGGATCTCGCCGTTCTGCAGCGCGGTTCCGAGCAAGAGCGCGCTGAGCACGGGCGTGAAGCCGGAGAGATCCACCTCGCTGTCCAGGGAGGCATCGCCCCAGAAGCGCCGATAGACCACGTGCCCGTTGACCCCGACCACCAGGGCCGAGGTGTTGCGGGAGCCTGCATAGCGCTCGGCCAGCTGCAGCGCTTCGACATCGAGCCCGGCCTCCGCCGGCGACAGGGTCGGCTGGGGCGGACCGGGCTGCAGCTCCACGCGCGCCCGCGGCGGTAGATAGTCGAGCGCGTCGACGCCGGCCACCATGCCGGCCAGCACGCGCAGCGAATGCCCGCCGACCGACAGGATGGCGGTGCCCGCGAGCAGGACCACGGCGAGCGCGACCAGCCAGAGGCGCCGCTTCATCGCCGTTCTCCGGGTGCCACTTCCCTGCCCCTGCCGTCCACCAGCTCCAGCACGTGCGTGGTGTGTGCCGGCCATTCTTCGCGATGGTGCGTGGCCATCACGCAGCTGCCACCCTCGGCGAGCCAGGCGTTGAGGCGGCGCGCCAGATCCGCGCGCGTGGCGCGATCGAGACCGGCGAACGGTTCGTCGAGCAACGCGAGCCGCGGCTCGCGGGCCCAGGCGCGCGCGAACAACACGCGCCGGGCCTGGCCATAGGACATCTCCGCCATGGTGCGGCCCTTCATCGCCAGCAGGCCGAAACGCCGCAGCGCCCGTTCGGCATGCCGGCGGTCGCCGGCCGTCAGGGGATCATTGAGGCCGATGCTCGCGTAGCGGCCCGAGGCCACCACTTCCATGACGGGCATCTTCGGCGCCTGCCAGGTCTGCAGGTGCGGCGCCACGTATGCGGTACGCAGCTTGAATTTCTCCAATGGCACGCCCGGAACGATGCCGGCCCGCGTGATACTGCCGCCCGCGGCCACGCCATGATCGCCGTACAGGGTGCGCAGCAACGTGCTCTTGCCCGAGCCATTCGCGCCGTGCACCACCCAGCACTCGCCGGCGGCGACGTCGAGACTGATGCCATGCAGGATGTGCGCGTCGTCGACGAAGACGTCGGCATTGCGCATCGACACCAGGAGGCGGCGGCGATTGCGCGGTGCAGGGCGGCGCGCCTGGGGGTTCAGGAACTCGCGCGAATCCTGACCCAGTATCTGGCGCGCACGCCGCGCCCGCAGCGCGCCGCTGCGGCGGACCCGCCCCTGGTCGAGCTCGAGCAGATGGGTCATCGAGTCCGGCACGTCGGCCGCGCGGTGCGTGGCGAACACCCACGGCAACGCAGAACTGCCGGTGCCCGCCAGCCAGTGCATCAGCCGCGCGTGATTGCGCGTATCGAGACCGTTGGCGACTTCATCCAGCAGCAGTAGTTTGGGTCTGCTGGCCAGTGCGCGGGCGATCAGCACCAGGCGCCGCTCGCCATAGGACAGCGTCAGGAACCGGCGATCGGCCAGCTCTTCGATGTCGAGCCGTCGCAACAGCGTTCCGACCTGCTTCCCTTCGGATTTCGTCAGCGCGCGCACCGGGATGTCGCTGCGGGTCAGGCCCGTGGCAATCACCTCGCGCGCCCGGAAATTCCACTCGTAATGCTCGTAGCGATCCTGCCGCTCGGCACCCACATAGGCGATCTCTTCGAGGATGCCGGCCGGATGGTCGAAGCTCTCGCCCTTCCAGCGATAGCGGCGCAGCTCCCGGCCGGTGGGCGCGGGCCACACGGCGCCGGAGATCAGCTTCAGCAACTGCGTCTTGCCCGCGCCGTTGCCGCCGATCAGCAACCAGCGCTGCCCGGGCCTGAGAGCCCAGCTGACACCGCGCAGGACCGCACGGCCGCCGCGATCGAGGTCGATGCGCCGGAGCGAGACGGAAAGATATGAATTCGCGGCGCGGGCGCTGGTCGGCATCGGCGCCGGAGCTTACCTCAGAACGTGGTGATCGAAGCCACTGGCTGGTCCGAGGACAGGCGCGCGTCGGGGTCGTACGCCGGCAGGTCGGCCTGGGCGAACAGCGCGTCGAAGTCGGCGTCGAGCACGCTGTCGAACAATTGCTCGATGTCGTCGAGCACGAAATAGGTTTTCTGGTACGCGTCGATCAGGTAGTTGGTACGCAGCACGCGCTGCAGGTCGAAATCGATACGGGCCGGACCCGAGGCACGGGTCGCATACACGGTCTCACCGCTCGAGGACAGGATTCCGGCGCCATAGGCACGCAGGCCGCGCGCGGTCGCCACCAGCCCGAACTCCACCGTGTACCAGTAGAGGCGCGCCAGCATCTTCAGTTGCGCACTGCCCTGCGCGCGCGCGCCGAGCGCGCCGTAGGCCTGGATGAAGTTCGCGAACACGGTGTGCGCCAGCATGGGCAGATGGCCGAAGAAGTCGTGAAACAGATCGGGCTCCACCAGGTAGTCGAGCTCGTCGCGGCGGCGCATCCAGACCGTGACCGGAAAGCGCCGCTCCGCCAGGTGCGCGAAGAAGTCTGCTTCGGGAATCAGGCCGGGCACGCCGATGACCTCGAACCCGGTCAGTCGCGCCAGCCGTTCGCTGGCCTCGTCCAGATGCGGAATGCGGCCGGCGTCGGCTCCCAACAATCGCAGGCCGGCCTGGAATTCCGGTGCGGCATGCTCGCCCAGGAGCCCGAGCTGGCGCTCGTACAGGGTGCGCCAGATGGCCTGCTCATCGGCCGTATAGCCATCGTAATTCTGCACGACCCGGAAATCGGGCCCGGCCTGCGAGTAGTCGCCGCGCAATTGCACGGGAGTCTGGGTGGGAGCCAAGGGTAAGCGCGCCATGAGTCACATCTTCCCTGCCGGGGCTGGCCGGAAAACGACAATTTTCGTCAGGGCAAGTCTGCTTTTGCGCCGTCTTCAGCTAATTTTACGGACAATTGTGGTTAAATCCGCCAGATATGAAGCTCGACAAGACTGACCGGCGCATTCTCGACGTGCTCCAGCGCGACGCGCGCATCAGCATCACCGACCTCGCCGAAAAAGTGGGCCTTTCACCCACGCCGTGCGCGCGACGCATCCGGCAGCTGGAGAGCTCCGGTCTCATCCAGGGCTATGCGGCGATCGTCGATCCCAAGCGGGCCGGCCAGGCCATCCAGGCCATCGTGCAAATCAAGCTGGCGCAACACTCGGATGAAATCGTCGAGCGATTCCGGCGCACGCTGGTGGATCGTCCGGAAGTCCTCGCCTGCTACACCATGACCGGCGAGATGGACTTCCTGTTGCATGTCATCGTTCGAGACATCGAAGCGCTGTCGGATTTCACCCTGCGCCGTCTGTTGCGCGTGCCGGGAGTGCGCGACGTGACCTCGTCGATCGTGCTCGAGACCGTGAAGCGCTCGCCGGTCATTCCCCTGGAAGAACTGGCACCCGCGCCGTCGTGACGGCCCTCGCGATCAAGCCGCGAGCTGCGCCAGCACGCGCGCGACCACCGCGTCGCAACGCTCGGCGCCGAAGTCGAACACCTCCGTGCTCTCGGTGCGCAGACGCAGCGCCAGCTCGCCGCGCAGCAGGCGCTGCGCACGGAACAAGCGCGTGCGGACCGTATTGGGGTTGATGCCGAGCGATTCGGCGGTCTCACGCACGTCGAGACCCTCCACCGCGCGCAATACGAACACCATGCGGAAGTTCTCCGGCAGCGCATCGATGGCATGCTCGAGCAGTGCGCGCGCGTGTGCGGCTTCGACGAACTGGTCGGCCGAGGGCGCATCCGACTGCGCCGTTTCCTCGGCGACGGCTTCGTCGCCGGCTTCTTCCAGGGACACCCTCGTGCCGGGTGAGCGCCGGCGCATCATCAGCGCCTCGTTCAGCGCAATGCGCGTCAGCCAGGCGGAGAACTTGCCGGTGGGTTGATAGGTTTCCAGGCGCGTGAAGGCGCGCAGGTAGGCTTCCTGCACGGCATCCTGCGCATCGTCGCTGTCGCGCAGCACGCCGCGGGTCACGCGGAAAAGGCGCCGGTTGTGACGTCTCATCAGCGCCTCGAAAGCGGCCAGATCGTGGGCACGAGCCCGTTCGACCAGACTGTCGTCCGACAGGTCGGTGAGTTCGCGCCAGGCCCCCGGGCGCGGCGCGGTTCGTGTTTGCGTGGTGGTTTCCATGACGGTCATACCCCTGACAATGCACGTGGGTGTCGTGTCGTTCCCGCAAGGTTCCCCGACTCCCTGCCCTGCTGCGATCAATGCCCCGCCGGGGCGGCCGCCGGCGCCGGCACGCGCTGCAGGCTGCGCCTCAGCAGGAACACCAGCGGCGCCATCCATACATAACTCCAGGTGATCAATTTGAAGGCGTCCAGGATCGCGCCCATCTGCGCCTGCCGGCCCACCCCCCGCGCCACCACGGCCAAGCCGCGCGGATCGCCGGGCGCCAGGTGCAGCCGGCGCAGATAATCGACGAACGCAGCCTGGTGTTCGTTCACCTGCGCGCCGCGGCCACCGAAGACGAAACCCGTCAGCACCAGGTAGCGCGCATCCATTCGCGAAACCAGTTGCCCGTGGCGTTCTGCGCGGGCAGCAGCGAGAACGCCTGACCGGCGCCGCCGGCCAGGCTCTGCACTTCGCCGCGAAGCTCATGGCCGCGATACCTGTCGACCGCGATGGTCGCTGACTGGCCTGATGACTCGCCCGCTAGGCGGGCCCGCCCTGCGCCGGATGTCGCGCAGCGCCTGCACGAGCACGCCCGGCCGGCGCCGGGCCCAACGCGCTACGCGCGTTGGTTCAACTCGGGGTCAGCCACGCCGCTCGCCCGGGCTCCATCACCGAGTTGTCGAACCGCCCGACCACAACCGGGTGTTGGCCACGACCACTTCGAATCGACGGCGCGGTGAATCGGCATGAAAAGGCCCCGGCAGCGAGGACGCTGCCGGGGCCTTTTCATGCCGATTTGGCGCGCCCGGAGAGATTCGAACTCCCGACCACTTGGTTCGAAGCCAAGTGCTCTATCCAACTGAGCTACGGGCGCTGGGGGGCGCAATTGTAGCGGCTTACGTGCTTCGTGAGCGTCGAACGTAGTCCTCGCGATGAATGCTCGGGGTCAATGCGCTCGCTCGGTCGAAGCAGGGTTGCGGCCGGTCAGATGCAGCAGCAGGCCGAGCACGGCCATCACCCAGACGATGACGGGGCTCGAAGGAAGGTCGGTGACCACGGAAACCGCGAGCCCGGCGACGTAGCTGCCCGCCGCGAGAGCGTAGCCCAGCCACAGCTGTCGGCCGGACGCGTGCCGGCAGGTGGCGACGGCCGGCAGGATCAGACTGCTGAAGACTAGATAGACTCCGACCATCTGCACGGAAGCGGTGACCACCAGCGCGAACAGCACATAGAAGCCGATGCGACCCAGGCGCTCGCGCCACCTGAACCACACCAGTACGAATGCCAGGGTGATCACGGCGGTGCGCACCAGCTGGTCGGTCGAAACCCAGAGTATCTGCCCGGCGAGCAGATCCTTGAGGTTCTCGCCGCCGTGCGGATCGTTGGCGAGCAGCAGGATCTGCGCGGTGGACGCGAGCACGAACAGGATGCCGATCAGCGCTTCCTGTACCTCGGGTCGCCTGCGTTCGGTCCAGGTCAGCAGCAGTGCGCCGGCCAACGCGGCGAGGCCGGCGGCGGCTTGCGCGCCCCAGCCTTCCACCGGCAGACCGAAACCGTTCGCGGCGATCACGCCGAGCCCGGCGACCTGCGCGATCGCCAGGTCGATGAACACGATGCCGCGGGCAAGCACCTGCTGCCCGAGCGGCACGTGGGACGTGGCCACCAGCAGGCCGGCGATCAGCGCCGGCCAAAGAATGGTCAAGTCGACTTCTGCGAGGTTCATTTCGCCGCCTCGAGTAGTTTGTCGAGCGTGTCGTCGAACAGGCCGAACAAGTCCTTGGCCCGCTCGTCGCCGCCCACCGAGAACGGCAGGACGACCACGGGCACCCGCACGCGCCCGGACAGCCAGCGCGCCGCCTTGGGGTCGTTGTAGGCATTGATCAGGATGAGCTTCGGCGGCTGCGCGCCGAGCTTGGTCACCAGCTGGCCGAGATAGGCGGCGGTCGGAGGCACGCCGGGCTTCGGCTCGATCGATGCGATCTCGTTCAGACCCAGCCAGTGGCATAGATAGACCTGGTCGCGATGCATGATCGCCACGGGCACACCGCGCAACGGCGCCGCCATCGCCTCCCAGCGCGCGATCGCCGCGCTCCAGCGGGTCGCGAAATCCCGCTCTCGCTGCTGATAGTAGGCAGCTTGCGGGGGATCGACCTGCGCCAGGCGTGCGGCCAGCGCATGCGCCACGGCCGCGATGTTGTGCGGATCGAGCTGCACGTGCGGATTTCCGAGCGCGTGGATGTCGCCCATCGAGCGGTCCACCCTGCCCGGCACTTCCAGCAGCCTGAGCGCCGAGACCGCCTCGAAATTGCCGGGCGCGCCCGACTGTATGCGGCGATTGCCGGATTCCTGCAGCAGTACCGGCAGCCAACCGATCTCGAGCTCCGCGCCTGTGGCCACCAGCAGGTCCGCGGTGCGTGCGCGCGCGACCAGGCTGGGCCTGGCCTCGACGCGATGCACGTCCTGGAGCGCGGTCGTCGCGACGTACACGTCGACCTTTTCGCCACCGAGCTCGCGTGCCAGCGCGCCCCAATCGGCGGTGGTGGCCAGAATCTTCAGCGCCGCGTGGGCTGGTAACGCCGCGCCGATCATCAGCGCCACCATCAGCAGTCTCATCGTTCTCATGTCGGGCTCCTAATACTTGTGCGCGCCGTGCGCGCCGATGCCGAACAGGTACTGCAGGCGGAATACGCGATCGCGTGCGCCCGCGGCGCGCGCGTCGTCGAAATCGTATTGCGCGCGCAGGCGGGTGAACTCGCTGGGATTCCAGTCGAGCATCAGCGACATCCGCTCTGGGTTCAGGGCCGGCAGCGAGTCGAAATCCACCGTGCTGACATCCATCGGCCGATAGTCGGCGGTGCCCGAGTCCAGCCGGTCGTAGCGCAATCCCGCGCGCCAACGCGCGGCGAATTGATAGACGCTCTGCAGGTACCAGCCCGACTGCGTATTGTCGTAAGCGACCGGCAACGCGGTCGCCAGCGGGTCGAACGTGAAGCTGCCGCTTTCCGTGCGCCGCAGGTATTCGCCCTGCACCTTGAGCTGCCGGCGCGGCGACGGCGCCCACTTGAACACGGCATCCGCGATCCAGGTGCGCGACTCGCCGGTGAAGGCGTCGAGCAGCATGTCCGTGAATTCATTGCGATGCGAGGCATTCGTCCGCTGCCAGGCGACGCCGGAACGCCAGCTGCCGGCGCTGCCGACATCGCCGCCCGCGTGCGCGAACAGAGTCGCGCCATTGAGACCGTTGCGATCACGGCGCGTGCCCGGGAACGAATCACCGTTGCCAGTCTCGGCGCCGAGCTCGAGGAACAGCTCGGTCGGCGCCAGCCATTTGATCTGCACGCCGTCCTGCGTGTACTGCCCGCCGAACAGCGCCTGGTAAGCCAGCGGCTGATCGACGAAATCCCAGGCATGAGCATGCACTTCATTGAGATAGCCGAGGCCGGAGAAGAACCGGCCGAACTTCGCGGTGAAGCCCTGCGGCAGCGCCGAGGTGCGCACGAACGCCTCTTCGACCTCGATCTCGTCCTCGCCGGTGAGCGCTGCGGTGAGCTGCGCCGCGAAGTAGGGATCGACACTGGCCGCGATCGTGAGCTCCGACTCGCCAAGACTGAAGCCGCGTTCGCCGGGGCCGATCTCATCACCCGCGGGAGTGAAGCCGCCGATCTGCCAGTCCTCCGGATCGCGGCGCGCGTTCGTATACGAACCGCCGAGCACCACGGAGATGGAGGGGTTGAATGCCGTCGATCCGCCGGCGCCGGCGCCGGCGGCCGGCGGCGGCGCATCGGGCGCGGGCAGGGCGGCGGCGGCATCGGCGGCCGCCGCGTTGACGGATTCGAGTTGCTGGATGCGCGCTTCGAGCTCCTGCACGCGCGCGTCATACTCGGACTTCATGGCCTGCAATTCGGCGCGCAGCGCCGCGACGTCATCGGCGGCGGACGCCAGGCCCGGCAACGTGGCGAGCGCCAGCAGCGCCACCACGGGCTTGATTCTCGACATGGAGGGTCTCCTCTGAAGCAGACGGACACGCCGCGCCGAGCGCGGACGTGATTCGATCGCGATCAGAGGAAGTGCGGGGGCGCTCGCGAGCGGAACGCATCGAACGCGCGCAGCGGCGGCAGCTCGCCGGCCATGACGACGTCGATGCGGTGAACGGCGGACGGAACCACGAGCACGACCGCGGGCGCACTGCCCACGGTGTTCTGCAGCGGTGCGAAGGCCAGACATTCGCCGCAGAACTGCGCCTTCGCCGGGGCCGCATGCGGATCCGCCTTCAGGTGGGTGCTGGCATGCGCGAGCATGCCCCACTGGGCCAGGAGCAGCGCCAGCGACAGCAGTTTCACCCAGAGATTGCGATTGCGACGGGTCAGATCGGCCTCCTCCGCGGCACAGTATTGCGCGGAACCCGGCGAGACGTCCACGGTCGAAACGCGGGCAGAACTCGCAAGGGAGCAATCATGAAGCAGGCTTCATCCTCGCCGTACCGGCTCGGGCGTTTCTGGCGCGAATACCGCGGCACCCTGGCGTTTCTCATGCTCATGCTGGTGTTCCGCTCGGCCTGGGCCGACTGGATGACCGTGCCCACGGGCTCCATGAACCCCACCATCCTCGAAGGCGATCGCATCCTGGTCGACAAGCACGTGTTCGGATTGCGCGTACCCTGGACGCTGGTCCGTCTCACCGAAGGCCGCGATCCCGAGCGCGGCGAAATCGTGGTGTTCGACCCGCCCGGCGAGGGCCCCACGCTGGTCAAGCGTGTCGTCGGCGTGCCGGGCGACGTCGTGGCCATTGACGAGCGCGGCCTCAGCATCAACGGTCAGCATGCCCGCTATTCGGTGGGCGACCAGGCGCTGGTACGCACGCTTCTCGAAGACACGCAACGGCGCGAGCCGGTGGTCTACCGCGAAGGCGGCGTGCTCGGTGAGCACGACTTGCTGCGCATGCCCGTGCACAGTCCGCGGGAATTCTTCGGTCCCGTCACGGTGCCCGCCGACAGGTATCTCGTGCTGGGTGACAACCGCGACAACAGCGCGGACTCGCGCTACATCGGCTTCGTGCCGCGGCGGAACATCATCGGGCTCACCCGCCGCGTGGCGGTGTCGCTGAATCCCGAGCGGTTCTATCTACCTCGGGACGGGCGCTACTTCGCGCCGCTGCACTGAGGCCTCAAACTGAGGTCTCAATGTGAATCGCGGGTGACGGTGGCGCCACTGCCGCCCACCAGGAAATCGAGATCCGCGCCCTTGTTCGCCTGCTGCACGTGTTCGACGTACAGCTTGTAATAGCCGCGCCGCGGCGGTTCGGGCGGCACCCACGCCGCCTGGCGGCGCGCCAGTTCCGCCTCGCTCACGTCCAGGTGCAGCCGGCGCGCAGGCACGTCGAGCTCGATCATGTCGCCGTTCTTCACCAGCGCCAGCGGCCCGCCGGCGGCCGCTTCGGGCGCCACGTGCAGCACCACCGTGCCGTAGGCCGTACCGCTCATGCGCGCATCGGAGATGCGCACCATGTCGGTGATGCCCTTCTTCAGGATCTTCGGCGGCAATGCCATGTTGCCGACCTCGGCCATGCCCGGGTAGCCCTTCGGTCCGCAGCCCTTGAGCACCATGATGCAGCTTTCGTCGATACCGAGGTCCGGGTCGTCGATGCGCTGCTTGAATTCCTCGATGGATTCGAACACCACCGCGCGGCCGCGATGGCGCAGTAGTTTGGCGGTGGCGGCCGAGGGCTTGATGACCGCGCCGTCCGGCGCCAGATTGCCGCGCAGGATGGCGATGCCCGCATTGGCCTTGAACGGATCGTCGAACGGCCGGATCACGTCGCGGTTCCACACCGGCGCGGCAGCGACGTTCTCGCCCATCGTGCGGCCATTGGCCGTGAGCGCATCGCGGTTCAGCACGTGCCGGATCTCGCGCAGCACCGCCGGGAGACCCCCGGCGTAGTAGAAATCTTCCATCAGGTACTGACCGGAGGGTTGCAGGTTCACGAGACAGGGAAGATTCGAGCCGAGCGAGTCCCAATCGTCGAGCGCCAGCTGAACGCCGAGACGGCCGGCGATGGCCAACAGATGCACGACGGAGTTGGTGGATCCGCCGATGGCGGCATTGGCCTTGATGGCATTCTCGAATGCCTGGCGCGTGAGGATCTTCGATATCACCAGGTCCTCGCGCACCATTTCGACGATGCGCCGGCCGCTCAGCTGCGCCAACCGGTAGCGGCGCGCATCGACCGCGGGGATGGCCGCATTGCCGGGCAACGAGAGCCCGAGCGCCTCCACCATGCACGCCATGGTGGAGGCCGTGCCCATGGTCATGCAATGCCCCTTCGAGCGATGCATGCAGGATTCGGCGGCGGTGAATTCCTCCTGGCTCATCTTTCCGGCGCGCACGTCCTCGGACATCTGCCAGACACCGGTGCCCGAACCGATCTGCTTGCCGCGAAAATGACCCGACAACATCGGCCCGCCGGAGATGCCGATGGTGGGCAGATCGCAGCTCGCGGCACCCATGATCAGCGACGGCGTGGTCTTGTCGCAGCCCATGAGCAGCACGACGCCATCCATCGGATTGCCGCGGATGGATTCCTCGACGTCCATGGACGCGAGATTGCGAAACAACATGGCGGTGGGCTTGAGCTGGGTCTCGCCCAGCGACATCACCGGGAATTCGAGTGGGAATCCGCCGGCTTCCAGCACGCCACGCTTGACGAACTCGGCGATCTCGCGGAAATGGCCGTTGCAGGGCGTGAGCTCGCTCCACGTGTTGCAGATGCCGATGACGGGACGACCATCGAACATGTCGTCGGGATAGCCCTGGTTCTTGAGCCAGCTGCGATGGATGAAACCATCCTTGTCCTGTTTGCCGAACCAGTCCTGGCTGCGGAGCCGCTTCTTCGTCATCGAGCTTCAGTCTCGCCGTGCATTGAAGGGGCGCACTATACTGCAACGGTTCTGCCAACCGCCTTTTTGCAGGGGATCGAATGTCCGCCGACAGCCGTGATTCCAGCGCCGCGCTCGCGGGGGGCGCCATCTATCCCTCGCTGCGTGGGAAAAGCGTTTTCATCACCGGCGGTGGCTCGGGGATTGGCGCCTGTCTCAGTGAAGGATTCGCGAGACAGGGTTCGCGGGTGGCGTTCGTCGACATCGCCGAGGGGGCTTCTCAGGCGCTGGTCGAGCGGCTCGGCGCTGCCGGCCTGCCTCGCCCCTGGTACCGCAAGACCGACGTCGCCGACATCCCGGCGCTGCAGGCCGCGATTCGCGATGCCGCCCAGGCGCTCGGCGACTTTCACGTGCTCGTCAACAACGTGGCGAACGACGACCGGCACTCGTTCATGGACGTGACGCCCGCTTACTACGATGCGCGCATCGCGGTGAACCAGCGTCCCGCCTTCTTCGCCATCCAGGCGGTGGTGCCCGGCATGAAGAAGATGGGCGGCGGCTCCATCATCAACTTCGGTTCGAATTCCTACGGCGCGAAGGGGCGCAATCTTCCCGTGTACACCACGGCGAAATCGTCCGTGATCGGCCTCACCCGCGGCCTGGCGGCCGAGCTCGGCGAGCACCGCATCCGCGTGAACGTGCTGACGCCGGGCTGGATCATGACCCAGCGCCAGATCGACAAGTGGCTCACGCCCGAGGGCGAGGAGGAGATCCGGCGCAACCAGGTGCTGCCCGACAAGGTGCGCCCCGAAGACGTGGTGCCACTGGCGCTGTTCCTGGCATCCGATGACGCCCGCGCCTGCTCGGCGCAGGAATACATCGTGGACGCGGGCTGGCTCTAGGCGCGTTATGCGGCTGCTGCAGTTCCTCGATGCCGGCCACGAGCGCGTCGCGCGTGTCGACGCCGGCGGCGCCGTGCTGCCGCTGTCCCGCTATCAAACTACCTACCAGCTCGCGCGCAAGGCGCTCGAGGAGCGCAAGACGCTCGAGCATTTGGTGCAGGGCCTGCCGGTCGATGCGCCCGTCGAATACGCCGCGCTGCTGCGCGACGAGCGCCTGCTGCCGCCGCTCACGCATCCCGACCCGGCCCATTGCCTGGTCTCGGGCACCGGGCTCACGCATCTCGGCAGCGCCGCCGCGCGCGACGCCATGCATGCCAAGCTCACCGGCGGCGCCGAGCTCAGCGACTCCATGAAGATGTTCAAGTGGGGCGTGGAAGGCGGCAAGCCCAAGGGCAGCCAGCCCGGCATGCAGCCCGAGTGGTTCTACAAGGGCACGGGCCGCAACGTCGTGGCCTGCGGCCGCGCCCTGCTGTCGCCCGACTTCGCCGAGGATCACGGCGAGGAACCCGAGCTGGTCGGCCTCTACCTGATCGATGACGACGGCCGACCGGTGCGACTTGGTTTCGCCATCGGCAACGAGTTCAGCGACCACGTCACCGAGCGCCGCAACTATCTGCTGCTGGCGCATTCCAAGCTGCGCCAATGCGGCGTGGGCCCGATGCTCAACACCGGCACCTTACCCGCGAACCTGCAGGGCACGAGCCGCATCCGGCGGGACGGCGAGGTGCTCTGGCAAAAAGCCTTCCTCACCGGCGAAGCGAACATGTGCCACACGTTCGCGAATCTGGAATACCACCACTTCAAGTACCGGCAGCACCGGGTTCCCGGCGACGTGCACCTGCATTTCTTCGGCACCGCCACCGTGAGCTGCGCCGACAATGTGCTGGTGCAAGCCGGTGACGAATTCGAAATCGACTTGCCTGCGCTGGGCGCGCCGCTGTTGAATCGCCTGGTGATCGAGCCTGGCGGGCTCGCGCTGCACGAGACGCGTGCCCTGTGAACCAGCATTGGGGGTGACAAGGATGAAATTCCCGCGACTGCTCATCGGTCTCACGGTGGCCGGCCTGCTCGCATCCTGCGCTCCCAGGCAGGATGAGCAGCGCATCGTGCTCGGCTTCAGCCAGATCGGCTCGGAAAGCGCCTGGCGCCTCGCCAATACGGAATCCATCCGCTCCGCCGCCGCCACCAGCAACATCGATCTGCGGTTCTCCGACGCGCAGCAGAAGCAGGAGAACCAGATCGCGGCAATCCGCCAGTTCATCGCCGACAAGGTCGACGTCATCGCATTCGCACCGGTGGTCGCCACCGGTTGGGACGCGGTGCTGAAGGAGGCCAAGGCCGCGGGCATTCCCGTGATCCTCACGGACCGCGCCGTGAGCGCCGATGCGTCCCTGTACGCAGGCTTCCTGGGTTCTGATTTCGTCGAGGAGGGGCGCAAGGCCGCCCGCTGGGTGCTGCAGCAGTTCGATGACCCGGCGCGCGTAGTGAACATCGTGCAGCTGGAAGGCACCGTGGGCTCGGCGCCGGCCACCGATCGCAAGAAGGGCTTCGAAGAGGTCATCGGCCAGCACGCGAACTTCCACATCGTCCGGTCGCAGTCCGGCGATTTCACACGCGAGCGGGGCGAAGCGGCCATGGCCGACATCCTGCGCATCGGCAAAGATCGCATCGACGTGCTGTATGCGCACAACGACGACATGGCGCTGGGCGCAATCAAGGCCATCGAGGCGGCAGGGCTGCACCCGGGCAGGGATATCCGCATCGTCTCGATCGATGCCGTGCATGCGGCATTCGAAGCCATGATCGCCGGCAAACTCAATGCCACCGTCGAATGCAATCCGCTCATGGGCCCGCAGCTCATGACATCGGTCACCGAAGTGGTGTCTGGGCGGCCCATTCCCAGGCGCATTCTCGTCGACGAGACGGTGTTCACCCAGGACACGGCGCGGCAATACATCCAGACCCGCAAGTACTGAGGTTCCCTTCCGAGGCATGAGCCCACCATGGACCAGAATCGTCGCAACACCTTCGCGCTCGCCCTGCTGCCGCTGGCTGCCGCGTTGCCCGCTCGTGCGGGCTCCGTGATGCGTAAGTCCTTCGGCAGACTCGGCAACGGCTCCGACGTCGAAGCTTTCACGCTGGGCGAGGAACACGGCCTGCAGGCGGAGATCCTCACGCTCGGCGGCACGTTGCGGCGGCTGACCTTGCCGGTGAAGGACAGGCGCCTGGAGCTGGCGCTCGGTTTCGCCGATTTGGCCGGCTATCTGGCCGACACCTCTTATATCGGCCAGCTCGTCGGGCGCTACGGCAACCGGATCGCGGGCGCCGCGTTCTCGCTCGATGGCAAGCAGTACCCGCTCACCGCCAACAACCCGCCCAACACGCTGCACGGCGGCAAGGTGGGCTTCGGCAAGTACGTCTGGAACGTGCTGGGTTCCGGTGGCGGCAAGCTCAGCTACGTGAAGCTGGGCCATCGTTCCCCGGCCGGCATCAACGGTTTCCCCGGCAATCTCGACGTGAGCGCGCTGATCAGCGTGTACGAGAACACGCTCACGCTGCAGTATGAGGCGGTCACGGATGCGCCCACGCCCATCAGTCTCACCTGGCATCCGTATTTCACGCTGGCCGGCGATCCACGCGTGCCCATCGACGACTGGCGGATGACACTGGCCGCGAGCCACTATCTACCCGTGAACGAGGCACGCGTTCCCACGGGCGAGATCGCGCCCGTGGCCGGTACGCCGTTCGATTTTCGCCGCCCGCGCGCGCTGCGCGTGCCGCCGCCCTCCGCGCATCCGCAGATCGCGCTCACCCGGGGTTTCGACCACTGCTGGGTGCTCGACGAGGGCGCGCGCGTGGCCGCGGAGGTCTACGCGCCGCAGACCGGGGTGCGCATGCGGGTTCGCACCAACCTGCCCGGGGTGCAGGTATACGACGCATCTCATTTCAAGAGCGTCTATCCGGGCTGGCACGCGGTGTGCGTCGAACCAGAGAATTTTCCCGACGCGCCCAATCACGCCAACTTCCCGAGCAGCATCCTGCGGCCCGGCGAGACCCATCGGTCGTTCATGAGCTTCACCTTTTCCGCCTGAGGGCCCGGCATGCAAACCCGACACGCACTGTTCGCGACCGCGCTGTTCTGCGCCGCGTTCGCAATGCCCGCGCAGGCGGCCTGCAAGCAGAAGCGCAGCCGCGACGCCTCGTTCATCGAGCTGGCCGTGCCCGAGGATGCGATCCGGCCCGGCGGCGCGCAGGACTTCGCCTTCGTCACCGACGAGACCACCTACGAGCAGCTGATCGCGAAGGTGGGGCCGCCCGACGCCTCGCAGGGCAGCTCGCGCATGAGCTACTACATCTGGTGCCTCGCCGACGGCACCGAGCTCACCGTGGCCACGCGCGACCGCGTGGTCATCAACTTCATCCGCCACGACGGCAAGACGCTCTACAAGCGCCGGAAGAAGTAGCCACGGCGCGCGGCGCCGCGCCGGACATCGGCGCCGCCATACCGGGTATCATGTGCGCGCGTGAAAGCCGCCTATTTCCACCCCAGGTACTGGCCCACCTGGATCGGCCTCGGGATCCTCAGGGTCTTCGAACCGCTGCCACCCGGCCTGCTCTATCTACTCGGCCGGGGGCTCGGGCTGTTCGTGTACGCGCTGCCCACGTCGTTCAAGCGCATCGCGCGCCGTAACATCGAGCTGTGCCTGCCCGAGCTGGATGCGGCCGCCCGGCGGCGCGTGCTGCGCGAACACTTCGCCGGGCTCGGCTGCGCGCTGTTCGAGACCGCCATGAGCTGGTGGTCGTCCAACGAGCGCATCCGGCGCGTCACCTACATGGAAGGCCTGCACCACATCGGCGACGCGCAGGCCACGGGGCGCGGTGTGTTGCTGCTGTCGGCGCATTTCAATTCCATCGAGATCGGCTGCCGCGCACTGGCCGCGCGCATGCCGCTCAACATCATGTATCGCCCCACCAAGAACCTGCTGATCGGCGAATTCGTGCACTCGCGCCGGGCGGAGCAGACCCGGCGCGCCATCCCGCGCGACGACGTGCGCACGCTGATCAAGGCCCTCAAGGAGGGTGAAGTCGTCTGGTACGCCCCCGACCAGAGCTTCCGCAAGAAAGGCGCCGAAATGGTGCGGCTGTTCGGCATACCGGCGGCCACGAACACGGCCACGTCCCGCATCGTCGGCATGACCCATGCGCTGGTCCTGCCGTATTTCTTCGAGCGGCTGCCCGGAGGCGGCTACAAGGGCGTCATTCATCCCCCGCTCGAGAATTTTCCCACCGGCGACGCGGTGGCCGATGCCGAACGCTTCAATCACATCGTCGAGGCCGAGGTCCGTCGCATCCCGGCGCAATACCTCTGGATTCATCGTCGTTTCAAAGGGTTGACCCCCGACTACCCGAAGTACTACGAATAGCCGCGCACCCCCTATAAGCTACGGCCATTCCAGACGATCACCGGGGATTCCCATGAAAGCCATATTGCCGGCTGCCCTGCTGCTCGCCGGCGTCGGCGCCATCCCGCCCGCGCAGGCCCTCTGCAACTACCCGCTCGCTCCCGGGAAATTTCCCGACGGCAGCGTCGCCAGCCGCGAGGAGCTCAGCGCCGCCAAGGCGGTCGTGGTCAAGTACGACGCCGATATGAATGCCTACCTCGTGTGCATCCGTTCCGAATACGAGGCCAGGCTGGCGGCGCAGAGCAACGCGACTCCCGAACAGAAGGCCGAGCTCGAGCGCGTGCACGCGCAGAAGGAAAATGCCGCGCTCGCCGAGGTGAAGGAGGTGGTGGCTCGCTTCAACGAGCAGCTCGAGGCCTGGAACACCCGCAACGGCGCGAAGAAGAAGTCGTCCTGACCGGCCGCATGCTGACGCCCGCGCAGGCAGAAACGCTCATCGAGCAGCACCTGGCGTGTCTGCCGATCGAATCGCTGCCGCTCACCCAGGCCGCGGGTGCGGTGCTGCGAGAGAACGTGTACGCGGAACGCGACCAGCCGCCCTTCGATCGCGTGGCCATGGATGGCATCGCCTTGAACAGCAGCGCCGCGAACCCGACCGGGCGCCTGCGCATCTGCGGCACGCAGAACGCGGGCGATCCGCCGCAGACGCTCACCGATCCCGCCGGCTGCATCGAAATCATGACCGGCGCCATGCTGCCTCAGGGCTGCGACGCGGTGGTGCCGGTGGAACAGATACGCCGGCACGGCGACTTCGCCGAGCTCGGCGGCAGGCCGTTGAGCCCCTGGCAGAACGTGCATCGCCGCGGCTCGGATTGCCCGCAGGGCGCGCTGCTGCTGAGCGCGGGCGCGCGCCTGTCGCCGCCGGAGGTGGCCATCGCCGCCGGCGCGGGCATGGCCCGCCTGCGCGTCAGTGCCCAGCCCATGATCGTGGTCATGTCCACCGGCAATGAACTCGTGGAGCCGGGCGAAGTCATCCAGCCGCACCAGGTGCGACGCTCAAATGCCTATGGCATCACCGCCGCGCTGCGCCAGCACGGCTACATGCGCGTCGCCGACGATCACGTGCGCGACGACGAGGCCGAGCTCACCGCGCGACTCGATTTCCATCTGCGCACGCACGACGTGCTGATCCTGTCGGGCGGCGTATCCATGGGCAAGATGGACCTGGTGCCCAAAGTGCTGGAGAAGTTAGGCGTGTCGCTGGTGTTCCACCACGTCGCACAGCGGCCGGGCAAGCCCATGTGGTTCGGCGTGTCGCAGGCGGGCCCGGCCGTGTTCGCCCTGCCCGGCAACCCCGTGTCCACGCTGGTATGCCTGGCGCGCTACGTGCTGCCCGCGCTGCGCGCGGCCATGGGCCAGGCGGGCGCCAGCGCGCCGCGCATCTCGCTGACCGCGCCCGTCGAGGTGAAGGTGCCGCTCACCTTCTATCTGCCGGTGAAACTGAAATCGGACGACTGGGGTCGTACGTCGGCGGAACCCTGCCCGACCAATGGCTCGGGCGACTTCACCGCCCTGGCGGGAACCGACGGCTTCGTCGAATTGCCACCGGGCCCGAATGCCTATCCCAAGGGTTTCGTGGCGCGCTTCTACCGCTGGTGACCGCCATGCCGCACGACGACGAGAAAGTGGTTCCACTGACTGCACTTGCCGCCGGCCGCGCGCTCGCGGCCGCACGCGAGCGCGCGCCGCTCGACGTGCGCGGACGACCCATCCACGACCTGCGCATCTCGGTCATGGACCGCTGCAATTTCCGCTGTCCGTACTGCATGCCGCGCGAGACCTTTCACGAGTCGTACCGGTTCCTCAAGTCGAGCGAGCGCCTGGATTTCACCGAACTGCTGCAGCTCACGCGCGTCTTCGTGCGCGCCGGCGTGCGCAAGGTGCGCATCACGGGCGGCGAGCCGCTGCTGCGCCCCAACCTCGCCGACTTCATCGGTGACCTCACGTCCGTCCAGGGCATCGAGGACATCGCGCTCACCACCAATGGCGTGCTGCTGGCGAAATACGCCAGCGAGCTCAAGGCCGCGGGGCTCGATCGCATCACCGTTAGCCTCGACACTCTGGACCCGGACGTATTCGCCAGGATGAGCGGCGGCTTCGGCGGCGTGGCCGAAGTACTCGACGGCATCGAGCACGCGCGCCGCGCGGGACTCGCGCCCATCAAGATCAATACCGTCGTGCAGCGTGGCGTCAACGACCATACGGTCATGGACCTGCTCGCGCATTTCCGCGGCACGGGCGTCATCGTGCGCTTCATCGAATACATGGACGTGGGCACGCGCAATCATTGGCGGCCGGAGATGGTGGTGCCCTCGCGCGAGCTGGCGGCGGCCATCCACGCCCGCTGGCCCATCGCCGCCCGCGGCCGGGAGTACTCCGGCGAAGTCGCCGAGCGTCATGCCTATGTCGACGGCGCGGGCGAAATCGGCTTCATATCCTCGGTGTCGCAGCCGTTCTGCGGCGACTGTTCGCGCGCGCGCATCTCCTCGGATGGCTCGTTCTACACCTGCCTGTTCGCCACCGAAGGCACCGACCTGCGCGCGCCGCTGCGCGCCGGGGCGAGCGACGACGAGCTGTTCGACATCATTCGCGGCGTGTGGCGCGCGCGCGGCGATCGCTACAGCGAATTGCGCGCCTCGATGCGCCAGGCCGGCCCCGACCTGCACAAGGTCGAGATGAACCACATAGGTGGATAGAATCGCGGGCACCAATGCAGCCCTTCCTTTGCGGATAACCCATGAAATTCACGCATCTCGACCCGGCGAACCGGCCCACCATGGTGGACGTCGGCGACAAGCAGGCGAGCACCCGCGAAGCCAGCGCCGAGGCCTGGGTCAAACTACCTGCCGCGGTGGTCCGCGAGCTCGAGCGCACGGGGCATCGCACCAGCAAGGGGCCGATCTTCGACACTGCGATCATCGCCGGCGTGATGGCCGCGAAGAAGACACACGAGATCATCCCCTTCTGCCACCCGCTGCCGCTGGAACGCTGCGACGTGGACGTGAGCGACCAGCCGGGCGGACGCATCCGCATCGTCTGCACGGTCGCCGTGCACCACAAGACCGGCGTGGAAATGGAGGCGCTCATGGGCGCGAGCGCCGCGGCGCTCACGCTGTACGACATGTGCAAGTCCCTGTCGCATGACATCGAGATCAGCCGCGTGCGGCTGTTGCGCAAATCCGGCGGCAAACGCGCCTTCCAGCGCAAGGCGCGCCGATGACGGCCGGCGCGGCGCCGCTGTTCGGCCTGGTGCTCGCCGGTGGCCGCAGCACGCGCATGCAACGCGACAAGGCCGTGCTCGAATATCGCCCGGGGCAAACCCAGCTCGACGCGACCATGAAGCTGCTGTCCGACCGCGTCGCCCGGGCCTTCGTCTCGGTGCGCGCCGACCAGTCGGGCGACCCGGCGCGCGCCGCCTGGCCGTGTATCGTCGACGCCGCGGACTCCGTACAGGGGCCGATCGCCGGCATCCGCGCGGCGTTCGCCGCCCATCCCGACGTCGCCTGGCTGGTGCTCGCCTGCGATCTGCCCTTTCTCGATGCGCGCACGCTGGATGCGCTGATCGCCGCGCGCGCCGCCGATGCCGACGCGACGGCGTTCCGCTCCAGCCACGACGGACTGCCGGAACCGCTGTGCGCCATCTACGAGCCGCGTGCCGCCGACAAGATCGCGGCGCACATCGCCGCGGGCAAGCAATGCCCGCGCAAGTGGTTGCTCGACGCCGATGCGCGCCTGCTGCAGCAGCCGGATCCGCGCGCGCTCGACAACGTCAACACCCTGACCGAGTATGCGAGCGCCATGTCCACTCTCGAGTCGCCGGCGCGGCAGATCAAGGTTCAGTACTACGCCCTGCTGCGCGAACAGGCGGGCCGCAGCGACGAATCGCTGCTCACCTGCGCGCGCAGCCCACGCGAGCTGTACGCCGAGCTGGCCGCGCGATACCCGTTCAGCCTGCCGGCGAGCCTGCTGCGCGTGGCGGTGAATGCGGAATTCGGCGACTGGGACCAGGCGCTGAATTCCGGCGACGCGGTGGTGTTCATCCCGCCGGTGGCGGGCGGATGAAGCCGTTCGCTTTCAGCAGCGTCGCGCTGGATACGGCGGCCCTGCAGAACCAACTGCGCGATCCGGGTTGTGGCGGGTTCGCCGCCTTCGAGGGCTGGGTGCGCGACCACAACGAGGGCCAGGCCGTCACCCGCCTCGAATACGAGGCTTTCGTGGAGCTGGCGGAAAAGGAAGGCGCACGTATCGTTCAGGCCGCCATCGAGGAGTTCGGCGTGAGCCGCGCCGCCTGCGTGCACCGCGTCGGTTCGCTGGCGCTGGGCGACGTGGCCGTGTGGGTGGGTGTGAGCGCCGCCCACCGCGACGAGGCCTTCCGCGCCTGTCGCCACATCATCGACGAAGTGAAGCACCGCCTGCCCATCTGGAAAAAGGAACACTACGTCACCGGCGACTCCGGCTGGGTGAACTGCGAGCGCTGTACTAATGGGGACATTCCTCGTTTTCTGGAAAACGGGGACGCACCTCACCCCTCGCACTGCCACGCCGACGCCCATCCCCACGCCCGGGAAAGCCGGTCGCCCGACTACTCGCGCCAGATGGTGCTGCGCGAAGTCGGCGCGGCAGGCCAGGACAAATTGCGCCGTGCATCGGTGCTGGTCGTCGGGGCCGGCGGCCTCGGCGTGCCCGTGCTGCAGTATCTCGCCGGCGCCGGGATCGGCCGGCTGGGCATCGTCGATGCGGATCTGCTCGAGCCCTCCAACCTGCATCGCCAGACCTGGTATGCGATTGCGGATTGCGGACAACCGAAGGCCGAGCTCGCCGCGCGCCGGGTCGGCGCCCTGAACCCGGACGTGCGGGTCGAAGCCCACGCCCTCCGGCTCGACGCCGGCAACGCCGCCGAGCTCGCCCGCAGCTTCGACCTGGTCCTCGATTGCAGCGACAATTTCGCCACCAAGTTCCTGCTGAACGACCTGGCGCTGCAGCTGCGCAAGCCCGTGCTGTTCGCCAGCGTCTATCAGTTCGAAGGCCAGTTGCAGCTCGTGCGCGGCGATGAACATTCCCCGTGCCTGCGATGCGTGTGGCCGCAGGCCACGCGCGATGGCCTGGTCGGCAACTGCGCCGAGGCCGGCGTGCTCGGGCCCGTCCCCGGCGTATTCGGCAGCCTGCAGGCGCTGGAAGCGCTGAAACTGCTGCTCGGCATCGACGGGCTCGCCGCCGGCGAAATGCTGCTGTTCGACCTGGTGACGCTGCACGGCCAGCGGCTGCGGGCGCGCCGCGCCGCGCACTGCGAGGCCCATGCGCACGCGGGCCAGCCGCCACGCCCCGATGCGACCGGAGAGCCGTCCGGCGAACCACTGGAAATCGAGTTCGCGTCCCTGGACGCCGCGCTCGCGCTCGGTTACGCGCTGATCGACGTGCGCGATGCGCGCGAGCGCGCCGCCGAGCCCCTGCCCGCGCAAGCGCTGCACCTGCCCATGGCCCGGCTGCTGGCGGGAGCCGCCGCGCTCGACCTCGGCAGCTCCTATCTACTCGTGTGCGCCACCGGCAAGCGCAGCGCCGCCGCCGCGGACCTGCTGCGCTCACAGGGCTTCCGGCACTGCCGCTCGCTGCGCGGCGGCGTCGCGGCGCTGAACATCACCGCGTGAGACTCGCCGGACTCCTGCTCGCGTGTTGTCTGGCGGCCCCGACCGCCCGCGCCGCGGACGCCCAAGCCAGCGCGCATCCGTTGCTCGCCCTGGCGCGCGAGCTGCAGGCATCGCACGAACGCACGCCGCCGTCCGGCTTCGGTGCGCCGGATCTGCGCTCCGCCGAACACGCGCTCGCCCAGGCGCACGCCCCGGCCGACGAGGAGTGCGCGCGCAGCCTGGGCGCCGCGGTCTTCGCGGAACTGCACTCCATGGTCGCGGTGGCGCACAGTGAACAGGGCGACTTCGCGGGCGCCGCACAGGCGTATCGCCGGGCACTGGCCTGCGCGCCGCGCAGCACGCGCGTGCTGCACAACGTCGCCGACGCGCTGTTCAGCGCACGCGATTTCGCCGGCGCCACCGGATACATCCAGCGCGCGCTCGCCATCGATCCGCGCGCGGTGCACCTGGCGGTGATGGCCGCGAACATCGATTTCGTCTCGGGCCGCTGGGCGGACGCGATGAGCCGTTACCGCTATGCCGCCGCCAGCGAGGCGGACCGTACGCGAGCCGACTACTGGCAGCTGATGTACTGGCTCACGCAGATGCGCGCCGGAGTCCCCCGGCCCGAGTTCGTCGCGCGCCGGCATTCCGAGGACTGGCCGCGGCAGCTGCTGCTGTACCTGCAGGGGGATTATTCCGAGGAGGACCTGGCCACCGCCGTCCGCGAGGGCGAGGGTGAATCCGCCAACCTGGGCCGCGACGAACGGCTCTGCGAGGCGCTGTTCTATGTCGGCGAAGCGCACCTGGCGCACGGCGACGCCGACCTGGCGCGCGCCTATTTCGCCGCCGCGGTGAATCTCAAGCTGATTCGCTTCAATGAGCACGGCCTGGCGCTGGCGGAGATCGCCAGACTGCAGGCGGACTAGCGATCAGGGGCGCAGCTGCCCCGAGCCGCGCACCACGTACTTGTAGCTGGTCAGCTGCTCCACGCCCACCGGCCCGCGCGCGTGGAAACGATCGGTGGAAATGCCGATCTCCGCGCCCATGCCGAACTCGCCGCCATCCGCGAACTGCGTCGAGGCGTTGTGCAGCACGATGGCGCTGTCGACGCGCTCGAGAAAGCGCCGCGCCGTGTCGGCGTTGGCGGTCACGATGCTCTCGGTATGGCCCGAACCGTACTGCGCGATGTGCTCGATGGCCGCATCGACGCCAGCCACCACGCGCGCCGAGATGATGGCGTCGAGATATTCGGTGTGCCAATCCTGCTCGCTGGCGCGCTGCACGCGCGGGTCGACACCCTGCACGGTCTCGTCGCCGCGCACTTCGCAGCCGGCCTCGAGCAGGTCCTTCACGATGGGCGCGAGATGAGTGCCGGCGCAGGCGGCATCGACCAGCAGGGTTTCGGCGGAGCCACACACACCGGTACGCCGCAGTTTGGAGTTCTTGACGATGGCGCGCGCCATGGCCAGATCCGCATCGCGGTCCACGTACACGTGGCAGATGCCCTCGAGATGCCCGATCACCGGAACGCGCGCCTCGGCCTGCACGCGTGCCACCAGGCTCTTGCCGCCGCGCGGCACGATGACATCGACGTAGTCCGTCATGGACGACAACAGGTAACCCACCGCGGCCCGGTCGGTGGTCGGCACCAGCTGGATGCTGGCCGCCGGCAGGCCGGCAGCGACCAGACCCTCGACCAGGCAGGCATGGATCGCCTGGTTGGAATGCACGCTCTCCGAGCCACCGCGCAGGATGGCCGCATTGCCCGATTTCAGGCACAGCGTGCCGGCGTCGCAGGTCACGTTGGGGCGGCTCTCGTAGATGATGCCGATGACGCCGAGCGGCACGCGCACACGGGCGATCTCCAGGCCATTGGGCCGGCTCCATTGCGCGATGGTGGTACCGATGGGATCGGGCAGCGCGGCGATTTCCTCCACGCCCCGGGCCATGGCTTCCACGCGGTTCTCGTCCAGCGCCAGTCTGTCCAGCATGGCGCTCGACAGGCCCTTGGCGCGCGCCGCGTCCAGGTCCTGACGGTTGGCGCCTAACAACTCCGCGCGTCGCGCCCGCAGCGAGCCGGCGATGCGCGTGAGCGCGAAATTCTTGCTGCCCGCGCTGGCCTGCGCCAGCACCGCCGACGCGGCCACGGCCTGCTGACCCAGCCGCTGCATGATGGCGGCGAGCTCGGCGTGCACGGTCTGATCGGTGGCGGCGTTCATTGCATCAATACCAGGTCGTCGCGATGGATCATCTCCGCGCGTCCGCGGAAGCCCAGCAGCGCCTCGATGTCGGCGCTGCGCTTGCCCACGAGCCGGCTGGCATCGCGGTCGTTGTAGGCAATCATACCGCGCGCGATTTCGGCGCCCTTGAGGTCGAGCACGCTCACGGTATCGCCGCGTTCGAAGCGACCGCTGACGGCGGTCACGCCCGCGGGCAGCAGGCTCTTGCCGGTGCGCAGCGCCTGTTGGGCGCCGGCGTCGATGGTCAGGGACCCGCTCGGCCGCAGGGCCCCGGCGATCCATTGCTTGCGCGCGTTCTCGGGATTCGACGCCGGCAGGAACCAGGTGCATTCCGCGCCCTCCTCCAGCCGCCGCACGGGGTGCAGCGGCGCGCCAGCGGCGATGGCCATGGCGCAACCCGCCGAGGTCGCGATCCTGGCCGCCGCGATCTTGGTGGCCATGCCGCCGGAACCCACGGCCGAGGCCGAACCGCCGCCCATGGCTTCGATTTCCGGCGTGATCTCGCGGACCTCGGGAATCAGCCGCGCCGAGGCATCCCGGTTCGGGTCGGCGGTGTACAGACCCGACACATCCGACAGCAGCAGCAGGCAGTCCGCACTGGTCATCTGCGCCACGCGGGCGGCGAGGCGGTCGTTGTCGCCATACCGTATTTCGGTGGTAGCCACCGTGTCGTTCTCATTGATCACCGGCAACGCCCCCAGGCCGAGCAGCGCGGTGAGCGTGGCGCGCGCATTCAGGTAGCGGCGGCGCTGCTCGCTGTCCTCCAGCGTCAGCAGCACCTGGGCCACGGTGATGCCCGAGGGCGCGAGCAGCTCCTTATAGATGTGTGCCAGCGCGATCTGACCCACCGCCGCGGCGGCCTGGCTCTGCTCGAGCGGCAGCGCGCCCGCTGGCAGCTTCAGCTCGCGGCGGCCGAGCGCAATGGCGCCGGAAGACACCAGCACCACTTCCTGCTGCCGGCCGCGCAGCCGCAGCAGGTCTTCGACGAGGGTTTCGAGCCAGGGGCGGTTGACCTGCCCGCTGGCCGGGTCGACCAGCAGCGCGGAGCCGACCTTGACGACGATGCGGCGCGCGCGAGTTAGGGGAGCAGTGTTGTTCATGAGTGGGGGCCGCATATTACGCAATCACTCCCGTTGCCGCATTCGCAGGCAGCCCCTACACTCTCGGGCCTCCATTCGAGGCTTCATTCAGGATTTTTTTCCGTGGGCAGAGAATACGCACCGGTGCCGGGGAAGTGGTACGAGAACCGCGAGGAGGAAGAGACCTTCCGCGTGTTGTCGGTCGACGAAGACGACGAACTCGTCGAGATCGAATACCTCGATGGTGAGATCGAAGAGCTCGATCTCGACACCTGGCATGAGCTCGACCTCGAGCCCACCGACGAGCCCGAAGGCTGGTCCGACGAGTCCGATTCCGACGAGGATGACGACGAAGACGAGGACTTCGAGGACGACGAAGACGAGGACGATGATGACGACGATGACGATGATGATGACGACGACGATTACGACGACGACGACGAAGACGACACGTACTAACTAATCGTCTCTCGCCACACGTCTCTGCACTCGGGGAGCGCATGCGGGCTGTTGCCATCGTCGGGACCCAGGGCAGCGGCAAGACCTCGCTGATCGAGCGGCTGATACCCGCGCTGCGGGCGCGCGGCCTGAGCGTGTCGACCGTCAAGCACACGCACCACCACCAGGTCGAGCTGGACGTGCCGGGCAAGGACAGCCATCGGCACCGCCTCGCCGGCGCGGCCGAGGTCATCGTCGCCTCGGACACCGGATGGGCCCGCCTCGCGGTCTCACCCCGTCCGGCGACCTTCCCCGAGCTGCTGGCCGAACTGCGCCCCGTGGATTTCGTGCTGGTGGAGGGATTCAAGCAACTCGAGGACCTGAGGCGGGTCGAAGTGTTTCGGGGCGCCGGCACACCGCTGGCGCTCGCGGATCCCGGCATCGCCGCGGTGGCGGCACCCTCCGCACTGGCGATTCCGGGTTACGCGGGACCCCGGCTGGCGCTGGAGGACACGGCGGCCATCGTGGAGTTCATACTAAGTAGCTGATTTGCCTGATTATCGAGTTTGACTGCCAAGCGGTCTTCGTTGAAATTCAACGCCTCGACACCAGAATTGCCCCACATCTCCAGCCTCACAGGAGCTCGTCCCAGGACCATGAAACGCATAGCCCTTCTCATCGCCACCAACATCGCGATCATGGTGGTGCTGTCGATCGTCGTATCCGTCTTCGGCCTCGATCGTTACCTCACCCGCGAGGGGCTCAACCTGCAGGCACTGCTGGTCTTCTCGGCGGTTCTGGGTTTCGGCGGCGCGTTCATCTCCCTGCTGCTCTCGAAGTGGATGGCCAAGACGGCCATGGGCGTGCGGGTCATCACCCAGCCGCGCAGTGAGGCCGAGCAGTGGCTCGTGAACACGGTGCGTGCCCAGGCCGAACAGGCCGGCATCGGCATGCCGGAGGTCGGTGTCTTCGATTCACCGGATCCGAATGCCTTCGCCACGGGGGCCAACAAGAATTCCGCGCTGGTGGCCGTGAGCACGGGGCTGCTCCACAACATGCGCCGCAATGAGGTCGAGGCCGTCCTCGGTCACGAGGTGAGCCACGTCGCCAACGGCGACATGGTCACCCTGACACTCATCCAGGGCGTCATGAACACCTTCGTGTTCTTCCTGGCGCGCGTGGTCGGCTTCGTGGTCGATCGCGTCATCCTCAAGAACGAGCGCTCCGGCGGCATCGGCTATTTCGTCACCGTCATGGTGGCGCAGTTGGTGCTCGGCATCCTCGCCGGGGTGGTGGTCGCCTGGTTCTCGCGCCAGCGCGAATTCCGCGCCGACGCGGGTGGCGCGCACCTCGCCGGCACCAACTCCATGATCGGTGCGCTCGAGGCGCTGCGGCGGGTCCACTCCCCTACGGCGCTGCCGGAGAAGATGCAGGCCTTCGGCATCCGCAGCGATCCGCCGCAGGGCTGGCAGAAGCTCTTCATGAGCCACCCACCCATCGAAGAGCGAATTGCGGCACTGAACCGCACCCGCTAACGCCGATCAGTTCAAGGCTCGCGGCGGCCGGATGGCTCAGACTTCCGGCCGTCGCCCTGCCCCATTCACCCGCAGACGGTGCCACCCGACCCCCGATACCGCCAGAAGGAAGTCCAGACACGCATGAACGCCGCTTCGCAACCCGTGGGAAATCCGTTGACGCGCCTCGCGCGCGCAATACTGCACTGGTTCGATACCAGCAAGACCCAGACCTTCGATGCGCAGGCCCGCCATGACGGCCCCGACAGCGTCGACTGGGTGCGCACGCTGCCCTTCCTGCTGATGCATGCCGCAGTGTTGCTCGTGTTCGTCGTCGGGTGGAGCCCGGTCGCGCTCATCGTCTGCGCGGCGCTGTACTTCGTCCGCATGTTCGCCATCACCGGCTTCTATCACCGCTACTTTTCCCACAGGAGCTTCAAGACCTCGCGCGTGGCGCAGTTCCTCATGGGCGTGCTCGGTTCCTCGGCCGTGCAGCGCGGGCCCATCTGGTGGGCCGCGCATCACCGCGACCACCACCAGTACTCGGACAGGAAGGAAGACGCGCACTCGCCCATCCAGCACGGCTTCTGGCGCGCGCACATGAGCTGGTTCCTCATGAAGAAGGGCTTCGCGCCGGACCTCAAGCGCGTACGCGACCTGCGTGAATTCCCCGAGCTGCGCGCGCTCGACCGCTTCGACATCATCGTTCCCGTGCTGCTGGCCGTGGCCTGCTTCTTCCTCGGCGTGGCGCTGGAGAAATGGGCGCCCGGCCTGCACACCAACGGCTGGCAGATGCTGATCTGGGGCTTCTTCGTCTCGACGGTGCTGTGCTCGCACGGCACCTACACCATCAATTCCCTGTCGCACGTGTTCGGCCGCCAGCGCTACCGGACCGGCGATTCCAGCCGCAACAACTGGTTCCTGGCGCTGATCACGCTGGGTGAGGGCTGGCACAACAACCATCACCACTATCCGAGCTCCACCCGCCAGGGCTTCTACTGGTGGGAGATCGACATCACCTACTACCTGCTCAAGGCGATGTCGTGGATGGGGATCATCTGGGACCTGAAACCCGTGCCGGTGAACGTGCGCGATCACCATCCCCGCCGCATCAAGCCGCTGCCCCGGTAACTCACCCGGAGTAACGCAACGGCGACGTCGCGTCCGTATCGCGAGCCGCTATGATGCCGGCGGATGAATGACGCCACCCTGCTTTCCGGCATCGCCGAGGCCGCGGGCCCCGACGCGCTGATCACCGATCCGGCGCGCACGGCGCCCATGCTGCGCGATCATCGCGCGCAGTACCGCGGCCATGCGCTGGCCGTCGTGGCGCCGGCGGATGTCGCCGCCGTGGCGCGACTGCTGGCCTGGTGCAACGCGCATCGCATCGGCGTCGTGCCCCAGGGCGGCAACACCAGCTACTGCGGCGGCGCGACGCCCGACGTCTCCAGCAGCCAGTTGCTGCTGTCGCTCGCGCGCCTCGACCGGGTGCGCACCATCGACGTCGCCAACTACACGCTCACCGCGGAGGCCGGCTGCGTGCTCGCGGACCTGCAGAAAGCCGCCGCGGACGCGGACCGCTACCTGCCGCTCAGCCTCGGCAGTGAAGGCAGCTGCATGCTGGGCGGCAACCTCTCCACCAATGCCGGCGGACTCAACGTCATTCGCTACGGCATGGCGCGCGAGCTGGTGCTCGGGCTGGAAGTGGTGCTGCCCGACGGCCGCGTGCTCGACATCCTCACCGGCTTGCGCAAGGACAACACCGGCTACGACATCAAGGCGCTGTTCCTGGGCGCCGAAGGCACGCTGGGGGTGATCACCGCCGCCTGTCTCAAGCTCTACCCGGCCCTGCGCTCGCACGCCACGGCCTTCGTGGCCGTCGCGAATCCCGCGGCCGCCGTATCCTTGTTAGGCATGCTGCGCGCCGCGAGCGGCGACTGCGTGACCTCCTTCGAGCTGATTCCGCGTATCGGCGTGGATCTGACCGTCAAGCACATTCCCGGCGTCACGGACCCGCTCGGCCTGCCCTCGTACTGGTACGTGCTCTGCGAGCTGTCCTCCGCGCGCGCCCACGACTCGCTCGGCACGCTGCTGCAGGATGCGCTGGAGGCAGCCCTGAAGGAAGGCTGGGTCTCGGACGCCGCGGTGGCCCAGAACGAGCGCGAACGCGCGGCCTTCTGGCGACTGCGCGAAACCATCCCGGAAGCCCAGCGCAAGGATGGTGCCAGTCTCAAGCACGACATCTCCGTGCCCGTGTCGCAGGTGCCGAAGTTCATCGAGGTCGCCGGTGATTGGGTGGCGCGCAACGTGCCCCAGGGCGTGCTGGTCGCCTACGGCCATCTGGGCGACGGCAATCTGCATTTCAACGTCAATCAGCGTACCGGCACGCAGGCCGCGCAGCTGCAGGCCGTGGAGCCCCGGCTCAAGCGCGCCATCCACGACCTGGTGCGCGATTTTGGCGGCAGTTTTTCCGCCGAGCACGGCATCGGCCAGCTCAAGGTGTTCGAGCTCGAGCGCTACGCCAATCCCGTGGAGCTGGAACTCATGAAGCGGGTGAAGCAGGCCTTCGATCCGAACGGCATCATGAACCCCGGCAAGGTCATCCGGCCCTGAGCGCTACTGCGCGACGCTCTGCACCAGTTGCACCACGGTGCCGTCGGGCGCGCGGATGGCGAGCGTGCGGTGGTCGCCCAGATACGACGTCGTGATCTCCACCGGGTCGTAGATCACCGGGATGCCATTGGCGCGCAAGCGTTGCGCGGCCGTGACGATGTCGGGCACCCGGTAGGTCCATGCCTGGACGCGCACGTCGTCGGTCTGCCCGCCCGGCAATGGCCACACGGGTACTTCGGAGCCGAGCACGTTGCGGAAGAAGGCGCGATCGACGCGCGGCTCGGCCACGCGCCCGCGCGCCGCCAACGGCATGCGCAGGACGCGCAGGTCGGGCCCGCCGGTCTTGCCGGCGCGAAAGTGCCGTGCCGCGCGCGCCACCGGCTCGGGCACGCCCCAGATGCCGGCCTGCACCACGTCCGCCTGCGGATAGTTAGGCGGAAGCTGCACGGCCTGCCAGCCCGCGGCGGTGATGGTGTCGGCCAGCGCCGCGGAATCGCTCACCAGCGTGACGACATGAAGCGTCGCGGCCACCAGCGGCGGATCCGCGATCTTGGCATAGGGATTGTCCGCGTTCCCGCAGGAGAGCAACGACAGAGCCAGCGGCACTGCCAGCCAGCGGCGGCAAAAATTCCGTCTTTGCATGATAGATTGAGTATATGGCGGATCGAGTCGAATGCGTGGTCATCGGAGCGGGCGCCGTCGGCCTGGCGGTGGCGCGCGCCCTGGCACTGGCCGGTCGTGAAGTGCTGTTGCTGGAAGCCGAGGATCATCCCGGCACCATCACCTCGGCGCGCAACAGCGGCGTGATCCATGCCGGCCTGTACTACCCGCCCGGCAGCTTCAAGGCGCGCTTCTGCGTGGCCGGCAATCGCGCAATGTACGACTACTGCCGCGCGCGCGGCGTGGAACATCACAACTGCGGCAAGCTCATCATCGCCAATGGCGGCGACGAGGAGCAGGTGCTGGCGCAGCTGCTCGAGCGCGCCGCCCACAACGGCGTGACGGGCGTGCGCCTGCTGTCCGGCGCCGAGGCCCGAAGTCTCGAGCCGGAGGTGCGCTGTACGGCCGCGCTCCACTGCCCGACGAGCGGCATCGTCGATCAGCACCCGTACATGCTGGCGCTGCAGGGCGACCTGGAGAACGCCGGCGGCACGCTGGTGGTCAATTGCAGGGTCGAGAGCCTGGCGCGCACCGCGTCCGGATACCGGGTGAGGACCGGCGGCGAGGCCGCCGCCGAGCTGGACGCTGCCTTCGTGGTCAACAGCGCGGGCCTGGGCGCGGTTGACCTGCTGAACCGCATCGAAGGCTATCCGCGTGAGCGCATCCCGAAATTGCACCTGGCGCGCGGCAACTATTTCACCGTGGCCGAGCGCTCGCCATTCACGCATCTCATCTATCCCGTGCCGCATGCCGCCAGCCTCGGTATCCACGCCACGCTGGATCTCGGCAAACGCGTGCGCTTCGGGCCCGACGTGGAGTGGATAGACCACATCGACTATGCGGTGAACGCCGCGCGCGCACCGCAGTTCTACCACGCCATCCGCCGTTACTGGCCGCGCCTCGCCGAGGGCGCACTCACCCCGGACTACACCGGCATTCGCCCGAAGCTGCACGGGCCAGGCGAACCGCAGCCGGATTTCCGCATCGAGACGCCCGCGGATCATGGCCTGCCGGGGCTGGTCAACCTGCTCGGCATCGAGAGCCCGGGGCTCACCTCGTCGCTCGCCATCGGTGACTACGCGGCGTCGTTCGCTTAAATTGCACGGATGCGTTCCATCTTCCTCGCGGCCTGCGCCGCCCTGTTGACCATTCTCGGCGCGTGCAGCCGGCAGGATGCGACTCCGCCACCCGCACCCGCCGCGGCGGCCGAACACCCGGCGGCATCCGCCGAAGGCGCGCCGCGCATCGCCATCTCTCCCGAAGGCATCCACGTGCAGTACCACGTGTACGGCTCGGGCGAGCCGGCGCTGGTGTTCATCCACGGCTGGTCCTGCGACTCCAACTACTGGCGCGAGCAGGTGCCGGTGTTCAAGCGCAAGTACACCGTGGTCACGCTCGACCTCGCCGGGCATGGCGGCACCGACGCCAACCGCGGCGACTGGGGCATGGCGCAATTCGGCCAGGACGTCGCCACCGCGGTGGCGGCCGTGCCCAACCGGCAGATCATCCTGATCGGCCACTCGATGGGCGGACCGGTGGCCATCGAGGCCGCGCGGCTGCTCGAGAAGCGCGTCATCGGCATCATCGGCGTCGACACCTTCAAGACCATCGGCGCGCCGCTGCCCAGCAATGCGCAGCTCGACGCCGTCCTCCAGCCGTTCGAAGCCAATTTCATCGGCCATACGCGCGAGATGGTCGCGGCGCATTTCTTCGCCGCCGGCGCGGACCCGAAGCTCGCGCAAAAGATCGCCTATGACATGTCGTTGTCGCCGCCACAGGTGGCGATTCCGGCACTGCGCGCGGTGTTGGGCTACGACTATTCGGCGGCGCTCAAGGAAATCGACGTGCCCATCGTGGCGGTCAACTCCGATCTCGGCGAGCCGCTGAACGAACTGCGCATCCGCAAGGTGCTGCCGCGGTTCCGCGCGGTGGTGCTGCCGGGCGACGGGCATTTCCTCATGATGGAGGACGCGGCGCGCTTCAATCCCGCGCTCGAGGCCGAAGTGCAGGCCATGATCGCCGCCGCTCCCGCCGCAGGTAGCTAGTCAGGTGGACGCGCCCACCGGCAGGAGCAGCCCCGGTGACGGCGAGGATGCGCACGGCCGGCGCGAGCTGGAGCGCCTGCGCGCCATCCAGTGGCTGTTCGACCAGGCCTTTGCCATTCCCGGCACGCGTTGGCGCTTCGGACTCGACGCGCTGTTTGGCCTGGTGCCCGGGCTGGGCGATCTCGCCGGAGCGCTGGTCGCGGTGTACGCGCTGCGCGTGGCGCGCAACCTGCGCGCGCCCCCGGTGATCCAGCTGCACATGTTGACCAACATCGCGCTGGATGCGCTCATCGGCATGATCCCGGTGCTGGGCGACATCTTCGATTTCGCGTTCCGCGCGCAGACGCGCAATCTCGCGCTGCTCGATGCCTGGCTGGGATCGCCCGCGCGCGCCACGCGCCGCAGCTGGCGCGGCCTGATCCTCATGCCACTGGCCATCGTGCTGGTGTTCGCGACGCTCACCGCGCTCGGGATCTGGATGCTGGTCATTCTTTTCCACTGGCTGGCCGGACTCATGGCATGAGGGAACCGCGCGCGTTCGCGGGGTGAGGCCTGGCCCTATTTGCCCGCAACCGGGGAGTGACCCCCCTTTACGAACGCTGCTCGCCGGTTTCCGAGACCACGGGGGCGCAGTCGATCGCAAGCCAGCCCAGGTCCAGGCCGACGCGGGCGGCGCCCAGGGAAGTCCAGCTCGAGCCGATGGTCTCATCCGCCCGGGGATCGGTGAGGATGAGCACCAGCGACTCGCGGCCTTGCGACAGCGGCCAGTCGCGGCCGTGCAGCTCGAGCAGCAGCTCGCGCCCGTCCGGGGTGCGGAAACGTGCACGTCCGCCGCGGTCGTGCAGGTCGACGCTTTCGAGCATGCGGCGTGGCGCCTTCGACGCGGGCGGCGCCCAGGAGATGCCGCAGGAGAACAGGCGCGCCTCGTCGAAGTCCGCATGCGGGAAGCCGGCGATCTCCTCGTCCAGTTCATTGTCGGCCAGGCTGAATTTGCGCTGCCGGTACCAGAACAGGCCCTCGCCGATCACCAGGCGATAGTCGAGCCAGCGTGGCTCGCTGCCCTCCTGATCGATGCACTTGCGGCCGCGGGTTCCGCCGCGAAACTGGCCGCCTTCACGCCGCAGGAACAGATCGCAGCCGGCTTCCGATTCCACGTCGTCGGCCGACAGCGTCGCGGCGCCGGCGGCGCCGCTCTTGCGGGTGAATTGCCTGACGCGCAGCGCGCCATCCGCCGCGGGCACCGGCTCGATGCTGAGCAATACCCGCCGGCGCGCCTCGAACGGCTGGTCGGACGGGAATTCCTCCACGTACAGGACGTGCGTGCCCAGCCACGGCAATTGCACCCGCCGCACGTCGATCTGCACGCGCTGCTGCTCATGCATGGAGGCGAGCGGCGAGTCGGCCGCGACGCCCGCCACCAGCTGCTCCGACATGTCGTACATGCCCGGCCAGAGCTGCAGCAATGCATCACGGTCGTCCGTCCCGGCGGGCGACGCGCCGGAGGCCAGTAGCAGGACTAGCGCTGCGGCTGCACGAGACGTATGAGGCCCTCTTGCGCGGTGCTGGCCGCGAGCACGCCATCGCGCGTATAGAAGCTGCCGCGCGCGAAGCCGCGCGCACCCGAGCTGGACGGACTGTCGAGCGAGTACAGCAGCCACTCGTCGACGCGCGCGTGGCGGTGGAACCAGATGGCGTGGTCGATGCTGGCCATGATGAGGTTGCCGCGCAGGAAGGACGAGCCATGCGGCATGGTCGACGTGTCGAGCAGCCAGTAGTCGGACACGTAGGCCAGCAGGCAGCGATGCAGCGTATCGTCGTCGGGTAGTTTGTCGACGGCGCGCATCCAGATCTGGCGCACCGGCTCGCAGGCGACCGGCGCCAGCGGGTTGTACTTCTGCACGGGCCGGAACTCGAACGGCCGCTCGATTTCCAGCCAGCGCCGCAGCTTCTCCGGGAGTTTGTCGATCTCCGCGCGGGAAGGCCTGGCGAGCGGCGCGAGCTGCTCCGGCGCCGGCACCTGCGGCATGGTTGCCTGGTACTCGAGGCCGGTCTCCGGCTCCTGGAAGGAGGCCGAGCAGATGAAAATCTGCTCGCCGTTCTGCACCGCCACCACGCGCCGCGCGGAGAAGCTGCCGCCGTCGCGGCTGCGATCCACGCTGTAGACGATGGGCTTGGTGAAATCGCCTCGCCGCAGGAAGTACGCGTGCATGGAATGCACCACGCGCCCGTCTTCGATGGTGCTGTGCGCGGCCATCAATGACTGGCCGAGCACCTGTCCGCCGAATACCTGGGGCGAACCCGTGTCGCGGCTCTGGCCGCGAAACAGGTTGACCTCCAGGCGTTCGAGCTGGAATTGCTGTTGAAGATCGGCGAGGCGGCCGTCCATCCCTAGAACTTCAACGTGCCGATCATCACCGTCGAATGGCCCGGGAAGCTGCAGAAGTACGTGTAGGCCCCGCCCTTGGTCAGTTTCGAGGTCGGGAAAGTGACCGACGTGGTCTGTCCACCGCCCACCACCTTGGTGTGCGCGATGACCCGGGTGTCGCCTTTCTTGATGTAGTCGTTCGGCAGCCCGGCCGACATGCCGTCGGTGGCCACGGCCTTGGCATCCGCCGTCTTGGTGAGCACCCAGTTGTGGCCCATGGCCTGCGCGGGCAGCTTGCCCGTGTGCTTCAGCGTGAGCTCCACCTGCGTGCAATCCGGCGCGACCACCAGTTCCTTCTTGTCGTACTGCATCTGGTCATTGCCAGAGATCTCGAGCTTGCAGACCTTGTCGGCGGCGAAGGCGCCCCCGCTGGCGAGCAGGCCCGCGAACAACAGGGAAGCGGCGGTGATGTGCTTGAGTTTCATGTGTGGCTCCAGTGTACGTAGTCGTTGGTCAGTGAGGTACGCCAAGGCGCTTCTGCATCACCGGGCTGGTGGTGGTGTACTGCAGGAACTGCTTCTTGGCGGGATACAGATAATGCTGAATCGCGAAGGCCGCGAGTGCCGCCTCGTGGAAGCCCGAGAGAATCAGCTTTTTCTTACCCGGGTAGGTGTTGATGTCCCCCACCGCGAAGATGCCGGGAATGCTGGTCTGGAACTTTTCGGTGTCCACCTTGAGCGCCTTCTTCTCGAGCTCCATGCCCCATTCGGCGATGGGGCCGAGCTTGGGATGCAGCCCGAAGAACGCGAACACGTGATCGGCCTCGAGGGCGTGCATGGTGCCGTCACTGCCCTTCACGTTGATGCCGGCCAAGGCGTCGCCCGCGACGATCAGCGAATCGGCCAGGCCCTCGATGTAGCGAACCTGCCCGCCCTGCACCAGGGACTGCATCTTCGCCACGGATGCCGGCGCGGCGCGAAATTCCGGGCGTCGATGCACGTGCGTGACCGACGCCGCCTTGCCGGCGAAGTCGATGACCCAGTCGAGCGCCGAATCGCCGCCGCCGAAGATGACCAGCTTCTTGCCGTGGTACTGGGCCGCGTCCCGCACGCGGTAGTGGATGCGCTGGCTCTCGAAGGCTTCCGCGCCCGGAAGGCCGATGCGGCGCGGCTGGAAGGAACCGACACCGCCGGCGATCACCACCGCACCGGCGTCGAAGCGCGTGCCGAGGGCGGTCTGCACGTCGAAGCGGCCGTCTTCGCGCCGGGCACAGGCGGCCACCTCCTGGCCAAGATGCAGCGGGGCATTGAACGGGGCGATCTGCTGCAGCAGGCGATCGATGAGTTCCTGCGCGCCACAGGCCGGCAGCGCGGGGATGTCGTAGATCGGCTTGTCGGGGTAGAGCTCGGTGCACTGGCCCCCGGGCGCGGCCAGGGAATCCACCACGTGGCAGCTCATGCCCAGCAAACCGAGTTCGAAAACCTGGAACAGCCCGCAGGGGCCGGCGCCGATGATCACCACTTCGGTGACGATGGGCGGCTTCGGGGAAATCTCCGACAAATTCAAATCCTTCGAGTCGCTGGCACGAGAGTCTGGGGGAGCGAATTGTAACCCAGGCTGAACGTCCTCCCCCTCCTACAAACCCGTGTGCGGGCATATAGTCGCCTTCGTCGCCTACCCAGCCAGCCAACCGAGGACGCACTCGTGACAAAGCTCAACGTGAATGGCAAAGCGGTGGAAGTGGATGTCGATCCGGATACTCCCCTGCTCTGGGTGCTGCGTGACGCCCTGGGTCTCACGGGCACGAAATTCGGATGTGGCATGGCCCTGTGCGGCGCATGCACCGTGCATCTCGGCGGCAACCCCGTGCGCTCCTGTCAGATTCCGGTGAGCGCCGTGGGTGAACAGGCCGTCACCACCATCGAAGGGCTGTCGCCCGACCGCAGCCATCCGGTGCAGAAGGCCTGGATCGAACTGGACGTGCCGCAATGCGGATATTGCCAGTCCGGTCAGATCATGTCGGCCACCGCCCTGCTCGCCGAAAAGCCGCGGCCCAGCGACTCCGACATCGATGCCGCCATGTCCGGCAACATCTGCCGCTGCGGCACCTACCAGCGCATCCGCGCCGCCATCCGCCGCGCGGCGGAGATCAAAGCCGAAGGCTGAAGCAAACGCACCGCGTTTCCGGGGAGGAAACCATGTCCGCGAATCCCGCAGTCGACCAGGAACTCGACGCTTCGCGTCGGGCCTTTCTCAAAACCAGCGCGGCCGTCGGTGGCGGGCTGGTCATCGCGCTGACGCTGCCCGGCTGCGGACGCAAACCCGCCGCGTCCGGCGAAACCACGTACACCCATCCCAACGCCTGGTTGCGCATCGGCACCGACAACAGCGTGACGTTCTATTGCGACCGCTCGGAGATGGGCCAGGGCGTGTACACCGCCCTGCCCATGCTGCTGGCCGAGGAACTCGGCG
>CAMLGF010000024.1 GCA_946479515.1 uncultured Pseudomonadota bacterium | reverse complement strand
CACGAAGCGCGAAAGACCGCACAGTCCGCGCCCTGACCCCTTGGGATACTGCCGCCATGGCCATCAGTGTCGTGCCGGTCATCCTGCTGCCCACCATGGATTCGGAGCGATTCGAACGCTGCGCGTTCTCGCTGCAGGATCGCGAGTCCTTGCTGACGGTGTACCTCGCCGAGCTGCCGCCGTTCGTCATCCATTTCCACGGCCTGCGCTGGCATCGCTGTACGCCGCATGCCGAGTGCGGGCGTGGGCTCATCATGGGATGCGACATGGCGGTCGCCGAGGTGCGCGAATCGCCCGCGCTCAAGGCCTATCTGCATAAGTCCAGCCTGGCCGAACGCGAGGCCGGCAGACTGCGGCACTTCCGCATCTATCTCGGCAAGGGTGGCTGCCACGAAGCCTTCGCGCGTTCCGTGTATGCCAGCGGACCCGGCAAAGTGTCGCGTGCGCTGGCCTCGTTCACCAACATGCTGCGACTGGGCCTCGTCCGCGGCTGACTCGGCCGCCCTCAGACCGGCCTCAGGAATCCGGCGCGAGATCCCGGGCCGCGGCAGGAGCGCCGGGCGACGGCCTTTCCGGGCCGCGAGCACGGTCAGGCCCCCGGCAGGTTGTCGATCTTCGCCGCGCAGATGAAGTCGTTCTCGTGCAGGCCGCCGATGGCGTGCGTCTGGTAGCGGATGCGCACGTAACCCCAGCCGCATTCGATGTCCGGGTGGTGGTCTTCGGCATTGGCGATGTGCGCCACGGCGTTCACGAAGCTCATGGCGCGATAGAAGTCCGCGAATTTGAATTCGCGCTTCAATGCCTTACCGTCCTCGACGATCTGCCAGCCCCCTCCGGCGCCGCCGCTCAGCAGGCGCGACTGCATCTTGCGGGCTTCATCGGCGCTCAGCGCGGTCACACCGCCATGGCAGGGAACGCATTTCTTGTTGACCAGGGTGTCATCGTTGGCATTGCTCATGCGGTCACCTCGGGTTCGGCGGGAGCGCCGGACTTGCGCGCATAGCGCCGCGCGACGTACTGCTCCACCAGCTCCTGGAATTCCTCGGCGATCCGCTCGCCCTTGAGCGTCGGACCCTTCTCGCCATCGATGTACACCGGCGCCACGGGACGTTCGCCCGTGCCCGGCAGCGAGATGCCGATGTTGGCGTGCTTGCTCTCGCCCGGACCATTCACCACGCAGCCCATGACCGCAACCGTCATGTCTTCCACGCCGTCGTAGGATTTGCGCCATTCCGGCATGCGGTGGCGGATGTGGCCCTGGATCGACTGCGCCAGCTCCTGGAAATAGGTGCTGGTCGTGCGGCCGCAGCCCGGGCAGGCGACCACCATGGGAATGAACGAGCGCAGGCCCAGGGTCTGCAGGATTTCCTGCGCGACGATCACCTCGTTGGTGCGGTCGCCACCCGGCTCGGGTGTGAGCGACACACGGATGGTGTCGCCGATGCCCTGCTGCAGCAGCACCGCCATGCCCGCCGTGGAGGCGACTATGCCCTTGCTGCCCATTCCCGCCTCGGTGAGGCCGAGGTGCAGCGGCCAGTCGCAGCGCTGCGCGAGCCGTGAGTAGATGGCGATGAGATCCTGCACCCCGGAGACTTTCGCGGAGAGGATGATGCGGTCGCGCGGCAGGCCGAGCTCCACGGCTTTCTCCGCGCTCTGCAGCGCCGAGGCGACCACCGCCTCGCGCATGATCTCCTGCGCGGTGAGCGGCTCGGCGCGCGAGTTGTTCTCGTCCATCATGCGGGTCAGCAGGTCCTGGTCGAGCGAGCCCCAGTTCACGCCGATGCGCACGGGCTTCTGGTAGCGGCAAGCGAACTCGATCATCTCGGCGAACTGCGGATCGCGCCTGGAACCCCTTCCGACGTTGCCGGGGTTGATGCGGTACTTGGCGAGCGCCTCGGCACAGTCCGGGAATTCGCGCAGTAGTTTGTGCCCGTTGAAATGGAAGTCGCCGATGAGCGGCACGCCGACGCCCAGCTGCGCGAGGCGATCGCGGATCTTCGCCACCGCCGCGGCAGCCTCGGCCTCGTTCACCGTGATGCGCACCAGCTCCGAGCCCGCGCGCGCGAGCGCCTTGATCTGCTGCGCGGTGCCTTCCACGTCGGCCGTGTCCGTGTTGGTCATGGACTGCACGACGATGGGCGCGGCGCCGCCGACGGTGATACGACCGACCCTGACGCCAAGCGTCGGGCGGCGAGGGTGGCGCATGTCAGGCATTCACGGCGCCTTGGCGGGCATGCGCGCCGAGCGCCACGCCGTCATCTGCCATCGACCGTTTTTCCACAGCCACACGTCGGTGTAGCCGAGGTCGAGCGCGAGCGGACTGGCGCCTTCCTTGACGGTCATCAGGGCCTTGCCGCGGATCACCGCGACGTCCCCGAAGATGCGCACGGACTGGATGTCGGCCGTGGTGGCGAGATAATCGCGCGTGCCCGAGGTCAGCGACTCGATGAACGACGACTTGGAATCGACGACGCCATTGGAGTGCGCGTACTCGAGGCCGTCGTCGAGCAGCTCGGCGAGCAGCTTGCCGTCGGCATTCACCTGCGCGTCGAAGCGCGCCAATTCCGCCTGGCGCAGCGCGGCGTCGCGAGCCGTGGCCCGCGCAGCGTCATCTTTCGCGAACGAGGCGCCGGACATCACGGTCGCGGCTGAAATCAGCACGAGGCACAGGGTCGCCAAGAGCCTGTGGAGGCGCGTCGTCATGCAAGTCTCGCTGGGCCGGTCCGGGAGGGGCTGCTATGATGCCACCCGCTCGCCAATTGACCAGACTCTGTCCGAGAGACCCTCTTAGATGAGGGCGCCGAAGGCGCAAGTTTCCGCCCGGAAACGCTCAGGCAAAAGAACGGCAGGGTTTGAGGCGGGTTCTGGAGAGCGATGGCCCTTCCCGCGGGACGGGTCCATCCACCGAAGGGGTGCGGTTCGCCCGTTCTTCCATGGAGGAAGCGGCGAGCCCGATCTCTCAGGTCCAAGGACAGAGGGCGGCAGAGGGAGGCAACTCCTTCTGCCGCCTTTCATTTTTGGCTGCCCGGCGGGCGGCCGAGGAGAGTTTCTTGGGCAGACGCACACCTTTATATGACCTGCACGTGGGCCTCGGCGCCCGCATGGTCGACTTCGGCGGCTGGGACATGCCGGTGAACTACGGCTCGCAGATCGAGGAGCACCACGCCGTGCGCCAGGACGCCGGCATCTTCGACGTCTCCCACATGTGCGTCATCGACGCCAAGGGGCCCCGGGTGCGCGAGTTCCTGGGCCGGCTCCTCGCCAATGACGTCGCCCGCCTCAAGGTGCCGGGCAAGGCCCTGTACAGCTGCATGCTGAACGAGCGTGGCGGCGTCATCGACGATCTCATCGTGTATTTCCTCGACGAGGCCTTCTTCCGCGTCGTGGTGAACGCCGGCACGCGCGACAAGGACCTCGCCTGGATGCGCGCCATCGCGCCGCAGTTCGGCGTGCAGCTCACCGAGCGCATCGATCTGGCCATGCTGGCGGTGCAGGGTCCCAACGCCCGCACCCGGGTGATCAGCCTGCTGCCCGAAGAGCACCGCTCGGCCGCCCAGGGCCTCGAACCGTTCTTCGGCAGATCCTTCGCCATGCCGGGCGGCGGCGAATGGTTCGTGGCGCGCACCGGCTACACCGGCGAGGACGGTTTCGAGATCATGCTGCCGGCCGCGGAAGCGCCCGCCGTCTGGAGCCGGCTCAACGATCTGGGCGTGAAGTCCGCCGGCCTCGGCGCGCGTGACACGCTGCGGCTCGAGGCCGCCATGAATCTCTACGGCAACGACATGGACGAGGGCCAGAACCCGCTCGAGTCCGGTCTCGCCTGGACTGTGTCCTTCGAGAATCCCGCCCGCGACTTCATCGGCCGCGCGGCGCTGGAGGCGCTCAGGGCCCGGGGGCGCGGCCGGAAGCTGGTCGCGCTGCTGCTGGAGGATCGCGGCGTGCTGCGCGGCCACCAGAAGGTGATCGTGCCCGGCCAGCCCGACGGCGAGATCACCAGCGGCACGTTCTCGCCGACCCTGGAGAAATCCATCGCGCTGGCGCGCGTACCCGTGTCCATCGGCGCCGCGGGCGAGCGCGTCCAGGTCGACGTGCGCGGCAAGCTGCTGAATGCGCGCGTGGTCAAGGCGCCGTTCGTGCGCAACGGCAAGATTCTGGTCAGCTAACTACAAGATTCCCAGGAGACTCCCATGAGCGATTCACCCGCCGATCTCAAGTACACCAAGTCGCACGAATGGGTGCGCACGCTGGCCGATGGCAACCTGGAGATCGGCATCACCGATCATGCGCAGAGCGCGCTCGGCGACCTGGTGTTCGTCGACGTGCCCGAGGCCGGCAAGGCGCTGAAGCCGGGCGATTCCTTCGCCGTGGTCGAGTCCGTCAAGGCCGCCTCCGACGTGTACACGCCGGTGGCGGGCACGGTGGTCGAAGGCAACGCGGCGCTCGGCAGCCAGCCCGAGCTCATCAACACCGAGCCCTACCAGGGCGGCTGGATCATGCGGCTGAAGCCGTCGGGTGCGCCGCAGGGGTTGCTGTCCGCCGCCGAGTACCAGGCGCATCTCGCCGCCGAGGGTTGAGCCATGCCGTTCATTCCGCACACGCCCAAGGACGTCAGCGACATGCTGGCCGCCATCGGTGCGAACAGCATCGACGAGCTGTTCGACGAGATCCCCAGGGAGCTGCGCACGGCCGCGCTCAGCGGTATTCCCGACGCGCTCAACGAGATGCAGATCGGCCGGCTGATGGCGGCGCGTGCGGCACAGGACGGCACCCCGCTCAATTTCATCGGCGCCGGCGCCTACGAGCACCACATTCCGGCGGCGGTGTGGGCCATCACCACGCGCGGTGAGTTCTACAGCGCCTACACGCCCTATCAGGCGGAAGCCTCGCAGGGCACGCTGCAGCTCATCTACGAATACCAGACGATGATCACCTCGCTCACCGCCATGGACGTGTCGAACGCCTCGCTGTACGACGGCGGCTCGGCCGTGGCCGAAGCGGCGCTCATGGCCATCCGTGCGCATCGCAAGAGCCGTTCGCAGCGCATCCTGCTGCCCACGACCGTGCATCCTAACTACCGAAAGGTCGCCGCGGCGACCACCGCGGGGCAGGGCGTGCGGATCGAGGAGGTGCCGTGCCCGTCCGGCAGGCTGTCGGTGGACGATCTGCAGGCCCATGCCGGGCAGGACATCACCGCGATCGTGATCCAGCAGCCGAACTTCTTCGGCCAGCTCGAGGACGTGGATGTCCTGACGGATTTCGCGCAGGCCAACGGCATGATGGTCGTCGCCTCGGTGAACCCCACCTCGCTCGGCATCCTCAAGCCGCCCGGCGAATGGGGCACCCGGGGCGCCGACATCGCCTGCGGCGACTGTCAGCCGCTGGGCGTGCCCTTGTCCTCGGGCGGTCCGTATGCCGGTTTCCTCACCGCCAAGATGGATCACGTGCGCCAGATGCCGGGCCGCATCGTCGGCCGCACCGTGGATCTGAACGGTCACCAGGGCTTCGCGCTCACGCTGCAGGCGCGCGAGCAGCACATCCGCCGCGGCAAGGCCACCTCCAACATCTGCACCAACCAGGGCCTGCTGGTCACCGCCGCCACCATCTACCTCAGCCTGTTGGGCCCCGAGGGTCTGGCCCGTGTCGCCAACGAATGTCATGTGCGCACCCAGGATCTCGTGGCGGCGCTCACGCGCATCAAGGGCGTGAAGCTGGCGTTCGACGGCCCGCGCTTCCACGAGGCGGTGCTGCAACTCGACCGGCCGGTGGCGCCCGTGATCGCCGCGCTCGCGCGGCGCGGCATCGTCGGTGGCCATGACCTGTCGAACGACTATCCCGAGCTCGGCAACGCATTGCTGGTATGCGCCACCGAAACGCGTACGGCCGCCGACATCCAGGCTTACGCCGATGCCCTCGCCGACACCCTCAAGGCCGCCGTGCGCGCCGCCTGAGCGCGAAAGAGAACTCCCATGGCCATGCAGAAGCACCCTGAAAAAATCATCTTCGAGTACTCGCGCCCGGGTCGCGGCGCCTATGCGCAGTTTCCGAGCGAGCACGACACCGCCAATGAGGTGGCCGCGGACATCCCGGAGAACCTGCGGCGCAAGCGGCCGGCCGCGTTGCTGCCGGAAGTGAGCGAGCTGGAAGTGGTGCGCCACTTCACGCGGCTCTCGCAGCTCAACTTCTCCATCGACACGCATTTCTACCCGCTGGGTTCGTGCACGATGAAGTACAACCCCAAGGCCTGTAACCAGTACGCCATGCTGCCGGGGTTCCTGAACCGGCATCCGCTGGCGCCGGACGCGGTGGGGCAGGGATTCCTCGCCTGCATGTACGAGCTGCAGGAGATGTTGAAGGAGGTGACGGGCATGCAGGGCGTGGCGCTCTCGCCCATGGCCGGCGCGCACGGCGAGTTCGCCGGCGTCGCCATGATCCGCGCGTATCACCGGGCGCGCGGCGATCTCGCGCGCAATGAAATCATCGTGCCGGACGCGGCGCACGGCACCAACCCCGCCACGGCCACGATGTGCGGCTGCGTGGTCAGGGAAATTCCCACCAAGGACGACGGCGACATCGACGTAGAGGCGTTGAAGAAGGTCGTGGGCCCGAACACCGCGGGCATCATGCTCACCAATCCCTCCACCTGCGGCGTGTTCGAACGGCGCATCAAGGACGTGGCGAAGATCGTCCACGACGCGGGCGGGCTGCTCTATTACGACGGCGCCAATCTCAACGCCATCCTCGGCAAGGTGCGTCCGGGCGACATGGGCTTCGACGTCATCCATATGAACCTGCACAAGACCTTCTCCACGCCGCATGGCGGCGGCGGTCCGGGCGCGGGCGCGGTCGGCGTGAGCGCGCGACTGCTGCCTTTCATGCCGATTCCAGTGGTCGGCAAGGAAGGTGAACAGTATCGCTGGCTCACCGAAAAGGACCTGCCGCAGTCGATCGGCCGCCTCTCGGCGTTCATGGGCAATGCGGGCGTGCTGCTGCGCGCCTACATCTACATGCGCATGCTGGGCCGCGAGGGCATGCACCGCGTGGGCGAATTCGCCACGCTCAATGCCAACTACCTGATGGCCGTGCTCGCCAGGCAGGGTTTCGAACCGGCGTATCCGACGCGCCGCGCCAGCCACGAGTTCATCATCACGGCGAAGAAGCAGAAGGACACGATGGGCGTGACCGCGATGGACTTCGCCAAGCGCCTGCTCGATTTCGGCTTCCACGCGCCCACTACCTACTTCCCGCTGCTGGTGCCCGAGTGCCTGCTGATCGAGCCCACCGAAACGGAAAGCAAGGAAGCGCTGGACGCGTTCAGCGACGCGATGGTGGCCATCCTGCGCGAAGCCGAGGCGCAGCCGGACCTCGTGAAGTCGGCGCCGCACACCATGACCGTGCGGCGGCTCGACGACGTCCGTGCCGCGCGTCAGCTCGATCTCACCTGGAAAGGTCTCCAGGAGCCGCGCTCCGCATAGGAGAACGCTGTCGCGGCGGCGGCGTCCGGCTGAAAGTGGGACCAGTCCATCTGGTAGAGTCGGCGGCCATGAACGACATCGGCGACCGGTTCAAACCCACCGGCTTCACGCGCATGTTTCGCGCCTTTGGTGCGAGTACCAAGGGTCTGGCGGGTGCCTTTCGGGAAGAGGCGGCGTTCCGGCAGGAACTCGTCCTGGCGGTCGTGGTCATTCCCCTGGGCCTCTGGTTAGGTCGCAATGGCATCGAGCGCGCGCTGCTCATCGCACCGATGTTCCTGGTGCTCGTCGTCGAGCTCATCAACAGCGCCATCGAGGCCACGGTCGACCGCATCGGCCTCGAGCGGCACAAGTTGTCGGGTCTCGCCAAGGACATCGGTTCCGCGGCGGTACTCATGTCCCTGCTGTTGCTCGCCGTGGTGTGGCTGCTGGTGCTCTGGCGCTAGTCGCGATCCCCGCCCATTCGGAAGGACTCTGCATGACACTGCGCCCCCTGGCATTGCTCGGCCTCCTCGTCGTTTCGCTTTCCGGTTCACTGGCGCGGGCGCAGAACGCGCCGCCGCAGGTGGTCGCCCAGTCGCAGTCCGCGCAGGCGGCGCTGCCACAGTCGGAGGGCGAGAGCGCCGCGTGGCGCGGCACGCTGGCACGGGTCGCCGAGAGCGTGGTGGCCATCGAGATCGACCAGACCCGCGCCTTCGACACCGAGTGGAATTCCTCGGCGCAGGCCACGGGCTTCGTGGTGGATGCCGAGCGCGGCCTCATCCTCACCAATCGCCACGTGGTGACGCCGGGCCCGGTCACTTCCGAGGCCACGTTCCTCAACCGCGAGGAAGTGCAGCTCTACCCGCTGTATCGCGATCCGATCCACGATTTCGGCATCTACCGCTACGATCCGAAGAAGCTGCGGTTCATCAAGCCGCGCTCGCTGCCGCTGTTCCCCGACGGCGCGCAGATCGGCCGCGAGATCCGCGTCATCGGCAACAACGCGGGCGAGCAGCTCTCCATCCTCGCCGGCACCATCGCCAAGCTGGACCGCGACGCGCCCGAATACGGCATCGGCAAGTACAACGACTTCAACACGTTCTACCTGCAGGCCGCGTCCGGCACTTCGGGGGGGTCCTCCGGCTCGCCGGTCATCGACATCCAGGGCCGCGTGGTGGCGCTGAATGCCGGTGGCGCGACCGGCGCGGCTTCGAGCTTCTATCTACCTCTGGGGCGGGTGAAGCGCGTGCTCGAGCTCATCCAGGCCGGCAAGGCCGTGCCCCGTGGCGCGCTGCAGGTGGTGTTCCACTACACGCCCTACGACGAGCTGCGCCGTCTGGGCCTGCAGGAGAAGACCGAAGAGGCCGCGCGCAAGGCCTTCCCGGCGCTCACCGGCATGCTGGTGGTGAACGAGGTGCTGCCCGGCGGCCCGGCCGACGGCACCTTGCAGCCCGGCGACGTGCTGGTGCGTGTGAACGGCAAGATGGTCTCGGAGTTCGAGCCGCTCGAGGAAGTGCTCGACGACAACGTCGGCGGCGCGGTCGACCTCGAGCTCGAGCGCGGCGGCAAGGTGATCACCGCCAAGCTGAGCGTGGGCGACCTGCATGCCATCACGCCGAACGCCTTCCTCGAATTCGGCGACGCCGTGGTGCACACGGTGTCGTACCAGATGTCGCGCCACTTCAACGTGGCGGTGAGCGGTGTGTACGTCGCCAACCCCGGCTATGTCTTCGGTGCGGCGGGCGTGCCGCGTGGCGCGGTGATCTCCAGCGCCAATGGCAAGCCGACGCCGAATCTCGCGGCCTTCGAAGCGGTGGTGGCCGGACTGGGCGACGGCGAGCGTTTCATCGTGCGTTACTCCACCGTCGACGATCCCAACGGCTCCTCGGTGCGCAGCGCGCGCATGGATCGCCGCTGGTTCCCGGCCAACCACTGCCTGCGCGACGACGCGGCCGGCCTCTGGCAATGCGCGCCGCTGCCGGCGCTGGGCACCATCAAGCCCGACGTCGGCGGCAGCACGCGTTTCGCCAAGCAGGACGATCCGCGGGCCGCGGCTCTCGCGCCCTCGCTGGTGGGCGTGGGCTTCGACATGCCTTACTCCGTGTCGGGCATCACCGAGCGCAATTACCGCGGCACCGGCCTGGTGGTCGACGCGGCGCGCGGCCTCGTGGTCGTCGACCGCAACACCGTGCCCGTGTCCATGGGCGACGTGCGCATCGTGTTCGCCGGCACGCTCGAGATTCCCGGCAAGGTGGAGTTCGTGCATCCGCTGCACAACCTGGCCATCGTCAGCTACGACCCCAAGCTCATCGGCAACACGCCGGTGAAGAGCGCGAAACTCGTGGACCGGCGCATCGTGCCCAACGAGGACATCTGGGTGGTCGGCATGAACGCCAACAGCGAGATCCACACGCGCCTCACGCAGGTTGCCAACCTCACGCCCATCCAGCTGCCCCTGTCGCGCACCATGCAATTTCGCGAGAGCAATCTCGAGACCATCCTGCTCGTGAACGGCCCCACCGATTTCGACGGGGTGCTCACGGACAATTCCGGCGCCGTGATCGGTTTGTGGTCCAGCTTCGCCTGGGAGCAGGGCCGCGACCTGCAGCAGGAATACCGTGGCGTGGCCATCGACGTCGTGCAGGACATGCTCCGCCGCGTGCAGAACCAGCAGCCGGTGTTCTCGCTCGAGGCCGAGCTCGTGCCGCAGCCATTGGCCGCGGCGCGGCGCCTGGGCCTCTCGGATGCGTGGCTCAAGAAGCTGGAGGCGGCGAGCCCGAGCCAGCGCCAGGTGTTGTCGATCGTGCGGTTGGTGGGCGGGTCCGCGGCGGTGGGACGCCTGAAGCAGGGTGACATCCTGCTGGCCATCGACAACAAGGTGGTCACCAAATTCCGCGAGGTCGAGCTGGCGGTGGCCGACAAGCCCGACGTGAACGTCACCGTGTGGCGCGACGGCGAGGAGGCGAATGTGCCGCTCGCCACCGCCGCGCTCAGCGGTCTCGACCTCGATCGCATCGTCATGTGGGCCGGCGCCACGCTGCAGGCACCGCATCGCGCCATGCTGGCCCAGCGCGGCATGCCGCCCGAGGGCGTGTACGTGGGTTACTTCGCGTATGGATCGCCGGCCACGCGCTATGGGCTGTTTCCCGGGCGCCGCATCGTCGAAGTGGATGGCATTCCCACGCCCACGCTCGACGAGTTCCTCAAGGTGGTTTCGGGCCGGCCGGATCGCTCCGCGATTCGCCTGCGCACCATCACCTGGAACAATGCACCGGAGGTGATCACGCTCAAGCTCGACCGCCACTACTGGCCGACGTACGAGTTGCGCAAGACCGAAGCCGGCTGGCAGAGGCGCGACCTCGAGTAGGGGCCGGATCGGCCGCGGGCGGGCGCGTTTGCGCCGATTGACCAGGCCCGCAGGCCGGCGCGAGCAAAACCCTACTACAATCAGCGCATGGTCCGGATCGTTCGCGCCACATTGAAGGAACTGGAGGAAGCCGTCACCGCGCTGCGTGACGGCGAGCTCGTCGCCTTTCCGACCGAAACCGTCTACGGCCTGGGCGCCAATGCCCAGAACCCGGCGGCCGTGCGCCGCATTTTCGAGCTCAAGGAGCGGCCGCCCGATCATCCGGTCATCGTCCATCTCGACAATCCCAAGTACCTGCACCGCTGGGCGCGCGCAGTACCCGAGAACGCGCAGAAGCTGGCCGCGCGCTTCTGGCCGGGCCCGTTGACCATGGTGCTGCCGCGCTCGGAGAACGTGCACGACGTGGTCACCGGCGGCCAGGACACGGTGGCCATTCGCGTGCCTTCGCATCCCATGGCCCAGCAGCTGCTCACCGCCTTCGGCGGCGGCATCGCCGCGCCCAGCGCCAACCGTTTCGGGCGCGTCAGCCCGACGCGCGCCGAGCACGTGCGCGAGGAGTTCGGCGATGCCGTGCGCGTGGTGCTCGACGGCGGCGAGGCGCAGATCGGCCTCGAGTCCACCATCGTCAGCTTCGAGGGCGAGCAGGTGCGCCTGCTGCGGCCCGGCTCCATCACCTACTCGCAGCTCAAGCACGTGGTCGGTGACGTCATCGTCGGCGCCCACGCGGGCACGCCGCGCGTGCCGGGCGCCAAGCTGTCGCATTACGCGCCGCTCACGCCCATGTCGATCGTGCCCGTCGACGAGATCGACAAGCGCGCCGAGACTCTCTCCGAGGGTGGCCGTCGCGTGGCGGTGCTGGCCATGCGCCTGCCGCTGAAGACTTATCCGTCGGTCACCTGGATCAACGCCGGGCGGCGTCCGGATGCCTACGCGCACGACCTGTACTCCAACCTGCGCGTGCTCGACAAGGCGGGCTGCGAGCAGATCCTGGTGCAGGACGTGCCCAGCGAGGAGAAGTGGACCGCCATTCGCGATCGCCTCGCGCGCGGCGCGGCCGTGGGTGCCGCGGCCAGCGAGGCCGATGCGTTCACCGAGACCGGCGGATACAGCGTTCTGCCGTAGGGAACCCCGCGGGCATGCGCATCGCGCTGGTGTCAGACATCCACGGCAACCTGGCCGCCTTGCAGGCGGTGCTCGCCGACGCGGGCCGGCGCGCCGTCACGTGCATCGTCAAGCTCGGCGATTCGCTGTCGGGCCCGCTGCTGCCGCTGGAAACCGCGCGCTTTCTCCTGCAGCAGGACTGGGCGCAGCTCGCGGGCAACCACGAGCGGCAGCTGCTGGAATTCGCGGCCCGGGGCGGTGGCGAATCAGACGCGTATGCGCATGCGCAGCTCACCCCGGAGGTGTTCGAGTGGCTGCGCTCGCTGAAGCCCGCGCAGCCGCTCGACGAGGAAGTCTTCCTCTGCCATGGCACGCCGCGCAGCGACATCGAGCCGTTTCTGGATTCCGTCGACGGCGATCGCCTGCGGCCGGCGACCGAGGCGGAAATCGTGGTTTGATGCCTCCCAAAGACTGACCCTGGAGTTCCCATGCCTGTCCCCTGGCTCACCATCGGCAAACTCGTGCTCGGCAACCTGGACTCCATCGTCAACGTCGTGAAGCCGGTCTTCACGCGCAAGGATCTCGGCGCGGGCGACGAACGCACGCGGCTGCTGAGTCAGCAGATCGCCGAGCTGCAGACCGCGGCGGCCAGCAATGCCGAGCAGGTGAAGGAACTCGCCGTGCAGCTCAAGGAAGTGGTCGCGGCGCTGGCGCAGTCCGCGGCGGAATTCACGGCGGAACGCGCGGCCCGCCGCCGCATCGTCAATGTCGCGTTGGCTGGCGCCGGCGTGGCGCTGGTTTGCTCACTCGTGGCCCTCTGGGCCGCCCTCGGAGGTCTGCAATGAAGAGAACGCTGCTTTTCGCACTGCTCGCGGCGCCCGTGATGGCGCCGGCGGCGATCACCCGTCACGGCGGCAGCAATGAGGCGCTGCCGGACAGGAAATATGTGCACGTGGTGAGCGAGCAGGACTCGCCGGTGATGCAGACGTGGATCAAGGCCAAGGACGGGTTGTACATCGCAGCCGCGGTGCGCAAGCCGCGCGGCGACGGGCCGTTCCCCGCCATCGTGATGTTCCATGGCGCGCCGGGCGGGCGCGGCATGGACCAGCTGGTGGGCTGGTCGCGCGGCGATCACGGCGGGCCGGTGTGGGAGCGATTCCTGGAGGAGGGCTACGTGGTGGCGGTCGCCGACTATCGCGGCGGCGACTGGAACCTCATGAACAAGCCCTCGTCGGGCGGCCTGGTCACGGCGATCGATGACGGTGTCTCGGTCATCGACTATGTGCAGAACCTGCCCTACGTGAAGCGCGCCGAGGTGAACGTGTATGGCGTGAGCCTGGGCGGCAACCTCGCCATGTTCATGGCGGCACGCGTGCCGACGCTGCACAAGGTGGTGCTGGGTGCGCCGGCGCCCATCTGGTTCCTGGGCTACGACATCGCCGGCAATGGCGCCCGGCCGGATTTCGCGACGACGCCGCCGGACGCGCAGATCTCGCAGCAGAACATCGCGCCGGTGCAGGTGCCCGTGCTGATCCTGGTCGGCACCGAAGACCGGCTGCTGCCGCTCGATACGCGCCTGCACGACGAGTTGGCGAAGCGCGGGAAGAACGTGCGGATGGAAGTCTACGAGCACGGCTACCACGATTTCGTGCTGGGCAATCAGGGGCAGGAGAGGAAGGATCTGCCGCGCGGCGAGATCCTGCTGCCAGGCGCGCTGGAAGCGCTGGAGCTGACCGTGAAGTTCGTGAAGGCGCCGCGATGAATCGGCCGCGCTGAATCAGTAGTGCGGCGGTTTCTCTTCCGCCGTCGCACTAGGGCCCCAGTCCGACTCCATCGCCGCCAGCTTGTCGAGCAGGCGCTGGTGGCGGTCGGTTGCGCGGTCCAGTTCCTTCTGCTGCCGCGCGACCACGTCGCTGAGCTCGTTCACCGCACGCTCGAGGAATGCCAGCTTCTCTTCGACGGTGGCGAGACGGTCTATTGGGGACATTCCTCGTTTTCCAGAAAAAGGGGACGCACTTGCGAGGATATTCGGTCGGGTGAGGCGCGTCCCCTTTTTCTAGAAAACGAGGAATGTCCCCATTACATCGGCGCCCTGGAATCCGTTCCAGGGCGCCGGCGATTGCCCGCTAGCTCGGGTTCTTGAGATCGAATCGGTCAGTACCAGATGTCGTAGAGCACATCGAGCACGATGCCGGTGGCGAGGGCGGTCAGGACTACGTCGTTGCCGACGCGCACCCAGTGGTAGCCATAGGGCGGCGCGTACAGACGGTACGGACGCCAGTCGTGCACCACGTACGCGCTGCCGTACCAGCCGCGCGGCAGGCGGTCGCCACGATGCCACGTGCGGTAGTAGTAGCCGCGCGGCGCGTGGTACACGCCGTAGTGATACCGATGGCGCGCGTAGTCGCGGCGATCGTGGCGGCGGTTGTCCCAGTAGTTCGGATGACGGTTCCAATCGCTGCGCGCGCGGTCCCAACCGCCATGATCGCGACGATAATCGCGAGCCTGCCCATCATGACGGCCATGGCCGGGGCGGCCATAATCTCGGCGGCCATGGTCCGGCCGATCGTTCCTGCGGTCGTTGCGGTGATCGTTGCCCGGGTTGCGGCCGTGATCGTTGCGGTCATGACGGCCGCCATCGCGGCGATGCTCTCCGGCCTGCTGGCGCCGCAGGTCGCTGCGCGCCGCATCGGTGCGCATGACCTTGTGAGCCACGCGGTCGGCGAACTTCTCCTTGTCGTTCTTGGCGTACGCGGCGCCACTGGCGAGAAGGGTGGCGACGAGCAGCAGGGTCACGGGGCGTTTCATCTGACTCTCCTTGGCGGATCCACTGCGATCCGTTGTGGGGCCAGTATCCGCATCGCGAGCTGAGCGTTCGCTGAACGTTTTCGTTCAGGTTCGTTCAGGTTGCGCGGCGTGGAGCGCGCATTCGGGCCGCTGGTTTCCGCATTGCGCGCGCCTGCGGGCCGCGATTCAGGAAGCGGTTCAGGGAGCCGGTGCGGCGGCGATCGCAATGTCCGCCGCGACCTCGGCGTCGAGCTCGCGCCAGTCGACGTAACCCACGCGATTGGTCCAGAGCGGATTGCGATAGCGCGCGCCGGTGCGCCGCGTGTAGTCCCGCCAGAAATCCTGCGCGATGGTGAGCTGCCGCACGGCCTCGGCCTGCTGCGCTGGCTCGCGCCGCAGGCGGAAACTCGCGAGCGCCGTCGCGCCGCGGATCTTGGCCGCGTAGTACTTGCCGAGCAGCGCCATCGCGCGGATGTCGGCCAGCGTGTCGGCGAGCTCGGTGTCGGCGCGCACACCTTTTTCCAGCGCGGCCAGTGCGGCGAGCGCCGCATCGGCGCGCGCATCGATGCGTGCGGCCACCTGCGGCGGCGTCGTGCCGCGGGTTTCACCCGCGAGGAAGGCCGGGATCGGAATGTTGTCGGTGCCCGGATGGACCGGCTGGTCGATGAAGGTCTGCACGCTGTGAAAGCCACTGGCGGTCTTCGCCGGCCCGGGCCGGCTGCGACAGCCCTCGATGTACCACTGGAAATCGAAGTTCGCCCAATGAAAGCCCGTGACCAGTGGATAGATCATCGACGCGTCCTGCCAGGCCGCGAGCAGGCGTGCGCCGTCCATACCGGGGAAACGTTGGCCGACGACGGCCGCGAGACGCTCGTCGTCGAGCGTGGGGTCATAGCCCAGCCGGCCCCAGAGCAGCACGTGCAGCCAGTGCTTGTCGATCTCGAGTTGCCGCGCGGATGAGGCCTGCGGGCGCTTCGCGAGGAACTCCCGACCCCACACCCACATGTCGGAACCGACATAGTAGCCGGCGGAAGGCGCGCGCGGGATGTTGCGCACGAACTCGCGCACGAAGGCCGGCGCCGCCCAGCGGAACATGAGCGCGTCGTCGTTGCGCAGTGTCCAGAGCGTCTGCAACTTGCCGAGCGACTCCACGTAACCGCGATGAAACGTCTGCGTGGTGGAGGAGAGCGCATGCGCCTGCGCGTACTTGAAGCTGAACAGGAAATCGACATTGGGTTGCGCGATCAGCGGCGCGAAGGTGGTGGCGATGTCCTGGGCGCGCGATTCGTGCTGGCGGTGGATGAAGCGGAACTGCCGCTGTGGCTCGGCACGCGCCGCGTCCAGCACGCCCTGCCCGTAGGTGTCGAACAGCCACTGCTCCTTCACGTCGAAGGCATCGACGCCGCCCGAATACATCTTCACTTCGCCCATGTTCTCCCCGGCAGTGAGCCCGATGCCGGCGAGCAGTGGATAGGCGCGGAACAGGGCGCGCACGCTGGCGCGGAAGTAGGCGACCGTCCGCGGGTTGTCGAGCGCATCGGTGATGCCGTACCGGCCGTCGACGCCATACGTGTAGGTGTTCCAGGTGACCACGTAGAACGCGATGTTGCGATCGCGCGCGTACTGCATCACACGGCGCCAGAAGTCCATCTTCTGCGCGATGGTCATCCGCCGCAGCACTTCCTTGTCGGCGAGCATGGCCGGCGTGACCAGGTCGGTGGCGCGCGTCGGGTAGTCCTCCGCGAGCGGCGCACGCGTGCGCCAGACGTCGTCGAGCGCCACGTCCGGATACTCCGGCACTTTCACCAGCGACGGAAACGGATGCAGGTTCCAGAGCGACACGTAGTTGTACCGGTCGCGCGCGAGCTGGTCGAGGTAGGCGCGCCAGAAAGCGAAATCCCAGACTGTCGCGATGTTGGCCTGCGCCGAGTCGCTCATGTCCGTGTAGCTCGGCGTGCGCAGGTCCAGCGGGATGTTGAACTTGGTGCCGCGCAGCGCCAGGTAGGGGTTGCGGTCGGTGTCGGTCACGCCCTCCACGCCGCGCGTGCGGATCTGCTCGGCGAGCTCGAGTCCGCCGTACATCGCGCCGGCGGCGTCGTTGGCGAACACGTGCAATTGCAGCTCCTCGCCGCTCTTGATCCGCCGCAGGCTGAAGCCCTCGGCGGCGATGTCCTTGGGCACCGGGCGCAGGTCTATCAGCGCGGACTCGAGCACGCCGGTGCTGCCCGAGGTCCAGAACTGCACCAGCACGCGCCGGCCCGTGGCACGCGTGCGCAGCAGTTCGCGGGCGTCGTGACGAATCTCGAATTGCGCGGCCCGCAGCGCGGCTTCGATGTCGCCGATGGCGAACTGCAGCGGCGGGGAGTTCTGCTCGACGATGACATAGGCGGGCGCGGCCCGCGTGGGTGCGGCCGCGCCGAGCAGCAGCATCGACAGGGCGCACATCGCCCAGGAACGCAATCCCATTCAGATCCCCTTCAACCGGCTGGCGGGCGCAAGTCCCGAGCGTACACTCTGGACGCATGGGCGCCCGGCTTCCCGTGTATTTCATCTCCCATGGCGGTGGACCGTGGTCGTTCATGGACGCGGCGGCGCGCGCGCCCTATGCCCGGCTCGAGGCCGAGCTGGCCGGCATGCCGCGGCAGATCGGCCGCACGCCGCGGGCGGTGCTCATGGTTTCCGCGCACTGGGAGGAGCGCGAGTTCACGCTCACCTCCAGCCCGAAGCCGCCGATGATCTACGACTACGGGGGCTTTCCCGACTACACCTATCGCATCCAGTACGCCGCGCCGGGCGATCCGACGCTGGCGGAGTCGGCGCGCCAGTTGCTCGAGAGGGCGGGGTTGCCCGCGAGACTCGACCCGGAACGCGGCTTCGACCATGGCGCGTTCACGCCGCTGAAAGCGATCTACCCGGACGCGAACGTGCCGGTGGTGCAGTTGTCGCTCCGGCGGGGACTGGACCCGGACACGCACCTGGCCCTGGGCCGCGCCCTTGCGCCACTGCGCGATGAGGACGTGCTGATCGTCGGCAGCGGCCTGAGCTATCACAACCTGCGCGACTTCTTCAGTCCGCGCGGCTGGCAGCCGTCGCATCAATTCGATGCCTGGCTGAACGGCGCCCTGCTGGACACCGACCCGCAGACCCGCGACGAACTACTGGCCGGGTGGGAAGCCGCGCCCGCGGCGCGCGCCGCGCATCCGCGCGAGGAGCACCTGCTGCCGCTGATGGTGGCCGTGGGCGCCGCCGGTGACGACCCGGCGGAACTGTCATATCACGAGGACGCTTTTCTCGGCGGTCTCGCCGTGAGCAACTATCGATTTGGGGACATTCCTCATTTGCAGCAAAAAGGGACGCGCCTGACGCGCTCGTGACCTGTCGACCGGGGGTCCGTGAACCTTTCCCCTTCCCGCGCGACTCCCTGGTCGTGAACACCGATCTCAACACCGATCTGCGCACCGACGAGCTGCTGGCCATCCGCTGCCAGCTCGGCGAGCGGCCGGCCTTCGAGGCGCTGATCGCCCGCTGGCACGAGCCCGTCTGGCGCTACCTGCGCCGGCTCACGGGTTCCGATGATGCCGCGGCGGACCTGACGCAGGACACCTGGCTGCGCGTGCTGCGCGGCATTGCGACGCTGCGCGAACCGGCCAGCCTGCGCGCCTGGCTGTTCGGCATCGCGCGGCGCGTGGCCATGGATCGCCTCCGCCGGCAGTACCGCCAGGCACTCGATGCCGACGCGGACCTCGACCACCTCCCCGCGGTGGAAACCGACACCGGCGCCCTCGATGACGACCTCGCCACCCTCGAAGCAGGCATGGATTCGCTGCCGCTGCGCGATCGCGAGACGCTGGCACTGTTCTATCTACGCGAGCTGACCATCGAGCAGATCGCCGCCTTGCTGCAGATTCCGCCCGGCACCGTCAAATCGCGCCTGTTCCGGGCGCGTGCGACGTTGCGCAAACAACTCACCGGAGAACCCACATGACCCCGCAGACGAAATCTCTCGAACAGGTCCGCATGCTGGCCGGCGCCGAGCTGTCGCTGAAATCCCGGCTGGGGTACGTGTCGCTGCTGCTCGTGTCCGCGGCGATGACCGCCCTGATCGTTGCCCTGTGGCTCACCGAACCCGCGCTGCCGGCGCGTACGCAGTGGGCCTTTGGCGCGATGTGCCTCATCGGCGCCTCCTGGATGGCGCTGGCGCTCTGGGTGCTGCGCGCCCGGCGGCCGCTGTTCGCGCGCGATCGCGTGGTCGCGGGTGGCATGGCGGTGGCCTTCACGGCGCTGTTCACCCTGGCGGCGGCGCTCGCGGCTGCCACGCATCCGCAGGCAGGTGGCGCGGCCTGGCTGGCGACGCTGCAGGGATTCGTGCTCCTGGTGGTCGCCGTCGTGGGCTGGCAGAACGCGCGCCGTCGTCAGGCGGACCTGCTCAACCGGCGCGCCGCGCTCGAGCGCGGCTGAAGGGCGCGGCCGCGGCGCAGGTGCCCTCAGCTCTGCGCGCGCACCTCGTGATCGCCAAGCGCGTCCTCCACGTACAACATCTTGACGATCACGATGGCTGCCGCGGCGAGCGGCGTGGCGATCACCACGCCCACCAGCCCCGCCAGCGCACCCATGGCCGCCTGGGCGAACAGCACCAGCGCCGGCGCCAGGTACACCGAGCGCTGCTGCACGAAGGGATCGAACACTCCTTCGATCAGTTGCACGCCGACGGCCACACCCGCGGTCAGCAGCGCCAGCTGTGGGCCCTGGGCCAGCGCGATGAGCACGGCGATCGCCCCGGCGAGCAGGGGCCCGAGATAGGGAACGAAAGACAGCAAGCCCGCGAGCAGGCTCAGGGCGCCGGCATACTCGACGCCGATCAGCCGCAAGCCGGCGTAGCTCAGTACACCGACCAGAACCATCAGGAACAGCTGGCCGAGCAGCCAGCGGCGCAAGGTATCGCCGATGGTGCCCAGCACCTCGCCCGCGCGCCGGCGCCGCGCTTTCGGCAGCAGGTGCAGGGCGCCGCGCACGTAGAGGTCGGGCTGCGCGGCGATCAGCACCCCGGCGAACAGCACCAGGCCGAGGCTGGTGAGCGCGTCGAACGTCGCCGTCAGTGTGGCCAGCCCACCGCGCAGCAGCCCGGCGGGCGAGGTGCCGCGGGCGGCGCTCTCGAACGCGCTGGCCAGCGGGCCGCCCTCGTGGATGCGGGCACGCAGGGCATCGATCGCCTGCGGCAGCCGCTGGCCGACGCCCTCGAGCTCGGTGGCGAGGGTCTGCCCCAACATCCAGGTCATGAGCGACAGCGCCGCGACGATCGCCACGAGAACCAGACCGAGCGCGAGCCGCGCGTCCATCCCGGAGCGACGTGCCAGCCAATCCGCCGGCGCGCGGAACACCAGCGCGAGCAACCCGCCCGCGAAGAAGAGCAGCAGCACGTGCGACAGGTACAGCGCGAGACCGAGCAGGATCAGCGCGCCGAGCGCCGTCCAGATCGCGTCCCGCCAGGATTGCGTGCGCGTCGACATCGCATCATCTAAGCGCAGCTGCACGGTGCGGCCGTAGGAGGACGCGCCGAATCCTTTCAGGAAGTGGCCGGCGGGGCAGTCAGTCGGCCGGAACGGTGCGTTCCGCGGCCCAGGCGCGCAGCTCGGTGATCTTCTCGCCGAGCACCACCGACAACGGCCGCGTGGCTTCGAGCTCGGCGGCGATGCAGCGCGCATCCACCGGCCGGTTGCCGGCGTTCGCGGTGTACATGGCAGAGACCACGGCCTGCTCGATCTCCGCGCCGGAGAAACCCTCGCAGCGCGTGGCCAGCACCTTCATGTCGTTCTCGCCCACCTGCACGCCGCGCTTGGCGCAATGGATGCCGAGGATCTCCAGCCGCGCCGCCGGCGAGGGCAGGTCGACGAAGAAGATCTCGTCGAAGCGCCCCTTGCGCACCAGCTCGGGCGGCAGCGCGGTGATGTCGTTGGCGGTGGCGACGATGAACACGCGCGCACGCTGTTCGGACAGCCACGTCAGGAAGGCACCGAGCACGCGCCGCGAAGTGCCGCTGTCGCCATCGCCGGTGGAAAGCGCCTTTTCGATCTCGTCAAGCCACAGCACGCAGGGGGCGAGCGCCTCCGCCGAGCTCAGCGACTCGCGCAGGTTCTTCTCGGATTCGCCGTGCCACTTGGAGAACAGCGCGCCGAAATCCAGTCGCACCAGCGGCACGCCCAGCACGCCGGCCGCGGCGCGCGCCGCGAGCGACTTGCCGCAGCCCTGCACGCCCAGCAACAGCACGCCCTTGGGTGCGTCCAGGCCGGGCGCACTGCCGTCGAACGCGGCCTTGCGCTGCAGGATCCAGCGTCGCAGGTTCTTCATGCCGCCGACTTCGGCGAACTTCGCCGTGTCCGGCTCGAAGGACAGCGTGCCGCCGCGGTTCAGCAGCTGGTATTTGGCCGCGAGCAGCGGCTTGATGTCGTCCTCGGTGAGCGCGCCGTCGTTGAAGATGGCCTGGCGGGCGAGCCGTTCGACGTCGTTCTCGGTGAGGCCGCCGAGGTTGTCGACCATGCGTTCGACCACCTTCACGTCGATGCGCGGCATGCCGCCTTTCTGCTGCGCCCACTCGCGCGCGGTGCGCATGACGATGGCGTGGCGCTCCCGGCGGGTGGGCAACGACAGCTTGAACGGCGCCGCCAGATATTCCAGCTCCTTCGGCAGTTTCAACTCATGGCTGATCAACACCAGCGTGCGCGCGCACTTCTTGTAGTCCTGCGCAATGTCCTTGAGCGTGCGCACGAACATCGGGTTGTCGAGATAGGGATGGAAATCGAGCAGCACGTAGATGCCGGCCATGGTGGTGGCCTTGATGTGCTTGAGCAGCTGCTCGGGTTGCGCGAGCGTCTTCTGCGCACCGCCCAGGTCCACGTCCATGCGCAGCAGACCCTCGGTCACCGTCCATTGGAACACGCCCCAGTTCCGGCCACGCTGGGCCTTCATGGCCGCATCGCGCACCACTTCCAGCGCGCGGGTCTCTTCGCGGCTTTCGATGACCACCACCGCGACGCGCGAGGCGAGCAGGGTCTGTAGTTCGTCCGAGGGGGCGGCGGGGGCGGGTACGGAATTCATGCGCGCCGGACTTTAGCAAAAGCGCCTGTTTGCAGGCTCGGTAACCGGTCATGACACTGGCACCGGGCTTGCCTACAATTCGCGCCTTTTCACACCTCCACTTCAGGGAGAGCCCTCGTTGGCCACTCGCGCGCGCAAGTCGATGGCATACATCGATCCCTTCACCAGCACGGAAATCCAGCGTCTGGCGGGCGAGTTCGGCTCCCCGCTGCTGATCATCGACTGCCAGCGCATCCGCGAGCAGTACCGCAAGCTGCACAAGGCGCTGCCGGGCGTCGACCTGCACTACGCGCTGAAGCCGCTGCCGCATCCCGCGGTGGTCGAGACCATCGTCGAGATGGGTGGTTGGCTGGACCTCGCCACCACCGGCGAGGCACAGCTCGTGGCGCGGCTCGGGGTCGATCCGGCGCGCTGCATCCACACGCATCCGATCAAGCGCGACATCGACATCCGCAACGCGCTGCACCTGGGCGTGCGGATCTTCGTCGCCGACAATCCGGACGAGGTGCGCAAGTTCGAGCGTTATCGCGACCAGGCCGAGCTGCTGCTGCGCGTGTCGTTCCGCTCGCCGGGCGCCGTGGTCGATCTGTCGCGCAAGTTCGGCTGCGATCCGGAGGATCTGCTCGAGCTCGCGCGCCTGGCGCGCAAGCTCGGCATCCCGGTGCGCGGACTGTCGTTTCACGTGGGTTCGCAGGCCTCGGACCCGAGCAAGCACGTCGAGGCCATCGAAGTGTGCGCCAAGCTCATGGCGAAGGCGCGCAAGGAGAAGCTCGGGAAGTTCGACACGCTCGACATCGGCGGCGGCTATCCGATCGAGTACGGCCAGAAGGTCGCCGACATCGGCCGCTTCTGCGCGCCCATCCGCGCGGCGCTGGCCAAACTACCGGCGCGGCTGCGGGTCATTGCCGAACCCGGTCGTTACATCTGCGGCCCCGCCGCCATCGGCGTGGCGTCGGTCATGGGGCGCGCCAAACGTGAGGGGCACTGGTGGTACTACCTCGACGACGGCCTGTACGGCTCGTACAGCGGCCAGCTCTTCGATCACGCCAAGTATCCGGTGGAGTCGCTGCGGCAGGGCGAGGAGAAATTCCCCTCGGTGCTCGCCGGGCCGACCTGCGACAGCATCGACGTCATCGCCGAGAACCTCATGTTGCCGCAGCTCAAGGCGGGCGACCTGATCGTCGGCCGCGCCATGGGCGCCTACACCTGGGCGAGCGCCTCCGAATTCAACTTCTTTCCCAAGGCCACCGTGGTGTCCGTGAATCGCAGGCCCGGCGACCGCGGTTCGGTGGTGCCGCTGCCGTTCTGACCCCCGGCCACCGCGTCCTGTGATGCCCGTCGCGCTCCGCGCGTTGCCCGCGCGCCCGCCGGCGAGCAGACTGTCGGCAATTTCGCAGGAACCCGGGCACGCGTCCGGGGCTCCAAACCGGATGACCTCGATCACCCCCTCAGGGAAACCATGAGTCAGATCTGGACCCGCCGACGCTGGATGCAGACCGTGATGGCCGGCGGGGCTGGGCTGGTCCTGTCTCGGTTCGCGGCCGCCGGCGAGCCGCAGGCCGGCGCGCACGAAGTGCGGCACCTGGAGCTGTTCAACACGCACACCAGCGAGACCGTCGCGCTCGCGTACAAGCGCGGCGCGCAATTCGACAGCTCCGCGCTCGGCTCGCTGAAGAAACTGCTGCGCGACCACCGCAATGGCCAGCTGCACGAAATCGACGTGCGGCTGTACGACCAGCTGTTCGAGCTCGCGCGCGCCGCGAAGCGCGAGCCAAGGTTCGAGATCATCTCCGGCTATCGTTCGCCCGAGAGCAACGATGCGATGTCGTCCCGGGCCGGCAGCGGCGTCGCGAAGAAGTCCCTGCACATGCAGGGCCGCGCCATCGACGTCCGGCTCAAGCACTGTTCCTGCGCCGACCTGCGCGACCTGGCGCTGCTCGCCAGGCGCGGCGGCGTGGGCTTCTACCGGCGATCCGACTTCGTGCACATCGACACGGGTGCCTTCCGCACCTGGGCCGGCTGACTCACCAGGCCTTCGCCAGTTTCTCGTCGTGGTGGTAGAGGTCCTCGAAGAACAGGACCCGGCCATCCTCCAGCGCGATCGCGGTCGCGTAGAACATGTACACGCGGATCGGCTCCCGGAGCATCACGCGCGTACCCGCCGGCGCGCTCATCGCCGCGGCGATCCGTTCGTCGGACCAGCCGGGCTGGTTGCGCAGCGCGTAACGGGCCAGCGCCACCGGATCCGCCACGCGCACGCAGCCGTGGCTGGCGGCGCGCCGCGCCTGGGAGAACAGGCCCTGCGACGGCGTGTCGTGTAGATAGACGTTGTAGCGGTTGGGAAACAGGAACTTGACGTTGCCGAGGGCGTTGTCCGCGCCGGGCTTCTGCCGCAGCCGCAGCGCACCGCTCTGCAGTCCCGCGATGCTCGCGGCACTCTGCGGCACCACGGTGCCGTCGTCGCCCTGGCCGCGCACGATCTCGTAGCCGTTGCGCGCCACCCAGTCCGCGCGCGTCCGGATCTGCGGCAGCAGCTCCTGTACCAGGATGCTGCGCGGCACGTCCCAGTAGGGGCGGAACACCACCTGGTTCATGTCGGCGACGAACACCGGCGTGTTGTTCTGCGGGAAGACCTTGCCCACCACCACGTCCATGATGAGCAGGTCCTGCTCGCGGTCGCTGGCCGTGTGGAACGCGAACAGCTCGAACTGCGGGATGTTCACGATGATCAGGGGCGAGACCAGTCGTGAAGGCAGCCAGCGCGAGCGCTCGATGGAGAATTCCAGCTGCCGTATGCGGCGCGACAATGGCACGTCGAGCGCGTCGCGGGTCGCGCGGCCGAGCGCGCCGTCGACCTCGAGCCGATGGCGTGCCTGGAAGCGCACCAGCGCCATGGCCGTCACGGCGTCCAGCCGATCGTCGGAGATCTTCAACGCGGACGCCTCGAGGTCGCCCAGCTGCACGAGCCGCGCCCGCAGCGCGCGCATGCCGGCATACGGTTCGCCGGGTCTGATGCTCGGCGCGCCGAGCGGCGGCAGCGGCGGCGGTTCCGGCATCGCCGCCATGGCGCGATAGCGGCGCAACGCCGCGATCAGCAGCCGGTAGTGATGAAACTCCGGCTCGTAACCGGCGAGCGTGGTGAGCGGCCGGGCGCTCGCGGCCAGCGCGCGCACCGCCGCGGTGGCATCGAAGGTGGAATGCGGCACGTCGAGGTCGTAGCCCACGGCGCGGGGCGAGACGCGCCCCGAATGCAGGTGGGTGACGAAACGCGCGACGGACCTGCTCAGGTCCGCATCCAGCGCGACTGCCGCGGCAGCCTGCAGGGGCGCCGCGGCGCGCGCGAGCAGGGCGTCGGCCCCGTAGTCGCCGGGCCGCAGGCCGTAGTTCTCGGCCTTGCGCATTTCCGCGAGCAGCGCCAGTGCCGACGGGGTGAGTCTGCCGTCGTGAATCCATAGCAACGATGGGCTGGCGAGCGCGTCATTGCCGGGCGCGGCCGTCAGGGGCGCCGCCGCGAGCAGCGCTACGAGCAGGAACAGTGACCTCATGCGCGGGATTCTGCCGCATTCGGGTGAGGGGTTGGGCCATCGCCGCGGGCGCAGGCGACCGCGCGTCATTGGCTCGAGACGCTGAATCCTGCCCAGTAGTAGGGATGTGAATAAGGCGTAGTCCCCGCCGCACGCAGGGCGCGCAGCTTGAGCTGGGCGCTGCGCAATGCCGCCGCGGCGTCGCCCCGCTGCTGCGGCAATGCGCGATACAGCTCGCGCATGAGCCGGGACGTGCTCTGGTCCTCCACGCGCCAGAGGCTCGCCAGGACGCTGTGCGCGCCGCGACGCTGCACGATGGCGCTGAGGCCCTCCACTTCGCGGCCGTCGTCCGTGGTCGCTCCGCCGAGCCCGCTCTGGCAGGCGGACAGCGTCACGAGCCGCAGATCGTGGAAGTCATAGCCCGCGATGGTGTCCAGCGTCAGCCGCGAGCCGTCGCCGAGCAGCAGAAACGATTGCCGCGCATTGCCGGGCCGCAGGTTGAAGTGAGTGCCCAGGTGCAGCACCGAGAAATCCGGCTGCTCCGCCAGCAGCCCGGCGAGTCGCGCGGCCGTGAACGACGCGTCCGCGAAGCCGCGCCCTTCGAGCGCGCCGCCGCCGATGCCGTCCACATCGCAGGACCTTCCCCGGGTGGCGAGCCCTTCGATGGGGCCGCGGATCACATCGCAAAGTTCGTCGGCCATGGCCGGCAGGGCGCCAAAACCGCCAATGGCTCGCGTGAGACCGAGGCCGCGAACCGTGAGAGGCGCGTCGGCTCGCACGCCACCCGCGCCTGCGTCGCGGCTCGGCGCGTGAGACTCGATGACGTAACGATCGACCAGCGCGTGGCGGCCCTCGCCGAGCACGGCGAACGGCACGTAGCGCAGCGCGCCGTCGAGCCACAGAACCAGGCGCTTGGCGCCGGCGCGCCTCGCCTCCTGGTCGACCGGTCTGGCGATCAGGTCATACAGGCGGCGCGCGTCCGCACTCACGTCCTCGCGCCGCGAAATGCCGTCGAGGAAACGGCCGATCTGCCTGCGCAGTGCGGGCGTGTCCACTGGCGTCTGGTATTCGAACTGCCCGCGTGCGGTCGCGATCAGCACGCGCAGCCGATCCTCGGTGAGTAGATAGAAGGCCAGGGCGGTGTCCGGGCCGAAGGCCGCCAGCTCGCGTGCCAGGGTGTCGGCCCGCACGGCGCGCGGTGGCGCCCGGGGCGCGGCCGTAGCCCCGCCGGCGAGGAACTCGCGGATGCGGTTGGCACGGGCGGCCTCCAGGCGGCCCTGGCCGGCGAGCAGCGCTGCGAGCACCGCAGACTCGCCGGTGCTGATGCGATTCGAGTCTCGCAGGCGGCCGAGCCGCTCGATCTCGAGGCCGCTGGCGGCGTCCGCCTCGACGATCTCGCGGTAGCGGTTGCGCAGAGCCATTTCCGCGGGCGTGAGCTCGACACCGTTCTCGCGATTCCATTGCGCGTCGCGCAACACGAAGTCGTACAGCTCTTCGTCCTTGAGCAGCCGCATCACGTCCAGGCCCTCGTCGATGCGCCCGGCGGACATCAGCCAGTCCGCCACGGCGCGATAGACCCGGACCTTGTCGGCGAGAAATGTCCGTTCGAGCCGGCGTTCGTCGCCATTGAAACGGCCGCGCAGGCGCTCGATCTGCGTGATCGACTCCTTGCCGAAGAAGATGGCGAGCGCGCCATCGCCGCGCACCTGGAGCAGACGCGCCAGCGCGAAGTCCGCACGCCACTGTGGATCGGGCGCCCCCAGGGTGCTGGCAGCCGACAGCGCGCGGATGGCGAGGCCGTATGCGCCTTCGCCATCGCCGCGCAAGCCCTGCAGTTCGCTGGACAGCGCATACACATCGTGGCGCAACAGCGGATCGGCGTCGGCCGTGAGCTCCAGCCGGCGCGCCGCTTCCTCGCAGCTCGGCGCGTCAGCCGTGCGCGCCGGCCGCGCGCGAATCTCCAACGCGCAGTCATCGGCGATGGCGCGCAGTATGGCCGGATGCTTCTCGGGCAGGCGCGAACGGTAAAGCGCCAGGGCTCGACCGATCGCCTGGTGTCCTTCGGCGAGCGCCGCATCGTCACTGAGTGCGCTGAGCGCCAGCAGCGTCGCCGCGCGCTCCGTGGCGAGCTTGGGATCGTCGGCCGCGGCGGCGAGCGCGGCCGCCAGTTCGTCGCGGGCCAGTGCCGGCTCGCCCAGTGCCAGCTGCAGGCGCGCGAGGCCGCGATGCTGCGCCACGACCCACGGGCGTTCGATGTCGGCGGAATGCTGCTCGATGAGTTTTCCTGCACGTTCGAAGCTGTGCAGTGCTGCGGGCAATTCGCCCAGTGCGGTCTCGGCCATGGCCAGGTATTGCAGCGGACGCACCAGCGAAGGCGCGTCCTTGCCGCGAGTCGCTTCGCCGATGTCGATGGCGCGCAGCGCCACCTCGCGGGACTCGACGGGACGGCCGCGCAGCACCAGCAGCCCGGCGAGCTGGGTGAGAGCGCTGTACAGGTGGCGCTGCAGGGGTGCGGAGCCGCGGCTCTCGGCGATCTCGACCGCCTTGCGCAGGGCGACTTCGGCCTGCTCGTATTCGTCGAGACGCTCCAGCGCCTGCCCCAGCCAGACGTAAGCCGGCACACGTGGCGCCGCGGCTTCGGGCAGGCGCTCCTCGATGCGGATCTGTTTCTCGGCATGCGCGCGCACGGCCGCGAAGTCCTCTTCGCGCCACGCGATGTTCACGTAGGTGTTCTCGATGGCGGCGGCGGCCTCGCTCACGCTCTCGCCGTTCTGCGCGAGGATGCCCTCCGCGCGCGCCAGCATGTGCTTGGCGCCGGCGAAGTCGCGCTGGAACGAGAGATTCTGCGCCAGGCCCACCAGCACCTTCTGCAGCTCGATATTCTTCGGTCCGGGGTTGTGTTCACGGATGGCGAGGGCGGCGCGCCAGGCGGCGACCGCCTCGGCATTGCGGCCCTGGCGTGTCGCGATCCAGGCATAGGCCACGTGAATCTCCGCCACTTCGGCCGCGAAGGGTCCGAGCCTTCGTTCGAAGATGGGGCGGGCGAACTCGAGCAGGGGCAGGGCTTCGGACATCCGGTCCATGAAGGCGATGAGCGGCGTGCCCAGCGAACCCACCCACCAGGCCATGTCCACGGAATCCGCGCCACGCTCGCGCGCCACGCGCGGAATGACCTTGCACAGGAGCGCGACAGCGGCGTTCGGATCCGTCTCGATGAGTTTCTCGACGCGCGACCGGAGGGCGGCCAACGAGTCCGACGCGGCCCCCGGCGTTGGGCTCGTCGAAAATTCCGCGCACACCGGGGGCAATTGAAACGACGGCGCCGCTGCCGCGAACGACGGCGCAGGCGCGGCGGCGGCGAGAGCGACCGCAATCGAAAGAACCGTTGCAGAAGCAATCGCAGGCATCATTCATTCCCCCGGATCTCGATGCGCAGCGCGCCGTCGGCGGGCTCCGCAATGCCGTGCGCGCGCAGCACCTCGCGCACCGGCTCGCTCAGCGGCAGGACCAGGTCGGCGTCGATGCCATGCACGTTGAGCGCTTCATAGCCCGTGGCGCTCACGCCGGCCGCGTGCAGCTCGCGCAGAATCGTCTGCTTGAGCGCCGCGGGATTGGCGGCGGTGAGTCGCACCACGCCGTCTTCCGCGCCGCGTTCGATGAGGTTGCCGGAGATTTGCAGACGGTGCATCGCGAACCCCAGTCCCAGCGCGAGCACCACGCCGGCGGCGAGCGCCAGCGGCCAGCGTGGTCGCAAGGGGCGAGCGGGCAGCAATCCTGCGCGCACGGCTCGCGCAAGCAGCGCGCGCTCGCGGTCCGGGTCGGCGCCGATACTCACCGCCGCGGGGGCGGCGTTGGCGCGCAGCGCCTCGCGCAAGGCCTCGGCCTCGCGCCGCGTGGGAGAGTCCGCGGTTTCGCGGCCGGCAAGGGCGTCGATCCAGTTCTGGTCGTCGTCGCTCATGAGTCGTCCCTGCCGAAGGCCATCTGGTACCAATCCGCGAGGTACACCCGGGCGCGCTTGCGACATTGCGAAATGAATTCGCGCGTGGCGCCCGGGGAGCGGTCGAGTAGTTCGGCGATGGCCTCGTGCGAGAGGCCGTCGGCCGCGATCCAGGAGATCACCGCTGCGTGGCGCGGCGCCTCGGATTCGAAGCGCTGCCAGCAACGCTGGAAGCACTGGGAGAGCTGGTCGCGGCGCAGATCGTCGTCGGGGCGGGCGATCTCCCGCATCGACAGCTCCGCGACACGGGCCGACAACTCCGTGTTCATGGAGTCTTCCGCGTCGAAGGGAACCTCGCGATGCGACCGCCGCAGTTGATCGAGCAAAGCATTGCGCAGGATGGCCTCGATCCAGGGCAGCAAGTCGGAATCGCCGCGGAACAGCGCGCAACGCTGCCACACCTTGATGAAGGTCTCCTGCACCAGGTCACGGGCCGCATCGGCGCTGCGCAGAAAACGCTGTGCGCGGGCCTGCAACAGCGAGAAGAAATCCCGGTCGAGCCTGCGCAGCGCTCGCTCGATGGCTGTGCCACCTTCGCGACACGCCCGCATGAATTCTTGTTTGTCCAGAACGACCCCTGGCGCGCGATGGTCCACGCTTCTTTTGCGCCAAGCCTACCCCAGCGCGCCGTGTGTGCAACCGCAGGTCGCGACATGCAGAGGAGACGTACCGGACCCCCGGGCGTCAGGTTCGCCGCGCCGCCCTGACGTTTCGTGAAGCCGGCCGTCTACCGGCAAACGATCAGAAATCTCATCGGGGAGAAAGCGATGAAACCGCGAATGTTCTCGAGCCTGCTGCTCGCCTCTCTGCTTGCCGCCTGCGGTGCCGGGGAATCCGGCCAGTCGGCAGCGCCTGCCGCGCAACCAAAGCCGCCGACCGGCAACGCCACGGCGGCAGAGGTCGCCGAGGAGGCGCGCGGCGACCTCGATTGCCCCGCGGAGATCGACACTCCCGCGCGCAAGGCCGGCGCGCCGGTGGACGACGTGCTGGGCGTTCGCCCAGGGCTCACTTACGAGGAAGCCGCGAACCTGGTGATGTGCACGGGCGAGTTGCTCGTGATCCAGCCGGGCGGCTCGGGATTCAACATCAATACCTACGGCGCGACGCTGCGCCAGGGGTTCTCCGCCCGCAATGCCGAGCCGCGCGTGGCCAAGACCTCCCAGCAATACATGCGCGAAATGTCCGAGGAGTTCGCGGCACGCTCCGGCAATGCCGTCCGCCAGGACATGAAACCCGGCGAGGCCAAGTGGTACGTGTCGACCATGGGCCTGCCCGGCCAGGAGCGCGTCATCGCGGTCGCACGCGAGGAATGGTTCGCCGAGGGCCGTAACCCCACCATCGAGAGCGTCGCCGACGCGCTGAGCAAGAAGTACGGGCAGCCCACGCGCAAGCAGGTGATGCCGCAGATGATCTACCTGACCTGGGTACACGACCCGCAGGGCCGGTTCGTGCCCGAGACCGCGCCGCTCGCCAATCGCTGCAATGGCAATGCGGACCCGGATGGCGGCAGCAGCTTCTCGCCGGATTGCGGCATCGTGGTGGCCGCGCTCGTGCAGCCGGTGCGCGAGAATCCCGCGCTGGCGCAATTCTTCCAGGTGGGCGTGAACGACCACGCTGGCGGTTACGAGGCGATCATGCACACCGAGCAGGAGCTGGAATCCGCCGAGATGCGCCGGCGAGCCCAGCAGGTGCAGGACGCGGCGAAGAACGCCGACCAGCCGCAGCTGTGATGCCATGAAGGCCCTCGTCTTACTGCCGATCGCCGTGCTCTGCGCCGGATGCGGCGCGCCTGCGCCGTCTGCCGCGACGGAAATGCCAGACGACGCGCGGAGCCGGTCGGGCACCACGCTGGCCGACGAGTCGACAGCCGCCGGGTCCACGGTCGCCGGGTCGTCTGGGGCGCGGCCTGCAGCCGAGCCGCGGCCTCGCGAGCTGATCAACCCCGACAACACGACATTGGTGCTGCTGTATTTCGACCTGGCCGGTCTGCCCGTGCCCGTCGAGCAATCCGTCGACGACGACATGCGCGTGCGCATGGCGCGGCCCGCGGACAAGCCGGCCCAGCGCGAGGTCGTGCGCCAGGAGCTGCAATCGGGATTGGCCAGCGTACGCGGCGTCGGCGCCCTGCGGCTGACGCTGCGGGCGGACCTCAGCGAATACGACAGCACCTACGGCGAGTTCACGGTGCGTGCGCTGGCGCCGAGTTCCGTGGTCGAGTACCAGGCGTTGGGACAGAAAGTCCAGCTGCGCTTCGGTAATGCCCGAAAAGCGCAGGTGTGGCGCGTGCCAGCCGCGCAGGCACAAGGCGTGCGCGACCGCGTGGGTTTCTCCGGCGATGTGACCGTGGACGCACTGCTCACCATCCGCGACGTGCATGCCGCGCCGGAAGGCGGATCCATCACCGTCGACGTCATCGAATACGAATTGCGCGAGAACCGCGGCGGCACGTTGCTGGGCCGCGTGCAGCTCGCGAACAGGGGAGACACATGAAGAACTTCAGGATCCTGGCGGCGCTCACCGGCGCCTTGCTGCTGGCAGATGCCCGGGCCGCGACGCCGCCGTGCGCGCCCGGCGCGTCCTGCGTCGAGACACGCAGCTTCGTCGCGACGGTGACCGGTTTGCGCACCAGCAAGCAGGATGGCAAGCGCCTGCTCACCGTCACGATGCGCTTCGAGAACCGCACGGCCAAGCCATTGACGCTCGGCTATGTCACGGACTCCGGCGTGGCCATCGACGAACGAGGCAATCGCTACCTCGCTTCGGGATCGAATTCGGTGCGCGCAATCGGTGAGATCAGCGGCGACCGGGTCGATCCGAAGTTCGTGCTGGCGCCCGGCGAGGCAGGCGACGCGCGGTTCGAGCTAGGCTGGAAACCGGGGAAGGAAAAGGCCGGCAGCCACTTCGAGCTGGATCTCGCCATTCGCGAGATCACCACGGGCCCGGGTGATCAGCACAAGCTCGGTTCCGAGCACGCGCTGCATTTCGCTTCGCTGGGCGAGGTGACTGCACCGGCCGGCAGTCCCTCAGGCGCGACCGAGCAGGCCGTCGCCGCGCCCGCGGCGCCGGCCGATCCGTGCACGAATTCGGCGCGCTGCTTCAATGCTGGTAGCTTCGTCGCGGAGGTGGTGCAGGTGCAGTCCAGCGCCATGACCGCCGGCGCCCGGCATCAGTCCGTATCCATCAACATCCGGTTCCGGAACATCAGCGACAAGCCGGTGATCCTTGCGTATCGCGCGTCTTCGAGCGCCGCGCTCGACAACTTCGGCAATGGCTTCACCTGGGGCAGGCCGGGCACCCATGACACCAGCGTCAAGGGCATCGGCGTGGTCACGGGCCGCAGCGCGGACACTCAGTTCCAGCTCGCTCCGGGACAGTCGCGCAGCGCCACCTTCGGCATCATCCGTTTCAACGCGGTGCCGCCCATCGGCGACCACTGGAATTACGACGTCGTGATCGAGGAAGTCGAGATCCAGCCTGGCCAGGTGGTGAGGTCGGTCCGGCAGAACAGCCTGACGTTCGCGAACCTGTCGGCTGGCTCGTTTCCGGCGTCGATGGGCGATGGCACGGCGGTGGCAAGCAAGCTCATCGAGCTGCTGAAGCACAAGAAAAAATAGCGCGTTCGCGCGCCGCCACGACTACATTTGCCGGGGCGGCCACTACGGGTGGCTGCCCCGGCGAGGTTTTCAGGCGTGTAAGAATTTCAGGTGGGAGAAATCGGGCGGTGGTGACAGATATAGGGATCCAACAACTCGAAGAGACTCCCTTGCTCACAGCCATTCATCGGCGCGTACACGAAGCGCGCGCCGGCCGGGACCCCACCGTGCTCGGACGTTGCTCGTCGGGATGGGCGGTGTTCGGTCATCAGCAGATCGTGCCCGGCTATTTGCTGCTGCTGCCGGACCCGGTGGTGCCCGACCTCAATGCGCTGATCCCCGAGCGGCGCTCGCAGTTCCTGCTCGACATGTCGCGGCTGGGCGATGCGCTGATGCGCGCGGCATCGCCGGTGCGCATCAACTACGCCATATTCGGCAACGTGGAGCCGGCGCTGCACGCGCACGTGATACCGCGTTATCGCAGCGAGCCCGAGGCCCTGCAGACCCAGCATCCCTGGGCTTACGACTGGAATGCCGCGCCGGCATTCGATGCGGCCGCCGCCGCGCCGCTGATCAAGGCGCTGCGCGTGGAGCTGGCATTGCTGGGTGCGCTGCGCGTACCGGACTAGACTTCGGTCCATGGCGGTACAACCGCAATATCTCGCGTACATTCTCGAGCAGCTCGAAAGCTTGCCGGCGTTGCGGGCCAGTCGCATGTTCGGCGGCATCGGCCTGTACTGCGACGGGCTGTTCTTCGGTCTCATCGACGACGACACGCTGTACTTCAAGACCGGCGGGGCGAACATCGCGGACTATCTTTCGCGCGGCATGCCCAAGTTCATGCCCTTTCCGGAGAAGACGCAGCAGGTTCTCGGCTATCACCAGGTGCCGGTGGACGTGATCGAGGACGCGGAACAGCTGGTCGCCTGGGCGCGCAAGTCGCGGCAGGCGGCGCTGGCCAGGCGCGCGGCGAAGGCCGGGCAGACACGAGCGCCGCGCAGCGAAACCACGCGCAAGAAAACCACGGTCCGCAAGACCACGACGCGCAAGAAATAGCGGCTCACACCCGCGCGCGTGCCACGCGGGCGAGATCCGCCAGGCTCTCCACCGGCGCGGAACACGTGCTGCCGCGGCACACGTAGGCACGCGTGCCGGTGCCAGGTTGTTTGTCGGCGAGGGCGGGCTCGAGCCCGGGACAGTCCGCCGGAATCGCGAACACCAGCCGATGCGGCGCATAGAGCTTGTTCAACTCGTCGCGCCACTCCTGCGCCTCGCCGCCGCGGATGATCACGATCTCCGGCGGCGTGCGGTATTCGTCCAGCGCCTCGAGCAGGCTCATGTGTCCGTGCGGGTAGCGGTTGAGAGCCAGCCAGGCGGCGCGCAGCGTGCGTTCGCCTGCCGTCAGCCAGCGGGTTTCACCCAGCAGGTAGCCTGCGCGGATCAGCACGCGCGCGGCGATGCCATTGCCGGCGGGGATGGCATCGTCGCTGAAACTCTTGCTGCGATGGATCAGCGATTCGTGGTCGTCGGAGGTGAAGAAGAAGCCGCCGAGCTCCTCGTCCTGGAATCTCCCGAGCATCACCTCGAGCAGGGCGCGCAGCCACGCGACGTCGTCATTGCGCCAGCGCAGCTGCAGCATCTCGAGCAGCGCCTGGGCGAGATAGGCGTAGTCGTCGAGATAGGCGTTGAGATGCGACACGCCATCCTTCGCCGTGGCCAGCAGCCGGCCACCGCCCGCCGAGTCCGGCTTCCACAGATTGGCGCGCACGAAGGCCAGGGCGCGCTCGGCGGCCGCGGCGAACTCCGGCCGCGCGAGCGTGCGCGCGGCGATGGCGAGCCCGCGGATGGCGAGTGCGTTCCAGCTCGTGAGTATCTTGTCGTCGAGGCCCGGCCAGGCGCGCCGGCTGCGGATCGCCAGCAGCTTGGTCCGCGCCGCGTCCAGTTCCTTCCCGACCAGCGCGGGCTCGATCTGCAACTCCTTGGCGATCTGGTCCACCGAGACATGGACGTGGCAGTGCCAGGCGCCCTCGAAGTTCGCGGGCTGATCGAAGCCGAAGCGCCGGCTGAACACGTTCCACTCCAGGGGAGTGAGCGCGGCCTGCGCTTGTTCGCGCGACCAGACATAGAACTTGCCCTCGTGACCCTCGGAGTCGGCATCGTAGGCCGAGTAGAAGCCACCGCCGGAATCGGCGGAATGGTCCTGCATCTCGCGCAGCAGCCACTCGCCGGTTTCCACGGCAATGCGCTTGAACAGCGGCTCGCCGGTCGCGAGCGCGGCTTCCGCGTAGGTCGCGAGCAGCGCGCCGTTGTCGTACAGCATCTTCTCGAAGTGCGGGATCATCCAGAACTGATCCACCGAGTAACGCGCGAAGCCGCCGCCGAGCTGATCATAGAGGCCGCCTTCGGCCATGCGCGTGAGCGTGAGCGTGGCCATGTACAGCGCGTGCAGATCCGGCTGCTGCGAAACCGCGGTGGAATGCCAGTGATGCAGCAGCCGGTCGATGGAAGCCGGATGCGGGAACTTGGGCGCGCCGCCGAAGCCGCCATACTTCGAATCGAAAGTGTCGTGCAACTGCTGGCGCGCGCCGTCCAGCGGCACCGCGTCGAGCGGCACGTCGCCGCCCACCGGCGCGGGCGTGAGGTCGCCGAATACATCCATCAAGGTGTCGTTCTGCGCGCGCAACTCGGCGGACTGCTCACGGTAGTACTCCGATACGCGTTGCAGAATCGTCGCGAATGCCGGCATGCCGTAGCGGGCGGTATTCGGGAAATAGGTGCCGCCGAAGAAGGGCTTCTGGTCGTCGTGCGTGAGGAACATGGTCAGCGGCCAGCCGCCGCCGCGTTGCGTGAGCACCTGGTGCGCGAACTGGTAGATCTTGTCGATGTCCGGGCGCTCTTCGCGGTCCACCTTGATGTTGACGAACAGCTCGTTCATCAGCCGCGCCGTGGCCGGGTCTTCGAAAGACTCGTGCGCCATGACGTGGCACCAATGGCAGGCCGAATACCCCACGGACAGCAACACGGGTTTGCCGGTCCGCCGCGCTTCGGCGAAGGCCTCCGGTCCCCACGGGTACCAGTCCACGGGATTGGTCGCGTGCTGTTGCAGGTACGGGCTGGTTTCCGTCGCCAGCCGATTCGTCGTGCGGTGCTGGTCGTTCATGGCCCGCTAGAATACGCGCCATGTCGTTTCCCGTCCTCAAACTCAAACGCGGCGAGGACCGGCGCCTGCGCGCCGGCCACCTCTGGATCTTCAGCAACGAGGTGGATACCGCGGCGACGCCGCTGACACAGTTCGCGCCGGGCATGGCCGTGCAGGTGCATTCCGACCGCGACCAGTTCCTGGGATACGCCTACGTGAACCCGCGCACGCTCATCGCGGCGCGCATCGTCGGGCGCGATCCGGCCTATCCACTCGACGCCTCGCTGCTGGTGCATCGCCTGCGCATCGCGCTCGGCCTGCGCGAACGGCTGTACCGCGAGCCGTTCTACCGCCTGGTGTTCGGCGAGTCGGACGGCCTGCCGGGCCTGGTGCTCGATCGCTTTGGCGACCTCATCGTGGCGCAGAGCGGCACGGCGGGCATCGACCTCCTGCGGCCGCAGATCGAGGCGGCGGTGGCCAAGGTGGTGCCGGTGAAGACGCTGGTGTGGAAGAACGATTCCGGCGCGCGCGAGCTCGAGGGCCTGGGCACGGCCGTGGAGGCGGCCGGCGACGGCGTGCTGCCCGGGGAGATCGCCGTGCGCGAGCAGGGCGTCGATTTCGTGGCGCCGCTCGCCGCGGGCCAGAAGACCGGCTGGTTCTACGACCAGGCCGCCAACCGGGAACGGTTGCGCCGGTATCTGCCGCCCGGCGCGCGCGTGCTGGACGTGTGCAGCTACGCCGGCGCCTGGGCCATCACGGCGCTCAAGGGCGGCGCCGGCAGCGCCACCTGCGTGGATGCATCGGCGACGGCGCTCGAGTACGTTGCGCGCAATGCGCGCGCGAACGGCGTGGCGGTCGACACGCTCAAGGACGACGCCTTCGACGCACTCAAATCCCTGCAGGAGTCCGGCGAGCGTTTCGACGTGGTGATCCTCGACCCGCCGGCCTTCGCCAAGCGCAAGAAGGACCTGCCGCAGGCACAGGCCGCGTACCGGAAATTGAACCAGCTCGCGCTGCCGCTGATCGAGCGCGACGGCATGCTCGTGTCCTGCTCCTGTTCGTATCACCTGGGCGCGGATGAGCTGCAGGCCGCCATCCAGGCCGCGGCCCGCCATGCCGGCCGCTTCGTGCAGGTGCTGGAGCTGGGCGGTCAATCGCCGGATCACCCGGTGCATCCGGCGATTCCCGAGACGCGTTACCTCAAGAGTTTTTTCTGCCGCGTCACGAGGGAATGAACGTAGAATTCCCCGCGCCATGCTCCAGTACCCGAATTTCGACAACATCGCCTTCGAGATCGGTCCCTTCGGCGGCTTCGGGCCGTTGAAGATCCACTGGTACGGCATCATGTACCTGGTGGCCTTCGGCGCCGCATGGTGGTTGGGGCGCGTGCGCGCGAACAAGCCCGGCTCCACCTGGAAGCCGCAGGACATCGACGACTTCATGTTCTTCGGCATGCTCGGCACGATTCTCGGCGGCCGCATCGGCTACGTGCTGTTCTACGGGCTGAAGTTCTGGACGGCGGACAACCCGTGGTACCCTATCAAGGTGTGGGATGGGGGCATGTCCTTCCACGGCGGGTTGTTAGGCGTGCTGCTCGCGTTCGCCATCTTCGCCATCCGCCGCCGGCGCAATGTCGCCGACGTGTTCGATTTCGCCGCACCCTTGCCGGGCCTGGGCATCCTCGCCGTGCGCATCGGCAATTTCATCAACGGCGAGCTGTGGGGCAAGCCCACCGACGTGCCCTGGGGCTTCTACGTGAACGGAACGGTGCGCCACGCCACGCAGCTCTACGAGGCCGCGCTCGAGGGACTGGTGCTGTTCTGCGTGATCTGGTGGTTCACGTCCCGGCCCCGGCCGCGGCTGGCGCCGTCCGGGTTGTTCCTCATCATGTACGGCATCGCGCGCTTCACTGTGGAGTTCTGGCGCCTGCCCGATGAACACATGAACGAGGCGGCACACGGCTATCTCTTCGGCGGCTGGTTCACCATGGGCATGCTGCTCACCATTCCCATGCTGTTCGTGGGCGCCGCGCTGATGTACGTCGCGTACCGCCGCGGCCAGCCCTCCGGCAACTACCTGGCCGCGCCGCAGCCGGCGTGAGGTCCACGACACAGGCGGGCGAACCATGAGGCAGTATCTGGACTTCATGCGCCACGTGCGCCGCAACGGCGCTCGCAAGGCGGACCGCACGGGCACCGGCACGCTCTCGGTGTTCGGCTACCAGATGCGCTTCGACCTCGCGGCAGGCTTCCCGCTGGTCACGACCAAGCGGGTACATTTCAAGTCCATCGCCTACGAGCTGCTGTGGTTCCTGCGCGGCGACACCAACACGAAATACCTGCGGGAGCACGGTGTCACCATCTGGGACGAATGGGCCGACGCCGACGGTGAGCTGGGCCCGGTCTACGGCAAGCAGTGGCGCAACTGGCCCACGCCGGACGGGCGGCACATCGACCAGGTATCCGAGGTCGTCAAGCAGCTGCGCAGCGACCCCGATTCCCGGCGCATCATCGTGAGCGCGTGGAACGTGGGCGAGCTCGAACAGATGAAGCTCATGCCCTGCCATGCGTTTTTCCAGTTCTATGTGTCGGACGGCAGGCTGAGCTGCCAGCTCTACCAGCGCAGCGCCGACATCTTCCTCGGCGTGCCGTTCAACATCGCCTCCTACGCGCTGCTCACGCACATGCTCGCCCAGCAATGCGACCTGGACGTGGGCGAATTCATCTGGACGGGCGGTGACTGCCATCTGTACTCGAATCACCTCGAGCAGGTGGACGAGCAGCTGGCGCGCGTACCGCTGGCGCTCCCCAGGCTGGTCGTCAACCGCCGGCCGCCGACGCTTTTCGACTACACGTTCGAGGACTTCCAGCTCGTGAACTACCAACATCACCCGGCGATCAAGGCGCCGGTGGCCGTCTGAAAAGAATCCCATGAAGAAAAAGATCGACATGTCATCGCAACCCCAGCCCACCCGCGGCGGGCCGCCGATCGTCAGCTCGCCGCTCGTGGAGGTGCGCAACTCGCCCGTGCACGGCCGCGGCGTGTTCGCGGCGAAGCCCATCAAGAAGGGCACGCGTATTCTCGAGTACCTCGGCGACCGCGTGTCGCACGAGGCTGCCGACAAGCGCTACGAAGGCCACGACGAGAACGACAACCACACGTTCCTGTTCATCGTCGACAAGCACACCGTCATCGACGCCGGTGTCGGCGGCAACGACGCGCGCTTCATCAATCACCAGTGCGAAGGGAACTGCGAGTCGGTCATCGAAAACCGGCGCGTGTTCATCGACGCGGTGCGTGACATCGAACCCGGGCAGGAGCTGGGCTATGACTACGAGATCGGACGGGAGAAGGACGACCCGCCGAACGCCGACGAGATCTATGCCTGCCGCTGCGGTTCACCGAAGTGCCGCGGCACCATGCTATGGCCCCCGAAGAAAGAAACCCCCCGGCCTTCGAAAAAGAAGGCACGCAAGAAGCCCAGCCAACGAGCCCAGGCTCGCAAGAGCCGCAGACCCGAAGCGAAGGGCCGGCGGCGCGAGACTCGACGGCGGGCCTGATCGAGCAGCTCGCCGAGCGCGGCTTCGGCGTGGTCGATCACTTCGTCGATGCGCGCCTGCTCACGCAACTGCGCTGGCGCTGCTCGGAACTGCAGGCATCGGGCGCACTGCGCCCGGCGCGCATCGGGCGCGGCGGCGGCGAGCGGCTCGACCCGGAGGTGCGCGGTGACTTCATCGCCTGGTTGCAGCAGCCCACCCGCGATGCCGAGCAGGATTTGCTCGGCAAGCTCGACCAGCTGCGCGTGTCGCTGAATCGCGCGCTCATGACCGGGCTCGAGGACTACCAGGGCCATTTCGCCGTCTATCCACCGGGCGCGGCCTACGCGCGGCACTTCGACCGCCTGCAGGGCAGCGACCTGCGGGCGATTTCCGCCGCGCTGTATCTCAACGATGCCTGGGCGCCGGAAGACGGCGGACTGCTGCGCATGTACCTGGGCGGCGGTCGCAGCGAGGACGTGCTGCCCGTGGGTGGGCGGCTGGTGGCATTCCTCTCCGATCGCTTCGAGCACGAGGTGCTGCCGGCGCGTCGCGAACGCATGAGCTTCACCGGCTGGTTCCGCCGGCGGCCGCTGGACGGGTTCGTCTGATGCCGCTGGTCACGCTCATCGTCGCGGCCGCGGACAACGACGTCATGGGGCGCGACAACCAGCTGCCCTGGCACCTGCCCGACGATCTCAAGCGCTTCAAGCAGCTCACGCTCGGCAAACCCGTCGTCATGGGCCGGCGGACCTTCGAGTCCATCGGCAGACCGCTGCCGGGCCGGCAGAACATCGTCGTGACCCGCGATCCTAACTACCAGCGCGAGGGTATCGCCGTCGTCGGCGGGGCGGAAGGCGCGCTGCGCGCGGCAGGGGAGGCTCCCGAGATCATGATCATCGGCGGCGCGGAAATCTTCCGGCTGTTCCTGCCGCGGGCGGGGCGCGTGCACCTGACGCGCGTGCATGGCGACGTGCCGGGCGACGTGCGCTGGCCGCCGCTCGATGCGCGCGAGTGGCGCCGTGTCGAAGCATGGCGACATGACGCCGATGAGCGACATGCCTGGCCGATGACCTTCGAGCTGTGGGAAAAGACCTGAATCCCCTGTAGTGCGGCTGGTCCGCCCGCGCTCGCGTGCATAGTTTGACCGCATGCGCCCGCTGCCCCGCCGGCTCGACAATCGGTCCATCTACCTGCACTTCGTGAGCGACGTGCTCAACGAGGGGCGCTTCGACGACGCGCGGTTCTACGTGCACGAGGACGTGGTCACCCACGGCGGACCGCCCGCGCGGGAGGAGGGGCTCGCGGGCTTCGTTGCCGCGCTCAAGCGCCTGCGCAGCGCATTCCCCGATCTCACCGCCGTGGCCACCCACATCGTCGTGGAAGGCGACCAGGTGGTGGGGCGCTTCGAGGTGCGCGGCACGCATCGCGGGCACTTCATGGGCGTCGCGCCCACCGGCAAGCCGGTGGAGTACGAGGAGATCGCCATCGTTCGCCTGGCCGGCGGCAAGATCGCCGAGCACTGGGCCGTGACCGATGCCAATACCCTGCTGAATCAGATCGGCGCGGCGCACGGCGCCGCCGCGGAGTGAAAAGTCGCCACGGAACGGATTCGACAGGCTAAGCTCTCGCCCCCTATGAAAACACTGACTGCCATCGCGGCGATCATTTGCACCCTCACCCTTCCTGCCTGTGCTGACGCGGCCAAGGACAAGCCGAAAACGGAGGCTCCTTTGACCGAAGATCAGAAGTCGCTCTACTCGCTTGGCGTGCTCATGAGCCAGTCGATCTCCACCTTCGACCTCACGCCCGAGGAAGTCGCCGTGGTGCAGAAGGGCATCGCCGACGGCATCGCCGGCAAGAAGTCCGCCGAGGAAGCCCAGGCCGACGTGCCGAAGATCCAGGCGCTGCAGCAGGCCCGCATGCAGAAGGCGGGCGAGAAAGCCGCCGCCGCCGGCGTCGCCTTCCTCGACAAGACCGCGAAGGAAGCCGGTTACACCAAGACCGCGAGCGGCATGCTCATCAAACACACCCAGGAAGGCAGCGGCGCATCGCCCGCCGCCACCGACGAGGTGAAGGTGCACTACGAAGGCCGGCTCATCGACGGCAAGGTGTTCGACAGCTCCCTCAAGCGCGGCGAGCCCGCCACCTTCCCGCTGAATGGCGTCATCGCCTGCTGGACCGAGGGCGTGCAGACCATGAAAGTGGGCGGCAAGGCCCGGTTCGTCTGCCCGGCCAACCTCGCTTACGGCGCCAACGGTTCGCCGCCGACCATTCCGCCGCAGGCCACGCTGGTGTTCGACGTCGAGCTGCTCGACGTCACGAAGAAGTAGTTCGATCCGGTTTCCGGTGAACGAGGGCGCGGGCCGCGAGGTCCGCGCCCTTTTCGTTTGAACGCGACAGATTTCCACGCTTATCTTTCCCGCCCCGTGAATGCATAAAGAGGGCGCGTGACGCCGCACGTCGCGCCTCATCAAACACGGAGGGGCAAGGAATGCCTGAGAACAACCTGTGGCGATGGACCGCCACGATTTTCACGCTGGTCATCGCGCCAGTGGTCGCGGCCGACGCCGAGTCGCGCGCGGAACATCGCCAGCCCGCGTCGGCGCATCTCGCCGGCACCGGCGCCTATCTCGAGGCCGTGAGTCCGGCCGGCGCGCCGCTGGCCACCGCCAGCGCCGCCGCCAGCGCGTGGACGGAGCAATACGAGTACGACGCGCTGGGAAGACTGCGCAAGGTGACGTTCGCCAACGGCGCCGTCACCCGCTACACCCTCGACAAGGCCGGCAATCGCACGGCCCTCTACTCGACCGCGCCCTAGCGCCGGGGGGAGATACCGTGAAGATCAAACTCATCGTCTGCATTTCCGTGCTCGCGGCGGCGGGCGCCACCCAGGTTTCGCAAGCGCAAATCGTCACCCAGACGCCGGTGATTCCCGAGTCCAAGGTAGTGAGTCCCGGCGACGTCGACCTGCGCACGGGCGAGTACGTGAACGAGGCCGCGGATCTGTCGATCGGGCCCTCGGGCGCCGGCGGCTTCGACTTCGTGCGCGTCCCGCGCAAGTTCAAGAACTTCACTTCGAACTGGCACTACAAGATCAGCAAGAAGCCGAACCCCAGCGGCGGCGACTACTACCAGATCGAAAACCAGGCGATCGCGCGAACCTTCTTCGCCATCGGCCTGGGCGGTTTCACCGAGGCGGGCATCGTGCCTGGCGATGGCCTCTCGACGCTGCAGCGCCTGGGCTCCGGTTCCAGCTCCTACTATCTCTACACGGCGGCCGACGGCACCACTACGCGCTTCCAGACGTCGATCAACGACTACGGCACATGGGCCGAGGAGATCCGGCGACCCACGGGGTTGACGTACACCTTCGCCTACGACACCGCCGGGCCCACCAACGACCGCATTCGCCTGCGCCGGGTCACGAGCAACGCCGGCTACATGCTCCTCTTCGAATATCACCCGGCGCCCAACAACGGCAGCATCGCGAAGGTGTGCGCGCTGAATCTCGCGCACACCACGCCGCCCGCGGGGCACGTGTGTCCCGCCGGCGCGCGCAGCGTCAGCTACACCTACTCGGGTGAACGCGTGGCCACCGTGACGGACCCATCGGGCGCGGTATGGCGCACGACGAACACCTACGTGAATTCGCAGACGCCCTTCGAGGAGAGCTTCTACAAGCCCGGCATGTCTCAACCCTGGCTGACCAACTCGTACACCTGGGATACGGGTTGGGGCGTCGCATTGTCCGTGGGTCGCCAGACTTTCGCCGACGGCCGCACCATCACCTATGACTTCAGGTACGTGGGGCACGGCGATCTGCCGGCCGGCGCCGTTCTGCTGGGGCTGGGCTACACGGTCAATTCGCAGCGCACCACCAAGGTCGCCTGGAAGACCTACCAGGCCCGCCGGGAACTCACGCCTGCGGTAGCCGGGCCGAGCATCGTGACCGACCCGCTGGGCCGGCAGACGCGCCGCAATTACGACGCCGCGTTCTCCAAGATCACCTCGATCGTCAAGCCGAGTGGCCTGGCGACTTACTACACGCAGAACGGCAACCGGAACATCACGCAGATCAGGCAGACGCCGTCCAACGGCTTCAGCGACGCCGCGCTGGTGTCCAGCTACACCTACAACTGCAGCGTCGCGCTCAATTGCAAGAAGCCCGCGAGCGTCACCGACGCGCGCGGCAACACGAGCACGTTCACCTACGATCCTGTGCATGGCGGGTTGCTCACCGAGACGCCGCCGGCGCCCACGGCCGGCGCGGTGCGTCCGCAACGTCGCTACGGCTGGAGCCGCTTTTATGCCTGGTATCGGCATGCCTCGGGAGCGCTGGTGCAGGCGCCGTCGCCGGTGTGGCTGCTGACCAGCATTTCCGAATGCCGCACCCGGGCTTCGTGCGCCGGCACGGCCGACGAGACCCGGACCACGTTCGTGTACGGAGCGCCCGGTTCCCCTAACAATCTCCTGTTGACGAAGAAGACCGTGGCGGCCGGCGACGGCTCGGTCAGCGCGACCACGACGTATGAGTACGACGCGAACGGCGACAAGATTGCCGAGGATGGGCCGCTGCCGGGTGACGCGGACACCACGGTGTGGAAATACGATGCCCTGCGCCGCGTCGTCGGTGTCATCGGGCCCGATCCCGACGGCGCCGGCAGCCTGCGCTACCGCGCGACGCGCAATACCTACGACGCGGCGGGCCGGCTCACGCGCATCGAGCGCGGTACCACGCTCGGCCAGTCCGACGCCCAGTGGGCGGCGTTCGTTCCGCTGGAGAGCACGGAGACGGCATACGACGCGCTCGATCGCAAGATCAAGGTGAGCCGCAAGGGCGGGGCAACCACCTACGCCGTCACCCAGTACAGCTACGATGCCTTCGGCATGCTGGAGTGCGTGGCCGTGCGCATGAACCCGGCGGCATTCGGAAACCTGCCGGCCAGCGCCTGCACCCTGGGACCGCAGGGATCGCTCGGGCCCGATCGCATAACGCGCAACTTCTACGACGCCGCCGACCAGTTGCTCAAGGTACAGCTCGGCGTGGGCACGGCCGACGCGACCGACCTCGTGACGCGCACGTACACGGTGAACGGCAACCCCGCGACGCTCACCGACGGGCAGAACAACCGCACCACCTACGAGTACGACGGCCACGACCGACTCACCAAGGTGCGCTACCCGCTGCCGACCGCCGGCCAGCTCGCGAGCTCGACCACGGATTACGAGCAGTTCGCCTACGACGGCAATGGCAATCGCACGTCGCACCGCCTGCGCGACGGCCAGACGATCGGCCTCACCTACGACGCCTTGAACCGGCTGGTGGCGAAGAACCTGCCGTCGCCCGAGACCGACGTGTCGTACAGCTACGACTTGCAGGGCCATCCGCTTTCCACCTCGCAGGGCACTACTCTCTCGTTCGCCTGGGATGCGCTCGGTCGCCAGCGTTCGGAGAGCACGCCGCTCGGCACGCTGTCCTTCGACTACGACCCCGCCGGTCGGCGCACCCGAACCACGTGGCCCGATGGGTTCTACGTGACGATGGACTATCTGCTGTCGAACGAGGTGCGGGCCATCCGGGAGCGGGGCGCCACATCCGGCATCGGCGTGCTCGCGACCTATGGCTACGACGACCGCGGCAACAACATCTCCATCGTGCGTGGCAATGGCACCGTCACGTCGATCGTGCCCGATGCGATCTCGCGCACCCAATCGCTCACCCAGAACCTGGCCGGCACCGCCGCAGACCTGACGTCGACGTTCGCGTACAACCCGGCGGACCAGATCACCGCGCATACGCGCAGCAACGGCAGCTATGCGCACACCGGCCAGGTCCGCCGCAGCGTCGCGTATGCGATCAACGGGCTGAACCAGGTCACCAGCGCCGGAGGCACCGCCGTGACGAACGATGCCCGCGGCAATCTCGTGGGCTTCGGCGGCAAGTCATTCGCGTATACCAGCGAAAATCGCCTCAGTGCCGGGTCCGGCGGAGCCGCATTCCGATACGACCCCTCCGGCAGGCTGTTCCAGTCCAGCAAGAGCGGGCTGACTACCCGGTTCCTGTACGACGGCAGCGACCTCGTCGGCGAGTTCAATGCCGCGAACACGCTGCTGCGCCGATACGTCCACGGTCCCGGCGCCGATGAACCGCTCGTCTGGTATGAGGGCAGCGGCACCAGCGATCGGCGCTGGTTTCACCAGGATGAACGCGACAGCGTCATCGCCGTCACGAACGGCGCCGGAACCGCCCTGGCCATCAACACCTACGATGAGTACGGCGCCCCCGCGACCACCAACGCCGGCAGGTTCTCCTTCACCGGCCAGACCTGGCTGCCCGAGGTCGAGCTTCACTACTACAAGGCGCGCGTCTACTCGCCGGAGCTGGGCCGGTTCCTGCAGACCGATCCCATTGGCTATGGCGACGGGCCGAACCTGTACGCGTACGTCAACAACGATCCGATCAATGGCAGCGATCCGACTGGGACCAGTGTCTGGACGAAGATCTTCAAGCTCGGGAAGGCCATGCTGTCGGGTGGCGACAAGGCCGCGGAGTTCGCCGACAACATCAACGATCTGAACACCGTCTTCGACAAGAACTCGTCGTTCTGGGAGAAGACCGGCGCCGTGGTGTCACTGGCCAGCGAGGCACTGCCGGTCAGCGTCAGCGATGCGAAAGGCATCGGCCGTGTCGTCAGCAAGATGGTCGATAAGCTGGGTAGTAAGGCGAAGGAAGTCTCTAAAGCTACTGGTCCCTATAAACGGCCCAGCCACGCAACTACTCCTGCACAAAGGAAGTCCGCTTATGGTAAGCCCTGCGCAAAATGCGGAGCAAATGATGGCGGCAAGCGGGTTGCGGGCCATAAGGAGGCCCTTGTTAAGGAGCACCATAGGACCGGGACTATCGACAAAGTGAGAATGCGAGAACTAAGTGCTGTGCAGCCAGAATGTGTAACGTGTTCAGCAAGAGAAGGTGCTGAAATGGCCAAGTTCTCGCGCGAAATGAACAAACAGTTTGAATGAGGATCACGATGACCACGGATCAACAGCAACAAGCTCTCTGTGCGGCGTGGAGTGCGCCATTCTTCCCAGTTGCAGATGAGCTAAAAATAGGGATCGCCGAAAACGTTAGAACAGGGATCTTGCCCATCAATGGATTGCGCCATCCGCCGGAAGGCAATTCCACCGGATGGTTCATCTGGGGTGGTGGCGAGCCCTCTGACGATCCAGATTTCTTCAAACCCCTTCACCTTAGCCATCTCGAGGAGTGGTGCCCAGGAATCCGTCGTTTTCTCGGACTTGCTCCAGGGTGGCGATTCCAGACCGATAACGCCGGATATGATGACGTGTGGGAAGATCCCTCCCTGCTGAGCCCAAAATGAGTTAGGGCGTCGGTTTGTTGATCCTTGGTTGGCCAAGTTGTCTCGGTAGTCCCGAGGTATCCGCCATGAATTCAAATCTTCCCGATGACGATAATGGCGTTGTTTTGCGACGAATGCAGGTACACGGTGATAATCTTTCGCGCCCGCGAATAATCGACTTCAGCGTGGTATTCCCCCAATGAGGAGAGCGCCAAGAAGCTTGCAGCGTTGTTCAACGATCGGGGTTGCATAACGAAGGTGAGACGTTCCGAAGTGGTCTCGGATTTACCGTGGGACGTCACTGTGAGCAGATACATGGTGCCGAATCATCAAGACATCACAACTTTCGAAGACGAGCTGGCTACGGCAGCTGCTGCGTGGGACGGACGCAATGACGGTTGGGGTTGCTTTGAAAGACTCGACGCTGATCAGTAGGAAAGCTGGAAATGCGGAGCGCCGATTCCGGCGCATTCGTGCGCACCGGCGATTCGGAGACGGGCATGCGTCTGTCACCAGTTTCAGATTCTGAGAGACCAGTTCCATGAATGCCACAGGTGTCAGGCATGCATGAGGTGAGCGAAAGGACGATCACCTGGGGCGGCCTGTTCAGTTTCCATCTGCCAGCAGACTGGGACCATGAGGGCTGCGGCGATACCGTCACCCTGTTTCACCCGGAGGGCGTCGGCGCGTTGACCTTGTCCTTCGTGACCTGGGCCGGGAAAGAGCGTGATGCGATGGGTCTTGCCGCCGTGATTGCGCGCCTGTCCCGAAATCTGGCCGCAGATTTCCCTG
>CAMLGF010000023.1 GCA_946479515.1 uncultured Pseudomonadota bacterium | reverse complement strand
TGGATCTTCTTGCCGAGCTCGCCATCCCACTTCGCGTAGCGCTGTTCGACGAACTTGTCGATGCCGCCGTTCTCGATGAGCGCCGCCGCCGACAACAGCGAGCGCGCCAACAGATCGAGACCGCCGACGTGGCCGTAGAACATGTCGGCCGGATCGATGGACTGGCGACGCACCTTGGCGTCGAAGTTGAATCCGCCGGTGGTGAAGCCGCCCGCCTTGAGGATGCGGTACATCGCCAGCGTCATGTCCAGCGGATCGTTGTGGAACTGGTCGGTGTCCCAGCCGTTCTGCGGATCGCCGCGGTTGATGTCGATGGAACCGAAGATGCCGAGCGCATCGGCCATGGCGATCTCGTGATCGAAGCTGTGGCCGGCGAGCGTCGCGTGATTGGCCTCGATGTTCACCTTCACTTCGTTCTCGAGGCCGTTCTTCTTGAGGAAGCCGTACACGGTCGCGGTGTCGAAGTCGTACTGGTGCTTGGTGGGCTCGTGCGGCTTGGGCTCGATGAGGATGGTGCCCTTGAAGCCGATCTTGTGCTTGTGCTCGACCACCAGCTGCAGGAAGCGGCCGAAGTTCGCGAGCTCGCGCTTCAGGTTGGTGTTCAGCAGCGTGTCGTAGCCCTCGCGGCCACCCCAGAGCACGTAGTTGGAACCGCCCAGCCGCTTGGTGGCATCCATGCAATGCCGTACCTGCGTGGCGGCGAAGGCCCACACTTCCGGATCCGGATTCGTCGAGGCGCCGCCCATGTAGCGCGCATGCGAGAACAGGTTGGCCGTGCCCCAGAGTAGTTTGATGCCGGTCTCGTTCTGCTTCTTCTCGAGGCGATCGACGGTCTTGGCGAGGTTGTCGACGTGCTCCTTGATGGTGTTCGCCATGGGCATGGCGTCCACGTCATGGAAGCAATAGAAGGGGGCGCCGAGGCGCGTGAAGAAATCGAAGGCCGCGTCCATCTTGGCCCAGGCCGCGGCCTGGTCCATGGGGCCGATGTTCCACGGGCGGTCGAAGGTGCCGGCGCCGAAAATGTCGTGGCCATTCCAGGCGAAGGAATGCCAGTAGCAGACCGCGGGCCGCAGGTGCTCTTCCATGCGCTTGCCCAGCACCACCTGGTCCTTGTTGTAGTAGCGGAAGGCCAGCGGGTTGTCCGACTTCGGGCCCTCGAACTTGATCGGCGCAACGCCTGAGAAATAGGAATGAGCCGGGATGGGCTGTGCAGACATGATCAAACTCCTCGGAATCTTGGCTTAAGGTCCTGATAAATCTTGGAAAAACATTGGCGTTTCGGGGCCAGCTGCTCGATGTCGCGCGCGTTCGGCTCGATCACCACGCGCACCGGAGGTGGACGGCAGACATCCTCCGCGCGTTCCCCGGTTTTGGCTATCCGGGCAAGGCGCGCGGCGCCGAACGCCGGGCCCACCTCCGAGGCGTCGCGGTAAATCAGGGGCCGCCTGAGGGCCGCTGACAATACACCGCCCCACCACATGGAGCGCGCACCGCCGCCGATCACGGAAATCCGATCGATGGAGGCGCCGGCTTCGATGAGCACGTCCAGGCCGTCGGCGAACGCGAATGCCACGCCCTCGAGCACCGCCTGGCCGATGGCCGCGGCGTCCGAATCGTGATTGAGGCCGAACAACACGCCGCGCGCGGCCGGATCGTTGTGCGGCGTGCGCTCGCCGGACAGATACGGCAGGAAGATCTCCGGGCCTTCCAGCGAAGCGCGCTTTTCGACCTTGGACAGAAGCTCCGCCGCATCCTGGGTGCCGGTGAGCTTGACGGCCCAGTCCACGCAGGAAGCGGCCGAGAGCATCACGCTCATCTGGTGCCACACTCCCGGAATGCAGTGACAGAACGCGTGCACCGCCTTGGCGGAATTCGGCAGGAATTTCGGCGTCACCAGGAACAGTACGCCGGACGTGCCGAGCGAGAGGAACGCGTCACCCGGATTCACCACGCCGATGCCCGCGGCGCCCGCGGCATTGTCGCCGCCGCCGCCGGCCACCGGCACGGAGTCCATGCCCCAGTCCGCGGCCACCTCTTTCTTGAGCATGCCCGTGGTGTCGGTGCCCTCCACGAGCCTCGGCATGTGCGATTCGTCGAGACCCGTGGCGGCCAGCATCTCCGGCGACCATTTGCGCCGGGCGACGTCCACCCACAGCGTGCCGGCGGCATCGGAGCAGTCGCTGGCCTTCTCGCCGGTCATGAGCAGGCGCACGTAATCCTTGGGCAGCAGCACGCTGCGCGTCTGCTTGAAGACTTCGGGTTCGTGCTCGCGTACCCACACGAGCTTGGGCGCCGTGAAACCGGGCATGGCGATGTTGCCCGTGATCTGGCGTGAACGCGGCTCGGCCTTTTCGAGCGCGGCACACTGCTTTTCGCTGCGACCGTCGTTCCACAGAATGGCGGGGCGCAAGGGGCGGTCGCTGCCATCGAGAATCGTCGCGCCGTGCATCTGCCCGGAAAGACCCACGGCCTTCACGGCCTTGCGCTCGGCTGCCGGCAGCTGCTTCACCGCCGCGCAGGTCGCAGCCCACCAGTCCGCGGGATTCTGTTCAGACCACCCCGGGTTCGGCCGGGAAACATTCAACGGAGCCGAGGCCTGCTCCACCACCGTGTCCCTGTCGTCGACGATGACCGCCTTGACACTGGACGTGCCGATATCGATGCCGAGATACACCCCTGCTCCCCCCACGCTTCTGGTCTGTTTTGGCGGCGATAACGCTACCAGAATCGGGGGGCCGGCGTAATTCCCTAGTCAGATCGCGCCGGCGGAAAATCGAATTGCAGCGGCGCCGGACATCACCTTCAGTCGGTGCCCAGCACCTGCCCCAGCCGGTCCGCTGATTGCCGCGTGAGCATCCACTGCGGATATTCGCTGGGTAGCTTGGAAGCCTCGTCGATGGCCCTGAGCTGTTCGGGGCTGAGCACGAGCTCGGTGGCGGCGATGTTGTCGAGCAGCTGCTCCTGGTTTTTGGCGCCGATGATCACAGCGGTGACGTGCGGCTGGGCCAGCAGCCAGGCGAGCGCGACCTGCGCCACCGACACGAGATTGTCGGCGGCGATCGGCCGCAGTACGTCGAGGATGCGCCACAACCGCTCGCGCTCCACCGGCGGGAAATCCAGCGTGGCGCGGCGCGCGCCGTCCGGCTTCTCGTTCTCGCGGGAGAACTTGCCGGAGAGCAGCCCGCCCGCGAGCGGCGACCAGGGCAGGATGGCGAGATTCTGGTCCTTGGCGAGCGGTACGATTTCGCGCTCGATGTCGCGGCCGGCCAGGGAGTAGTACATCTGCAGGCTCTCGAAACGTGCCAGCCGGCGTCTGTCCGAGATCCACAGCGACTTCATGATTTCCCACGAGGACAGATTGCACAGGCCGATGTAGCGCACCTTGCCAGCGCGCACGCAGTCATCCAGCGCGTCGAGGGTCTCTTCCAGTGGAGTGAACGGATCGCGGCCGTGTATCTGATAAAGATCGATGTGATCCACCTGCAGCCGCTTCAGGCTGGCATTGATGTTCTCCATGATGTGGTAGCGCGACAGGCCGATCTGATTGTGGCCCGGTCCCATGCGCAGCAGCACCTTGGTGGCGAGCACGTACGAATCACGCGGCTGGCCGAGCATCTTGAGCGCATTGCCCGTGACCACTTCCGAGCGGCCATTGGAATAGAAATCCGCTGTGTCGATGAAGTTGATGCCGCGGTCGAAGGCCGCCCTGATGATCTCGGTGACGCTGTCCTGGCCGACGCCGGCCACCGTCGCCCACATGCCCTCGCCGCTGCCGAAGGTCATGGCGCCGAGACACATTTCCGAGACGATCAAGCCGGTATTGCCTAACTTTCTGTACCTCATCGCGCCCCCCCTGTCCGATCTGGCTCGCAGTCTAGTACCAGACGCGGCGAGCGACATATTCCCCTACGGGCAGCAGGTCTGGTGGCGCGGCCGCCCCTTGCCCGGCATTCCCGAGGAGGCTATACGGTGCCTCCATGGCGGGTAACCTCATGACATCACCGACATCGCTCACGGCGGCGCAATGCCGCGCCGGCCGCGCGCTCATCGAGTGGTCGCAGGCACAGCTGTCGCAGTCGGCGGCCATCGACCTGCAGACCATCGCCGACTTCGAAAAGCGATTCCGCGCCGCCGACGAAACCACCCGCCGCCGCCTGCGCGCGGCGCTGGAAGCCGCAGGCGTGGTGTTCATCGCGGAAAATGGCGGCGGCGCCGGCGCACGGCTCAAGTTCAGCCGCGAGGAAGTCTGGGAAGTGAATCGCTGGGAAGAGGAAGGCGGCAGATCGGGCGAGGACGATATCCTCTAGCGCACACCGGCCGCCCGCAGGATGGCCGGCACCTCGGCCTCGAGTCCGATCGCCATCACGTGTACTCCCTGGCAGAAGTCCTTCACGCTGGCAATGATCTTGCCGGCGAGCGCCACGCCCTCTTCCACGGCGCGGCCGGCGGCACCCGCGCTCTGCATGGCGGCCACCATATCGGGCGGCACGACCACGCCCGGCAGGTTGGCATGCAGCCACGGCGCAGTGCGTTCGGATTTCAAGGGAATGATGCCCGCCAGTATCGCCACGCCGTCGGGCTTCACCGCATCGATGAACCGCCGCAGCGGATCCGGGTGGAACACCGCCTGTGTCTGCAGCATCTTCGCGCCGGCGTCGATCTTGCGCCGGGTGTTGTCCACTTCCGCCTGAAAATTGCCAGCGCCCGGATTGCAGGTGGCGCCGAGGAAGAGCTCCGGCGTTCCGCTCAGGGGATTGCCGGCGAAATCCCGGCCATTGCGCAGCGCCTGCGCGGCCGCGAGCAGACCCGATGCCGTGAGGTCGAACACCGGCTTGGCGTCCGGATGATCGCCGCCCGCGGGCGAATCGCCGCCCATGAACACGAAGTTGCGCAGGCCGAGCGCCGCGGCGCCTAACAAGTCGGCCTGAATGGCGATGCGATTGCGATCGCGGCTGGTGATCTGCACGAGCGGTTCGATGCCGCGGTCCAGGAGCAGCTTGGCCACGGCGCGTGCGTCCATCGACATGCGGGCGCGTGGCGACTCGGTGATGTTCACGGCGTCGACCGCGTGTCGCAGGAGTTCGGCCGACTCGAACAGCTTGGACAGATCGATGCCCTTGGGGGGCGTGAGCTCGCCGGTGACGACGAAATGCCGGGCGGCAATCTTCGCCGCGAGACCTGAAATCATGGGACGTAATACTGACAGGGCGCGCCCGCGCTGGCGAGCACGAGCAGCGGCCGGATCATAGTCCTGCGCTATGAGACTCCGCCGCCGGGCGCGGCGGCTCAGGCGCCGCGCGCGAGACTCTCCACAGCCGAGCGGGCGGTCGGCGTGAGACCGGCACCGCCCTTCTGCACATGCGCGATGATCTCGCGGCGCATGCGCGGCTCCCAGAATTTCCTGACGTGGTTGCGCACGCCCTCGGCGGCAACCTGCCGGTCCGGCTCCGAATCGAAGAACGCCGCGATGTCATTGGCCATGGCCACCAGCCGCTGGATGTCCACGCGCTCTCCTAGACCGGCGGGCTCGCGGCCGGCTCCGACGCAACCGCGGTCCGTCGCCGGTGCTGCCAGGCACGGGGCTGCGCGACCTTGACCACCTGAACGGCTGTCACCTTGTACTCGGGACAATTGGTCGCCCAATCGGAATTTTCCGTGGTGATGAGATTGGCGCCCGACTCGGGGAAGTGGAACGTGGTGTACACGACACCCGGCGCGACCCGGTCCGTGATCTCCACTCGCAGGACGGTGTCGCCCGCCCTGCTGGTCACGCCCACCCAGTCGCCATGTTCGATGCCGCGCGCCTCGGCGTCGTGCGGATGCAATTCCAGGCGGTCTTCGCTGTGCCAGGCCAGGTTGGCGGTGCGGCGGGTTTGCGCGCCGACGTTGTATTGCGTGAGCACGCGTCCGGTGGTCAGCAGCAGCGGATAGCGGCTCGACGTCCGCTCGCGCGTGGGCACGTAGGCGGTGACGTAGAACTTTCCCTTGCCGCGCACGAACTGCCCCACGTGCATGGTAGGCGTGCCGGACGGCGCCTCGCGATTGCAGGGCCATTGAATCGACCCCAGGCGATCCAGCTTCTCATAGCTCACGCCGGCGAACGTGGGCGTGAGCGCCGCGATCTCGTCCATGATCTCGGCGGGATGCGAGTAGTTCATGGGATAACCCAGCGCATTCGACAGGCGCTGCGTGACTTGCCAGTCCGCCAGGCCCGCCAGCGGTTCCATGACCTTGCGAACGCGCGAAATGCGGCGCTCGGCATTGGTGAAGGTGCCGTCCTTCTCCAGGAAGGACGAACCCGGCAGGAATACGTGCGCGAATTTCGCCGTCTCGTTGTGGAAGATGTCCTGGATGACTATGCATTCCATGGCCGACAGGGCCGCGGTGACGTGCGCGGTATTCGGATCCGACTGCGCGAAGTCCTCGCCCTGGATGTACAACCCCTTGAACGAACCGTCGAGCGCCGCCTCGAACATGTTGGGAATGCGCAGCCCCGGCTCAGAGCCGAGCTGCACCTTCCACATCGCTTCGAACTGCGCGCGCGTGGCGTCGTCGGAGACATGACGATAGCCGCTGAACTCGTGCGGAAACGAACCCATGTCGCAGCTGCCCTGCACGTTGTTCTGGCCGCGCAGCGGGTTCACGCCCACGCCTTCGCGGCCGAGGTTGCCCGTGGCCATGGCCAGGTTGGCGATGCCCATCACCATGGTGGTGCCCTGGCTGTGTTCGGTCACGCCCAGCCCATAGTAGATGGCGCTGTTGGGCCCGCGCGCATACAGGCGCGCCGCGCCGCGCAGCTGCGCCGCGGGCACGCCCGTGATCGGCTCGAGGGCCTCGGGTGAATTTGCCGGGTCGGCGACGAACGCACGCCACTTCTCGTACGACTCTCGTTCGCAGCGCGCGGCGATGTAGTCGTCCCGGGTCAGCCCTTCGGTGACCACGACGTGCGCGAGCGCGTTGATGACCGCCACGTTGGTGCCTGGCAGCAGCCGCAGGTGGAAGTCCGCGCGCACGTGCGGTGATTTCACCAGCCCGATCACGCGCGGGTCCACGACGATGAGCCGGGCGCCCTCGCGCAGCCGCCGCTTCATCTGCGATGCGAACACCGGATGAGCTTCGGTGGGACTGGCGCCGATCACCATGATCACGTCGGCCTTCTGCACGGATACGAATTCCTGCGTGCCGGCCGATTCGCCCAGGGTGTGCTTGAGCCCGTAGCCGGTGGGCGAGTGACACACCCGCGCGCAGGTGTCGACGTTGTTGGTGCCGAACGCGGCGCGCACCAGTTTCTGCACCAGGAAGGTCTCCTCGTTGGTGCACCGTGAAGAGGTGATGCCGCCGACCGCATCGCGCCCATGAACGGCCTGAATGCGCCGGAACTGTGCGGCGGCGTGGGAAATGGCCTCGTCCCAGCTGACCTCGCGCCAGTCATCGGTGATGCGCTCGCGGATCAGGGGCCGCGTGACACGATCGGCGTGCGTGGCATAGCCGTACGCGAAGCGCCCTTTCACGCACGCGTGCCCCTGATTGGCGCGACCGTCACGGTCCGGCACCATGCGCGACACCGCGCCCTCGCGTACCTCGGCGATCAGCGAGCAGCCGACGCCGCAATAGGCGCAGGTGGTCCTGACGGAACGCTGCGGCAGCCGCGCGGCGTCGATCAGCGGCTTCTCGAGCAGCGCACCCGTGGGGCAGGCCTCGACACAGGCGCCGCAGGAAACGCACTCCGATTCGAAGAAGGGCTGCCCCTGCGAGGCCGACACGCGCGACTGGAGTCCACGGCCGGCGATGGTGAGCGCGAATGTGCCCTGCTGGTCCTCGCAGGCGCGCACGCAGCGCGAGCACACGATGCAGGATTCGTCCGCGAAGCGGAAATAGGGATTGCTCGCGTCGAACGCGAGTGCGCCGCGCGCGCGTGACGATTGCCCGGTCGCGAAGCGCGAGCCCTCGATGCCGTGCGCGACCGCCACGGCCTCGAGTTCGCAGCGCGCCGCTGGCGGGCAGGTGCCCAGGGGATGCTCGGACAGATACAACTCGAGCACACCGCGGCGCAACCGCTCCAGCTCGGCGCCGCGCGTGTGCACCTTCATCCCCGGCGCCACTTCGGTGGTGCACGAGGCCGGCGATCCCTTGCGACCCTCGATGTGCACCAGGCACAGGCGGCAGGAGCCGAAGGCCTGCAGCGTGTCGGTGGCGCAAAGCCTGGGGACATCGCGCGCCGCCAGCGCCGCGGCGCGCATCACCGAGGTACCCGCGGGCACGGTGATACTGACGCCATCGATCTCGAGCATGACGGGCTCGCCGGCGGCTGCCGGCGTACCGAGGTCGTGATGATCCAGCGCCTTCATGGGCGACTCCGCTCGCTCTCGGCGCGAGCCCGGGAGAAGTCCTGGCGAAAATGTCTGAGCGCACTGCGCACCGGGAATGGCGTCATGCCGCCGAGCCCGCACAGGGAAGTCTCGGCCATCGTGTCGCAGAGTTCTTCCACCAGCGCCAGATCCGCCTCCACCGCCCCGTTGCCGCGTGCCTGCAACCGGTCCAGCAGCTCGACGCCGCGCGCGGACCCGAGGCGGCACGGCGCGCACTTGCCGCAGGACTCGAGCGCACAGAACGCGAAGGCGTGCCGTGCCATGCGCGCCATGTCCACATCTTCGTCGAACACCACCACGCCGCCGTGCCCGAGCAGCGCGTCGCGCGCCGCCAGCGCCTCGTATTCGAGCGGCGTGTCGAATTCCACCGTCGGTAGATAGGCACCGAGCGGCCCGCCGATCTGCACGGCGCGCACCGCCTTGCCGGTCGCCGTCCCGCCGCCATGGCGGAATACCAGCTCACGCACGGTGAGGCCGAAGGCGCGCTCCACGAGCCCGCCGTTCTTCACATTGCCGCCGAGCTGCAGGAGCACGGTGCCGCGCGACCTGCCCATGCCGAAGTCGCGATGAAACGCGGCGCCGCGCGCCAGGATCACCGGCACCGTGGCCAGGGTCACCACGTTGTTGACCACCGTCGGCTGCCCAAACAACCCTTTGATGGCCGGCAGCGGCGGCCGCACGCGCACTTCGCCGCGTCGCCCCTGCAGACTCTCGAGCATCGAGGTCTCTTCACCGCAGATGTAGGCGCCGGCCCCCAGGCGCAGCGCGATGTCGAAGCTTTTGCCGCTGCCGAGGAGATTTTCGCCGAGATAGCCGCGCTCGCGGGCGAGCCGCAACGCATGCCCGAGTACGCGCGCCGCGTGCGGATATTCGATACGCAGGTAGATGTAACCCTGGGTGGCGCCCACGGCCAGGCCCGCGATGGTCATGCCTTCGATCAGTGAGAACGGATCGCCTTCCATGAGCATGCGATCCGCGAACGTGCCCGAATCGCCCTCGTCGGCATTGCAGGCGACGTACTTCTGCGCCGCCTGCTGTTCGAGTACCGTCCGCCATTTGATGCCGGTGGGAAAGGCCGCGCCGCCGCGGCCGCGAAGTCCCGAGTCGATGACCTGCTGCACGATGGCCTGCGGCGACAGGCCGAGCGCCGCATCCAGACCCGCGTATCCGCCGTGGGTGAGATAGTCGTCGAGGTCGGCGGGATCGACGACGCCGAGGCGCGCCGCCGTCAGTCGCTGCTGGCTGCGCATCCACGGATGTTTGTCGGGATCGCCGAGCCGCAAACCATCCACGGCGCCCTCGAGCATGCGCGCATCGAGCAGACGCGGGATGTCGGCGACGCCGACCGGACCATAGCCGACCCGCCCGGCATCGGTGACCACTTCGACCAGCGGCTCCAGCCAATACATGCCGCGCGAACCGTTGCGGCGGATGCGCACCGCGATGCCGCGACGCCGACATTCCTCCGCGAGCGTCGCCGCGACCTGATCCGCGCCCACCGACACGGCGCCGGAGTCGCCCGGCACGTAGACAGTGATTGGTGCGATGCTCATGTTCCCATGGCCGCATCGATGAGACGTGTGAGCTCGCGCGGCACGCAGCGGCCCTGCAGCCGCCCGTTCACGACCACCGAAGGAGCGCAGGCGCAATTGCCGAGGCAATAGACTTCCTCGAGGCTGGCGCTGCCGTCGGCGCGCGACTCGCCGAAATCGATGCCCAACCGGCGGCGTGCCGCGTCGGCCAGTGCCTCACCATTCATGGCCTGGCAGGCCTCGGCACGGCAGACCTGCACCACGCAGCGTCCCGCGGGTGTGGCGCGGAAGTGATGATAGAAGGAGATCACGCCGTGCACTTCGGCCTGTGAAAGGTTCAGGCCGGCGGCAATCAATGGCACCGATTCCGGTGGCACGTGGCCCAGCTCATTCTGGACGGCGTGCAGGATTTCCAGTAGCGGGCCCGGCTCCGAGCCCCGCTCGCGCAACGCGCGCTCGACGCTGCGTCGCGCCTCACTGTTCACGGCGGGACTCGCTGGGCTGGACTCTCTCGGGATGGCAGTACACATTGAAACCCTGGTCGCGCAGGAAGGCGATGAGCGTGATGCCGGCGGAATGCGCCAGCTCCAGCGCCAGGGTCGAAGGCGCGCCGATGGCGGCGACCATCGGCGCGCCGGCCATCATCGCCTTCTGGATCAGTTCGAAGCTGGCGCGGCCGGAGAGCAGGACGATGCGCTCGCTCCACGGCAGCGAGCCGCTCAGCAATGCGGCACCGACCAGTTTGTCCATCGCGTTGTGGCGGCCCACGTCTTCGTAACTCGCCAGCAGCTCGCCTTCCGGGTCGAAGAGCCCGACGGCATGCATGCCGCCGGTCTGCGCGAATCCCGATTGCGACTGGCGCAGCGTGTCCGGCAGGGTACGCAGCACCGACGCGTGCACGCGCAGATTGCCATTCACTGTGCGCATGCCCAACGAAGCGGTGACCGCATCGATGGACGCCTTGCCGCAGATGCCGCAACTCGAGGTGGTATAGAAGTTACGCTCCAGACGCTTCACGTCGAGCGGCAGGTCCGCCCGAACCGTCACCCGCAGCACGTTGCCGGTCGGCCCACAGGCGCGCGCATCGACGACGTCGCGCGGTTCGCGCAGGATGCCCTCCCCGTACAGGAAGCCGAGCGCGAGCTCGGCATCATTGCCGGGCGTGCGCATGGTGATGGATACGCAGTGACCGGCGTCGCCGTGAGCCGCCGAGCCCGCGCGTGACAGGCGGATCTCGAGCGGTTCCTCCACCGCCACCGCATCGCCACGATGCACATGGCCCGCATCGCGCAAGGCATCAATCTCGACGCGGCGGTGAGCCGGGCTGGAAGGGGTGGCCGGGCCTTTCATGCGCCCGAGTCTACACCCGGCGATGAGCGGGCAGGATTGCCGGGACGGCGCGCGCGACGCCGGATCGCCGATCAGCCGCCGCTTGCCCTCACGCGCGCGCCGCCGCTGCGCGCCAACGCCGCATCCACGGTGTTCGACAGCAGCATCGCGATCGTCATGGGCCCCACGCCACCGGGCACGGGCGTGATCCAGGCGGCGCGTTGTGCCGCCGCGGCAAAATCCACGTCACCGCACAGCTTGCCGTCGGCGCCGCGGTTCATGCCCACGTCCATGACGATGGCGCCTTCGCGCACCCAGTCTCCCGGCACGAAGCCCGCCTTGCCCACGGCCGTGACCAGGAATTCGGCGCGCTCCACCTCGGCGCGCAGATCGCGCGTACCCGTGTGGCAGATGGTCACGGTGGCACGGGCCAGCAACAGCTCGAGCGCCATGGGACGCCCCACGATGTTGGACGCACCCACGACGCAGGCACGCAGTCCCGTGAGCGCCAGCCCGTATTCCTCTGCCAGCTTGATGACGCCCCATGGCGTGCAGGGCCGCAGACCCGGCCGCTTCTGCGCCAGCAGTCCCGTATTGGTCGGATGAAACCCGTCGACATCCTTGGCGGGGTCGATGGTGTCCATGATCTCGGTGCTGTCCAGGCCTTTGGGCAGCGGCAACTGCAGCAGGATGCCGTCGACCGCCTCGTCACGGTTCAGCCGCTCGACCAGCGCCAGCAAGTGTTCGCGCGACGTGGTGGCAGGCAGATCGTGCGCGAAGGAGGCGATGCCGCACTCCTCGCAGGCCTTGCGCTTGTTGCGCACGTACACCGCCGAAGCGGGATCGTCACCCACCTTGATGACCGCGAGGCCAGGCGGCCGGCCGACCCGCGCCTTGAATTCGGCGGCGCGAAGGGCCGATCTCTGTCGCTGCTTCGCCGCGACGGCCTTGCCGTCGAGAATGTTGGCTGTCACGGTGCGTGAAACTCCAGGCCGGGCGTATGGGGGCGCGGATTATTGCGAAAAAGCAAAGGCCCCGCCACGCAGTTCGCGCCTGGCGGGGCCCTATTTCTGCTCGGCGAATCGATCAGTAGCGGTAGTGGTCCGTCTTGTACGGGCCGTCCTTGCTCACGCCGATGTACTTCGCCTGCTGGTCGGTGAGCGTGGTGAGCTGCGCATTCAGAGTCTTCAGCTGCAGGCGGGCCACTTTCTCGTCGAGATGCTTGGGCAGCACGTACACGCCCAGCGGGTACCTGTCGGTCTGCGTGTAGAGCTCGATCTGCGCGATGGTCTGGTTCGCGAAGCTCGAGCTCATCACGTAGCTCGGGTGTCCGGTACCGCAGCCCAGGTTCACCAGGCGCCCCTTGGCCAGCATGATGATCCGCTTTCCGTCGGGGAAGATGACATGGTCCACCTGCGGCTTGATCTCCTCCCACGAGTACTTCGACAGCGACGCGACGTCGATCTCGTTGTCGAAGTGGCCGATGTTGCACACGATGGCGTTGTGCTTCATCGCCTTCATGTGGTCATGCGTGATGACGTGGAAGTTGCCCGTGGCGGTCACGAAGATGTCGGCCTTGTCGGCGGCGTACTCCATGGTCACCACGCGGAAGCCTTCCATCGCGGCCTGCAGCGCGTTGATGGGGTCGATCTCGGTCACCCACACCTGCGCGGACAGCGCGCGCAGCGCCTGGGCCGAGCCCTTGCCCACGTCGCCGTAACCGGCGACCACGGCGATCTTGCCGGCGACCATCACGTCGGTGGCGCGCTTGATGGCGTCCACCAGCGACTCGCGGCAGCCATACAGGTTGTCGAACTTGCTCTTGGTCACCGAGTCGTTGACGTTGATGGCCGGGAAGGCGAGTTCGCCGCGTTTGTGCATGTCGTACAGGCGATGCACGCCCGTGGTGGTCTCTTCGGTCACGCCCTTGATCTGCTTGAGGCGCGTGGAATACCACTTCGAGTCGCGCTTGAGCGTGGCCTTGATGGAATTGAACAGCTCGACCTCTTCCTCGCTGGTCGGGTTGGCGACCACCGACTGGTCCTTCTCGGCCTTGGTGCCCAGATGCAGCAGCAGCGTGGCGTCGCCGCCATCGTCCAGGATCATGTTGGCATGCTGATCGTTGGGCCACTCGAAGATCTTGTGGGTGTACTCCCAATATTCCTTGAGCGTCTCGCCCTTCTTGGCGAACACCGGCGTGCCCTTGACGGCGATGGCCGCGGCCGCGTGGTCCTGCGTCGAGTAGATGTTGCACGACGCCCAGCGCACCTGGGCGCCGAGCGCCTGCAGCGTCTCGATGAGCATCGCTGTCTGGATGGTCATGTGCAGCGAGCCCGCGATGCGCGCGCCCTTCAGGGGCTGACTCTTCGCGTATTCCTCGCGGATGGCCATGAGCCCCGGCATCTCGGTCTCGGCTATGTTGAGTTCCTTGCGGCCCCAATCGGCGAGCGAGATGTCGGCGATGACGTGGTCCTTGCCCGATTCGGGCTTCACAACAGCATTCATATGAACCTCTCTAGTGAGTTCCAGTTAGAGAGCGCCGTTGGAATCGATCGCCGGTGGTTCGAGCCTCGCGGTCTCAATCCGCTGCAGCGCTCCTCGAACAACCGGCTTTGGAAACGGGGCCGTTCCCGTGCGGTTACGCGGTCTTGCGAACCCCCGCATCCGCGGCAAGCGCGGCGGCCCTGTCGGTCTTCTCCCAGGTGAATTCCGGCTCATTGCGGCCGAAGTGGCCGTAGGCGGCGGTCTTCAGGTAGATGGGGCGCAGCAGGTCGAGCATCTGCACGATGCCCTTGGGGCGCAGGTCGAAGTGCTGGCGCACCAGCGCCTCGAGATGCTCGTCCGACACCTTGCCCGTGCCGAAGGTGGTGACCATCACCGAGGTCGGCTGCGCGACGCCGATGGCGTACGAGATCTGCACCTGGCACTTGTTCGCCAGACCCGAGGCGACGATGTTCTTGGCCACGTAGCGCGCGGCGTAAGCGGCCGAACGATCGACCTTCGAGGGATCCTTGCCCGAGAACGCGCCACCGCCGTGCGGGGCGGCACCCCCATAGGTGTCCACGATGATCTTGCGGCCGGTGAGCCCGCAGTCACCCTGCGGACCGCCGACCACGAAGCGGCCGGTCGGATTCACCAGGTACTTCACGTTCTTCGACATAGTCTGGCCGGCGAGCACCGGCTTGATGATCTCCTCGATCACCGCCTCGGTGAGCTGCTGGTGTTCGACATCCGGGTGATGCTGCGTGGACAGCACCACGGTATCGATCTCGGCGGGCTTGCCGTCCACGTACTTGACGGTCACCTGGCTCTTCGCATCGGGGCGCAGCCACTTGAGCTTGCCGCTCTTGCGCAGCTGGGCCTGGCGTTCCACCAAGCGGTGCGACAGGTGGATGGGCAGCGGCATGAGGCATTCGGTCTCGGTGCAGGCGTAGCCGAACATCAGTCCCTGGTCGCCGGCGCCCTGCTCCAGGTTCAGGCCACGGCCTTCGTCCACGCCCTGGGCGATGTCCGGCGACTGCTTGTCGTACGCGACCAGCACGGCGCAACCCTTGTAGTCGATGCCGTAGTCGGTGTTGTCGTAACCGATCTTCTTGATCGTGTCGCGCGCCACCTGCTGGAAGTCCACCACCGCGTTGGTGGTGATTTCGCCGGCCATCACGACCAGGCCGGTGTTGCACAGCGTCTCGGCAGCGACGCGCGAGTACTTGTCCTGCGCGAGGATGGCATCGAGCACCGCATCGGAGATCTGATCGGAAACCTTGTCCGGATGGCCCTCGGAGACCGACTCGGACGTGAAAAGGAAGCTGCTCATCGTTACCTCGTACCTGACGAAACTGGGATCAGCTCGCCGCCTTCAGGCGCTCACCGAAGGCGGCGGCATACTGATCGGCGAACTCCTGGAACGTGAAACTGTGATTCTGCGTGCCGCGCACCGCGATCTTGATGGCGCCCATGAGTGATGCGATCTGCCCCGTGGTCTGCCAATCCAGGCCGTTGAGGATGCCGTGAATCAGGCCGGCGCGGTAGGCGTCGCCGCAACCCGTGGGGTCGAGCACCGACGTCGCCCGGGCGCAGGGAACCCGGTACTCCTCGCCGTCGGCGTGGATGACGGAGCCCTCGGCGCCGCGCGTGATGATCAGGGCCTTGACCTGTCGGGCCACGTCGGCAACGTTCCAGCCGGTGCGCTCCTGCAACAGGGCCCACTCATAGTCGTTGACCGCCACCCAATCGGCCATGGCGATGAACCGCTTGAAGTCCTCGCCCGAGAACAGCGGCATCGCCTGGCCGGGATCGAAGATGAATGGAATGCCCGCCGCCTTGAACTGCTCGGCGTGCTGCAGCATGCCTTCGCGGCTGTCCGGCGCGATCACGCCGAGGGCGATGCCATCGTTCGCCGGCACCTCGATCTTCCAGGAGTGGTTCATCGCGCCGGGATGAAACGCGGTGATCTGGTTGTCGTCGAGATCCGTGGTGATGAAGGCCTGGGCGCAATGCTCATCGGGAATCCTGATGAGATATTTCTCGGACAGGCCGAGCTTCTGCATCCACTGCGAATACGGACCGAAGTCCGAGCCGATGCCGCCCATGGGATAACCGGTCTCGCCCAACAGCTTGAGGTTGTAGGCAATGTTCCCCGCGCAGCCGCCGAACTCGCGGCGCATCTGCGGCACCAGGAACGCCACATTCAACATATGCAGCTTATCGGGAAGGATGTGGGCCTTGAATCGGTCCGGGAACACCATGATGGTGTCGTACGCGACGGATCCACAGATGAGAGCGCTCTTTTTTCCCGGCATGCCCCGGTGAAACCTTTCGATGACAACCCCTTGATCGGGGGCGCAAAGATACGCGAATCAGGGCCTGCTTGCTTGTCAGCGCATTCCCCTACGATGTGCTTCAGGTTCTCATTCATATTCTCAGCGCACATTATTGATCTCATTGAATTTACGGTCGCCTGGCAGCGGCCGCATGCGCCCGCGCCCGGAAGTAATGCCGCAGCGCCGTGAGATCACGGTCGGACAGCTCGGCGAACTTCGGCATGCCCCGACCTTCATTGCCGCCGCGCACCGCGGCTGCAAAGGCCGCTGGATTCAAGGGCACGGCCGAGGCGCGCAGGTCCGGAGCTCCACCGCCGGCGATCGCCCCCCTGCCATGGCACCACTGGCATTGCGCATACAGCCGCTCGCCGTCCGCGACCAGCGCGGCGTCCAGAGCGAACTCGGGCACGTCGACCGGCTGGGCCACGCTCGGCCCAGGCGTTGGCGGCAATTCGGCCGCACCGTCGAGCGCAAATGCCATGAGCCGCCGCGGGTGCTGGCGGAAATCCCAACCGAACTGAGCCGAGATGGCGCCGAGGCTGGCAGCCTGTCCGCTCGGCGGACCGGCAAGCACCGCGATGTATTGTTCCTTGCCGATGCCATAGCTGATGGCCGCGGCGAGCGGCGGAACCGCCGCGAAATACGCCCACGCCTTGCGGCCGTCGCTCGCGCCGTACGCAACCAGATAGCCGTCGGCCTGGCCCTGGAACACGAGGTCGCCGGCGGTCGCCAGCACGCCGCCGCTGTAGGCGCCGGGCGTGGGTATGGCCCATTGCGCACGCTGTTGCGCCGGATCCCAGGCGAGTAGATAGCTCCTGCCGGCATCGGCGGGAGTATCGGCCGCAAGCGTGCCGGGAAGGTGCGTGAGGGGCAGATACAACCAGCCGGTCCTCGGGCTGAATGCCTGCGCGAAGTGATTGTGCGTGCCCTCACCGAGGTTGCGCACCGAGATCGGCGTACCCGAATCCGCGTCGATGACGTGCAGTCTGCCGTCGCGCGGCGCATGCAGCAGCACAGGTCTCGGTGCGCCGTTCACCGCGACCGTGGCCAGCGTGAGATCCAGGGAGCTGTCGCAGCTCCTGCGCGCGTCGGCGCCATCCTCGGGGGCCTCATCGTATCGCCAGAGTTGTTTGCCGCTGGGGCCCATGAGCGCCACCACCGAGCACGCCTGGGGATTGGCGACGTCGCCGCGCGCATTGCCGGTTCCGACATAGAAGCGGTTGTTCACCTCGTCGGCGGTGATGGCGTTCCAGATGGCGCCGCCACCACCCTCGGTCTGCCAGCGCCAGAGGAATGTGCCATCGAGCGCGGAATATGCCGCGACCGCGCCGAAGCCGGCATGCGAGTCACCGAAGCCGATCACCACCCGGTCGTTCAACACCCGCGGTGCACCGGAGATGAAGGTGAAGTCGTCCTTGTCCAGCACCTGCGTGCCCCATACCACTGTGCCCTTCCTGGCATCGATGGCGATCAGGCGCCCATCGTGGGTGCCGACGAACAGTCGTCCCTGCGCGTAGGCCAGCCCGCGTACGCCCGCGCCGCTGCGCAGCTTGCGACCGGCGATGGCCGTGACGCCGGGGTCGTACCGCCAGAGTAGTTTGCCGGACCTGCCATCGACGGCTTGCACGATGCTGTAGCCGGCCGCCACGTACAGCACGCCGTCGACTGCCAGCGGGGTGGAGTTCGCGGCGGTGACATCCAGGTCCCGCGTCCAGGCCAGCCTGAGGCGGGACACCGTGGTGCGATTGATTCCGGCCAGCGGGCTGAAGTGGCTCTCGGTGGCCACGCGACCGTACGCAGGCCAGTTGCGCGGGTCGGCCTCGTCGGGACCGGTGGGTTTGTCAGCCGCCGGCGCCGCGGCGGACAGGATGCCGGCGAGAACCGGGACGATCACCAGGTGCGTGAACGCTCGCATCGCGCGAGTTGAGCACGAAGCTCCCGGCTCGATCAAACCACCGGCCGGCGCTCAGCCAGCCGTCATCGCGTCGGGAAATACCGGTGCCGCGGTGACCCGGCCCTTGAAGTCCATCCAGCGGTGATTGGCGTAGTCGTACAGCTTGCAGGTGCGCACCGTCGCCCAATAGCGCTTCCAGCTGAGCACGTACACGCGAGCCAGCTGCGGGACGGCGTTCTTGAGCGCGGCCTGCGCGGCGCGCAACCGGTAGAGGGGCACGCCGGTGTTCACGTGGTGCGCGCCATGCTCGAGGATGTCGTGCAGGATGCGGCCCATGCTCTTGGGAACGACGACGTTGATCGTCGTGGTGATGAAGCCCAGGCGCTTCTGCCATTCGTCGCGCTTGTCGAACCAGGCCACGTCCGGGTGCGTGTGCTGCACATAGATGACGAAACCCATGATGCAGTTGAACGCCAGGAACGGCAGGACGAAGCCGCCCAGCAGGGTCCAGGTGATCGAGTGGTTGTCGTAGACGGCCCAGAGCACCAGCGCCGCGATCCACGCGGCGCCGACGCCGAGCACCAGGATGTTGTCCCAGATGAAGATGGCGCGGCGCACGCCCACGTGTTTGCGGGTGGGCAGGATGAGTTTCTTCCACCACATCTCGATGAGGTAGTAGAGACCCTGGCCGAACCCCGAGCGATAGATGCGCTCGAGCGCGCGGCGGGTCTTCGAGGCCGCGGCATATTCCTCGGCCGACAGCGGCACCCAGACCTGGTCGCGTCCCTTGAGGTTCGTGAAGCCGTGATGAGCGACGTTGTGGCCGACGTCCCAGAGCGAGAACGGCGTGAGCGACGGCAGGAAGGCGATGCGCCCGATGATCTTGTTCAGCCAGTTGTACTTCGTGTAGCTGCCATGACAGGCGTCGTGGCCGATGACGAACAGGCGTGCAATCGCGATCGAACCCGGGATGACCATGAGCGCCTTGGCCCACCAGGCTTCGAAGGCGCAGGCACCGATGATGGCCGCGAGCAGGAATGCCAGGTCGAGCACCAGCCGCAGCAACGGCAGGACGGAATCGCGGCGCAGATATTCTTGCATCGCGACGCGCACGGTCTTGCGCGCGTCCACGCGCCGGGAGTCGGTGGGGACGGAGGGAGCGACGATCTCGGTCGGGGTCTGGGTGGTCGGCATAGGCGCGTAAGCCTATACGATTCAATCGCTTTGACCAATGTTGGCAAAGACTTTTTTCGACCTGCATCACTCTCGCGCGCGATCCCGGGACCGGCATAGGATAGGGGAAGGTCTTACACGCGCCGCGCAGGCGTTGCTGCACGCCGACGAATCGCATTTGCACCACAACTGCAGAGGGACAACCTGATGTTTTCCACCTTGATCTTCGCGCTGGCGCAACTGGTGGCCGACCCACCGCATGTCTGCGACGCCTGTACCGAGTGGAATCAGCCACTCGCGCCCTTTCACGTGCACGGTGACACCTGGTACGTGGGTACCGCCGGACTCGGCGCGATCCTCATCACGTCGAAGGAAGGCCACATCCTCGTCGACGGCGGGCTGCCGCAATCCGCTCCATTGATCGCGGCGAACATCACGCAGCTGGGGTTTCGCCTGGAAGACGTCAAACTCATCCTGAATTCCCACACGCATTACGACCACGCGGGCGGCATTGCCGCCCTGCAGCGCGTCAGCGGCGCCGCCGTGGCGGCGAGCCCAGCGAGCAAGCTTGCGCTGGAACACGGCGGTCCCATGCCCGACGATCCGCAATTCGCCTTCGGCCCTGACCAGAACGACTATGGCCCGGTGCCGAAGGTGCGCGCGGTCGCCGATGGCGAGACGCTACGCGTGGGCGCATTGGCAATCACCGCGCACTTCACGCCGGGCCACACCCCCGGGGGCACCACTTGGACCTGGCGTTCCTGCGAAGGCGGGCATTGCATCGACATCGTGTACGCGGACAGCCTGAATTCGGTGTCGGCGCCGGGGTTCCGCTTCTCCGAGGGTTCGCGCGAGGCGCAGTTCGAAAACTCGATCGGCGTGGTGGAGAAACTGCCCTGCGACCTGCTGCTCGCGCCGCATCCGGTGTTGATCGGAATGGATGCCAAGCTCGCGGCGCTGCAGGCCAAGCCCAAGACCAATCCGTTCCTGGACGCGAACGCCTGCCGCGACTACGCCGCGGGCGCCCGCCAGCGCCTGCGCGTGCGCATCGCCGAAGAACGTGGCAGCCCCTGACCCCGCGGCCGCGAGCGGCTATCGAGTTCGCGAACTCGAGCGCATCGGCGAGCGCGAGCTCGACGGGCTGTGCGACGTGCTCCTGGATTGCGTTGCGGGCGGGGCGTCGGTGAATTTCATGTGGCCGTTGACCCGCGCCAATGCCGAGCGATTCTGGCGCAGCGTGGCCGACGGCCTGGCGCGCGCCGACCGCGCGGTAATCGTCGCCGCGGATGGCGACGGCCGCATCGTCGGCACGGCGCAGGCCATCTGGGCGCCGCAGGAAAATCAACCGCACCGTGCCGACGTGGCCAAGATGCTGGTGCATCGCCGTGCCCGCCGCGCGGGTCTGGGCGCTGCGCTGCTCGCGGCCGCCGAACGCGCGGCGCTCGCCGCCGGCCGCACCTTGCTGGTACTGGACACGGCAAGCGCCGAGGCGGAGCGTCTATATGAGCGCGGGGGCTGGCAACGCGTGGGCTCCATTCCCCGCTACGCGCTGCTGCCGGACGGCAAGCCCTGCGACACGGTGGTGTATTACAAGGACCTCGGGCTGCGCTGAGGCCCTGCCTGCAACAAGCTCGCGACGGAGTCTCGCCAGTGAAACGTAGAGAGTTCCTCCAGCAGCTGGGCGCCGCATCGGCACTGGCCTCGCTGTCCCTGCGCGAGACGCTCGCCGCCTCGCTGAATCTCGCGGACCTGGTCATCAAGGACGTGGAGATCGTGCGTCTCACCGGGCCGCGCGAAGTCACCCGCGGCATCAATGGCCAGTACCAGGTGAATCCGCTGCACCTGTATCCGGATCGTCGTCCCCCGCCCTATCGCGATTCCGCCACGCCCAGGAAGGAAGCCATCACGGCGCGGCATCATTACGTGCGCATCCGCACGCGCGGCGGTCACGACGGCCTGTATGGCTATGTCGATGCCGAGGCGATACCCAGCATCCTGGGGCCGCTGCGGCGTCTGCTGGTCGGCCAGGATGCCATGGCCGTGGAGAAACTCTGGGACCAGATGTACCGCTCCAACCGGCACGCACGCACCGGCCATTACATGATGGGCATCAGTTATTGCGACAACGCGCTGTGGGATCTGCGCGCACGTTTTCTCGGGGTTCCGGTATTCAGATTGTTAGGTGGCCCGACGCAGCAGCCCGTGCGCGTGTACGGCAGCTGCCTGGGTTTCTCCATCGAACCGGCCGCCGCCGCGCGGCGCGCCGCGCAGTTGAAAAAGGACGGCTTCATCCACCAGAAATGGTTTCTCGGCTACGGCCCGGGCGATGGCCAGCGCGGCATGGATCTGAACGTCGCGCTGGTGCGCGAGCTGCGTGCGGCCGTCGGCGACGATGTCGAGCTCGGCTTCGACGCCTACCAGGGTTGGGACCTGCAATACGCCTTGCAGTGGTGCCGCAAGGTGGAGCAGCACCGTCCCTGGTTCATCGAAGAGGCTTTTCCCGTCGCGGATCTCGAAAGCTTCGCCCGGCTGCGCGCCTCCACCGCAGTACCCGTGGCCACGGGAGAGCACTTCTACAATCGTTGGGAAGTGGAACAGTTCCTGGAAGCCGACGCGTTGCACTATGTGCAGGCCGATCCCGAGTGGTGCGGCGGCGTGAGCGAGGTGGCGAAGATCTGCCAGCTCGCCTCGGTGCACGGCGTGCGAGTCATGCCCCACTGCCACAACGTGCATGCGGCGCTCGCCATCGTCGCGAGCCAGTCGCCCGCCGTCTGCCCGGTGGGCGAATACCTGCTCAATCACGTGCCCGAGAAGCAGTGGTTCCTAAAGGATCCGCTGGTGCCGGTGAACGGTCTCGTGACCCTGCACGAGACACCGGGATTCGGTCTCGAGTTCGACAGTGCCAAAATCGACAGGCAGGAAGTCCTGACTTCGCCCTGAACCCGAAGGAGTCCTCATGCGACTGAAGCATCTCGCCCTCGCCGCGGGGCTCGCCGCCGCTCTGCCCGCCGCCGCGAGCGACATCACGGCCAGCCGCCAGACCACCGCCTCGAAGCAGGCGCGCGCGGGCGAGACGGAGTTTCGCCAGTTGTACGAGGAACTGGTCGAGATCAACACCACGCTCTCGGCGGGCTCGTGCACCGATGCGGCAAACGCGATGAGAGCGCGCCTGCTGAAGGCGGGCTATGCCGAAGCAGACGCGCAGGTCATCGTGGCGGACGGGTGGCCCCGGCAGGGTAACCTGGTCGCGCACCTCGCCGGCAGGGATCGCCAACGCAAGCCACTCCTGCTCCTGGCGCACATCGACGTCGTCGAAGCCGACCGCGCCGACTGGCAGCGCGATCCGTTCACGCTCGTGGAGGAAGACGGCTTTTTCTACGGCCGCGGGTCCGCCGACGACAAGGCCATGGCCGCCGTGTTCGCCGACATGATGGTCCGCTTCAAGCGCGAAGGTTACCGGCCTTCGCGCGGCATCACGCTGGCGCTCACCTGCGGCGAAGAGACGCCGAACGTCTTCAATGGCGTGAAATATCTGGTGGCGCGGCATCGCGATCTCATCGACGCGCAGTTCGCGCTCAACGAGGGCGGCGGCGGCCGCTACGATCAGCACACCGGCGTGTATCGGTATCACGGCGTGCTCGCGGCCGAGAAGATCTACCAGGACTTCACGCTGACCACGACCAACCCCGGCGGCCATTCCTCCCGCCCCATGCCCGACAACGCCATCTATCGGCTGGCGCATGCGCTCGCGAAGATCGAAGCGCATGCGTTTCCGATCGAGTTCAACGACACGGCGCGCGCCTACTTCGAGAAGTTCGGCAGGGTGGAAGGCGGTAGCAAGGGCGCGGACATGGTCGCGGCCGCCGAGGGCGACGCCGCGGCCGCGGAACGCCTGCGCAAGGACCCGTCACTGAACGCCATCCTGCAGACCAACTGCGTCGCGACGCAGATCTCCGGCGGACATGCGCCCAATGCCCTGCCCCAGCGCGCCACGGCCAACGTCAATTGCCGCATCTATCCCGGGCACCGGCAGGAAGATATTCGCGATGCGCTCGTCCGGGTCATCGACGACCCGGGCGTCAAGGTCGAGTTCCAGTCTGAGCCGGAGTCCGCCGGTGCGGGTCCGCCGCTGTCGAGCACGGTGATGGGTCCCCTCGAGGCGCTGAGCCAGGACATGTTTCCCGGCGTCGCGGTGATTCCCATCATGAGCTCCGGCGCCACGGACTGCCGCTTCCTCACGCCGGTGGGTATTCCGTGCTACGGCGTGTCGGGCATGTTCGGCGACGGCGCCACCAGCAATGCCCACGGACTCAATGAGCGCATCCGCGTGCAGTCGCTGCTCGAAGGGCGGGAGTTCCTTTATCGCCTCGCCCGGACATACGCCGGCGGCCGGTGAACGGCCGTCGGCGCATGGATGTCGCGCCGCTCAATAGCCCTTCTTGAAATCGACCACGGCGAGAAGTTTGTCGCCGGAGGCAAAGCGGCGCACCTGTTCGCGCAACAGCAGTTCACGCGCGACCTGCCCGAGGTCCGATTGCGCCGACATGTGCGGCGTGATGATGATGTTCTTGGCCTTCCACAGCGGGTGGTCCCGCGGCAGCGGCTCGGGATCGGTGACGTCCAGGCCCGCACCGGCAAGGGTGCCGGCATTGAGCGCCGCCACCAGGTCGTTCGTCACCACGCTGCCGCCCCGCCCGACGTTGATGAAGAACGCGCTGCTCTTCATGCGCGCGAACATCCGGGCGTCGAACAAGTGCGTGGTCGCGGGCACCAGGGGCAGCGCCGACACCACGACATCGGCTTTCGCGATGAGCGTGGGCAGTTCATCCGGCAGGCCCACATAGCTCACGTAGTCGGGCCCCTCGCGTGAGCTGTTGCGCGTGGCGATCACGGTCATGCCCAGGGCATGGGCGCGCTTGGCCACTTCCAGACCGATGCCGCCGAGTCCGGCAATCAGCAGCGTCTTGCCCGAGAGCGCCTGCGGGCGTGAACCCGAGAAATTGTTGCTCCAGCCTTCGCCCGTGGCCTGGCGGCCGATGGACACCTGCAGCGACCGCGACAGCCCGAACATGAGCGCGAGGCAATGCTCGGCCATCACCGGCCCCGCCACCGCCCGCATGTTGGTGACACTGAGGCCGGGGCGGTCCACCCCACTCTTGCCGAGGCAGGATTCCACGCCGGCTGAATACACGCCTATCCAGCGCACGCGCTTCGCGACCGCCAGCACGCGTTCGTCACAGACCAGGTTGTCCACCCCCAGCAGCGCGTCGGCGGTCGCGGCCTGGGCGACCATTTCATCCAGTCCCCGCACCACGACCAGCTCGATGCCCGGCGACACGGCCTTCCAGGCCGCGAGCGTCTTGGGATCGTTGGGATTGTAGGGTCCGGCCGCCGACAGCACGATGCGCTTCGGTCGCTGCCAGCCGGGTTGATCGCGCAGGGCCACGGGCGCCTCCGGAAAAGCCAGCTCCTGGATCAGTGCCACCGCCTTGGGATCGGGCGGCACCGTGGTGAGCTCGGTCTTGGGCAGCGCGGCGGCGTTGCCCCACAGGGCGATCGCGGCAGACGCGGCGCCCAGCGATAGTTTGAGAAAGAACTGACGCATGCGTGATCTCCCGTGCTCGCCCGGCTCAGAGTGAGGCCATGGTGCCATTTCTGGAGACGCGGCTCACCCCGAGGTCCGCTATCGGAGCGGATGCCTCACTGCACCAGCCCGGCCTTCACCTCTTCTTGCGAGATCAGCTCGACGTGCACGGGCTGCGCATGCCAGATCTCGTCGCAGTACTCGCGGATCGTCCGATCCGACGAGAACTTCCCGGACCGCGCCGCGTTGAGAATGGACATGCGCGACCACGCCTCGGTGTCGGCGTAAGTCTGGTCGACCAGCGACTGGCAATCCGCATACGACTGGTAGTCCGCGAGCACGAAGTACGGATCGTGGTAGACGAGATTGTCGATGAGCGGCTGGAACTGCGTGCTGTTGCCGCGCGAGAAGAAGCCTTCCTGGATGAGCTGCAGCACGGCCTGCAGCTCCTCGTTCTGTTCGAGGAATTCCAGCGGCCGGTAGCCCGCCGCCCGGCGCGCCGCGACCTCGTGCGCCTCGAGCCCGAACAGGAAGAAATTCTCGACGCCCACTTCCTCGCAGATCTCGATGTTGGCGCCATCCACCGTACCGATGGTGAGCGCGCCGTTCATCTGGAATTTCATGTTGCCCGTGCCCGAGGCCTCCTTGCCCGCGGTGGAAATCTGTTCCGAAAGATCGGCGGCCGGATAGATGCGCTGCCCGTTGGTCACGTTGAAATTCGGCAGGAACACGACCTTGATGAGATCGCGCACCCCCGGATCACGGTTGATGATTTCGGCGGCGGCGGTGATCAGCCGGATGATGAGCTTGGCCAGGTAGTAGCCGGGTGCGGCCTTGCCGCCGAAGATGAAGACCCGCGGCTGCATCGTGAACTTCGGGTCGGTCTTGAGGCGATGATAGAGACCGATGACGTGCAGGATGTTCAGGTGCTGGCGCTTGTATTCGTGGATGCGCTTGACCTGAACGTCGAAAATGGCCGAAGGGTTCACCACCACCCCGGTACGCTCCTCGATCAGGGTCGCCAGCGCCGCCTTGTTGGCATGCTTGATGCGGCGCCACTCGGTTCGGAACTCCGCGTCGTCCGCCAGCGGTTCGAGCCTGCGCAGCTGCGCGAGGTCGCGAATCCATTCCTCGCCGATGCGCTGCGTGATGCAGTGCGCGAGGCGCGGATTCGACAGGACCAGCCAGCGGCGCGGCGTCACGCCGTTGGTCTTGTTGGAGAACTTCTGCGGCCAGAGCTCCGCGAAGTCGCGCAGCACGTCACTCTTCAACAGTTCGGAGTGCAGCGCGGCCACGCCGTTGATGGCGTGGCTGCCGACGCTGGCCAGATGTGCCATGCGGATGTAGCGCTCGCCGGATTCATCGATCAGCGACAGCCGCCGGATCCGCTCCTCGCTGCCGAAGAAGGCCATGCGCACCTCGTCGAGGAAGCGCGCGTTGATCTCGTAGATGATCTCGAGCAGCCGTGGCAGCAGGCGCTGGAACATGCCCAGGGGCCAGCGCTCCAGCGCCTCGGGCAGCAGCGTGTGATTGGTGTAGGCGAAGGTACGCCGGGTGATGCTCCAGGCGCGCTCCCAGTCCAGGTTCTGCTCGTCGACCAGCAACCGCATGAGCTCGGCCACCGCGATCGAAGGATGGGTGTCGTTGAGCTGGATGGCGAACTTCTCGTGGAAACGCTCCGGCGGGATCTTCTGCACGCGGCAGACGCGCAGCATGTCCTGGAGCGAGCAGCTGACGAAGAAATATTGCTGCTCGAGACGCAGCTCCTTGCCCCTGGCCTGCTCGTCGTTGGGATACAGCACCTTGGTGAGATTCTCGCTCGCGACTTTCTGATTCACAGCGCCGTAGTAGTCGCCGCGATTGAAGGTGCTGAAGTCGAAGGACTCCGGAGCTTCCGCCTTCCACAGACGCAGGGTGTTGGCGGTGTTCACGTGATAACCGAGAATGGGCGTGTCGTAGGGAATGCCATTGACGATGCGCTCGGGCACCCAGCGCGTGCGCTTGCGCTGGTATTCGTCGTACCACACCTCGGTGTGGCCGCCGAATTTCACCGCCACGCACCACTCGGGCCGGGCGATCTCCCAGGGATTGCCATAGCGCAGCCATTTGTCGGTCTTCTCCACCTGCCAGCCATCGACGATGTCCTGCTGGAAGATGCCGAATTCATAGCGGATGCCGTAGCCGAGCGCGGGCACTTCGAGCGTGGCCAGCGAATCGATGAAGCAGGCGGCGAGCCGCCCGAGGCCGCCGTTGCCGAGGCCCGGCTCGTCCTCGTGCGCCAGCAATTCCTCGAGATCGAGCCCGAGCTCGGCGACCGCCGTGCGCGCCGTCTCGTAGATCCCGAGATTGATGAGATTGTTGCCGAGGTGCGGGCCCATGAGGAATTCGGCCGAGAGGTACGACACCGTGCGCGAGCCGCGGCGGGTGTACGTGGCCGCGGTGCTGATCCAGCGCTGCAACATGCGGTCGCGCACGGCGTAGGCCAGCGCCATGTAGTAGTCGGTCTTGGTGGCCAGCGCCGGGAACTTGCCCTGGATGTAGAACAGATTATCGAGGAAGGCGTGCTTGAGCGCTTCCTTGGTCAGCGCAATGCGCTCCTCGCCTTTTTCGTTCAGGGTGCTCATGGCCGGGGCGGCTGCCGGCAGGTTCGTCACGGTGGTGCTCATGCGCGAAGCCTGCAAACTTCGTGCAGGAAATGCGAGTGATTTTTGCGCGCCACGGCGATTCCTGAAGCGACCACTGCACTACGAGGAGGCAGATCGCGGTGGGCGGCCTGCGTTCCGGTGCGAAACAGGGCAGCCAGCAGCCTCCGCTCGGCGACTCAGCGGCTCATTTCGTACGCCTGCATGATGGTGGCGTACTTGGTCAGCATGTTCGGCACTTCCCATTGCGGAAGCTCGCCGGCGCGCAGGTACTTCAGGAAATTCTCCGTGACCTGCGTGAAGTGCGCTTCGTGGCCCACGTGGTACTTCTCGGGCACCGTCACCACGAAATGCGCACCCTCGCGCCGCACATCCACGCCCGGGTACTGCTTCGCAACCTGCGCAATGGCGGCGCGCAGCGCCTGCTCGTGATCGGCCGCAGGGACGGATGCCCGGCGTTCGACGTAGAGCACGGGCTTGTATCCCTGGTCGGCGCCCTGCCGGATGGTCAGCGACGCCCGCGTGCCGCGCATGACCGAAAAATGCGTGTCGCCCGCTCCAGGCGGCGCTTCGAAGTCCCAGGTGACCGAGATCCTGGCGTGAATGCCTTTGAGACGGTACGTGAACTCGCCATTCGACGGCGCCAGCAGCACACCGTCGGCGACGTAGCGCGACAGGAAGTCCGGGAAGGCCTTGGCTCCCGTCAGGCGCGAAAATTGCGCCAGCGTCAGTTTCGTCGGCCAGCGGCGCGCCGACAGCACCGTGACGTCGGAGCGCTGCAGCGCGACTTCGGGAAACGCCTCCCACTGCACGAGGTCCACCAGGTGCGTGGTGACGTCGACGATGCCCGCGCCCTGCTGCTCGGGATCGAAGAACCACTGCGGGCGCAGCAGCTGCGCGCCCGCCACCACCTTCGAGAAATTGTGCACGCTGATCTTGGTCACCGACGGATCATCGGCCGTGCCAGCTTCGAGGGTGCCGAACAATTCCTGGTGCCTCGACAATTCGCGCTGCAGGAGGGTCGTGATCTCGAAGCGCTCGGTCATGATGTCGTAGAGCAGCACGCCCTTGCGCTTCGCCGCGGCGAAGGCGGCCTCGAGGGCAGGCATCTCCTCGGGGCGGATCACCATGGGTTTGTCCGCCAGCACGTTCACTCCGGCGTCGATGAAGCGCGTGATGTATTCGCTCTTGCGCGCGTTGTTGCCCGAGAGCACCACCACGTGCCGCCGCGCGGCCTGCTGCGCCTGCGCGGGCGTCGCGTCGCCGCCGAGCGCCTGGTGGACCGCCTGCGCGAGGAAATCACCCTCGGTGTGCACGTTCTCGACCCAGCGCGTGGGATCGTCCTTCCGCTGGTTGAAACTCTCGATGCGTGCGAGATGCTGATCGAGATCGGGCCCGGCCGGCGCAAAGACCTCGACCACCGGATCGACGCCCGGCAACATGAATTTCTGTACCAGCGCGGCGTGGAAATGCCCCGGGTCGACGGTGATCAGATGCACGGTATCTTCCTTGGCGAGCGTGGCCGACGCCACGGACAGGGTTGCGGCCGCGCACGCGGCCGCCATGAGTTTGCCGACCTGCATGCGCATCAGGCCCGAGCCAGGCGCAAAGCGCCGTATGGCGACCGCTCCGGCCGCGTGAGCATGGCATTGGCCTCGGCATCGTTGTCGAACCTGCCGGCCCGGTGATCCCAGTGCAGCGGGCGACCCAGCTTCATCGCGATCCAGCTGACGATGCAGGCGGTGTTGCTGTTGTGTGCGACGTTCGCGGGCGCGAGCGGTTGCCGGCGTGAGTCCACGCATTCCAGCCAGTTGCGGTGATGCGATCTGCTCACCGGCAGATGCACCGAAAGCCCGTCGGGGTCGAGGATCTTCGGATCGCTGGCATCCAGCGGCGGCAGGTCCGCGCCCTTGGCCTGGGGATCGCTCGAGGTGGCACCGGTGCCCTCGCGCGTCACCCAGATCCAGCCCTCGTCGCCGTAGAACTTGAGGCCGGTGTCGTACTTGTCGGAAACGTTGACCCGCACGTTTCTCGGGTAGTGCAGCGTGATGTCATAGGAGCCGTGCACGTTCCAGATGCGCTCCGGGGACGGAAATTCGCCGCGTGCTTCCACCAGACCTGGACCGCTGTACTCGAATTCCAGCGCCCAGTGCATGGTGTCGTAGTGATGCGAGCCCCAGCCGGTGATCATGCCCAGGCAATGCGCGTCGTGGCGCAGCCACCCGGGCCGCCCGTAGCCCTCGCGCGGATGCACGCGCATCTCCGTGTAGTACGCGAACGGCGTCGGGCCCAGCCACTGTCCGTAGTCGAGGTTGTCGGGCACCGCCTCCGGCGGCGCGTCCGGCGCGGTCGGGTCGGTGGGCAGGCCGATCTCCACGCGCTGCACGTTGCCGATGCGGCCCGAGCGGATCAGCTCGGCGGCACGCCGGAACTGCTCCCAGGAGCGCTGCTGGCTGCCGACCTGCAGGATGCGACCGTGACGCGCCACGGCGTCCCGCAGGATCACGCCTTCGGCATGCGTCATGGTGAACGGCTTCTGTAGATAGACATCCTTGCCGGATTTGACGGCCGCGAGCGCCAGCTCCGCGTGCCAGTGATCCGGCGTGCTGATCACCACGGCATCGATGTCCCTGCGCGCGACCAGCTCGCGGTAATTGCCATACACCGCGACCTTGGGCAGCTTCATGCCGCGTTCCGCGTAGGTCTTCTCGAGGAGCGCGACGCCGTCGGCCGCACGCCGCGAGTCGAGATCGCAGACCGCGACGTAATCGGCCAGCCCCGATTTGATGACGCCCGGCATGTCGTGTGCCCGCGCGATGCGGCCACAGCCGATCTGGCCGACCCGGATGCGCCGGTTGGCGCCCCAGACGCGGGCCGGAATGATGAGCGGCGCCGCGCCAACGGCGGCCGCCCCCAGAGTGGACTTGAGCAGGCCACGACGGGAAATCGATTTCATTGCACTGTCCGCATCGGAAGGAGGCCGGAGTATATGCCGCGCCCGCCCGGATGAGCGGGGACGCCCGAGAGCGCAGTCGCCGTTATCCTTGCCTGCCTACTCGTAGCGAAGCGCCTCGATGGGATCGAGCCGCGACGCTTTGCGTGCCGGATACAGCCCGAAGATGATGCCCACGGCGGCGCTCACGCCGAGCGAGATCAGCACCACCTGCGTCCGGGTCTCCATGGTCCAGCCGAACACCGGGGCGATGAAGCGCCCGGCGCCGACGCCGAACAACACGCCCAGTGCGCCGCCCACCGCGGACAGCACCAGCGCCTCGACCAGGAACTGGGTCAAGATGTCCGCGGGCTGGGCGCCCACGGCCATGCGAATGCCGATCTCGCGCGTCCGCTCGGTCACGGACACCAGCATGATGTTCATGACGCCGATGCCACCGACCACCAGCGACACCAGGGCGATGGCGGAGAGCAGCAACGTCAACGTGTCCTGGGTGGAGGTGAGCATGCTGGTCATCTCGGCCATGCTGCTGGTGGAGAAATCGTCGTCTTCGTCCGGCCCGATCTTGTGTCGTTCACGTAGCAGCTCGGCGATTTCCTGCCGCACCCGCGGGATGGCTTCGGGCGACACGGCGCTGATCGAGATGCGCCCGGGCACGAACTTGCCCAGCCCGCGCTGCATGCGCGTCTGGAAGGCCGACAGCGGGATGTACACGCCATCGTCCTGGTCCATGCCCATGGCGTTCTGGCCCTTGCGCTCGAGCACACCCACGATCGTGAAAGGCGCGTCGCGGATGCGCACGATCTGTCCGATGGGATCGGTGCCGGGCCCGAACAGATTGTCGGCCGCCGTCTGGCCGATGACCGCCGTCTTGGCCGCGCTCGCCTGGTCGGAGGCAGTGAACACTGCGCCGCTCGCCACCGGCCAGTTGCGGATCACGAAGTAGTCAGGCGTGGTGCCGGTGATCTGTGTGTTCCAGGTGCTGGTCTCGGAGATCACCGGTTGGTTGCTGCTGATCTGCGGGGCCACGGCACGCACCGAGGGCAGCTCGGTCTGGATGGCGCGCAGGTCCTCCCAGGTGATGCTGGGCTGCGAGCCGGCCCCGCCACGTCCGCCCGGCCCCTGGCTGGAACCCGACCACAGCATGACGATGTTGGTGCCGGCGCTCTCGATCTGCGCGCGCACGCGCGACTTGGCGCCCTCGCCGATCGACTGGATGAAGATCACCGCGCCAACGCCGATGATGATGCCCAGGGTGGTGAGGAACGAGCGCAGCTTGTTCCGGCGCAGGGCGCGCGCCGCCAGGCGCAGGGTTTCGGTGGTGGAGATCATGGGGCGACCCTCGCCTCGCCGCTGGCGCCGCCGGCCGATTCGAGCGCCGGCGTCTGCCGCTGGTCGCTGACGATGGCGCCGTCCTTGAGCACCAGCTTGCGCGCCGCGAACGCGGCGATGTCGGTCTCGTGGGTGACGAAAACGACGGTGATGCCCGATCTCTGCAGCTCGGCGAGCAGCCGCATGATGTCGATGCTGGTGGCCGAATCGAGATTGCCGGTGGGTTCATCCGCCAGGATCAGCGGCGGCCGCGTCACCAGTGCGCGGGCGATGGCCACACGCTGCTGCTGACCTCCCGAAAGCTGCGCCGGGGTGTGTCCGGCGCGATGCGCCAGCCCGACGCGATCGAGCGCCTCCCGGGCGCGCTGCCGGCGCTCGGCCGGCGGCACGCGCGCATAGATCAGCGGCAGCTCCACGTTCTCGGCCGCGGTGGTGCGCGACAGCAGGTTGAAATTCTGGAACACGAAGCCGATGAACTCGTTGCGCACGCGCGCCAGCTCGACCCGCGTGAGCTGCGCCACGTCGCGCTCGCCCAGTAGATAGCTGCCGCGGGTCGGGGAATCGAGACATCCGAGAATGTTCATGAGCGTGGACTTGCCGGAACCCGAAGACCCCGTGATGGCCACGAACTCGCCCCGCTCGATCGACAGGTCCACGTCGCGCAACGCGGCGAATTCCGTATCGCCGGTCTGGTAGATCCGGGACAGCTTGCGCAATTCGATGAGCGCCACGGCAGCCGCCTACAGGATGCGGAAGCCGCGTTGACCCTGGCGCTGATTGGCACTCTGTCCGCCCGCCGACAGGATCACGTTTTCGCCCTGCTTGAGATCGCCGCCGGTGATCTCGGTGACGCGCCCGTCGGACAGCCCGGTCGTGACTTCGCGCGGCTGCGGTTCGCCGTTCACCAGCACGTACACCGTTCGCTTGACGACGCGCGGCGGCCCGACCGGCTCCTCGCCGTCATCCGGATTCCGCTGCCGCCCCGGGCCGGGGTCGGCGCCCGCCGGGCCGCGCTCCCGGCGATTGTTGCCGTTCGCTGCTGGCGAACCGCCACTGGCGGCGAACGGCGCCGCGCCTTCGGGGCGGAAACGCAACGCGGCGTTCGGCACGGTGAGCACGTCATTGCGGCGATCGGTGACCACGCTGACCGTGGCCGTCATGCCCGGCTTGAGCTTGAGCCGGTCGTTGCTCACGTCGATCACGGCATCGTAGGTGACCACGTTCGATACCACCTGCGGCGCATTGCGAATGTCGCGGATGGCGCCGCGGAAGGGCTCGCCCGGGTAGGCATCGACGGTGAAGCTCACGCGCATGCCCGGCTTCAGCCGGCCGATGTCCGACTCGGCGACGTTGGTGTGCACCTCCATCTGCTTGAGGTCCTGCGCGATGGTGAAAATGACCGGCGCCTGCAGGGAAGCGGCCACGGTCTGGCCGACGTTCACCGCGCGCGAAATCACCACGCCGTCCGTGGGAGACAGGATGTCGGTGTAGCGCAGATTGGTGCGCGCCTGCTCGAGCTGCGCGCGCGATTGCGCGAGCTGGCCCTGCGCCTGGTCCACCGAGGCCCGCGCCGCGCGCGCGTTCGCGACCGCGGTGTCGCGCTCGGTCTCGGAGATCAGGCGCTGCGCGAACACTTCCTCGGCACGGCGAGCCTGCCGCTCGGCATCCTCGGCGGCCACCGTGAGTCGCGTGACATTGGCGCGCGCCGCCTGCACGTTGGCCTCTGCCTGCACCACCGCTGCCTGGAACAGCGAGGGATCGATCTTGGCGATGCGCTGGCCCTTCTTCACCGGCGTGTTGAAGTCGGCGAACAGCTCCTGGATGCGTCCGGAGACCTGGCTGCCCACGTCCACCGTGACCACGGCCTGCAGGCTTCCCGACGTGCTCACACGGGCGACCACATTGGCGATCTCCGCGGGTGCGGTGCTGTATTCCGGAGCGGCGGCACTCCCCTTGGTGCAGCGATACAGGGCAAAGGCCGCGACGAGGACGATCGCGATCAGCCAGAGAAGGCGGCCGCGAGTGAGTTGTTTGATCATTCTTATCCGGTCTGACAAAGAGCGCTCTGCGCGCACCAGTGTAGATCAGCCGCGGGGCATGGACGTTCCCGAGAAAAAATATTGGCCCCGCGTCAACCGCGGCGCGCGATCGACGTTGCGACCAGGTTCGGCGCGTGGTTCTGGTGTGGGGCGGCCGTGCCTCGCAGCAGCGGTTCGACGTCCGCCACCGCCAGCGGCCGGCTGTGCAGATAGCCCTGCGACTGGTCGCAGCCCAGGTGCGCGAGCAGGTCGAACTGCTCGGCGGTTTCCACCCCCTCGGCCACCGTCACCATGTCGAACGCCTTGCCCAGGGCGATGATGGTCTGAGCCACCGTGCGTCCGGTGCCACTGCTGGTGAGTCCACTGACGAAGGTGCGATCGATCTTGAGCATGTCGACCGGCAGCTCGGCCAGCCGGCTGAGCGAGGAATAGCCAGTGCCGAAGTCGTCGATGGCCACGCGGATGCCCGATCGGCGCAGCAACCGCAGTTGCGACACGGCGGAACTCACGTCGTCGATGAGCACGCCTTCCGTGATCTCGATGTCCACGCCCATCTGGTCCTGGCGCCATTCTCCCACGAGATCCAGCAGATGATCGGCGAAGGCCCTGCGCCGCAACTGCACCGGCGAGATGTTCACCGCCACGCGCCCTGGTGACAGCCCGAGGCCCTGCCAGCGGCGCACGTCCGCCGCCGCCTGCCTGAGGATCCAGTCGCCCAGGGGCACGATGAGCCCGTTGGACTCCATGATCGACAGGAATGCCCCGGGCATGACCAGCCCCGCTTCCGGATCCCGCCAGCGGACCAGCGCTTCGAGGCCGCGGATCTGCCGCGTTCGCACGTCGATCTTGGGCTGGTAGTGAAGTTCGAACTCCTGGCGTTCCACGGCGCCGCGCAGCCGATGCTCCATGGTCATGCGCGTGACCACGGTCGTGGACAATTCCAGGCGATGCGGCAGGTACTTCTCGCCCGTGCTCTTGGCAGAGCGCAGGGCCGCTTCCGCGTTCTGCACCAGCGCATTGGCGTCGTTGCCATTGTCGGGGTAGCGGGCGAACCCGCATTTCACGTCAACCGGAATGTTCCGGCCGTCGACGGTGAACGGCGCGCGGAACAGCTCGCCGATCTGCTCCTGCATCCAGTGCACAGCCTCGTCTTCGTCGCCCGCCGCTTCCAGGATGAGCCCGAAGGTGCCGCCGCCGAAATGCGCCAGCAGCTCGGTGGAGTGCTGGAAGCGCTTGAGCCGGTCGGCCACCTGCTGCAACAGCAGGTCGCCGGCGTGCCGGCCGAACGAATCGTTGATGGTGGACAGCTGTTCGATGTCCAGCACCGCCACTGCCGGCGTGCCGCGCCGGCCGATGCGCGGCTCGAGCGCGCGCACCAGCCGCTCGCAGAACAATCCACGCTTGGCCAGGCTGGTCAGCGGATCGAAGTACGACAGGAATCGCACCTCGTCTTCCTTGTGCAGGTACTGCAGGGCGAAAGACAGGTTCGCGACCAGCTCGCGCAGCATGCGTGACTCCTCGTCGCCCACTGCCCCAGCGTCGTAGGAAGTGAGCAGCATCGCACCCACCGGCGTCCGATCCACCAGCAGTGGATAGGCGACGACGCTGCGAAAGCCGGCGTCGAGCAGCGGCGCGCGCGCGGCCAGCGACATGTCGAGCGCCTGGAGCTCGTTGCAGATCAGCGGCATGCCGGAACGCAGCACGCGGCCGATGATGCTGCCGTCCTCGTGCGGCTGCTCACCGATGCTGAAGGTGATCTGCTGTGCCGTCTGGTGGTCGACACTGCCCGACCAGGCGGCGGGCCGCGCGGTGCGCGTACCGGGCTCGATCAGGGCCACCATCGCGCTGGCATATCCGCCGATCGACGTGGCGAGCCTGCAGGCCTCGGCGAGGATCTCGCGACGCTGGCGTATGCGCACCATGGCGCTGTTCACGCCCGAGAGCATCTTGAGTACGCGCGTCAGGCGGGTGATGTGCTTCTCCTGTCGCCGGCGCTCGGTGATGTCGCGCTCGCTGCCGCGATACCCCGTGACCTGCCCCTGCTCGCCGAGCAGCACCAGCATGTTGCGTTCCAGCCAGCGGTAACTGCCGTTGCGGTGGCGCCAGCGTGCCTGGAGGTTGGTGGCCGCGCGCTGGTTGGGGCCGAGCGTGTGCATGGCGAAGTCCAGCGCGGCCAGGTCTTCGGGATGGATGTACTGCGACGCGTGCGTGCCGAGAATTTCCTCGGGCCCGTAGCCGAGCGTGCTGCGCACGGCATCGCTGCAGAAAGTGAACCGGCCCTCGCGATCATGTTCCCAGATCCAGTCCTGCGAGGTCACCACGATGTCGCGCAGCTGCTGCTCGAGCGATCGCCGCGAGCGGCGGCTGGCGGCCTCGCCTAGCGCGCGCCGCACGGCCGGCGCGAGCCGCGCCATGTTGGTCTTGAGCACGTAGTCGTAGGCGCCTCGCTGCAGGGCGTCGATGGCACGCTCCTCACCGAGTGTGCCCGAAAGGAAAATGAAGGGAATGTCGGGTGCGAGCTCGCGCGCCACGTCGAGCGCCGACAGCCCGTCGAAGCCGGGCAGCGTGAAATCCGAGAGGATGAGATCGGGTTTGTGCTCGTCGAGGCCGCGCCGCAGCGCGGCTTCGGAATCCACCCGCAACCAGCTGCAGGAGAACCCACCCGCTTCGAGCTGACGGATGGCGATCTCCGCCTCCGTCGGCATGTCTTCCACCACCACCAGTCTGACCGGCTGCATCTGACTTCCCCGCGACTAGTTAGTCCACCGGGCCCTACCGGCCGGACCATCCGCCGCTCTTCTCTCGCCATGCTCCGGCCTCTTCCCCCGCCCGGCGCACAAGTCCGCAAGGTATTCCACGACGCAGCTCATGCGTGTGACCCGTTCCGCAGACACCGCCACAGGTTACTCAGTAGGTAGGCTGCCCGGGCTGAAAAATGCGGAATGGCGGCGTGGGACGAATCCCACAGCCAAAGAACATCAGGCGCACTCTTAGGAATTTGTCAATATGGCAACGACGGGTGACACTACGCCGCAAGTACGTATACAGGGATTTTCCTACGTGGCGAACAATGATCCCGGCAACGCCTCCAGGACGCGGACGTGAGCACCCACATCGCCCACCCCAGTGCTGAACATAAGCAGTCGCTGCTGATAGTCGACGACGAGCCGGCCTCGATGCGCGCGTTGTGCGACACGCTCGAGTACGAGGGCTACCAGACCTATGGCTTCACCTCGCCCGCCGAGGCACTGGCGGCGATGCGCGAGCGCACCTTCGACCTGTTGTTAGCCGACCTGCAGATGCCGGGCACCAACGGCATCGACCTGATGAAATCGGCCCAGCTCATCGATCCGACGCTGGTCGCCGTGATCATGACCGGACATGGCGCACTGGAGACCGCCATTGCTGCCATGAAGGCGGGCGCGCTCGACTACATCCAGAAGCCCATCAAGCTGGCCACCACGCTGCCCGTGCTGGAGCGCGCGCTCGCCGTGCGCCAGCTGCGCATCGAGAAGAAGCGTCTCGAGGAGAACGTCCGCGAGCGCACCGAAGAACTCAAGATCGCCAATCGCGAGCTCGAGGCCTTCTCCTATTCGGTGTCGCACGACCTGCGCGCGCCGCTGCGCGCGGTCTCGGTGTTCACGCAGGCGCTGCTGTCCGAGCACACCGGCCACCTGAACCACGAGGGTAAACGGCTGCTGCAGAACGTGAACGCCGGCGCCGCGCACATGGACCGCCTGATCACCGATCTGCTGCGACTGTCGCAGCTCAATCGCCAGCCGTTGCACAAGCAGCCGACGCGCTTCGGCGAGCTGGCGCACAAGGTGATCGAAGACCTGGCGCACGATCGCGCCGGCCGCGACATCGAATTCGTGGTCGCGGACTTTCCCACCTGGCAGGTCGACCAGGGCCTCATGCAACAGGTGTTCGTCAATCTGATTTCCAATGCCATCAAGTTCACGCGCGAACGTGAGAAGGCGCGCATCGAGATCGGTTACCGCATGGATGGCGCGACGCTGGTCTGCTTCGTCAAGGACAATGGCGTCGGCTTCAACATGAAGTACATGAACAAGCTGTTCGGCGTGTTCCAGCGTCTGCATTCCGCCGACCAGTTCGAGGGCACCGGTGTCGGCCTGTCCATCGTGCGCCGGATCATCGAGCGGCACGGCGGCAAGGTCTGGGTGGACGGCCAACAGGACCAGGGCGCCACTTTCTACTTCAGTCTTCCTGACGGCTGAGGGCAAGGCCGGGCACGCACTGACATCGAAGTCGCGAGCCGAGGGGCGACCATCGAGGCATGAACGCCTCGCACATTCTGCCTCCGACCGAGCAGCGCGTCCCCGCGCACACGCGCTCCGCCGTCAATGACCGCATCCTCGGGCGCACGCTGCACGACGTCTCGCGCTATGTCGGCGCGGACCCGTTCTTCATCGATGAACGCATCCGCGAGCTGGAACGCGAATGGGACATCGAGCGCACCCTCGAGGCAAATGCCGCGGCAATCGCGCTCGCCGGGGTGGCGCTTGGCTTCACGGTCCACCGGCGCTTCTTCGCGGTGCCGGGCGTGGTCGCCGCCTTCCTGCTGCAGCATGCCTTGCAGGGCTGGTGCCCGCCCCTGCCGTTGTTCCGGCGATGGGGCATCCGCACCGCGCGCGAGATCCAGGACGAGATCATCGCGCTGCGTATCCTGCGTGGCGACTTCCTGGCCCGCGTCGATACCCCGGAGCGCGCACTGGCGAGTGCGCGCGCCTGGTCCTGATCACGGCGCCTGCGGCTCGCTGGCGGCCGCAGTCCGCGCGGTGCCAGCTGATTCCTCGATGCCAGGCTGCGTCGGCAGATCGGTGAGCTTGGCTTCGGCATCGGCCGCGCGCGTCATCACCACGATGCTGATGCGCCGATTGACGGGGCTGCGCGGGTTTTCCTTGTCGAACAGCACCGAGGAGGCGAGCCCGACCACACGCGAGATGCGTTCGGTCTCGAGCCCGGCGCCTTCCAGCGCCCGGCGCGCGGCGTTGGCCCGGTCCGTGGACAGGTCCCAGTTGGTGAATCCCGTCAGCCCCGCGTAAGGCGTGGCGTCCGTGTGGCCCGTGATGCTCAGGTGGTTAGGCACGGTTCTCAGGTAGCCCGTCACTTCGCGCAGGATCTCGCTCGTATAGGGCTTCAGCCGCGAGCTGCCGAGATCGAACATGGGTCGGTTCTGCGCGTCCAGTATCTGGATGCGCAGTCCCTCCGGGGTGATGTCCAGCAGCAGCTGGTCCTTGAAGGGCTTGAGCGCCTGGCTCTTGCTGATGGCTTCCTTGAGGTCCTGCATGAGCGCGTCGAGCTGCTTCTTCTCGAGCAGCTTCTGCAACTCGGCCGCTTCCGCCGCCCTCTGGTCCTCGGTCTTGAGGTCGATGGGTTTGGCTGCCTCCGTCATGATGGTGGCGCCGATCCTGTCGGTCTTCTGCAGCGACGTCTTGGGCGCATCGAGGCCGCCGCCCAGGTTGATCGGCGAGGAGCTCGCGCCGCCAGGCCCCATCTGGCCCGGCGCCGGCCGCACACTCCTGCCGGGCTCCATCGAGGGATTCTTGAAGTAGTCGAAGATGGCGGCGCGCTGTTCCTTGGAGACGGCCGTCACCAGCCACATCACCAGGAAGAACGCCATCATCGCGGTGACGAAGTCCGCATAGGCCACTTTCCAGGCCCCGCCATGGTGACCGCCCGCCACCTTCTTGATGCGCCTGACGTAGATAGGCCGGGCCTTCTCCTCGGCTCCGCTTTTCGGATTCGCTGCCATGCGCGCAGTGCGCCGCTAGTGGGCGGGCCTGCCCGGCAGCGGCTTGCCCTTCAGGTGCGCTTCGAGATCGGCGAAGCTCGGCCGCACTTCGCTGAACAGCAGTTTGCGCGCGAATTCCACGGCCACCGGCGGCGCATAGCCGCGCACGCTCGCCACCAGCGCCATCTTCACCACTTCGAAGGCCTTGGCCTCTTCATTGGCCTTGTGCTCCATCGCCGTCGAGATGGGGCCGATGAAGCCATAGGCGACCAGAATGCCGAGAAAGGTGCCAACCAGCGCCGCGCCCACCTTGTGGCCGATGGTCGCGGTGTCCGCGCCCTCGATGGCCGACATCGTGTTCACGATGCCCAGCACCGCGGCCACGATGCCGAAACCCGGCAGCGCGTCGGCGACCTTCTGCACGGCGTGCGCCGGCTCGTGCGCTTCCTTGTGGTGTGTCTCGAGCTCGTACTCGAGCAGGCTTTCGAGCTCGTGCGGATCGAGCGTGCCGCCAACGATCAGGCGCAGGCAGTCGGTGATGAACACCACCATGTGGTGGTCTTCGAGAATCTTCGGGTACTTCTTGAAGAGCGCGCTCTCTTCAGGCTTCTCGATGTCGGCCTCGATGGCCAGCAGGCCTTCCTTGCGCATCTTCATGAGGATGTCGTAGACCAGCTTCAGCAGATCGACGTAGTCGTCGCGCGCATAGCGCGGGCCCTTGGGCAATCCCAATGCCTGCGAGAACGCCGCCTTGGTGACCTTCAGCGGGTTGCTCGTGAGAAAGGCGCCGGCCGCGGCGCCCACGATGATCAGGATCTCGGTGGGATGCCACAGTGCCAGGATGTTTCCGCCTTCCAGCACGAAACCGCCGAACACGCAGCCGAGGACCACGACCGAGCCGATGATCTGAATCATGAGAACGCCAGAAACGACCGACGGGCACGTTTCGCCCGAGAGGCATATCGGTCAAATCCAGGTTAACTGAAGTTAGAGCGCCCGCTGCGGCAAACACTTGCCGCCCACGGCCGAGTGCATCACCCAGACGCCCATTGCGGGAGCGCCCTCATGGGCACCCCCTGTGGATAGGTCGGCTCAGGCCTCGGGCGACCAGATCAGCAGCGCACCGATACGCAGCGGCTGCGGCTCGACGGGAACGCCCGCCGCGCAGGACTTGCAGGTGCTCGACTGCCAGAAGTCCTTGCGCGCCTCGATGAGCGCTTCCCCGACGTGGTCGAAATTACCCAGATAGGCCTTGTCGGTGGGCATGCGCCGGCAACCCAGCGCATGCACCTCGTGGTTGCCGTCTTCCGCCGCGTGATTGTTGATGAAGTAGTGTGACATCGGACTTGTCGCCAGTTCCCCAGTGGTGGGCAGGGTCAGTAAGGAGTGTCGCCAATCGGCGAAATGACCCACCCCATGCATGGAAAACGAGACGCGCGTCGCAGCGACGCGGCGATATGTCAGTTCGCCTGGCGCAGCGAGCCTGGCGGGAGCGCGGCCGGCGTGAAACGCAGCTGCGCCAGGCAGCCCTTGAACCAGTACACACGGTTCTGCCGCACGCCGAGAGAAATGCGTCCCGGGCCGCTCGTGGGGAAGCGGACTTTCCCCTCGAGCTGCAGCTGGCCGTCCACGTAATGGCGCATGGTCGCGCCGTCGTAGACCAGCGCCGCCCAGTGCCAGGCATCCGTGGATTGCACTTGCGCGCGATCCAGCAGCGTCAGCTTGTCGGCGTCCGACGCCCGCAGGAAGGTGTCGAGCGCCCAGGTTCGCGGGCCGGTCACCCGCGTCTCCATGAGCAGTCGGTGCCCCTGTGGGTCCTCGATGTGCAGGAAACGCTGCTCCGGCAAGCCATCGCCGTCCGGCCGAAGCTGCACTTCGACGGTGAAGGCGTTCCAGCCCGCGATCGGATTCACCGGCAGGAACAACCCGTCGACCTTGCCGTCGAAACACAAGGCGCCGCGGCCCTCGTCCGCGACCACGCGCGGTGCGCCGAGCACCTCCGGGGTCTGCCCGCCGATCGACTCGAGATTGTCGAGCCGCCACACGATGGCGTCCGTCGCGTCGCGACCGCTCTGCGTGTGCGCGCAGGCCGCGAAGAGCACCAGTACCGCCATGAATGCCGCGTGTCTCACCCCGCAAGCTTAACCGGGGCAGACAGCCGCCGCTCGTCGCGCGCAAAATGCCGGCGATGTGTTACTCCGCCCAGATCCAGCAGGCCTATCTCACCTACCTCAAGCGCACTGGCGCCGAGATGGACCTCGACCAGTTCCTCGAAATCTTCGGCGCGCGCGTGTCCGACACCAGCATCCGCATCCCGCGCGCCGTCGAGCGCTGGTTCGACAACCCCGGCAACGACAAGGAGGCGCGCATCAAGGCGTTCATCGATCAATTCCGCGGCGGCGAGATCATGAAGCTCGAGAAAGAGGTGTTCACGCAGAAGAAGCGCCTCGCCGATGCCGAGCGCACGCTCGCTGCCAAGACCACCAAGGCCGCGACCGAGAGCAAACGCATCGCCACCAGCAAGATCGAGCAGGCGCTCACCCGGCTCGAGCGATTGAAAGCCGAGAAGCCGCATCCCGCCGAGGCGCGCATCTTCCCCCTGCACTTCGCGCCCATCGTCATGCAGGTGGACAGCAAGCGACTCATCCGGCTCGCGCGGTATCACTGCCGAAAGCCCGGCGAGCCCGCGTTCATCGATCGCAAACTACCTGGGCTCTACAACGCGCGCCGCGACAGCCTCGGCAAATACTGGAAGGAACTGTTCGGCGCCACGCACGCCGTAATGCTGGTGGAATCGTTCTTCGAGAATGTCGAGCGCGACGGCCGGAATCAGGTGCTGCATTTCATCCCCCGCCCCGCGGATACCATGCTGGTCGCCTGCCTGGTATCCGAGTGGCGCGATCCCAGGGGCGGCGCACCGCTGCTCTCCTTCGCCGCGATCACCGATGAACCACCGCCCGAAGTCGCAGCCGCCGGCCACGACCGCATGATCGTCAGCCTCAAGCAGCAGAATCTGGATGCGTGGCTCGCTCCGGCGGGCCAGTCACTGCAGCAGCTGGATGCGCTGCTCGCGGACCGCGAAGCGCCGTATTACGAGCACGAGGTGATGGCCGCCTAGGCTCCGCCCGGCTTGCGGAACTTGAGCACGAAGCGGTCCGTCTTGTCGTGCATTCCCTGCGCGAACACGGCCGTCTCGTGGTCGTCGGCCGGATTCGCAATGACATCGCTCGCGCCGGCGAACTCGAAACCCGCCGCCATCACTTCCGCCTTCACTGCCTCGGGGTCGATGCGATGCAGGGTCGAGGTGACGCCGGCATCTGCGCCTTTCTTTGCGGCGTGGTCGATGACGATGTAGACGCCGCCCGGCTTCAGGCTGGCATACACCGCCTTGTTGAAGGCGCCGACGTCGACGTCCTTGGCGTTGTGCACGTCGTGGTAGTTCTGCGACGTCCACACCATGTCGAGATTCTCCGGCAGCTTCAGCGCCGCGATCTTCTGCACCTGCACCGCCACGTTCGGGTAGTGCGCATCGGCGGCGATCGCGCGCACCGCGGCCGCCGGTTCCGGCCGATCGGGCGGCGCGTCAGGCCGCTTCGGCGTCGCGACCGCAATCACCTCACCCTTCGCACCCACCACGCCACTGAAGATGCGGGTGAAATAGCCACCGCCCGGAATCAGGTCCGCGATGCGCTGTCCCGGTTTCAATCCCGCGAAGGCGATGCACTCGGCGGGCTTGCGGTTCGCGTCGCGGTCGCGATCCGTTTGCGGCCGCGCCGGATCGGCGAGGGCGGCGGCAACGGCGTCGGGAATCGCTGGCGAGCCCGCGGTGGCCAGCGACGCGAGCACCGACAACAAAGTGGCGGCCGCCAATGTGGCAGCCGAGCGACGGCCAAGAACAACAGTCATGATGGTCTCCCCGGGTATCGTTGCGTGATCATGAACGAACTTGAGACGGCGCCTGCCGCCGCGAGTTCAGGAGTCGGGACGAGCCGAAGCTTTGGCGCGGCGTTGCGACTAGCTGGAGCCGGACTCGTCGCGCCAGCTGCGCGGGAGAACCGCGGACCGCGGTATGCAGGCAGATATTGGTCGGGACGGCGAGATTCGAACTCGCGACCCCTTGCACCCCATGCAAGTGCGCTACCAGGCTGCGCCACGTCCCGTCCGAGATAGATCCAGGCAGGACCAGGGGGTCCCGCGGGGGTGCGCATCATACCCAACGGGGGCCCGGATGCCCACTCACGCCGGCAATGTCTCCGCACTCGGCACGCCTTCGGTAGCCTTCAGCCGGTAGAACGGCTTTTCCATCCCCAGCAATTCCGGTTCGGCACCCAACAGCTCGCCCCAGCGAAGCGCAACCGCGCGCTCCTGTTCTCGCGCAGCGTCATCCAGAAGAATGGTGCAATCGTTCCGCAGGCGATCGAGCATGACGGGCACGAGACCATGGCGGCCACCTCGCGTTTCCCCGGGTGGCCCGTCGCAGATCACGAGAGAGAAATCATCGGGCAACGGTTCGCGTGCCGGCAGCTCATACCAGTCGAAATCGCCGTAGCTCCGTATCGGGGACAGACAGACGGTAACGGCATGGATTCGGTACTTGTCGAGATAGAGCCGCACGCGCCCGGCCCATCGGGGTTCGTGCTCGAGCGACCAGACGCGCAGGCCCCGCGCCTGCGCAACCGCGCCGATCAGCAGCGTGCTCAGGCCAGACCCGCATTCCAGGATGGGCCCGCCGGTGGCGCGCGCCTCGCACAACGTGTACTCGAGGAATTCATGCTGCGCCGACCAGGAATTTCCCCAGCCGCGCACCAGGTCGTGGAGCAATTGCGGGTCCGCGGCCTCGCGCGCACCGGCTACGGCGCCCAGGAAACGGCGCATCGCGCGCCAGAACACGAACTGCTGGTAACGCGCTTCGACGCGCCGTTCCAGCGCCCGCACGATCCGCCCCTGACCGGCAGGAGGGTTCTGAGTCTGCGCCATGGATGGATGACCTTCCTTGCAATCCGGTCACCCTTATGAAGATTCACGGCCGCGGCTGTCTACCCGCACGACATCGATTCTGACCGGAATCCGAGCGCGCCCGCGGCGATGCCGGACTCGCATCGCGAGAATCGGCCGACGTCACCAGAAGTAGACATAGATGCCGACGATGATCCCCGCCACGACCACCGTGTGGAAAATCTCCCAGAAGCCGTAGCTCTCACGGTCGATGGCGAGCTGCTGCGAGGAGATCGACTTGTAGGTGAGCCCCACGAGCTGCTCGGTGGTCGCCCGGGGCGTGAACTTGCTGACGATGGCGATGACGACGCAGGTGAACACGAACAACTGGAAGCTGAAATACAGCCAGTTCATGGTCACGAATCCATCTATCGGGCCCGGGAAGACGACACCGGCCTTCTCGTGCAGCACCTGCAGCAGCAGGCGAAGCATGCCGAACGCGAATCCGAACACCAGACCCCAGAGGCCGGCCTTGGGCGTGACGCGGCTCGAGAAAATGCCGGCCATGAACACCGCGGCGATCGACGGCGCGAGCAGCGACTGCACGAGCTGCAGGTAACCGTACAGGCCGTGCTTGCTGATGCCCTGCAGGAAGGGAATCCACAGCATGCCGACGATGATGATGCCGGCGGTCGCCAGGCGTCCGACGCTGACGAGGTGCTTCTCCGACGATGTCGGACGCAGCCGCTTGTAGAAGTCGACGGTGAACAGCGTGGCCGTGGAGTTGAACAGCGAGGCCAGCGCGCTCATGAGGGCCGACAACATGCCCGCGAGCACGAGACCGCGCAGTCCGTCGGGCAGCATGTTGGAGACCAGCACTGGGAACGCGCCCTGCGGATTCGAGCCGATGCTCTCGAAGCCAGGCGTGCCGGCCTTGTACAGCGCCACGGCGATCATGCCGGGGATGAGGAAAATGAACACCGGCACCAGCTTCAGATAGGACGCGAAGATGGTGCCGCGGCGTGCCTCCTTGAGTCCGCGCGCGGTGAGCACGCGCTGCACGATGTACTGGTCGGTGCACCAGTACCACAGGCCGATGATGGGCGAGCACAGCAGCACGCCGAGCCAGGGCGTGGCGCTGGGGTCGAACAGGAATCCCGGAAAGCCCTGTGTCTCGGGCGTGGTCGACAGCGGGCGCCACAGATGGATGGTGTCGGGATTCGCCGCCTTCAGCGCATCGAAGCCGCCGATCTGACCGAGCCCGACGAACAACAGCACCGCGGAGCCCGCCAACAGCACCGGCACGTGCATGGCCTCGGTCCAGAGCACGGAGCGCATGCCACCGAAGATCACGAACACGCCGGTGACGATCACCAGGCCCATGGCCGAGAACCAGAAGAAATCCGTCTGCCCGAACAGCGGCAGATCGATGCTCTGGTAGCCGAGAATGGTCTGGATGGCGAAGGCGCCGGCGAAGATGGTCACCGATGCCTTGGTGAGCACGTAGCTCACCAGGAAGATGAACGACAGAAAGGTGCGCGTCGCCGGGTTGTAGCGACGCTCGAGGAATTCGGGCGTGGTGAACACGTTGGCGCGCAGGTAGAACGGCGCGAACACCCAGCCCAGCACCAGCACCAGCCACGAGTGCAGCTCCCAGTGCGCGAACGCCATGCCGTCGCTGGCACCGGAGCCCGCGAGGCCGATGAGATGCTCGGCGCCGATGTTCGACGCGAAGATCGACGAGCCGATGAGGAACCAGCCGGCGCTGCGGCTCGCGAGGAAGTAGTCCTCGGTGTTCTTGCCCTTGGCCATCACCGCCCAGATGCAGATGGCGGTATTGGCGACGAAATACAGGGCGACCACGCCCCAGTCGAAGGACGAGAAACTGACAGCCGTGCCGGTCATTCGAGGAGCACCTGCGAATGGAAGGGTTGAATTGGCGGAATCTCAGCGCCGCAGGATTCTGAGCAGCTCTTCGAGCTCCATGCGCATCTGCTTGACGATCTGCTGGCTCTGGCTAACGTCGACGCGAGCCTCCTCGCCGGCGAGCTTGTTGCGGGCACCACCGATGGTGAAGCCCTGCTCGTACAGCAACGAGCGGATCTGGCGGATGATGATGACGTCCTGGCGCTGGTAGTAGCGGCGGTTGCCGCGGCGCTTCACCGGCTTGAGCTGCGGGAATTCCTGTTCCCAGTAGCGCAGCACGTGCGGCTTCACGCCGCACAGCTCGCTCACTTCGCCGATGGTGAAATAACGTTTGCCGGGGATGGCCGGCAATTCGTCATTGTTCTTTGGTTCCAGCATACGCCTCGACTCGCGCCTTCAGTTTCTGACCTGGACGAAACGTCACCACGCGTCGCGCGCTGATGGGAATCTCCTCACCCGTCTTGGGATTTCGTCCTGGCCGCTGGTTCTTGTCACGCAAGTCGAAGTTGCCGAAGCCTGAGAGCTTCACCTGCTCGCCGTTGGAGAGCGCATGGCGCACTTCCTCGAAGAACAGGTCCACGAGCTCGCGCGCTTCGCGTTTGTTGAGACCCAGCTGATTGAACAGCGCCTCAGCCATCTCCGCTTTCGTCAGAGCCATGCTTTTATTCTCGAAATCCTGCGCCCAACGTTGCACTCAGATCGGCACGAATCGCGGCTAACAAACGGTCCGCGTCCTCGTCCGCGAGGGTGCGAGAATTGTCCTGAAATATCAAGCCTAAAGCGACGCTTTTTCTTCCTGCTTCTATGCCGGGACCCCGAAATACGTCGAACACCCGGATGTCACGTAAAAGGCTCGACGCAGCGAAGGTTACACGTTCATATAGCTGTCTCAAAGAGACTTTCTCGTCGACCACCACCGCGAGGTCGCGGCGCACGCGCGGGAAGCGGGAGATCTCTTCAAAACGGGGCATTTTGGCCGAGAGTGCCGGCCGGTATTCCACCTCGAACAGGATGGGCGCATATGTGAAATCGAGCGCCTGCACCAATTCGGGGTGCAGCTCGCCGATCCAGCCGATGGTCCGCTCGCCGCGCGTGATGCGTGCGCTGCGTCCGGGATGCAAACAGGACAACGAATCGGCCACGAAACCGAACTCGTGGGCGGCGCCGGTGCGCGCGAAAATCGCCTCGAGGTCCGACTTCACGTCGTGGAAATCGACGGGCGCGGCGCTGACGCCCCACTGCTCGGGACGGCGGCTGCCCAGCGCCAGGCCGGCCAGCAGATCCGTTTCGCCCTCGGCCCCGAAGCGCGCGCCATGTTCGAACAGCCGGATGCGCTCCTGCTGGCGGCGCAGATTCTCCTGCGCGGCCTTGAGGAGCCCCGGCCACAGCGACGTGCGCATGACGGACATTTCTGTCGAGATCGCATTCGCCAGCACGGGTGTCTGCGCGCCCGGAAACAGCCTGGCCTGCAGTGCGGGATCGACGAATGCGTAGGTGATGGCTTCCTGGTAACCGCGCGCGGCAAGAATCTCCAGCGCCTGCATCTCGACGGGCGCCTCCTCGGCCAGGGGCCGCACGCGCTGCGCCCAGACGGCATCTGTCTCGGGAATGGCCTCGAAGCCCACGACCCGCGCCAGCTCTTCGATGAGATCGGCCTCGATGGTGATGTCGAAGCGATGCGGGGGCGGCGTGACCAGCCAGCCCGCTTCGTCGGCCAGTACTCGCATGCCGAGGGATTCGAGCGTCGCCTTGACGCGATTGTCGGCAATGGTGGCGCCAAGTAGCCGCGCGATGCGGTCGCGACGCAGGGCGACCTCCAGTCGCTTGGGCAGGCTGGCTTCGTCCTGGGCGACATGCGCGGGTCCGGCCTGCCCGCCGGCGATCTCGATGAGCAACTCGGTGGCGCGCTCGACGGCACGCTCCTGGTGGGCGGGGTCCACGCCGCGCTCGAAGCGCTGGCTCGCGTCGGTGACCAGGCCATATCGGCGGCCACGACCGGCGATGGCCGCGGGCGTGAAGAAGGCCGCCTCGAACAGCACATCCACGGTGTCCGCGCTGCACATCGTGCGCGCTCCGCCCATGACTCCCGCCATGCCCACGGGTCCCTCGTCGTCTGCAATTACGAGTACATCTGTCGCGAGACTGATTTCCTTGCCATCGAGCAGGGTGATGCGCTCGCCGTCGGCGGCCAGGCGGGCATTCAGGCCGCCTTGGAGCTTGGCGAGATCGTAGGCGTGCATCGGCTGGCCCAGCTCCAGCATCACGTACTGCGTGACGTCCACGGCCGGGCTGATCGGCCGCACACCCGCGCGGCGCAACCGCTCGCGCAACCACATCGGCGATGCCCGACGGTTGTCGATGCCCCGGACCACGCGGCTGACCAGCTTCGGGCAGCCTTGCGGGTGGGAAAGAGCGGTG
>CAMLGF010000022.1 GCA_946479515.1 uncultured Pseudomonadota bacterium | reverse complement strand
ACCCTCTCCGCCAGACTCGAGCGATGGCCTTTCTGGGATTCGAACCCACGGGACCATGAATGAGCGGGTTCGACGGCTTTGCGGAGCAAAGCCGGACACTCGCGAAGCGAGTGGTCCCGAAGGGACGAGCAGCGCTCCCGCGCTGCGAGCAATCCCACCCTCTCCGCCAGACTCGAGCGATGGCCTTTCTGGGATTCGAACCCACGGGACCGGAGCGACGCGCCGGAGGTCGGCCATTCCCGACCTCAAATGGCTGCCGGTTCGGACAAGACCAGCGCCACGGCCGGCGTAGGCTCGGCACCATGAAAGCCATACTCAAGGCCACGCTGGCGGCGGCGCTCTCGGGCGCATTCGTCGGCTATCTGTTGAAGAAGCGGCTGTACCAGGCGCGACTCGGACGCGCCTGATCCCGGGCAGCCCTTCCGGACGGCATCGCTGCGAGCGCCGCGGGTAAAATGCCGCGATGCTTCGCATTCCGGGTGCTTTCGCGCTCTACAGCCTGCTGGCCGCCGCCGCCGCCTGCGCCCAGACGCCGGGTGAGGCCCGCGAAGACCAGGCGGTCGGCAATTCCATCAACTACGTGTTCGCGACCGACCTGGGCTCGGGCGTGTACGAGCTGGCAGGTCGCACGCTGCAGATCTACCGCTACACCTACCGCAAGGATCTGTTCGTGCAGAGCGCGCGGGCTCCCGGCGTGCGCTTCGTGCTGCCGGTGACGGCGGGCTTCTTCGACTTCAATCCGGTGGATGTGATCAACAAAGGCCCGCCCACGCGCGTGGACAGCTTCAGCGCGGTACCGGGCATGGAGCTCGACTATCTACTTCGCGACGGCTGGCATCTGCTGCCGTACGCGCGCGCCGGCTTCAGCGTGGCTTCGAGCAGCGTCGATGGCTGGTTGTACGGCGCCGGGGTGCGCCTCGAGCGGCGGGCCGAACTGCACGGCTGGGACAGCCTCGTGCGTGGCGAGCTGGCTCATGCGGGCGTGCATTATCGGCACGACGCGCCGGGCGACCAGTTCCTGCGGCTGCGCCAGGCCATCGACCTCACGCGCGGGGTCGGCTGGCACCTGGGCAGCCGCGAGCCCGAGATCGGGCTCTATGGCATCGTCGACGTGATCGCCGACCCGCCCACCATTCCGGTCGCGGGTACCCGGCAGGTGCCGGTGCAGGCCGAGTTCGGCATCACGTTCGCTTCGCGGCCGCGCCTCAAGATCTGGAGATTCGACGCGCCGCGCCTCGGCTTCGGCTATCGGCTCGCCGGCGATCTGTCCGCATGGCGCCTGGTTTTCGGCGCGCCGTTCTGACCTTCGCGCGGTCAGAGGTCGATATCGATGCTCACGGGGCAGTGATCGCTGCCCAGGACGTCGGCGTGGATGCGTGCCTTCTTCACCTTCTTCGCGAGCGTGGCGGACACGAGGATGTAGTCGATTCTCCATCCCACGTTCCGCGCGCGCGCGTTCGCGAAATGCGACCACCATGAATAGTGGCCATTGCCCTGGGTGAAAATGCGGAATGTGTCGACGAAGCCGGCGTCGATGAACTTCTGGAAGCCGGCGCGCTCCTCTTCGGTGAAACCCTTCTTGCCGCGATTCGGCTTGGGATTGGCGAGATCGTCCTCGGTGTGCGCCACGTTGAGGTCGCCGCAGAAGATGACCGGCTTCCTCTTCTCGAGTTGTTTGCAGTAGGCGAGGAAGGCCGGGTCCCAGTGACGGTGGCGCAGCGCCAGTCGCGACAGGTCGTCCTTGGCATTGGGCGTGTATACGGTGACGGCGTGAAATTTTTCGAATTCGGCGGTGATCACGCGCCCCTCGTTCCAGGAGTCGCGCTTGAGCTCGTCGGCAAACGTGTATTTCTTCGCGAACGCGTCGGGAAAGCCATTGACGACCTTGAGCGGCGCCTGGCGCGAGAAGATGGCGGTGCCCGAATAGCCTTTTTTCTCCGCGGAATTCCAGAATTCCTGGTAGTCGGGCAGATCGATTTCCGCCTGGCCTTTTTCCGCCTTGGTCTCCTGCAGGCAGAGGATGTCGGGCTTGTGCGCGGCGACGAATTTCTGAAAGGTGCCTTTCTTGACCACGGCACGGATGCCGTTGACGTTCCATGAATAGAATTTCATGGGGGTCATTGTATAGTTCGGTCCGGTTACATCGAGCGGAAAATGAGCCTGGGAGGGCACGCATGTCACTGCAATATCGCATCGAAGGTTCGGACCTGCAGTTCGTGGAGCTCACGCTGGCGCCCGGCGAATCCGCCGTGGGCGAGCCGGGTGCGATGATGTACGCCGACTCGGGCATCGATCTGGACACGCAGATGGGCGATGGCAGCGACGCGGGATTCGGCGGCCGCCTGGCATCCGGTTTCAAGCGCAGCCTGACCGGAGAGAATTTCTTCACCTCGATCTTCACCAACGGCAGCCAGCGCCCGCTGCGCGTGGCCTTCGCCGCTCCGTCGCCTGGCAAGATCATCGCCGTGGATCTGGCCGCGGTGGGGGGCGCGCTGATCTGCCAGAAGGGCGCCTTTCTCGGCGGCACCAAGGGCGTGAGGCTGGGCTTGGCGTTCAAGAAGCGCCTGCGCGCGGGCATGTTCGGTGGCGAGGGCTTCATCATGCAGAAGCTCACCGGCAGCGGCACCGTCTTCATCCACGCCAGTGGCACGCTGGCGCCCATCGATCTGCGCGCGGGTGAAGAACTGAAGGTGGATACGGGTTGCCTGGCCGCGCTGCAGACCTCGGTGAACTATGACGTGAAGTACGTCGGCAGCCTCAAGACCTCCATGCTCGGCGGCGAAGGACTGTTCCTCGCCACCGTCAAGGGTCCGGGAACGGTGTGGTTGCAGAGCCTGCCCATTCAACACCTGCGCGCGATGCTGACCGGCGCGCATACGCAATCGCGCGGCGTCGGGGCGCGGTTGTGGTACTTCCTCATCGTCATCTTCATCGTGGTGATGACACTCATGGGCAAGCGCCTGTGACCGAAGTGGCGGGCCTGCTGCACGGGCCCGGGCTCCCGGCGTCGGGAGTTGCCACGCGCCTGCAGTTCCGCGGTGATTATCTGCGGGTGAGGCGGGCCGACGGGACGGTCGAGGACGTGGCGGCAGACTCGCTGCAAGTCAGCGTCACGGGCTTCAACGAAGACACGCTGCAGATGGCCTGGGAACGTGGCGGGCAGATGCACGCCGTGACGCTCGGCGACGGCGCTGCGCAGCAGGCATTGCTGGCGGCCGCACCCGCTCACTTCGCACCGAAGCTGCGGCGCGGCCATGCCACGGTGCGCTATCACCGCCGCAAGTGGCAGGTGGTGGTCGGCGTGCTGGCCGGCCTGGCGATGCTGGTCGTGGTCGCCTGGTGGCAGAAGGATGCCATCACCGGTTGGATCGCGAGCCGCGTGTCCCAGGAGACGGAAACCGGCATCGGCGAGCGCGCGCTGGCGCAGCTCGAGATGGAGCATGAACTCACGCAGCAGGGGCTGGCGGCGAGCACCGTGGCCGAGCTCGGCACGAGGCTCACGAAGGGTTCACGCTACCAGTACCGCTGGTACGTCAGCGACGATCCCGAGGTGAATGCCTATGCATTGCCGGGCGGCATCGTCGTGGTGAACCAGGGCATGCTGAAGGAAATGCGCAATGCCGACGAACTTGCCGGCGTGCTTGCCCACGAGGTGCAGCACGTCGAGCGCCGGCACACGCTGCAGCAGATGATCAGCTCCGCGGGCTGGGCCGCGGTGCTGGCGGTGGTGCTCGGCGACGTGAGCGCCATCACGGCGATCGTCATCCATCAGCTCGGCAACTTGCGCAACAGCCGCAAGCTCGAGGCGGAAGCCGACGCCGAGGGCATGAAAGCGCTGGTGCGTGCCGGGCTTCCGCTCGAGGGCATGGTCACCCTGTTCAAGAGGCTGCAGGCCGATCAGGAAAAGCGCGGCGGCGATGGCCCGGAATTGCTGTCCTCGCATCCGGCCACTGCCGAGCGGATCGCCGATCTCGAACGACTGGCCGCGACCCTGAAGTGCGATTGCCAGCCGCTGAATATCGACTGGCCTGCGGTGCAGGCCGCCGCGGAGTGACCATTAAACATACCGGTGGCTGCCTATGCGGGCAGATTCGCTTCGAGATCGATGCCGGGCCCATCGCCATGCGGTTGTGCCGCTAGAGCTGCGAGCGCAGCAGCAGGGCGAGCTGTTCGTTGATGCGCCGACCGAATTTCCGGTGCCGCCACTTCTTCAGCGCCATGCGGCGTGACTTGCCGATGTCGGCTTCGATGAGCGCGATCTGTTCGCGGGCCAGCGCTTCGCTGAACACGTTCAGGTTGGCCTCGTCGTTCAAGCGGAACGAGCGATCGTCGAAGTTGGACGAACCCACCGAGCTCCACAGTCCATCGATGACCAGCACCTTACAGTGCATCATGGTCGGCTGATATTCGTAGATGTGGATGCCAGCCTCCAGCAGCGAGCCATACAGGCCTTGCGCCGCCCAGCGCCCGATGCGGGCGTCCGTGTGCCGGCCGGGCACGACGATGCGGACGCGCACGCCGCGGCGTGCCGCGGAGCACAGCGCTTCCACGGTGAGTTTGTCGGGCACGAAGTAGGCGTTCTCGATGTCGATCGAGGTCTTGGCGGCCGTCAATGCCAGCAGCACCATGAGGTGCATGCTCTCCGAGCCGCCCACGGGCGAGCTGCCGAACATCTGCGCTTCCATCTCGCCGCAGTTCGCCAGCCTGGGAAAATACTCCGCGCCGTGCAGCACGCGTCCGGTGGCCTTGATCCAGTTGTCGACGAACACCGCCTGCATCTGCGCCACCACCGGCCCCTCGGCCTTGAAATGCGTCTCGCGCCAGGGTGGCATGCCCTTGAGGCCATGCTTCCATTCCACGCCCATGCCGACGCCGCCGGTGAAGCCCACCTTGCCATCGACGATCAGCAGCTTGCGGTGCGTGCGGTTGTTGAGCCTGCCCAGGTGATACCAGGAGGGCGGGTGATACACATGCAGTTCGCAACCCGACGCCTTCGCCGCGTGCAGCAGCGACTGGTCCATGGTGCGCGATCCCAGCCAGTCGAGCAGCATATGCACCTGGACTCCGCGGCGCGCGGCGTTCGCGAGCTCTTCGACGAATTGCGCTCCGACGCCATCCCGGAACACGAAGGTTTCGAATGTGATGTTGGTGTGCGCCGTGCGGATGGCGTTGAGCATCGCGGCGTAGATCTGCTCGCCGTTCACCAGCGAGGTGATGCGGTTGCCCGGTACCAGCGGCGGGCCCAGCAGGATGCCCAGCGCGCGGCGGAAGTCCGCATCGCCGCTGGTGTACAGGCGGCGCGGCCGGTACAGCAGCCGCTTTTCGGTGGTGCGCAGGTTGGCGCCGATGGCGAAGATCAGCGCGCCGGCGAGCAGGGTGGATAGAACGACGACGAGTGTCACGAGCGACCGGCAGGAGAGGACGACTGGCCCACGTCGCCATGATCAGATGCCCGTGCGCCCCGGCGCAAGCATCTCGAACGCAGCCCGACTGGCATGGCGGGTTCCGGGTCGATTCTCACCGCGCGGCGAGGCGATCTGATTCCGCGGTGGGCTTGTCGCCATCTGGCCGCCGCAGCCGTTTCAGGGATTTCGGATGCCAGAAGTCGTTGGGTGTGAGGAAGTCGCGCACCGTGCGCCACGAGGGCTGGTACTGCGCGGCCACTTTCACCGCCACCAGCGCCGGCGTGGCGAGCAGCATGCCGGGAATTCCCCAGAAGCCGTAGCCGAACCACACGGCCAGCAGCACCACCAGCGCGTTCACCTCGAAGCGTCGCCCCACGGTGAGCGGCTGCACGATCTGGCCTTCGATGAGATGCAGCACCAGAAAGGCGCCCGGAACCGCCAGTGCGTGGCCGATGCTCTTGAACGTGAGCAGGGCCGCGACCGCAATGATGGCGAATGCGGCGATGGGGCCGAGATACGGCACGAAATTGAACAGGCAGGCCATGACGCCCCAGAGGATGGCGTTCGGCATGCCCAGCGCATACATCGTGAGCGCGGTGGCGAGGCCGAGACCGACATTGATGAGCGCCACCGTGCCGAAATATCGGCCCACCTCGACGCGGATGGCCTCGGTGAGCCGCAGCGCCTTCGCGCTGGTCTCGCTGCCCGACAGCGAGGCGCCCATGCGCGCCAGCAGGGGCGGTCCGCCGAGCAGGAAGAACAACGTGAGCGGCACCACCGTGAGCGCCTCGATGAGGTTCTTGGTGATGGCGATGGCGGTGCTCTCGCCGGCGACTGGCGTGACGATGGCCGGCTTGCCACTAACTACCGTGCCGCCCTGGGTCAACTGCCCGGCGCGCTGCGCCAGCGAATCCACGCGCTCGAACATCTCGCGCATGGGCTGCAGCCGTGGATCGATCTTGCGCAGTGTCTGGGGCGCGCGCGCCAGCCATTCGGTGGCCGGCGTCCAGACGCTGTTGACGGCGATGGCCGCGGCGGCGAACACCACGGACATGACGATGGCCACGGCCAGGCCGCGGCGCAGCCGCCAGCGGCACAGGCGGTCCACCGCCGGGGTCAGCAGCAATGCCATGAACAACGCCATGGCCACCGGGATGCACACGTCCCGCGCGAAATACAGGATCACGCCCAGCCCCATGAGGGCCACCAGCCACACGGCTTTGGCCAGCTTGGGATCCGGCGCGTCGGCGCTCTGCCTGGTAACGGTCTGCACCCTGGAAATGTCGGTGATGCGCTGACATCAGAGAAGGTTCCGGCGCCCATGCCGCTCGCGGCCGATGGTTCGCCCTGTTGTCGGCCGACTCCGGCGAGCCGCGGCAAACCGGGAACTCGCGTCGGACGAATCCTGTCACACTCGCTCAATGATGGGGCGACGCACAGCGGCGATGCTCTGCGTGCTCCTGGGGCATGCCCTGGTCGTATGGCTGCTGATCGGCATCACGCATCGTGAGGCGCAACGCCGCCCGTCGGGAGCGGAGCCGTTCGTCACGCAGCTCATCCCGGTGTTCGAGTCGTACGACGACTCCATGCGTCCCTTGCCCGATCCGACGGTCAGTCTCTCGCCGCCCGATCTGGCGGCGGCGGACCGCGCAGCTGCTGGCGACGCGGCGACGACGGAAGCGGCGGGCGCACCCGGCACGAATGCCGCTCGACCGGGTTATACCGACTGGCCCAAGGAAGGCCGCGATGCCGCCGCGCGGGTGCTCGCGCGCCAGGCCGAGACCGAAAGGATCGCCAAAATGTTCGCCGGTCCCCAGGGAACCTGGGCCTCGCTCACCAAGCGACAGCAATCGGAGTTGAACCACTTCCGCTGGAAGCCGGGCGTGGACGGTCTCGAGCGCGACGAGAAGGGCAACACCCTCTACCGCGTGAGCGAAGGCTGTACGCTGGTGAATTTCTCGATGATCGCCTGTGCCCTGGGCAAGAAGCCCCCGGCCTACGGCGACATGTTCAAGGACATGCGGCTGTATTTCGACGAACAGCGCCGGCCGCAGTCCAACGAGGGCAATGGGCGGGAGCCCGAGTCCCTGCGGCCGCCCTACTGGTCCAAGCCGCTGGAATAGTAGTTTGGCCGGCTATTTGTTCCCGGCGCGGAAGGCCTTGCCGCCCTTGTAGGCGCCCTTGGCGCCGGCCGCCTTGCCGGTGAACTTCTTCTTGAATCCGTCCTTCTTGAAGCTGCCCTTCTTGAAAGCACGCGGCTTGTCGCCGTACGAACGTGCCGGCCGTTCGCCCGGTTCGCGCGGCGCTGCCTGGAATTCCGCCGGCAGACGCGCTTGGTCGTCGCGCGCGAAGCGCGGCGTGCCCTGGTAACTGCGTTTGCCGCCCTCGAAGGCGCGAGTCGGCCGCGGGCCGCCGTCGCGCTCGAAGCGGTTGCCACCGCCGGTGTAGGGGCGGCGCTCGCCACGGTCCCCGGCACTGCGATCCGGTCGGCGCGATTTGCCGCTGAAACCGGCCGACTTGTGGTATTCGCGGGCCGGCTTGCCATCCACGCGCGTGATGCGGATCTCCTCGCCGCGGATGCGCGTCTTCTGCAGCTGGCCGACCACTTCGTCGGGCAGCGTGGGCAGATCCACGTAACTGTGATCCTCGCGGATGTCGATGTGGCCGATGCGCTTGCCGTCGATGCCGGCCTCGTTGGCGATCGCGCCGACGATGTTTCCGGGCAGCACGCCATGGGCGTGACCCACGGCGATGCGGTAGGTGGAGGCGGGCGCGTCGCTCGCGATGGCGGCGGACTGCGCGGCTTGCGCCTCGTCCTTCTGTTTGAGCAACAGCGGCGTGTCTCCCTGCAGCATGCTGGCGAGCGCCGCGGCGATCTCGATGGCGGGAATGTTGCCGGCGGCTTCGATCTGTTCGAGCAGCGGCTGGAATTCCTTGCCTTCGCCGGACAGCACCGCCGCGGTCACCTTCTCCTTGAACTTGATGACCCGCAGCTCGTTCACGTCGGCCACGCTCGGCAGCTTCATCTCCTCGATGCGTTGCTGGGTCACCCGTTCGATGATGCGCAGCATGTTTCGCTCGCGCGGGCTCACGAACAGGATGGCGTCGCCGGAGCGTCCGGCGCGGCCCGTGCGGCCGATGCGATGCACGTAGGTCTCGGAGTCGTACGGAATGTCGTAGTTGATCACGTGCGAGATGCGCTCCACGTCGAGGCCGCGCGCCGCCACGTCGGTGGCGATGACCACGTCGATCTTGCCATCCTTGAGCCGCTGCACGGTCTGCTCGCGTGACCGCTGCTCCATGTCGCCATTGAGCGCGGCCGCGGCCAGGCCGCGTGCCTCCAGCTTGTTGGCGAGATCGACGGTCTCGAGCTTGGTGCGCACGAACACCAGCACGGCGTCGAAATTCTCCACCTCCAGCAGGCGCGTGAGCGCGTCCAGCTTGTGCAGGCCGCTGACGAACCAGTAGCGCTGCCGGATCTTGGGCGCCGCTTCGCCGCGGGCCTTGACCGTGATCTCGCGCGGCTCGCGCATGTGTTCCTGCGCGATGCGGCGGATGGCATGCGGCAGCGTCGCGGTGAACAGGGCCACCTGTTTGTCTTCCGGCGTCTGCTGGAACAGGGTCTCGATGTCGTCGACGAAACCCATCTGCAGCATCTCGTCGCCCTCGTCGAGCACCAGGAACTTGAGCTGGCCGAGATCCAGCGCGCCGCTCTGCACGTGATCGAGCAGGCGACCGGGAGTACCCACCACCACGTGGGCGCCGCGCTTCAGACCCTTCAGCTGCGGCGTGTAGCTCTGTCCGCCGTAAACCGGCAGCACATGGAAGCCCGGCAATCGGGCCGCGTACTTCTGGAATGCCTCGGCCACCTGGATCGCGAGTTCGCGCGTGGGCGTGAGCACCAGGGCCTGCGGCGCATGCTGCGACAGATCGATCTTCGACAGCACCGGCAGCGCGAACGCGGCGGTCTTGCCCGTGCCGGTGGAGGCCTGGCCGAGCAGATCGGCGCCTTCGAGCAGCAGCGGGATGGTCTGTGCCTGGATGGGAGAGGGCGCTTCGTAGCCGATATCGGCGAGCGCGGCGACGACGGCGGGGTGCAGGCCGAGGTCGGCGAAGGTCGGGGAGCTGGGTTCGTTCATGTCTCGGATGGGGCCGGGCGGCCGCGAATGGCCGGGCGCGACCCGGCGAATGGGGCGCGCACTGTACGCGAAATCGGCGGGGAATGTCAGGGAAGGATCATTGAGCCTGCGCCAGCCCCGTGGTGGCGTCTTCCCGCTCCACTTCCTCCCAGTCCGGGTCCCAGGAATCGACTTCATAACGCCGGGTCATCGGAAACCCGGCCGGCCGCAGGTATTCGAATCGCTTGTCGAAATCCACCTGGGTGGCATAACGCGGTTCGGTCTCGGACAGCGATCCGGCCGTGAGGCTGCCATAGATGACCAGCGTGGCATCGCCGCTGCGGCCGCGATCCGTGAGCTCGATGTAGAAACGGCGCCGCGCGAAGATGGCCGCGTGCACCGTCAGGTCGCCGGGGCCGGTCACCTCGGGGGCGCCGACGCATACGTCGCGCCCGGCGATCAGCGCGAGAAAGTCGCGCGACAGGACGGTCTGCCGCGGGTCCTGGGCGTACACCAGGTCGTCCTCGATCTCGATGTCATTGGGCGTGTAGACCGTGAACAGGCCCGACACCGTGCCGCGCACGTACAGCTTCGCGCCCTTTTCACCGATGAGATAGCGCGGCGCCTGGCTGGCTTCCTCGCGGCGCAATTCGCCATGACCATTGGCATTGCGCCACACGTAGCTGCCATCCGCGTTGAAGATGATGCGCGTGTCGTCGGCGAACACGCGGCGGTCGCCCGCGTCGCCGCCGTTCACCACCTCGGGCATTTCACGCGGCAGCAGGACGCGCTCGGTTTTCGTTTCGAATCCGCCCTGGAACACATCCTTGTTGCGCCGCTGGTTGAAGCCGTCGAAGGTGAGCGTGGAGGCGGCCGTGGTCACCTTGCCGAAGAAGCGCGGCGCGGCATTCCGGGTGGTGGTGAACGCGAACTGGGTGTTGCTGTGGAACCTGCCGTCGATCACGTCGTCGTGCAGCTGGATGTTGCGATCCCAGTGGTTCACCAGCTGGGTGAAATGCGAGAACGCCAGGCGCTTGAGGCTAAACCGGGTCTTCATGCGCTTGCCGTCCTTGTGAGTCATCACTTCGGCGATGACCTGCTCGATGCCGGTGCTGTCGGCCGCGGGCTGGCGCCTGACGCGCGCCGAATACTGCTGGCCGTCTTGCTGCCAGGTGATCTCGGTGTCGGTCGCCCGGGCGTCGAGCAGCTTCTGCGCGACCTGCTGCACGCTGCGCGCGAGCATCTGCTGCTCGGGCTTGGGGATCTCGGCCACGGCTGGCGCGACGGTGGGTTCGGGCACCATCGCCACCAGGTCGTCGCTGGGGGCGATGGTAGTTAGTACGGCGCCGGTCTCCACGGGCGTCATCGCCTGCGCCAGGACCGGCGCGGCTGTCTGCTCCGGCGGGCGGGCCTCGGCCTGCAGCCTGCTCTCGACCACGTCTGGGGCCACGGCCGGGGCAGCCAGCGATTCCTGGCGCGTTCCCGGATCGTCGAGAACGTCTTCGACGGGCTCGGGCACGGGTTCAGGCAGCGCCGCTTCGGTGAATTCCGGGTCGTTAGGCCCCGCGCGGGTCACGAGCTGCACGGACAGCTCGGGAACATCCGCGTCATCTTCGCCCGAGCTGTACAGCGCGCTGCCGAAGACGAGGAACACCGCCAGGTGCAGCGCCGCGGAAACTCCCAGCCCGGAAGAGATTACCCGCTGCGGCCGGAACGCGGCCCAAAGCGCCACCGACGTCCGCCGAGTGGCGAACGCTGCGTCTCGATACGCAATGGCGCATACGGGCGTGAACACCCGGGACCTCCGAGAGACTCCCTGCGGTTATCTTGCTCCCGCCATCTCAATTGGTCACGGCTTTTGCGGCGGGTCGCCGCGAGTTCTGGCGCTGGTTCTGGCACTGGGGTCGGAGCTGGGGGGCGGCGCATGGTCGACGGCTGCGGGCGGCCCCAGAATCTCGGTGAGCAGCGGCTTCAGCGCATCGGCCCAGATCTGGTACGCCTGCGGCGAGAGGTGCAGACCATCGCTGGCCATCCCTTCGCGCAAGTGCCCATCCGCAAAGGCCAGTTTGTCGTTGATGTTTATGTAACGAATCGACTTGCCATCGGCCAGCCGCGCGATCTGCTGATTGGCGCGGTCGATGATGGGCATGACGGCCACGTTGTCGTCGCGCGGCGTGATGGCCGTGAGGATCAACGTGGCCTGCGGAGCCCTCCGACGCAGGTCGCGGACAAGCGCCGACACGCCGCGCGCCACTTCGTCGGCGCGCTGCACGGTATCGCCGGCCGGCGAGCGCCGCCCCACGTTGTTGGTGCCGGCCATGACGACGATGACCTTGGGATGCACACCATCCATCTCGCCGTGTGCCAGGCGCCAGAGCATGTTCTGCGTCTGGTCGCCGCCCCAGGCGAAATTCGCCGCATTCCAGCCGGTGAAGTTCTGCTTCCAGTTGGCGAATGCCTCGGCGTACTGCGGGTCGCTGGTGCCCCAGCGGCGCGTGATCGAATCGCCCACGAAGTACACGTCGATCTGCCCGGCGTTGCGCTTGGCCAGCAGTTCCTCGTGCGCCTGCAGCGAATTCGCGTCGGTGCGCGGCAGCGGCTGGTCGGCGGGTTCCAGCGGTGGACGGCCCTTGACCAGCGCGTCCAGCCAGGCGGTGGAACGGTCGTTCCAGGGCTTCGACTGTTCGGGCGTGGCCAGATGGTTGTGCGGCGACTCCGGCATGGGCGCCGCTTCCTTGGGCGCCCGGATCTGGTTGAAGGCCGCCCAGATACCCACCGGCGGCGTTGCCGTGTCGATGAAGCCCATTGACACGAGAGAGGGCACGCGAATGCGCGCGGCGCAGTTCGCGGTGTCGAAATACTGCGCGGTCTCGAGCACCTGGGGATCGTTCGGGTCCCAGAACGGATAACCCGTGCGCCGTCCATGCGCCGTGCCATTGACGTCGGCGCCCGCGGGTACGTTCACCAGCAGGTGCGTCACCTTGGGATGCAGGCCGGCCGTGCACAGGCCTTGCTGTCCACCCATGCTCGTGCCCATGACCACCAGCGTCCTGCCATCCCAGTCGGGACGGCTCGCGAGGTAATCCACGGCGCGAAGATCGGCCAGGTACATGTAGAGGAAATAGTTCTTGTCGCGATTGCGGGTCTCGATGGTGTTGTAGCTCTTGAGCGAGTCCGGCAGCGCGTCGTAATACGCCTGCGGTTGATCGGGCATCACGTCGTGGGGCTCGATGTTCACGGCCAGCCAGCCTTCGGCGGCGCGATCCGTCACCCAGGATTTCTGCAGCGGGTACGGTGGGCTGGCCCACTGCAGGATGATCAGGCCCGGATACTTCTTCCGGCCTGTCTCGTCGTGCGGCCGTGCGACCTGTCCCCAGACATGCCGGCCGTCGACGTGATTCATTTTCAGGATGGCGAAATCGACGCCGTCCTTGTCGCTGGGTTTTTCGGTGAGCTCGGGTTTCACCGCCACTTTGCGCAGCGCCTTGATCTTGGCGGACCAGAACGCGTCGAAGTCCGGCGGCGCGGGAATCGCGGGCTGGATCTTCTCGGGTGCGACGGCGGCACCGAGCGCGCGCGGCTTGGCGCCGGCGACGTGCTCGGTGACTTCGACGTACACCATGCCCGGCTCGGCGAGCTTCACTTCGATTTTCGCGGGTGTCCCGGGCTTGATGCTGCCGCGGCCGATCTCCTCGAGATTGTTCCGGCGGATGACGTAGCTGACGCCGCGCGATGACCAGGGCAGCGTCACGTTCCAGCCGACGGTTTCGTCCAGCGCGTAGATGCTGTTGGCGTGATAGGGCACGAACTGCGGTCCTGCGTGTTCGTCGGCACGCGCCGCACCGGCGCAGATGAACAGCGCGGCGAGCGCGCACTTCCAGGTCTTCATGTTTTTCCTCGGGACGTTCTCAAGCGGAAATCGGATTGCGGGCCACCTTCTGGGCCTTCAGCACCAGTTCGGCCGCCAGCAATGCCCGCTCCTGGTCCTGTGCCTCGCTGGTGCGATTGACGATATCGGCGACGAACTGCGGCCCGAAGGGCAGATCCACGTTCTTGCAGTCGATGTAGCGCGCCTGCTTGCGGTCGACGATGTAGAGATGATTGCCGCCCGTGAGATTGGACGCCACGTTGATGTACTTGCGCAGCTCGATGTAGCCCTCGGTGCCGAGGATGAACAGCCGGCCATCGCCCCAGGTCGAAAGACCGTCGGGCGTGAACCAGTCGACGCGCACGTAGCCGGTGCCGCCATTGCCCGACAGCACCACGTCGCCGAAATCCTCGAAGCGCGGATACTGCGGAAAATTGACGTTGCCGGCCTGGGCCGCGACCACCCTGGCGCGCGTGCTGTTCGTGTAATGGAGGAACTGATCGGCCTGGTGCGAGCCGATGTCGCAGAGGATGCCGCCATAGCGGGCCTTGTCGAAAAACCATTCGGGCCGGGAGGGCGCATTCATGCGGTGTGGCGCCAGGTTCACGGTCTGCACGACGCGGCCGATGGCGCCTTGCCTGACGAGCTCGCCGGCATACACCGCCGAGCGCACCTCCAGCCGCTCGGAATAGAGGATGGCGAACTTGCGGCCGGTTTCCTTCACGGCCTTGCGCACGTCGGCGAGCTGCCGGAGCGTGATGATGCCGGGCTTGTCTGCCAGATAATCCTTGCCGGCCTTCATCACGCGGATGCCGAGCGGCGCACGCTGGTCGGGTATGGGCGCGGCGGCGACCAGCTGGATCGATTCGTCGTCGAGGATTTCCTGCTCGGTCGCGGCCAGCTTCACTTCGCCGAATTGCTTGCGGAATGCCGCGATCTGCCGCGGATCCGTGGCGTAGAAGGAGACGAGCTCGCCACCACCGCGCTTGACCGCCGCGCACATGCTGAAGATGTGTGCGTGGTCGAGGCCGATGGCCGCGAACCGGATGTGGTGCCTGGGGGGCGTGGCTGGGGTCGAGTTCGCCGGCTCCACCGTGAATGCGCCGGACTGCGCCATCGCCGACTGCAGCGCCGCAGGTGCGAGGGCCGACAACATGCCCGCGAGCCCCGCCTGTCGCAGGAACTCGCGCCGATCATTGCCGCTCATCGTGGTCCCCCGGTCGTCCGCGTTCGATACCGCGAACATAGCGCAGGGGAGCGGTCGTTTAGAAGCGCCGCACGCCGGCCCACGGATGCGGACGGGCAGCTGCGTCTGGTGTCAGCCCTTGCGTGCCAGCCGCCAGATGGCGATCGCGCTGAACAGCACCGTGAAGCCCGCGGTGCCGGCCAGCGCCATGGTCAACGGCTCGTACTGCAGTTTGCCGATGCCGGCGGCATGCATGGCGAGCTGGGTGACGTGGAACTGCGGCCAGATCGGCGTCTGCCAGTACATGGATTTCGGCAGCGGGAAGAACATGCCCGAAAGATAGCAGCCGGGTAGATAGACGAGGTTGGCGTAGCCGGCCGCGGCCGAGCCCTTGACCAGCGAGCCCATCATCAGCCCCATGGCGCAGAAGGGTATCGAGCAGGCCATGAGCGTGAGGCTCAGGCTGACCAGCGCGCCGGTGCCCAGCGACAGCTTGCCGGTTACGGTCGCCAGCACGATCATCGGCAGGAACGCGAGTGCGCCGAATGCCACGCCGCAGACCAGCTTCGCCACCAGCCAGGAGCCGGTGGGCGCCGGTTGCGCGCGCTTGAGTCGCATCAGCCCCATCTCTCTCTCAAGGGCCAGGGAACTGCTCAGGCCGAACAGCGCCGGCATGCTGATCGACATGACCGAGAACGCGGAGAACATGAACACGCCCAGCTGCGGATCCTTGTCGATGGCCTCGCCGGCGATGACCAGCGCGAACAGCGCATACAGCGCCACCGGCATGACGAGCACCGGGAACACCAGGCTGGGATTGCGCAGCAGCCGCAGTGCTTCGCAACGCACTTCTTCCAGATACGCGCGGAGCAGTCGCTCCAGGCCCGGAGTGCCGGGGATGGTGTGATTGTTGAGTGTCTGGGTGTTCATGCGGCCTCGCGAGTAAGGGGGCGACTGGTGAGCTCATTGAAAGCGTCGTTCAGGCCGGCCTGGCGCACTTCGAGCCGGCCGAGCGCCGTGTCGGCCGCCAGCAGCCGGCGCACTACGCCTTCGGCGTCGCTGGCGGTGATGTGCAGCCGGCCGCGATCCGTACGCGCGTCGATCACGCCGGGCCAGGCGCGCACCTCGTCGGCGCCGAGCCGCGACTCGCAGCTGATCTGGCGCCGCGACACCAGCGCCCGCATGTCATCGACGCTGCCCGAGGCGATGACACGCCCCTGTGTGATGACCGCGACCCGATGCGCGAGCGCCTCGGCTTCCTCCAGGTAATGGGTGGTGAGCACGATCGAGCAGCCGGCCGCGAGCAGCGTGCGGATGCTGTTCCACAGTGCCTCGCGCGCCTGCACGTCGAGTCCCACCGTCGGCTCATCGAGGAACAGCACGCGCGGCTGCCCGCAGATGGCCACCGCGAACTGCGCCAGGCGCTTCTGGCCTCCCGACAGCTTGCCGTAGGGCCTGTCGGCGAAGGCGGTGACGCCCGCGCGCGCCAGCGTCTCGGCTAGCGGCAGCGGATCCGAGTAGTAGCTGGACGCCAGGCGAACCTGCTCGCGGGGGGTGAGTTCCTTGGGAAGCTCCACGTCCTGCATCATCACGCCCAGCCCCTGGCGTTGCGCCACGTCCTGCGGCGAACCGCCGAGCAGCGAGACCTCACCGGCATCCGCCTCGGCGAGGCCCAGCCACAGTGAGATCGCCGTCGACTTGCCCGCGCCGTTCGGGCCGAGCACCGCCAGCAATTCGCCGCCGTGCACCTGGATGTCGATGCCGTTCAGGGCCGTGACCGTACCGAACTTCTTGGTGATGCCGCGCAGCTCGGCCACGGGCTCATCGGCGGTGGCGGTGCGCGATACGCGCGAATCTGTCACGGGCAAGGCCGGAGCAATCGGCGCGCCGCCGCGCCGATACCTGCGGCCATTCAACAGCTGGCCGATGACGGTCGGGCGCACCAACCAGTGATAGCTCGCGAACAGCGCCGCGAAGCTCGCGATCAGGATGAACGGGAACTTGAGGGTCCAGTGCAGCGGCCATGCACCCACCCAGACCTGCAGTGCGGCCACCAGCGGCAGGTGCGCCAGGTAGATCCAGTACGAGGCGTCGGCGATGTAGCGGCGCGTCGGGCTGTAGTCGGAGAGGAATCGCAGAGAGGCGCCCGTCAGGCCTAGCGACCAGCCCCAGACGGCAATACCGAACACATAGGCAAAGGAGAGGGCAGGCAGGCCAGGCTGCGCCATCGGCGAAGTGTGCAGAGTGTGCAGCAACCACGCCGTCGCGCCGATGCCCAGCGCCAGATTCATCGCCCAGGTCTTCTGGAGCGCGGCGAGTGCACCCGCGGCGCGCTGCACCAGCCAGCCGAAGGCGAATGCCGTGCCGAAGCCGATCAGGGCCGGGGCATTGGGCACGAGCGAGCTGTCCGGCGTCGGGATGCCCTGCCAGTAGAACCACATCGGCAGCGCCGCGAGTGCGACCGCCAGCGGCACGCCGAGCGTGAATGCCGCGAGCGGCGTGCGCAGCGATGCGGCCACGACCCGGTCCACCAGGGCCCGAAACGCCTGCCGCGGGTCGAGGCGCGCGATCAGTGCGCGCACCGCGAGCGCAGCCCCATACAGCAGGGTCAGTAGATAGAGAAACCAGAGATGGACCAGCGGGAACCAGCCCTCGGGCATGGGCATGGCCGGCGGCGGTCCGCCGAGCTGGCGGGTGAGGCCGGCGGTCCAGATCCACAGGACCAGGGGCACGAGGATCACCCAGCCGCAGACCAGGGGAATCACGATGCGCCTGAGGCGGTTCTTCCAGAAGCCACCCGTGCCCAGTTTCTGGTGGAGCAGGCGAGCGAAGAATCCTGCGATGAAGAAGAACAGCGACATGCGGAATACGTGCGCGACGAACGCGGCGTCGCTCAGGAAGGGGCTGGGCGAATTGTCGGACATGGCCCAGAGGCCCGGCGGCCAACCGGGCATGAACGACAGCGCGGCATGAAAGGCCACGCCCAGCAGCAGGGCGAAGCCGCGCACCGCGTCGAGCGCGTGCAATCGGGGTTCGTGGGAGACATTCATGGACGATTCCTCAGATGAAGTCGCGACGACGCGCGGCCGTGGCCAGCGGCAGCGTGATGGCGATGGCCAGTACGATGAGTTCGACGATCAGGACATTGAAGAAGGTGCCGTTCCACACCGGCGTGGCCCCCTGCATGTGGGCGGTGAGGCCCGGCAGCGTGCCCACCGTGAACATGAACACGCTGACCCCCATGTTGGTGACGACGATCACCGCCGACACCAGGGCATCGGTGCGCGCATGCAGCGTGCCGCACAGGACCACGGCGAAATTGGTGAACATGTAGAGACTCAGCAACAGCGTGTAGGGCAGAAGGCCGTCTGGCACGTGGGCCGTACCGAGCACCAGCCACACCGCGGCCGCCACCGCGAATGTCCAGGGGATGAGAAAGCACAGCAGCAGGCCGAAGAGCTTGGCGCGCACATACTCGTGGATCGACAACGGCAGGCTGAGCACGAACTGCAGGGAGTTCTCCTTGCGCTCGTTCATGACGCCGTAGATGGCGATCATCACGCCGAAGGCGATGACGGTAGTGAGCCAGGTGAGCGCGCCGATGTTGAACGCCGTCTTGCCGTAAGACGCCACGGCCGCGGAAAGCACGCCCGCGACGGCGGCGCCGCCGATGAACCAGCGATTGACGTACAACTCCTTGCCGATGAGCTTGCGGGTGACGATGCTCATTGGCCGCGCGCCTCCCGGTGATGCATGACGTTGGCGACGAAGATCTCCTCGAGGCTCATGCGATGCACCTGGCGAACCGCGCTGCCGAGCCGTGCGATCTGCAGCTCGCTGAAGCGGTCCGTGGTCAGGGTGTGGAAGTGGCCGTCCGAAGCCCGGCCGACGATGTGGGGCAGTTCGGGAAGACTCGCGCCCGCCGGCATTTGCACCTCGATGCGCCGCCACCGGTCCAGGAACTCCTCCTTGTCGCTGCTGGCCACGAGGCGGCCGCGATCGAGGAAGGTGATGCGATCCGAGATGCGTTCCACATCCACGGTGTTGTGCGACGAAAAGAGGATGGAGCGGCTTTCGTCCCGCAGGACGTCCATGAATTCCGTGATCATCTCGTGGCGTGCCACCGGGTCGAGGCCCGTCGTCGGTTCATCCAGGATCAGCAGCCGCGGACGGCGGGCGAGGGCGAGCAGCAGCGCCGCCTTGATGTGCTCGCCATGGGACAGCGCGCGCGCCTTCTGCTCGGTGCGCAGATTGAAACGCTTCACCAGCGTGGCGGCATAGCCCGCATCCCAGGCAGGGTAGATTGACGCGGCGAGATTCATGTGCCAGCCCAACGAAGCATTTGGCAGCAGGCGCATGTCCGCGGACACGTAGCCGACGTCGCGTTTGGCGAAGGCCTGGGCCTCGGGCATCGGGCAGCCGAGCACGCGGATCTCGCCCACGTCGGCGGCGATCATTCCCATTGCGAGGCGTATGGTCGTGGACTTGCCGGCGCCGTTCGGGCCGACGAAGCCCATCACCTGGCCGGGCTCGAGATCGAAGCTGATGTCCTGCAGCGTGAAGAATCGGAACGCCTTGCCAACGCCCCTCATCTCGATGTGCCGGGTTTCATCGTGTCGGTTCGTGGTCATCGGGTTTCCTTCATCGCACGGCGCAGGCGCGTGGCGAGTTCTTCCGGAGTGATTGCCATCTGCCGCGCAATGCCCGCGGCCGCGTGCAGGTGCTCGTCGAGCTTCTGTTCCTGCAGCTCGCCGGCCAGGCCATTCACGTCGGCGACGAACGAGCCCTTGCCGTGGCGCGTGACGATCACGCCCTCGTTCTCCAGATCGAGATAGGCCCGCTTGATGGTGATCACGCTGACATTGAGCGCAGCGGCGAGCGCGCGGATCGATGGCAATTCCTTGCCCGCCGCCCAGTCGCCGGCGGCAATGCGCGCGCGGATCTGCTCCATGATCTGCAGATACAGAGGGCGCGCGTCGGTCTGGGAGATGTGTATGCCGCTGTACATGCTGTGTATACAGTGTATACACAGTTACCCACGCAAAGCCAGCCCCGCGATGGATTCCGGGCGCGACGATCTCGTCGAGACAAAAAAAGCCGCGGTGCGCTTGCGGAGGCGCACCGCGGCGGTAATGCGACGAGAAGGGGCCCGCCGCATGTTCGGTGATTCTGTCCTGCCGGCGCGCACCCGAGGGAGAGTGCGCGCGCCATTTATTACTCATACAAATCATACGGGCAGGCGATGGGGTATGACAATGCCCTCGCATCGATTTGCTGCCGCTCGGCGTGGCCCGCCGCGAAATCGGCCGCTGCCGCCGCGCCAGGCGCAAGGGGTGCGAGAGCGCATTGCCGGCCGGTCACGGCTCCTTTTCAAGCAGTTGCGAGCTTGTTTGCACCGCGCGCTACGCGGACAATTCGACGTAATGAAGGCCCACCGGAACAACAGGAACGCCATCGGCGATTCCCGGCCGAAGTCCGACGAGACCGCCTCGAGTGCCGCCGGCCGCAAGGCGTTGCGGTTGCACGGGTCGATCGCTCACGAGCTGGGCATGCTCATCGTCTCGGGCCGATATCGCCCGGGCCACGTGCTCGACGGAGAAATTGAAGCCAGCTCGCAGCGCCGCGTCTCGCGCACGGCCTATCGCGAGGCCATGCGCATCCTCGCGGCGAAGGGACTGGTGCACAGCCGGCCACGGGTCGGTACGCGTGTGAGCCCGCTCGAGCAATGGCATCTGCTCGACCCGGACGTGCTTTCCTGGGTGTTCTCCGGCGAGCCGGGATCGGAGGTGTTGCACGGATTGTTCGAGCTGCGGACCATCGTCGAGCCGGCCGCCGCGGCACTCGCGGCCCGTCGCCGCAAGCAGCGGCACCTGGATGACATGCGTCGTGCGCTCGACGCCATGACGGCGCGTACGCTGCACGTGGAAGAGGGGCGCATCGCCGACCAGGAGTTCCACGCAGCGTTGCTGTCGGCCACCTGCAATCCGTTCATCGTCTCATTGACCATCGGCGTGACCGCCGCGGTCAACGCGCTGACGGAATTCAAGCAGCGCATCTCGCCGCTCAAGCGCGATCCCGTGCCGGATCACCTGCGTGTCTACGACGCCATTGCCGCCAAGGATGCCGAAGGCGCACGCGAGGCCATGAACGAGCTCATCCGCCTGGCGATCGGCGACATGCCCGCCAATCGGCGACCCAAGCCGGCGTCCGCGGGCGCCCTGTACAACGAGACACACCTCTGAGCGGGTGGCGCTGAACCTTAGGTTTTCGTTTGTTATCGTTTGATATCGAGGCATACCCGTACCGGCATTGGCGCGCCTGCGCGGCGGGGCGCTAGCATGAAATTTGTCTGAGCAATATTCATCAAGGAAGCGACATGCGCATTGGCGGGCGGAATCGATCATTCGGCGCGATGAAGAGTGCGGCGGCCGTGGCCGCCTGCTGGGCCTTGTCCCTGGCCGGAGCCGCTGCGGCGCAGGCGGCAGAGGCCGCGCAGGTGGTGGTCACCATCCGCGCCGACCAGCCCGGGGCCGTGATCAACCCAAACATCTACGGGCAGTTCGCCGAACATCTGGGCGCGGGCATCTACGGCGGCATCTGGGTGGGCGAAAACTCCAGCATTCCCAACACGCATGGCTACCGCAACGATGTCGTCGAGGCGCTCAAGAACCTGCACGTGCCGGTGGTGCGCTGGCCGGGCGGCTGTTTCGCGGATGAATATCACTGGCGCGACGGCATCGGCCCGCGCGAGAAGCGGCCCGTCAAGGTGAACACGCATTGGGGCGGCGTGCCCGAGACCAATGAATTCGGCACGCACGAATTCATGGCCTTCGCCGAGATGATCGGTACGAAGGTGTACATCAGCGGCAACGTGGGCTCCGGCAGCGTCCAGGAAATGGCCGACTGGATGGAATACATGACTTCCGACACGGTCTCGACGCTGGCCAACGAACGGCGCAAGAATGGCCGTGACAAGCCCTGGGAAGTGCATTTCTTCGGCATAGGCAATGAGACCTGGGGCTGCGGCGGCAACATGACGCCGGAGTGGTATGCCAACCTGTTCCGCCAGTACGCGACGTACGTGAAGGCGCCCCGCGGGCATCGCCCGAAGATCGTCGCCAGCGGCGGCAATGACGAGGGTACGCGCTGGGCGGAAGTGCTTACGAGCAACATCCACCGCGACATGGATGCCATTTCGCATCACTACTACACCATCCCCGGCAAGGAGTGGCGCCAGAAGGGCAAGTCGATCGGCTTCCCGGAATCGGAGTGGATCTCGACGCTCGCGCACACCCTGCGCATCGACGAGTTCATCACCAACAACGTGAAGGTCCTCGACCGCAACGATCCGCAGGGCAAGGTGGCCTTCTATGTGGACGAGTGGGGCACCTGGTACGACCCGGAGCCGGGCCGCGAGCCCGGGTTCCTCTGGCAGCACAATACGCTGCGTGACGCACTGGTCGCGGGTCTGAACTTCAACATCTTCCACGCGCATGCGAAGCGCGTGCAGATGGCCAACATCGCGCAGATGGTGAACGTGCTGCAGGCCATGATCCTCACCGAGGGTCCGAAGATGGCGCTCACGCCTACCTACCACGTGTTCCAGATGTACATCCCCTTCCAGGGGGCCACCTACCTGCCGACCGAGATCACCACGTCGGACTACAAGCTCGGCGAATACACGGTGCCGGCGGTGAGCGTTTCGGCCGCGCGCGATGGCAGCGGCAGGCTGCAGCTCGCGCTCGTGAACCTCGATCCGAATCGCGAGGCCGTGGTGACCACGAAGATCGCGGGCGGTGCGGCCACGCGGGCGCAGGGGCGCGTGCTGACGGCCGGCACCATGGACGCGCGCAACACGGTGGAGGCGCCCGAAGCCCTTCATCCGGTGAAGATCAGCGCCGAACGGCGGGGTTCGTCGCTGGTGCTGCGCCTGCCGCCGAAATCGGTCAGCGTCCTGACCCTGCAGTGAGTCGCATCGCTCTCGTCGCGGCCGTGCAGGCCATGGCGAGAGCTGGCTCCCGGCGCCTGCTGGACCGCTGACAGCAATCGTCGGGGCTGGCTGACGACGCGCCTTCCGGCCTGCGATGTCATCGTCGCGACCGACGCGCCAGACTCGCGTCGAGTCCTGGCGAGGCAACCGTGGCTGCATCAACCCTTCGCATCCTGTTCCTGTCGCAACGTAACGCCGCGCGCAGCATCATGGCCGAGGCCATCGCGAATTCGGTGGGCCGGGGCGAGATCGAGGCCTACAGCGCCGGCATGAGCCCGGCGCGCCGCATCGATCCGGTGGCCGTGGAGTTGCTGAAACATGCGGGGCTGTCCGCCCCGGAACATCCGCCGCGGCACGTGCGCGACTTCAATGCCTTCGATTCGCCGCAGCTGGACTTCGTCTTCACGCTGAGCGACGAGACGGCGGGCGAGGCGCCGCCGGACTGGCCGGGACATCCGATCACGGCGCACTGGCGCTGCGTGGACCCGCAGAAGTACGAGACCGAGGCCGAAAAGCGCCTGTCACTGCTGCGAACGCGCGCCGAACTCGAGCGCCGGATGCGCGCGTTCATGAATCTGCCCCTCGAGTCGCTGGACCGCATGAGCCTGCAGGCACAGGTCAACGCGCTCGGTGGCGCCGGGCATTGACCGGCGTCAATCCGCGCGCGGATTCGCGAGTGGGCGGGCCGTTTTGGCCACGTTCAGCGCCTCGTGGACCATCATCGACCATTTGCCGAAGCCCACGCGCAATTCGTGCGCATTGGTCGAGCGGTTGGCCAGCCGCAGCTCGTTGAAGCCATAGCGGGTCTGACCCTCGAAAATCGTCACACGCGCCAGCAGCGTATGGGAAGCCGCATCGCGCAGCTCGCCGGTGACCTGCATCTTCACCGGGCCCGGTGTGTAGGTGCGCTGCGCGATCTTGCCGGTATCGGGTGCGGGGATATCGAGATCCACGATTCGGGGGATCACGCGGAGGACGTCGGAGTCCGGCGCGTCGGCGAATTCGTAGGGGCCGCGGTCGATCAGCTCCCGCTCGAACTCCTCGCGAAACAACCTGACGGCTTCGGCGCGAATGCGCGCGAAGTCCCGGTCTTCGACATCGCGATGTTCTTCGCGCCAGCTGGCCTTGAACTCGATGGTCGGGGGTTCGAGGATGAGCCGCGTGTACCGCGTGAAGTCCGCCTCCGGATTGCGATACACGCCGCCGGCGGCCCGCGAGGGCACGCGGACGAGCCCATCGTCGGTGCGCTCCTCGGGCAGACGCGTGTACCCGCAGCCCGACAACAGGCAGGGCAAGGCCAGCAACAGCATCATCGAGCCGTGCCTTCGCAGTGACATCGGCGGATTCTGCGCCCGGGCCTGTCGCGGCGCTACTCAAGCTCCCGAGCGCCCGACCCGGTGCGCCCCTGTGGTGCGCGCCGTTGGTTGCGACGATGACGCGCGACGCCGGACGAGGTGCGATCTTCCGGCGCGAGAAGTTAGACGTTCGCGCACCCGGGTGGCCTGCTGCCCGGCGTCGACAAATCTTGACAATTTCCCCGCCCGCGCACGGCAGGGCCGGGTCATTGATCGCCGCCTCGGAAGCGCCGGACGGCGCCTACTTGCAACGTGACCCGGCGCCGCGCATCCCGTGCAGAGGCATCCCGCGCTTTGGTCCCTATCCCTTTCGTGAGATAGAATCGCGGCCCTCGGCCGGCGCAGACTCCTTCCTCCCCCGGCTCAACAAGAACATGCAAAACACACAACCGCTGATCGCAGTGGCCGCAGCCGCCTTGTTCCTCGCAGCCTGCGGCGGCCAGCCGCCGCAGGGAGAGATGCCGCCACCGGAAGTCGGGGTCATCGCGGTGCACGCCCAGCCGGTACCCCTCGTGCGCGAGGCATCGGCGCGCCTGGCGCCGACCCGAGCCTCCGACGTGCGCGCCCGCGTGCCGGGCGTGCTGCAGAAGCGCCTGTATAAGGAGGGCAGCATGGTCAAGGAAGGCCAGCTGCTCGTGCAGATCGATCCGGCGCCGTACCGCGCCCAACTGGCCGCGGCCACCGCGAATCTCGAGCAGGCCGAAGCCGCCGCGACCAATGCCAGGGTCACCGCGCAACGCAACCGCGAGCTCGCGAAGCAGCAGTTGGTCTCGCGCATGCAGCTGGACGATTCGGAGGCCCTCGAGCGATCCACGGCGGCGGCCGTCTCCGCGGCCCGCGCGCAGGTGCAGACCGCGCGCATCAATCTCGGCTACGCCAACGTCACCGCCCCGATTTCGGGACGTGCCAGCCAGCTGCGCGTGCTCGAAGGCGCGCTGGTGGGCCAGGGCGAGCCGACGCTGCTCACCACCATCGAACAAGTCGATCCGATCTACGTGTACTTCGATCAGCCGGCGTCAGACTTCGAGCGCCTGCAGCGTGCACAGGCCGCGGGCGCCGTGGACATCACCTCGGGCAAGGCGGCAGAAGTGCGCGTGATCCGCACCGACGGCTCCGAGTACCCGCACCTGGGCTCGCTCGATTTCTCCGACTACAGCGTGAACGCCTCGACGGGCGCGGTGGCGTTTCGCGCCATCGTTCCGAATCCGGACCGCCTGCTGCTGCCGGGCATGTACGTCACCGTGCGCGTCACGGCCGGTATCCTGAAAAGTGGCTTCGAGGTGCCGCAGCTCGCCGTGCAGCGCGACAACCAGGGGTCGTACGTGCTGGTGGCGGGGCCGGACGGCACCGTGGCCGTCAAGCGCGTGGAGATCGTGAGTTCCGTGGGCTCGAACTGGGTGGTCAGCAGCGGACTCCAGGAGAGCGACCAGGTCATCGTGTCGGGACTGCAGATGATCGGCCCCGGCATGAAGGTCAAGCCGGTGCCGGAAGGTTCCAGACCGGAAGCCGGGCAGCCGGACGGCGCGCCGGCGGCGCAGCCCGAGCAGTCCGGGAATCCGCAGGGTAGCTAGTCCATGCTGCCGCATTATTTCATCGACCGGCCGGTGCTGGCCTGGGTCATCGCCATTCTCATCATGGTGGGTGGCGGTCTCGCCATCACGCGCCTGCCGGCCGCGGCCTACCCGGACATCGCGCCGCCACAGGTTTCGATCTCGGCGGTGTATCCGGGCGCGAACGCCGACACCATCGAACACACGGTCACGCAGATCATCGAGCAGCAGCTGACCGGCCTCGACAAGCTGCTGTATTTCACGTCCTCCTCCAACTCGAACGGCACGGCCAACATCACGCTGGTCTTCGAGAACGGTACGAATCCGGACTTCGCAGTGCTGCAGACGCAGAACCGCGTGAAGCTCGCCGAGGCCCGTCTGCCCTCCGAGGTGGTGGTGCAGGGCCTGGCGGTGTCCAAGGTCAACCAGGGTTTCATCCTCGCGCTCGGCGTGCGCGCGCCGAAGGGTGGGGTGTCGGCCGACGAGCTCAACAACGTCGTTTCCGCGCAGGTGCTCGATCCCATCCAGCGCATTCCCGGCGTGAGCTCGGCGAGCCAGTTCGGCTCGTCCTATTCGATGCGCATCTGGTTGAACCCCGACAAGCTGCGCAGCTTCCGGCTCAGTCCCTCCGAAGTGCTGCAGACCGTGCGCGCGCAAAACGTGCAGTTCGCCACCGGGTCGGTGGGTGCCGCGCCAGCCATCAAGGGTCAGCAGATCACCGCGCCGGTGAGCGCGGAAGGCCGCTTCAGTTCCGTCGAGGAATTCGAGAACGTCATCCTGCGCACCGAACCCAATGGCACCAGCGTGCGCCTGAAGGACGTCGCGCGAGTCGAACTCGGCCTGCAGGACTATGCCTTCGACGTGCGCCTCGACGATGCGCCGGTGAGCGGCTTCGGCGTGCTGCTGCTGCCCGGCGCGAATGCGCTGGACGTGGCCGATGCCGTCAAGGCGCGCATGAACGAGCTGCAGAAGGGTTTTCCGCCCGGCGTCGAATGGTTCGTCGCGTTCGACGCCACCACATTCATCGTGCATGCCATCCACGAGGTCATCATCACGCTGGTGGCGGCCGTGGTGCTCGTGTTCATCGTGATGCTGGTGTTCCTGCAGAGTTTCCGCGCCACGCTCATTCCCACGCTGGTGGTGCCGGTGGCCCTGATGGGCGCCTTCATCGGCATGGAGATCTTCGGATTCTCGATCAACCAGCTCAGCCTGTTCGGCATGGTGCTCGCCATCGGCATCGTGGTGGACGATGCCATCGTGGTCATCGAATCGGTGGAACGCCTGATGCGCGAGGAGCATCTCTCACCGCGCGATGCCACCCGCAAGGCGATGACGCAGATCACGAGCCCCATCATCGCCATATCCATCGTGCTGGCGGCCGTGTTCATCCCGAGCGCCATGCAATCCGGATCGGTGGGCGTGATCTATCGACAGTTCGCGATGACCATCGCGATCTCGATGATCTTCTCCGCCTTCCTTGCGTTGTCGCTCACCCCCGCGCTGTGCGCGACCTTGTTGCGGCCCGAGCACCTCAAGGAGAACAGGTTCTTCCGGGCGTTCAACCGCGCCTATGAGTACACGCAGAATCATTACCTGAGCGGTGTGCGCTTCAGCCTGCGACACAAGACCTGGTGGTTGGCGGGTTTCGTCGTGCTGGTCGCGTTCGGCGGATTCCTCTTCTACAAGGTGCCGGGCAGCTTCGTGCCGGAGGAGGACCAGGGCTACGCGCTGGGCATCGTGCAGATGCCGCCGGGCTCGTCCATCCAGCGCACGCGCGAAGTCATGCGCCGCGTGGGCTACAAGCTGCGCGAATCGCCAGCGGTGCACTCGGTGTTCGAAGTCGCGGGCTTCAGCTTCTCCGGCAGCGACGAAAGCGCGGGCATCTTCTTCATTCGCCTCAAGGATCTCGAAGAGCGCGACCTGTCGGTCACCGATTTCATCGGCTGGGCATTCGGCAACATCTCGGGTCAGGAGCGCGATGGTTTCGTGTTCTTCGTGAACATGCCCGTGATCCAGGGCCTGTCCGACTTCGGCGGCTTCGATCTGTGGCTGGAAGACCGCGCCAACCGCGGCTCGGATGCCCTGATCGCCGCCCAGAACACCGTGGTCGCGAAGGCGGCACAGAGCAAGGTGGTGCAGGGCGTTCGCTACAACGGCCTGGCGCCGTCGCCGCGGCTCGAGTTGAAGCTCGATCGCGCGCAGGCGCAGTCCATGGGCCTGGCGATCGACGACGTCTACAACGCCGTGCAGATCATGCTCGCACCCGTGTACGTCAACGATTTCTACTACCAGGGCCGCGTGCTGCGCGTGCAGATGCAGGCCGACTCGCCGTTCCGCATGAACGGCGAGGCGCTGCGCCGGTTCTATCTGCCGACCGGCGGCGGCGGAGACAACGCCTTCGTGCCGAGCGGTGAAACCACCAGCGACGGCATGGTACCTCTGGCCTCGGTGCTGTCCTCGAAATGGGTGGTCGCGCCGCCCACGTTGCAGCGCTTCAATGGATTTGCCGCGATGCAGATCGTCGGCGCGAATGCGCCGGGTCACAGCTCGGGCGAGGCCATGGCGGAAATGACCCGCATCGTGCAGCAGGATCTGCCGCCCGGCTTCGGCGTGGATTGGGCCGGCCAGTCGCTGCAGGAGATTCTCTCCGGCGCCGAGGCGCCGATGCTGTTCGCGCTGTCGATCTTCGTGGTGTTTCTGTGCCTCGCGGCGCTGTATGAGAGCTGGGCGACGCCCATCGCGGTGCTGCTGATCGTGCCGGTGGGCATCATCGGCGCCATCATTGCGGCGTTCAGCACCGGCCTGTCGAACGACGTGTTCTTCAAGATCGGCCTGATTACGATCATCGGCCTGGCGGCCAAGAATGCCATCCTGATCGTCGAGTTCGCATTGCTGGCCCAGCAGGGAGGCATGAGCCTGTACCAGGCGGTCATGGAGGCGGCACGCCTGCGCCTGCGCCCCATCCTCATGACCTCGTTCGCGTTCATCCTGGGCGTGCTGCCGCTGGCATTCTCCAGTGGCGCGGGCGCCAATGCGCGTCGGGCCATCGGTACCGGCGTCGCGGGTGGCATGTTGTCCGCCGCGCTGCTGGGCGTGCTGCTCGCGCCGGTGTTCTACGTGACCATCCGGCGCATCGTCGGCGACAAGTTCACGTACGAGGGCAAGCAAGCTGAACGGTCGATGAACGAGTCCTGAGGAACCGCGCCGCGCCGGAACTCCACTCATGAGTGCGAGTCGTAATCGGCAAGAGGTGTCTATGAAGATCTCGAAGTCAGCCAACTACCGCGCGCTGCCGGTCACGGCCCTGCTCATGGGCTGCGCACTGCTGGCAGCTTGCGCCACCGGGCCCAAGCTCAACTACAACGAGTACGCGGGCGAGCCCGTGAAATCGTTCTACATGTCCAACTTCGACGGCTGGTCGGCGGTGTCCAAAGACCAACTGGTGGTCTGGGCCGGCATGAACAAGGCATACCTGCTCAAGATCCAGGGCTATTGCCCCGATCTGCAGTTCGCGAATGCCATCGCCGTGACCTCCACCGCGAATACCGTGGACAAATTCGAAAAAGTGATCGTCGGCCGCGACCGCTGCCTGATCAGCGAAATCCGGCCGCTGGACGTCAAGCAGATGAAGGAAGACCGCAAGATCCTGCGTGACGAGCAGAAGCAGATGCGTCAGTCGTCCTGAAGCGGCGGCGCGACGCGCCCGTGTGGTGGTGAGCGGCCCCGGCGGAGTGATCCGTCGGGGCCTTTTCGTTCAGATGCGATCGAGCAGGGGCGTGAGCATCAGCGCCAGTCCCACCCAGCTGGCGCCCCAGAGCAGGCTGCGCACCACCGGTATGCCGGCCAGGTAGGCCGGTACGTACAGAACGCGAGCACAGAGGAACACCCATCCGCCCGACAGGGCCATGGGCGCGGGCGTCCCCACGATCAGGTTCATCAGGGCCAGCGCGAGAAAGACCGGCAATGCTTCCTGCATGTTGGCCAGGGCGCGTGCCGCACGGCCGCCGACCACGGTGAGCGGTGGCTGGTGGTCGCGTGGGCCGAGCGACGAATCGCGCAGAGTGGTGTTTGCCGCGGCGGGCTCGCGAAAGCGGTTGGGCAGCACCGTCTGCACGACGAACAGGGCCAGAACCAGCAGGACGATCAAAACCATGGCAGGGCTCCATCAGGTGGGACCGGACATATTTAACGCCGAATCGCCAGCGACGGGCATCGCAAAATGCCGCGATCGCCATGACGCGCCGACGTCAGCCGCTAGAATCGCAGGCCTCATGAAGAAGGCACGAGGATTCGCCTGGGTGGCATTCGCGGCATTGACCGCCTGCGGCGGCCGGAATGCCGAACCGCCTGCGAAGCCCGCGCTGATCTTCGATTCGCGGGTGGTGTTCGTCGCGGCAGACGGCAGGACACCGCGCGCCGCGCCCCGTGAATCGCTGCGCATCTGGGCGCCCCTGCTGGTCGGCGACCTGTACGGCTCCCCCAACGAAGGCGAAGTGGTGCCGATGCTGCTGCGGCCCGATCTCACGTTCCGTCTCGATCTCAATGGTGCGGGCCGGAAGCTCGAGAAGGGCCTGGTGCCGACGCAGTTCTCGCAGAAGTGGATGGCCATCGAGCCGGCCGAGGCGCGGGTCGCCCGCGTGCTGCCCTTCGTGGTGGAGGCGGATGGCATCGCGCCCGCGGGCACGGCCGAGTGGTTAGACGCGGATTCCGGCGCGAAGCTGCTGCTGTTGTACGTCGACCGGCCGGCGCACATCCGCGGCGACATCGTCTACGAAGAGCTGCGCCTGCAGTTCGAGATCGACGCCGCCGAGGCGGGTTTCCTCTGGGTGCGGCAACCCCGCGGCAATGGCACTTATCGCGCCGTGCCGCCGCCACGGAATCTGGTCCTGGCGGTCTTTCCTTAAGGAACGGCCAGGCGAAGTGCTATCTTCGCCCCGCGGACCCGTCCCGTTTAATGAGAGCGCGAACCATGAAACGTCCTAATTTCGTGGCAATCACGAGTATTGCCGCGTCAGCCATGCTGATATCCGCCTGTTCGAAGCAAGAGGAGCAGGCGCCGCCGGCCGAAACCGCAAAGCCCGCAGCGGAAGCTCCCAAGAGCATCGATCCCGCGAAGTTCCTCACGCAGCCCCTGGTCAGCGAGATCTACACCGCCGATCCGTCGGCGCACGTGTTCGACGGCAAGATCTGGATCTACGGATCGCACGACATCGAAGCCGACGTTCCGCAGGACAATCTCGGCGGCCAGTTCGCGATGCGCGACTACCAGCCCATTTCCATGGACAGCATCGCGGGTCCGGCGACGGTTCATCCGGTGGCGCTCGATATCAAGGACGTTCCGTGGGCTGGCCGGCAGATGTGGGCGCCGGACGCGGCCGAGAAGAACGGCAAGTACTTCCTCTTTTTCCCGGCGAAGGACCAGCAGGACGTGTTCCGCATCGGCGTCGCCGTGGGTGACAACCCCGCGGGCCCGTTCAAGGCGCAGCCCGAGGCCATCAAGAACAGCTTCTCGATGGACCCGGCGGTGTTCCAGGACGACGGCAAGTACTATCTGTATTTCGGCGGCCTGTGGGGCGGGCAGCTGCAGCGCTGGAAGTCCGGCGAGTACCAGGCCGGCGACGACACGCAGCCGGCGGACGATCAGCCGGCGCTGTCACCGAAGATTGCGCGCCTGGACAAGTCCCTGCTCGAATTCGCCGAGAAGCCCAGGGACGTGCAGATCGTCGACGAGAACGGCAAGCCGCTGCTCTCGGGCGATCACGATCGCCGCTTCTTCGAGGCAGCCTGGGTGCACAAGTACAAGGGCAACTACTACCTCTCGTACAGCACCGGAGATACGCACTTCATCGCCTACGGCATGAGCAAGTCGCCGTATGGTCCGTTCACGTACAAGGGCAAGATCCTCGAGCCCGTGCTCGGCTGGACCAACCATCACTCCATCGTGGAAGTGGACGGCAAGTGGTACCTGTTCTACCACGACAGCCAGCTCTCGAATGGCGACACGCACCTGCGCAACATCAAGCAGCCGATCGAGATCCACTACAACGACGACGGCACCATCCAGACCATCGACCCCTTCCAGGAGGACCCCCCCGGCTGATGGGGCACTAATGGGGACATTCCTCATTTGCAGCAAATGGGGACGCACCTCGCCGGCCCGCCTTCCTCGGAAGGCGGGCCTTTTCGTTTTTCAGGCCGTATCATCGCGCCCCATGAGCGCCGCCCCGGATCAGGTCCCCGAAACCCCGTCGCTGATTCGCCGCCGTCGGCCGTTCCTCGCGCCCATCGGGTTGTTAGGGTTCGCCGGCGTCGCGGTGCTCGCCGCCGCGTTCGCATACTGGAATTCCGCCACCACCACGACGGTCGTGCTGATACGCCACGCCGAAAAGCAGCTCGGCGCCATTTCCGACGCGCCCCTGTCCCCGCCGGGCGAGGTGCGCGCCGCGCACCTGGCGCAGATGTTCGGCGATGCCGCGAACATCGGCCGGATCCAGAAGGTCTACGTGACCGACACGCGCCGCACGCAGCAGACCGCTGCCGGAGTCGCGCAACGACTCGGCCTCAGTCCGCAGGTCGTCGCCGGCAAGATCGACCCCCGAAGCTTCGCCAAGCGCCTGCTGCACGAGAATCGCGGCGGACGCGTGCTGGTCGTCGGCCACAGCAACACCGTGCCGGAACTCGTCGCCGCGCTCGCTGGCCAGGACGATGTGCCGCCCATGGCCGACGAGGAATTCGACACGATGTACGTCGTCACCGTGCCCACCATCGGCCGGGCCTCGGTCCTGCGCATCAAATACTAGCGGGAGCGGCCCGGGCTATCGGGCCGCCGAGCGGGACGAATCGGCTTTTTCCGCCTTGCGCAGCTCGATCGCCCGCCGGATGAAATCTTCATGTTCGCCGATGGAGAAATGGGCCTTCACGCGTCCGCGGATCACCCGGTTCTGGTCAACCAGGTAGGTCACCCGTTGCACCCAGAAACCCAGCGGCCCGTTCACCCCGAACATCTTCACGACTTCTTTCTTCTCGTCGGCCAGCAGCGTGAATGGCAGCCCGTGCTTTTCCCGGAAGCGCTTGTGGCTCTCGGGGCTTTGCGGACTGATACCCGCCACGGTGATGCCCGCGCGGGTCAGCTCGCGATGCAAATCCCGGATCGAACACGCCTCCCGGGTGCATCCCGGCGTGAAATCGGCCGGGTAGAAGTACAGGATCACCGGACCGTCCGTGAGCAAGGCCGTGAGGGAAATGTCGTGACCGTTCTGGTCCGGCAGCGTGAATTCCGGGGCCTTGTCGTTGCTATCGAGCATGCGCCCGATATTAAGAGCGTTTCGCTTGCCCGGGCCAGCCTCCTTCCATAGAATCCCGCGCCTCCCGGACGTCCTGCCCGGGTGTCCGGTTCACGTGTGGGGCGGTAGCTCAGCTGGGAGAGCGTCGCGTTCGCAATGCGAAGGTCGAGGGTTCGATCCCCTTCCGCTCCACCAATTCACTGCCTGCGGCGGCACGCGGATTTCAGCCCGGCCCGCGGCCGGGACCGTGATCACGAGGCTCTTCGTTTAAGATCCGCCATTGCGCGCCCCCGTAGCTCAGTGGATAGAGCGACCGCCTCCTAAGCGGTAGGTCGTCGGTTCAACTCCGGCCGGGGGCGCCATCCATCAAGCAGGCACTGCGCCTCCGCCGCTTTCACCCGCAGGCTTGCACCGACCGAGCCCGCCAGCCTTGCCGTGTAGAATTTTGCCATGTCGCAAGCCATGCACGTTCTGCACATCCGCGCGCGCCGACGCGGGCTCCTGGAATTCACCGCCGACGTTCGTCAGTGGTTGACGCAGCAGCCGATCGCCTCGGGACTGCTCACGCTGTTCTGTCGCCACACCTCGGCCTCGCTGCTGATCCAGGAAAACGCCGCATCCGCCGTGCGCCACGACCTGGAGAAGTTCTTCGACGGCCTGGCGCCCGAAGGCGCCGGTCTGTACGAACACGACGACGAAGGGCCCGATGACATGCCGGCGCATCTCAAGACGGCGCTCACCCAGGTGCAGCTGTCCATACCGGTGATGGCAGGCAGGCTCATGCTCGGCACCTGGCAGGGCATCTATCTATTCGAACATCGCAACCAGCCCACGACCCGCGAAATCGTGCTGCACCTGACGGGGGAATGATGCTGCGACGCCGGGATTTCCTGCAGGCCACGGGCGCGCTGGCGCTCGGTCATTCCATCCTGGCGCGCACCGCTTCCGCGAGCCCGCCCGAGTCCAGCGCCGAGGCCTGGCAGCGCGCGGCGGACATCGTCCGGAACGTGCGCGCACCGCAGTTCCCCGACCGCGTCTTCGCCATCACCAGCTACGGCGCGAAGCCCGATGGCGCCAGCCTGAACACTCAGGCGATTGCCGACGCCATCGAGGCCTGCGCGCGGTCGGGGGGCGGCCGGGTGGTCGTGCCGGCCGGCAGGTTCCGCACGGGCGCCATTCATCTGCTGAGCAACGTCAACCTGCATCTCGACGATCGGGCGACGCTGCTCTTCGACACCGATCCCGCGAGCTATCCCCTCGTGTTCACGCGCTGGGAAGGCATCGAGCTCATGAACTACTCGCCGCTCATCTATGCGCGGCGGCAGAAGAACATCGCGGTGACGGGCCGCGGCACGCTCGATGGACAGGGCAGCGCCACGAACTGGTGGCCGTGGAAGGGCCCGTGGAGCGGCAGTACCGAATATGGTTGGCAGGAGGGGATGCCAGACCAGCGGCCCGCGCGCAAGAAGCTGTTCGCCATGGCCGAGGCCGGTGTGCCCGTGGAGCAACGCATCTTCGGCGACGGTGGCCGGCTGCGGCCGCCGTTCATCCAGCCCTATGACTGCCAGAACGTACTGATCGAGGGAGTGCGACTGCGCAACTCGCCGTTCTGGAACATCCACCCCGTGCTCTGCCGCAACGTCATCGTGCGCGGCGTCGACGTGCACGGTCTGGGGCCTAACAATGATGGCCTGGATCCCGAGTCGGTCGATCACCTGCTGATCGAAGACTGCGACTTCGATACCGGTGATGATTGCATCGCGGTGAACTCCGGGCGCAACGCCGACGGCCGGCGGCTGGCCACGCCCGCGCAGAACATCGTGATCCGCAATTGCCGCATGCAGGAAGGCCACGGTGGCCTGGTCGTGGGCAGCCAGATCTCCGGGGGTGCTCGCCACGTGTTCGCCGAGAACTGTCGCATGGACAGCCCCAACCTCTGGTATGCCATCCGATTCAAGAACAATGCGCTGCGCGGCGGATTGCTGGAGAACTTCTACTACCGGGATCTCGACGTCGGGCGGGTGGCACGCGCGGCCGTCACCTGTGATTTCAATTATGAAGAGGGCGCCAACGGCTCCTTCGTTCCGCAGCTGGAAGCAGTCGTCATCGAAAGAGTGCGCGTGAAGGAGGCGGTGCGCGTGCTGGACTCGCAGGGCCTGCCGCAGGCGCCGGTGAACGACCTCACGCTGCGCGACTGCTCTTTCGACGGCGTCACGCGCCCATCCGTCGTCCGGCACACGCGGTCGGTGAACCTCGACAATGTTCGCGTGAACGGAGTGTTGGTGCGTTCTCTCTAGGTCCCTGGCGTTCGCCACGCGCCAGTCGCAGGACAAATCCTACAAACCGCTGCAGGTCATTTGCCATTGCGCTCGGTATCACTCTACGCGTTAGAGTGCTGCCGATTAGGGAGAACCCGCGCCATTCGCGGTGAGTACCAGATGAGCGACGCAGGACGCGTGGCGCCATCGGCGGCGCGTCTGCCGGCACCCGCACATACACACATCGGCCCAGTCATTCCCGCCGGCGCGACGGTGTTTCGCTACGCCGCGGCAGTGGGCGTCATTCTGTCGATCTTCGCGCTGCGCGCGCTGCTGGCACCATTGCTCGGATTGCAGGCGCCGCTGTTGCCGTTCCTGCTGGGTGTGCTGATCTGCGCCTATCTGGGCGGTCGCGGACCCGCGGTGCTGGCCAGCGTCATGACGCCGTTGCTGGCCACTGTCTGGTTCACGAACTGGCCGCACGATGCGCCGCCGCTGCAATGGCTGGCGCATGTCACGTTCTTCCTGCTGCTGGCGTTGCTTGCGACGCAGATCCTGCATGCGCTGCAGGTGGCCGTGCGCCGGGCCGATCAGTGCGCCGCGCACGCCGAAGCCGCTGCCGAAGCCTTGCGCGAAAACGATCGCCGCAAGGACGAGTTCCTCGCCATGCTGGCGCATGAGCTGCGCAATCCGCTCAGCCCCATCCGCAATGTCGCCTACATACTCGGTCGCCTGCCGGCCGACCGGGCAACGGTGCAAAAGGCGGCTGAGATGCTCGCGCGGCAGGCCGGTCACCTCACGCATCTGGTCGACGACCTGCTCGACGTGGCACGCATCACGCATCGGCGGATCGAGCTCAAACGCGACGTCGTCGATCTGCAAGCCGTGGTCGCGGCGGCGATGGAGACGGTGCAGCCCACCATCGACCTGCGGCGCCAGTCGATGACCCTGACGGTCGGGCAGGCGCGCGCATGCGTGCATGGCGACCAGGTACGGCTCTGCCAGGTGGTCGCCAATCTACTGACCAATGCATCGAAATACTCGGCCGAAGGCCAGCGCATCCAGGTGGATATCGCGGCAGACACCGATCACGCGACGATCTCGGTGCGCGACCAGGGTCAGGGCATCGACGCGCAGACCATGCCACGCCTGTTCGACCTGTTCATGCAGGGAGATCGCACGCTGGACCGCGCGCAGGGCGGGCTGGGCATCGGGCTCACTCTCGTCAAGCATCTGATGGAAATGCACGGCGGCAAGGTCGACGTGGTCAGCGAGGGCATCGGCAAGGGCAGCGAGTTCCGCCTGACGCTGCCGCGGGTCTGGGGCGAGCCCTCGGCGCGCGCGGCGACCGAGGGGCCACGCGTGGGTCGCCAGCGGCGCGTGCTGGTCGTCGACGACCATGCCGACAACCTCGAGTCGCTGCGTGATGTCCTGCGCACGGAAGGGCACGACGTGATCACCGCGGCGGACGGCCCGTCGGCGCTGGCATCGCTCGATGATTTCACGCCCGAGGTCATCCTCCTGGACGTGGGCCTGCCGCGCATGGACGGCTACATGGTCGCGCATGCGATTCGGGCGCGATACGGCGCGAAGCCGCGGCCGCGGATCATCGCGCTCACGGGTTATGCGGGCGCCGAGGATCGCCTGTCGGCATTGAGATCGGGGTTCGACGATCATCTGCCGAAGCCGGTGGAACCGGAACAGCTGTTGCGCGTCGTCGCAGGCGAGAACCTTGCGCAGCTGTTGCCCGAGACGCCGGGCTGAACGCCCTTGTGTTCAGATCTGGCGTGCGGATCCGGGCGACCCCCCACTGCCTTTGCCCTTGACGTTGTCGTGGCCCTTGCCTTGGGAATCGGAGTGCTCCGCCGCCGCCAGCAGGCCATCGAGGACCCGCTCCACGGCGTCCGGATCCACCGGCTTGGTGAGATGCTCGTCGAAGCCCGCGGCCCGCGCAGCCTGCTTGTCCTGTTCCTGGCCCCAGCCCGTGAGGGCGATGAGCACCGCGTTGCGGCCCCAGGCTTCGAGTCGCATGCGGCGCGCGACTTCGTGGCCGCTCATGCCCGGCATGCCGATGTCGACGATGGCGGCGCGCGGCCGCTCGCGCAGGCCAGCCTCGAGCGCATCCGCGCCGCTGAATGCAATGCAGACGTCATAGCCTGCGAACCTCAGCACCATGGCCAGCGACTCGGCGGCATCGCGATTGTCGTCCGCGACCAGCACCTTGCAACGGCGCACGGCCGGAGCGTTGGCGGCGCCATGAGTCTCCTCGGCGATCGCGGCGTTCTCGGGTGCCAGCACCCGGTGCGGCAGGTGCACGATGAACTCGCTGCCGCGGCCCAGTCCCTCGCTGCGTACGTCGACGCGTCCGCCGTGCAGCGTGACCAGGCCCTTGACCAGCGCCAGACCGATGCCGAGCCCGCCCTCGGCGCGATCGATGGCGGAGTTCACCTGCGAGAACATGGTGAACAATGCCGGCAGGGATTCGGGCGACAAGCCGATGCCATTGTCGCGGATCGAGATCACCAACTCGCCGCCGCTGATGCGCGCATCGAGCTCGATGCGTCCTTGAGGGTCGGTGTACTTCGCCGCATTGGTGAGCAGGTTGCCGATCACCTGCGAGAGTCGCAGCGGATCGGCCTCGAGCTTCACGGTCCCGGCCGGCAGATTTACCGTGAGCACGTGCTGCTTCGCATCGAGCAGCGGCCGCGCCGTCTCCACGGCCACGCCCACGACCGACTTCAGATCGACGTAATCTTTCTTGAGTTCGAGCTGGCCACGCGTGATGCGCGACACGTCGAGCAAGTCGTCGAGCAGCAGCGACATGCGCTGCACCTGGCGGGCGATGACCTCGCGGCCCCACTTGCGTTGCCGCTCGTCGGCGGCATCGGAGTCGAGGATGCGCACCGCGTTGCGGATCGGCGCGAGCGGATTGCGCAGCTCGTGCGCGAGCGTGGCGAGGAATTCGTCCTTGCGACGGTCGGCCTCGAGCAGCGCCCGCTCGGTGTTCTTGAGGCGGCTGATGTCGAGATTGATGCCGGCCCAGCGCTGGATGGTGCCGTTCTCGTCGCGGATGGGCACGCCCTGGGCGAGGATGGAATGGAACCTGCCGTCCACGCCCTTGACGCGGTGCTCGCGATACCAGGTGATGCCGGTGCGGGTGGTCTCTTTCCACGCGTTCATGGTGTCTTCGAGATCGTCGGGATGCAGCACGCTGCCCCAGCCGTCGTTGGTGGCCTGCCGCATGCTCAGACCCACCAGCCTGAGGAACGAATCGCTGGCGTAGATGCATCGCCCCGCGGCGTCGGTGACCCAGACGCCGTAGTTGATCGACTCGCCGATGGCGCGGTACAGCTTTTCGCTGGTTTCGAGTGCGCGCGCATGCGTCTGCACTTCGTCGAGCATCTTGTTGAAAGCGTCGATGACCACGCCGATCTCGTCATCCGTGGTTTTCTCGGCGCGATGCGAGTAGTCGCGCTCCTCGACGATGCGGCGCGCGACCCGCGCCATGGACTCCATGGGGCGGCTGACCACTCGCTGCAGCCAGCTCGAGGCGAACAGCGCCGCCAGCAGGCCGATGATCATCACCGCGCCGAGGATGTTGAGGTAGGCCCGCACCCGGCCGCCGATGTCGTATTCCGCGCGCAGGTAGATAGTGCCCAGGGTTTCGCCATTCTGCACGACCGGGCGCAGCAGCAGAACGCGCTCGCCATCGATATACGGCCGATCGAGCTGCAGGCTGCGCGGCGGGCGCGGCGGAGGCTCGGCGTGCCCCGGGCGCACGAACTGGGCGAACAAGGTGCCGTCCGGCGCGTAGAGCGCGGCCGCGGAAATGGAATCGCGCGCCTGCAGCGCGCTCAGGTTGCGCTCGGCGCGCGCATGGTCGTCGAAGGACAGCGCCGGTTGCACCGCGAACGCAACGATGCCAGCCTCTGTACGCAGATCGTCGGCCCAATTCGCGCGGCTGTCGCGCAGATCGGTGTAGATCAGCGCGGCCCCGGCGGCGGCCAGCGCGATGAGCGTGGTGACCAGCATCATCACCATCAACTTGCCGGCCAGGCTGCGACGGGCATTGCGAATCGACAGCAGGGCGCGCCACGGTCGACGGTGTTGATCTGAACCAGTCATGAGCAGACTTCTTATAGGAAACTGAGTCCCCTGCAATCAGCTTCGTCCTACAAGAACGACCCGGGAGGTCGACGAGTTCACGGTACCCGCCACGATCTGCGGTCTGGCGGGTGGCGCGCATTGCTGGCGTGGGTGGCATTCGTGCTGGTGGCGCTCCAGGCCAGCGCGGCGCAGTTCTCCATCGAGGCCGTCAAGGCCGCGTACCTCTTTCGTTTTGCTTCGTACGTGGAGTGGCCGGACTCGATGAAAGGCGAGGGGCCGTTCGTCATCGGTATCGCCGGCGCCGAAGACGTGGCCGTTCACCTCGAACATCTGCTCAATGGAAAATCCGTGCAGGGTCGTACGCCGCGAGTGCGCCGCGTGCGCACGGCGGATGATCTGTCCGGTGTGCATATCCTGTACGTCGGAACGAACCAGTTCCGGGTCTCGCGACCGCTGCGCCTGCGCGCCATCCGTAAGCCCATCCTTCTCGTGACCGACGCGCGCGAGGGCCTCGATGGCGGCGGCGTCATCAATTTCATCGAAGTGAACCGCAATCTGCGGTTCGAGATCTCCCTGGATGCCGCCGATCGCAGCGGCCTGAAGATCGATGCGGCACTGCTGTCCGTGGCCGCGCGCGTCGATCGCGTCGACGTGAGGAACAAATGAGAGCGAAAAGCCCACCCTTGATCTTGGGACTTCTTGGAGTGCTGGCGCAGGTCTCGCCGGCACCTGCGGCCGGTGCGCAGGACGATTCGCTGGCGGAGCTGTCGCGCATGACGCTCGAGCAGCTGTCCCAGGTGCAGATCACCTCCGTTTCCAAGGCCACGCAAAGCCTGTCGTCGGCGGCCGCGTCCGTGTACGTGATCACTCGCGAGGAGATCCGCAATTCCGGCGCCTTCAGCATTCCCGAGGCGCTGCGCCTCGCGCCCAATCTGCAGGTCACGCAGTTCAGCTCCACGGACTACGAGGTCGGCGCGCGGGGATTCGGCGGCGCTCGCGAAGCGCAGAACTTCTCCAACAAGATCCTGATCCTCATCGACGGCCGCAGTGTCTACAACCCGCTGTTCTCGGGCGTCACCTATGACTCGCTCGACGTGGTCATGGAGGACATCGATCGCATCGAAGTCATCAGCGGTCCGGGCGCTACGTTGTGGGGATCGAATGCCATGAACGGCGTCATCAACATCATCACGCGCCGGGCCGGCCAGACCCAGGGCGGCCTGCTGCAGGCGCGCGTCGGTACCGAGGAGAACGGCATCAATGCCCGTTATGGCGGCCAGACGCAGGCCGCGGACTACCGGGTCTACGCGCAGGCCTTCGAACGCGGGCCCAGTGAACTTGCGAACGGCGACAGCGCCGCAGATCGCTGGCGGCGCCTGCAGGCGGGCTTTCGCGTCGAGACGCTGCGCGACCGCGACGAGCTCACGTTGCTGGGCGACGTTCAGCGCGCGAATTTCCACAAGGCCGCCGCGCCCGACGTGGACCTCACGCAGTTCGACCTGCTCGGCCGCTGGCAGCGCGAGAGCGGCAGCCTGACTACCCGCGCGCAGGTGTTCTTCGACCGCACCGATCGCGGCGTGCCCCCGGGCGGCGTCGGCTTCGTGCTCGACACCTATGACTTCGAATTCCAGCAGGAGTGGAACCGGCCGGACAATCCGCATCGCCTGGTCTGGGGCATCGGTCGGCGCGACAACGACTACGACATCGACAACACCGCCGGGCTGTTCTTCGTGCCGGCCGCGCGCACGCTCAGACTCACCAACCTGTTCGTGCAGGATGCTGTGTCGCTGAGCGACGCCGTGACGCTCACCGCCGGCATCAAGTTCGAGGAGAACTCCTATTCGGGCTGGTCGACGCTGCCGGACCTGCGCCTGTCGTGGGCGCCGGATGCGAATTCGCTGCTCTGGGCCGCCGCGGCCCGCGCGGTGCGCGCGCCCACGCCGTTCGACGTCGACGTGCGCGAGAGCATCGGCGGGCCGCCCATTCTGTTCGGCAACCCGGAATTCGACACCGAAAAGGTGTGGGCGTACGAGGTCGGCTACCGGGCACAGCCGAACGCCCGCGTGTCGTGGTCGCTGAGCGCGTTCTACGACGACTACGACGATCTGCGTTCGATCGAAGGCACGGCGGTGACGTTCTTCCCGTTGCGCTGGGACAATCTCATCGCCGGCTCGACATATGGAATCGAGGCGTGGGCCAACATTCAGGTGACCGACGCCTGGCGCCTGTCGCCCGGCTTTCGTTCGCTGCGCAAGCGATTGCACTTCAAGGAGGGGGCGGTACCGGTGCTGGGGCTGGACCAGACCGGCAACGATCCGCGCTCGCAGGCGTCGCTGAAATCCTCGTGGACGCACGGCCCGGTGAATGTCGACGCCATGCTGCGTTATGTCGGCAAGCTGCCGGCGCCGCTGGGCGACGAATACACCGAACTATCGGCCCGCGTCGCCTGGCGGCTCTCCGAGCAGCTCGCGCTCTCGCTCAACGGCTTCAATCTACTTGACGATAGCCATCTCGAGTACGCGTCGCCCACGGCCAATGCGATTCGCCGGTCGGTGTTCCTCGAAGCACACCTGCAGTTCTGATCGTCGCGAATTGGGACTTGGCTCACACGAGGTCGCGGCGGATAGGGCTCCGCGATCCGCGCGCATCTCTAGAATGATCGCCACATGTCCGCGCCCCGAGTAGAACGACGCACCAAGATCGATCGGCGGCGTTCGGTGTTCAGATCCCTCTGGCATGGCAACTTCGCTCGGCGCCGGCATGCGCCCCGACGAAGCTTCGAACGGCATGCCGCCGTCACCGATTGGTTCCATCCGCAGTGGCTCGCCGTGGCCCTCACGGTGCTGCTGTTGAGCGTGGCGGACGCGTTTCTGACGCTGACGCTGATCGCCCACGGCGCCATCGAGGTGAATCCCCTCATGGACCCGCTCGTGAGGGGCTCCGGACACGGATTCGCGTTCTGGAAGATCGGGCTGACCTCGGTCGGGGTGGTCATCCTGACGTTGCTGGCCCGTTTGCGTGTCTGGGGTCAGACAGTCGGCAGCATCCTCTACCTGGCGCTGGCCGGGTATGCGGCCCTGGTCATCTACGAGCTCTTCCTTTTACGTAACATTCCCCTAGATTAGGCACTGATCGCCTTTCGGGGTGGGGCTGCATCGGCTAACATACCGCCCCCTTACTTGCTCCAGGACCTTGAGTCCAAAGGTTTTTTCCTCGTATGGCCCCAAGCCTTAGCGAGCTGCTGGCTTCCACGCCGCTGTCCGGCGGCAACGCTCCTTACGTCGAAGCTCTTTACGAGCAGTTCCTCTCCGATCCCGCGTCCGTCGACCAGAAATGGCGGGACTATTTCCAGAAGCTGCGCGATGGCGCGGCCGGCGAACAGATCCATTCCACGGTCATCGCCGCCGTGGCCGCGCGCGCCACGCGACCGCGCCTGGCGGCGGGCGCGGCGCCCTCGCTGACCACCGATGCGGCTGCCAAGCAGGGCGCCGTCTCGCGACTGGTGCAGATCTACGCGAATCGCGGCCATCTCATCGCCAAGCTCGATCCGCTCGGCATGCAGCAGCGCCCGCGGCCGCGCGTGCTGGAACTGTCGTACTTCGGGCTTTCCGAGGCCGATCTCGACACCGAGTTCCTCACCGGCTCGCGCCCCTCGGAGCTTGCGCCCAAGCTCAAGCTGCGCGAAATCATTGCGCAGCTCGAGCATGCTTATTGCGGCTCCATCGGCGCCGAATTCGCGCACGTCTCCAATACCGAGGAGCGCCTGTGGCTGCAGGATCAATTCCTCGTCGGCCGCATCACCGGCAAGCTCGGCGCCGACGAGCAGAAGAACATTCTCTGGCAGCTCTCGGCCGCCGAGGGACTCGAGCGCTATCTACACACCAAGTACGTCGGCCAGAAGCGCTTCTCGCTGGAAGGCGGCGACTCGCTCATCCCGTTGCTCGACGATCTCATCCAGCAAGGCGGGCAGAAGGGCATCGAGGAGTGCGTCATCGGCATGGCGCATCGCGGGCGCCTCAACGTGCTGGTCAACGTGCTGGGCAAGTCACCTTCGGTGCTGTTCAACGAATTCGAGGGCAAGTACGACGCCGCCCATCAGCAGGGTTCGGGTGACGTCAAGTATCACAAGGGCTTCTCGGCCGACCTGCGCACGCCGGGCGGCAACGTGCACGTGGCGCTGGCGTTCAATCCCTCGCATCTCGAGGTGGTGAACCCGGTGGTCGAGGGCTCGGTGCGTGCCCGCCAGGAACGCCGCGGCGACGCGCGCGGCGAGCGCGTGCTGCCCATTCTCATGCACGGCGATTCCGCCTTCGCCGGCCAGGGCGTGGTCATGGAGACGCTGCAGCTCTCGCAGGCGCGCGCGTTCTACACCGGTGGCACGGTGCACGTCATCATCAACAACCAGGTCGGTTTCACGACCTCGCGTCCCGACGACGTGCGTTCGACCATGTACTGCTCCGACGTCGCGAAGATGCTCGAGACGCCGATCTTCCACGTGAACGCCGACGATCCGGAAGCCGTGGTATTCGTCACGCGGCTCGCGCTCGCGTACCGGCAGCGCTTCCGCAAGGACGTGGTGATCGATCTGGTCTGCTATCGCCGCCACGGCCACAACGAGGCCGACGAGCCCGCCGCCACGCAGCCGATGATGTACCAGGTGATCCGCAAGCATGCGACCACCCGGCAGATCTACGCGGACAAGCTGGTCGCGCAGAAGGTCATCGGCAAGGATGATGCGGCGGCCATCGTCGAACAGTTCCGGCAGGGACTGGACGCCGGCAAGCCGCAGGCGCGCGCCTCGCTCGGCATGATCGGCAACAAGTACACGGTCGACTGGAGCAAGTACGCCGCCAACGACTGGACCGAGCGGGTCCCGGGCGACGGCGATCTCGCCCGTCTCAAGGCGCTGGCCGAGCGGGCCGTGAAATTCCCCGAAAGCATCGCGCTGCATCCGCGCGTCGCCCAGGTCATGAGCAATCGCGCGAAAATGTTCCGCGGCGAATTGCCGCTGGACTGGGGCGCGGCCGAGACGCTGGCCTATGCCGGCGTGCTCGAGGAAGGTCATGCCATCCGCATCACCGGGCAGGACTCCGGGCGCGGCACGTTCTTCCATCGTCACGCCGTCCTGCACGACCAGGCCACGGGCACGACCTACGTCCCATTGCAGCACCTCGCCGAGCGCCAGCCGGCCTTCCAGGTGACGGACTCCGTGCTCTCGGAGGAAGCCGTGCTCGGTTTCGAATACGGGTACTCGACCACGGATCCCTCGGCGCTCGTGATCTGGGAAGCGCAGTTCGGCGACTTCGTGAACGGCGCGCAGGTCATCATCGACCAGTTCATCAGCTCCGGCGAGGCAAAGTGGGGCCGTCTGTGCGGTCTGGCGCTGTTCCTGCCGCACGGTTATGAGGGCCAGGGCCCCGAGCATTCTTCGGCGCGGCTCGAACGCTTCCTGCAGCTGTGCGCCGAGAACAACATGGTCGTCTGCGTGCCGTCGACGCCGGCGCAGATGTATCACATGATCCGGCGGCAGATCCTGCGCTCGCTGCGCAAGCCGCTCATCGTGATGACGCCGAAGTCGCTGCTGCGCCACGAGCTGTCGGTGTCCTCGCTCGAGGAACTCGCCAATGGCGAATTCGCCAACGTCATCGACGAGGTCGACAAGCTCGACAGTTCGCGCGTGACTCGCGTCGTGCTGTCCTCGGGCAAGGTGTACTTCGATCTGCTCAAGGCGCGCCGTGCGGCCCAGAAGGAAGGCAGGGACGGCGCGGAAGTGGCCTTGGTGCGCGTCGAACAGCTGTATCCCTTTCCGGTGCCGGAAATGGAAGCGGTGCTCTCGCGCTATCCGCAGGCGCGCGAAGTGGTGTGGTGCCAGGAAGAGCCGCAGAACCAGGGCGCCTGGTATCAGATCCGCCATCGCCTGCAGGCCGTGGTGGGCAAGCGCGAGCTGCTGTACGCGGGCCGACCGCCGGCCGCCGCGCCGGCCACCGGCATCACCAAGATTCACGAAGTCGAACAGCGCGGGCTCATCGAAGCGGCGCTCAGCGCCACTCACAAAGAAGACGGAGCGCGCGACACCCGGCGCCTCACGCTGACCGCGGCCCCCGTCGCGGCCGCCACGTCTCGTTAAGGAAGAAGGTTCATGGCCATCGAAATCAAGGTTCCCCAACTACCCGAGTCGGTCGCGGACGCGACCCTGGTCACCTGGCACAAGCAGGTGGGCCAGGCAGTGACGCGCGACGAGAATCTCGCCGATCTCGAGACCGACAAGGTGGTGCTCGAAGTGCCCGCGCCGGTGAACGGCGTACTCAAGGAATTGAAAATCACCGCGGGAACCTCCGTGACCAGCGGCCAGGTGCTGGCGGTGCTCGAGGAGGGCGCCGCTGCGTCGGCAAGCTCCGCCGCGCCCGCCAAACCTGTCGCCGCCGCGCCGGCCGCGGCCAAGCCCACCGCCACTGCCATGCCGGCGAAAGCGGACCAGGGCGACAAGCTCGCACCCTCGGTGCGCCGCATGGTCGAGGAACAGAAGCTCGACCCGGCCAAGATCGCCGGTTCGGGCAAGGACGGCCGCATCACCAAGGGCGATGTCGTGGAGTATCTCGATCGTCCGGCAGCCAAGACGCCGGCCACGAAGAAGCCGGCGGCCGGCTCGGCGCCGGTCGCGGCTGCCGCGGGCCGTCAGGAGCAGCGCGTGCCCATGACCCGGCTGCGTGCGCGCATCGCCGAGCGCCTGCTCGAAGCACAACAGACCCAGGCGCAGCTCACCACGTTCAACGAAATCGATCTCAAGGCGGTCATGGACCTGCGCGCGAAGCACAAGGACGGCTTCGAGAAGCGGCATGGCGTGAAGCTCGGCTTCATGTCGTTCTTCGTGAAGGCGGCCGTCGAGGCGCTCAAGAGATTCCCCGTGGTCAATGCCTCCGTTGAAGGCAACGACATCGTCTATCACGAGTATTACGACATCGGTGTCGCGGTCTCGACGGACAAGGGACTCATGGTGCCGGTGCTGCGCGACGCGGACCTGCAGAGTTATGCCGACATCGAGAAGAACATCGGCGCCTACGCGCAGAAGGCACGCGAGGGCAAGATCACCATCGAGGAGTTGACCGGCGGCACCTTCTCCATCACCAACGGCGGCACCTTCGGCTCGCTGCTGTCCACGCCCATCGTCAACATGCCGCAGAGCGCCATCCTCGGCATGCACGCGACCCGGGAGCGCCCGGTGGTCGTGAACGGCCAGATCGAGGTCCGGCCCATGATGTACGTGGCGCTCAGCTACGACCATCGCATCATCGACGGCCGTGAGGCCGTGCAGTTCCTCGTGGCCATCAAGGAGGCGCTCGAGGACCCGGCCCGGCTGCTGCTGGGCGTCTGATCGGTAGCTAGTTAGGGGATTCCATGTCTGAATACGATGTGATCGTCATCGGTGGCGGTCCGGCGGGCTATCCCGCGGCCCTGCGCGCGGCGCAAAACAAACTCAAGGTCGCCATCATCGACGAATGGAAGAACAAGGACGGCACCGCCGTCTTTGGCGGCACCTGCACCAATGCCGGCTGCATTCCGTCCAAGGCGCTGCTCGAATCCACCGAGCTCTATCACCGCGCCCAGGGCGAGTTCGCGGTCCATGGCATCAAGGTCGGCAACGTCGGCTTCGACGTGGCACAGATGCAGAAGCGCAAGGCCGGCATCGTCAAGGCCAGCACGCAGGGCATCGCGCTGCTGCTCAAGAGCGCGGGCGTCACCGCGCTGCAGGGGCACGGCAGGTTGCTCCCGGGTCGCAAGGTGGAATTCACCGCGCACGACGGCAGGAAGGAGACGCTGAGCGGCAGGCACGTGGTGCTGGCCAGCGGGTCCATCCCGACCGAATTGCCCAGCATGCCGTTCGACGGCAAGAACATCGTCGACAACTGGGGCGCGCTGGATTTCGACGGCGTGCCGAAGAAGCTGGCGGTGGTGGGCGCCGGCGTGATCGGGCTGGAGCTCGGCAGCGTGTGGCGCCGCCTGGGCTCGCAGGTCGTGATCCTCGAGGCACTGGATACCTTCCTCGCCGTGGCCGACCAGGGCCTCGCCAAGGAAGCCGCGCGGCATTTCAAGAAACAGGGGCTCGACATCAGGCTCGGCGCCAAGGTTTCGGCGGCGAAGAGCACGGCCACGGGCGTCGAGGTTGCCTACAGCGATGCCGCGGGTAGTCAGACGCTGAACGTCGACAAGCTCATCGTCTGCGTCGGCCGACGGCCGTTCACGAAGAACCTGCTCGACGACGGCACGGGCGTCACGCTCGACGCGCGTGGCTTCATCGAGGTCGACTCCCACTGCAAGACCCGGGCGGAGAACGTCTGGGCCGTCGGCGACTGCGTGCGCGGCCCCATGCTGGCGCACAAGGGCAAGGACGAGGGCGTCATGGTCGGCGATCTGATCGCCGGCAAGTACGGTCACATGAACTACGAAGTCATTCCGTCGGTGATCTACACCGCGCCCGAGATCGCGTGGGTGGGCCAGACGGAAGAGCAGGTGAAGCAGAGCGGCCGTGCATACAAGGTGGGCCAGTTTCCCTTCGCGGCCAGCGGCCGCGCGCGCGCCATGGAGGCCACGGCCGGGTTCTGCAAGGTGATCGCCGCGCAGGACGATGATGAGATCCTGGGGGTGCACATCATCGGCCCGCTCGCCGGCGAATTGATCGCCGAGGCGGTGCTGGCGATGGAGTACTCGGCCAGCAGCGAGGATCTGCAGCGCACGATCCACGCGCATCCGACGCTGTCGGAGGCGCTGCACGAGGCGGCGCTGGCAGCCGACAAGCGCGCCATCGACAACGTCAACCGCTAGGCGCGGCAGGCGGCGGCAGGCTGTGCCGCGCCGGCCGTGCGGCTAGTTGGCCGGCTCGAAAACCACGCGGGCTTTGGCGACGGACGCCACCGCGACGCCGTTTTCCTTGCGCGGCTCGTAGGTCCACTTGCGCACGGCCGCCTGCGCGGCGCCGTCGAACACGCCCCTGGGTGAGGACTCGACCACTTCCACGTCGGTGACCCGGCCGTTCTCCGCCACGGTGTACTGCAGCACCACGTAGCCGCCGGTTCTGGCCGAGACACTGTTGGGTGCCACCGGGGCGACCCGCTTGAGAATCTTCGCCGCAATGACCTCGACCTCCGGGGCCGCGGCGACTTTCGAGCTGGGCGCAGGTGCGGGCGCGGACGCCGGCGGCGGAACAGCCGTGGCCGAACCCGCCGACGCCGCATTGCCGGCGATGCTGGCGGCAGGCGCGGCGGGATTGCCGGCGGTCGAATCGCTGGCCTCGATGGTGCGTCCGCCGAATGAGGTTCCCGAGTGCTGCGGCGCCAGCGTGGGTTCGGCGTTGATCGGGGCATCGAGAGGAATGACCCGCTGACCAGGTGCATCGCCGATGGGTGCGCCGAAGCTGCGCGAACTGCCGGCGCCCGCCGAAGTGGAGTGCTCGGCCGGCGGCCGACGGCTGGCCAGGCGCTCACGGGCCGCGTCGCGTTGCGTCGCGCGCTCGGCCGGACGCGGCGCAGATTGCACGCGTGCCGTCTCTTCGGCCTCTTCGCTGCCGGCGGATTCGCGTGTCTCGCCGCTCGTGCTCTTCTGCGCCGCGAGCCTGGCGAGTTCGGCGGCGCGGTCGATGGAGGCCTGCAGGAATTCGCGGCGCGGATGCTCGGGCGCGTGCTCGACCAGCCTCGCCAGTTCCTCGCGGGCGAGATCGAGATTGTTCTCCATGATCGCCTTTTCGATGTCGACCTCGATGAGCGTCAGGTTGTCGGTGACCTTCTGCTGCTCGGCCATGCGCGACACCTGCTCGGCGATGGCCCGCTCGCGCGCCCGTGCCTCGGGGTCGTAGAACTTCTCGATGAGGAAGACGATGACGCCGGCCACGACGGCGGCCACCGCACCGGCGGTGAGCAAACGCTGTCTCTTGCGGCGCGCGGCCTCGTCGATCTGCTTGCGCTGCACGCCGAGGCGCGCCTGCTCCGCGACTTGCGCGAAGTCTTCTTCCACCGGCTCGGGGGTCCAGGCCGGCTCTTCACGCGGCGCCGGTGGCGGCTGCTGGAGCGCGCGCATCCTGCCGGTGTCCGAGGTGGCCGGCAACGCACGCATGCGCCCCGTGTCGGATGGCGCCGCGGGCGCACGCACCTGTGTCAGCGGGCGGGACGGCGCCGGCGCGCGCGGCGGCGGATCGGGCAGCGGCTGCGCCACGCGCGCCGCGGCCGTACGCGCACCGCGAGCCGCCGGGG
>CAMLGF010000021.1 GCA_946479515.1 uncultured Pseudomonadota bacterium | reverse complement strand
TGGCAACGACTTACGTGTGCCTTGGCCAGGGGCGCGCATTATATACACCGACCCCTTCACCAGCAATACGAAATCGCGGAAAAACCCGGCGTTTATGTCGCCGCGCGAAGGTTCACGGCGCCCGCGACCGGATCCGCAGCCGGGAGATTCGCAGATGACTCCAGGTGGTTCGCAAGGCGAACCATCCTTGCGTGTATGGGGCGGCATCGACCAGCCGGAACAAGATTTGGCCGTCGCGTATGTATTCAATGGTGTTCCGATCCGAGATCAGAACTACGGTTTGTTTCTTGTTTGGAACGAGCAGCGCGCGTGAGTCGCTCCGATCGTGCTCCGGCAGCATCGGCCGGCGCTGGGAGTCGCCGATGTAGCGGCGAAAACGCGACGTTGTATTGCGGTTGCCGCCGAGTCCCACGTAGTAGGCGAGCAAGTCGTTGTACCCGGCGAACGCGCCGGTGCGCTGGCCGGGAAAGGGCGCGCTGCCATCGCGATTGCTCGCCATCCAGAAGACGTTGAGATCACTGACCTGATCGTTCGCGCCACCCTCCGACACGGCGATGGCGTCGAATTCGATCTGCAGCGGACCTGTCAGCCGCGGCTTGAACCAGAGCGTGAGGCCGGCGGGCGTGTCGATGTCCACGGCGCCGTCGCGAAGCGTGACGCGCGCCGGCCGCTCGCTCTCGATCACCCAGTTGTCGAGCGAGTGGAAGTCGTCGGCATGAAGCAACCGCCCTGGGGCCGGCGACACCGCCTTCGCCGCGCATGCCGACAGCGCGGTCGCCACGGCGAGCAGCGCGATGACCGGGACGGCCCGGCTAATGGATGTGCGCCAGGATTCCGTCGAGTTCATCGAGCGAGTGGTACGTGACGACCACTTTTCCCCTGCCCGCCCCGGAGTGCTGAATCTGCACCGGCGCGCCGAGCTTTTCGGAGAGCTCATCCTGCAGCCGCTGGACGTTGGGATCGAGCGCCTTGGCGCTCTCCCGGGCGGCCGCACCGCCACTCTTGGCGAGCATGCTGCGGACCATGTTCTCGGTGTCGCGCACCGACAGGCCCTTCTTGGCGACCAGGCTTCCGACCTCGATCTGCTGGCGGCGCTGCGGCAGGCCTAACAAGGCGCGCGCGTGACCCATTTCGAGCTCGCGCCGCTCGACGAATGCCGTGATCTCGTCGGGCAGTTCGAGCAGGCGCAACAGATTGGAAACGGCCGCGCGCGAGCGGCCGACCGCATCGGCGGCCTGCTGATGCGTGATGCCGAATTCGCTGATCAGGCGCTCCAGGGCCCGCGCCTCTTCAAGCGGATTGAGGTTCTCGCGCTGGATGTTCTCGATGAGCGCCATCGCGATCGCGGCCTCATCGGGCACGCGGCGGATCACGGCGGGGACCGCCGCCAGACCGGCGATCTGCGCGGCGCGCCAACGGCGTTCGCCGGCGATGATCTCGTAGCGCTGCGACTCCCCCGGCGCGCCGCCGTCCACCGGACGCACGACGATGGGCTGCACGATGCCCTGGGCCTTGATGGACGCCGCCAGTTCGTCCAGGGACTCCTGGCGCATGTCGACGCGCGGCTGGTACTTGCCCCGCTGCAGCAGGTCCACGGGCAGGCTGGCGAGCTCGTCCCCGGGCAACCTGGCCGTGGCTGGCGGCGGCGGGGCGCCCGTCGGCGCGGACGAAGTCTCGGGCTTACGCGATATCTGGCCGAGCAGGGCCTCGAGGCCGCGACCCATGACTGGTTTCTTCGTGCTCATGGCCGGCGATCATACGGCAAGCGATTTGCACATCACGAGTGCGTCGGCGCCGCGAGGCAAGGCGCGAAAATGGCCCGGCCGGTTCGGACACGGCCCGCCGGCCGCGCACGCCGTGCGGAACGACATCAGCCACCGCCCGCAACGGCGGCCGACGGAGGATCGGCTCCAGGCGCCAGGAATACGCTTCGCTTCGGGGGGCGCGCAGCCACCGTGTCGCGGTTACCAAGCTTTCTGCGGCACACACCCCGGCGGAACCGCCACCGCAGCCAGGCTTCGCCGCCATGGCGCCGCCCGGTTCGCGGCGCGCCGCAGGTAGTTAGCTGACCTGGCGCTCGGCTTCGGCGCCGTCGGCCGCGGCGGCGGACTCCATCGGCGGCGACCCGCCGTCCGCGTCGTTCGCCGAATCGTCATCCTTGCGCAGCATCTCGCCGGCCAGCGCCAGATAGGCCAGCGCCCCGCGCGAGTCCTTGTCGTGCTGCAACACCGGCTTGCCGAAGGAGGGTGCCTCCGCCAGGCGCACGTTGCGCGGCACGATGGTGCGGAACACCTTGTCGCCGAACACCTGGATCAGCTGGCTGGAGACTTCGTTGGCGAGATTGTTCCGCGGATCGAACATGGTACGCAGAATGCCCTCGATCTCGAGCTCGGGGTTCACCGCGCCCCTGATCTGCTCGATGGTGGACACCAGCGCCGACAGGCCTTCCAGCGCGTAGTACTCGCACTGCATGGGAATCAGCACGCTCTGCGCCGCGACCAGCGCATTCAGCGTGAGCATATTGAGCGCCGGCGGACAGTCGATGATGATGACTTCGTACTGGTCCTGAACCTGCTTGAGCGCGTTGCGCAGCCTGAGCTCGCGCCCCGCCATGGTAGTTAGCAGACGAACCTCGGCGGCGGTCAGGTCCTGGTTCGAGGGCATGAGCGCCAGACCGGGCACCGACTCGAGCTGCACGATGGCGGAGGCGGCGTCCGATTCGCCCAGCAGCACGTCGCCGGTACCGCGCGAGATCTGCGACTTCTCCACGCCGCATCCCATGGTCGCGTTGCCCTGCGGGTCGATGTCGATCAGCAGCACGCGGCGGCGCGTGAGAGCGAAGGAGGCGGCGAGGTTCACCGCGGTGGTCGTCTTGCCGACGCCACCCTTCTGGTTCGCGACCGCGATGATGCGCTTCATGAGCGCGATCTTAACCGCTCGCCGTCACGGCGGTTCTCATTTTCCCGGCGGGGCGGCGCCATTGCCGACGCGAGACAGCGACACCAGATGCCGTTCGGCATCGAGGCCGGGGACGCGCAGTTTCACGACCTCGGCGCGCCAGTTTCGCGGCAGTCCACGAATCTCCTCTTCCGGCAGCCGGCCCTTCATGGCGAGCAGCCGGCCGCGCGGCGCCACCAGGCGCCCCGCGTTATGTACAAGCTCGGCGAGCGTGGCGACGGCGCGCGCGATCACCACGTCGTAGCGGGTCTGTTCGCCGATGATCCCGGGCAGGTTCTCGGCACGCGCGGCCAGCGCGCTGGCATTGCGGATGTCGAGCGCCGCGATCACCTCGCTGACGAAGCGGATCTTCTTCTGCGTGCCATCGATCAGAGTGAACCGGCGCGTGGGACAGGCCACGGCCAATGGCAGGCCCGGAAATCCGCCGCCGGTGCCCACGTCGATGATGTCGCGCGCATCGCCCAGGTGGGATACGACCGACAGGCTGTCGAGCATGTGCAGCGTGAGGATGCCCTCGGGCGACACGATGGACGTGAGATTCAGGTGCTGATTGCGTTCGCGCAGCATCACCGCGAACCGCCAGAGCACGTCCACCTGCGATTCATCGAGCTGCACGCCCATTTCCGCGGCGCCGTCGTCGAGACGCCGCTTCCAGGGACCCGGTTCGAGTTCGAGTGAGTCCGAGTCCTTGGGTTCCACCATCCGGTTCATCAGTTGGCCACGAGCGACGCCATGAACTCGTTCACCGGCAGGTTCGCGAAATCGTCTCGCCGGAACAGCTGCTGGATGGCATCGCTCTGTTTGTCGGGGAAATGGGCGCGCACCGAGTCCTCGAACTTCTTCACCAGCACCGGCATGCCCTCGGCGCGCCGTTTGCGATGGCCGATCGGGAAATCGACGCGCATCTGCAGCGTGGGCGTGCCATCGCTGAAATGGATGTGCAGCGCATTGCCGATGTGCCGCTTGTCGCGCTCGTAGTACTCACGAGTGAAAGTGCTGTTCTCTTTCACCTCCATCCTGGCGCGCAGCGTGTCGATGCGCGGATCGTGCGCAACCGCGTCCTCGTAATCGGCCGCGGTGAGCCGGCCGAAGATGAGCGGCACCGCCACCATGTACTGGATGCAATGATCGCGATCGGCGGGGTTCGCGAGCGGCCCCACCTTGTCGATGATGCGCACGCCGGGCTCCTGCGTCTCGATCACGATGCGCTCGATGGACGACAGCTTGTCCTTCACCTGCGGATGCAGCGTCATGGCGCACTCGACCGCGGTCTGGGCATGGAACTCCGCCGGAAAGCTGATCTTGAACAGCACGTTCTCCATGACGTAGCTGCCCAGCGGCTGCGCCAGCGTCACGGGCTTGCCCTTGAACAGCACATCCTGGAAGCCCCAGGTCCGGGCGCTGAGCGCGGAGGGATAACCCATCTCGCCTTTGAGCGAGATCAGGGCGTGGCGCACGGCGCGCGAAGTGGCGTCACCGGCGGCCCAGCTCTTGCGCGAACCGGTGTTGGGAGCGTGCCGATAGGTGCGCAATGCACCGCCGTCGATCCATGCATTGGACAACGCGTTGACGATCTGCTCGAGCGAGCCGCCGAGTATCGCGGTGGCCACCGCAGTGGACGCGACACGCACCAGCAGCACGTGATCCAGCCCGACGCGATTGAAGGAATTCTCCAGTGCCAGCACGCCCTGGATTTCGTGCGCCTTGATCATCCAGGTGAGCACGTCGCGTACCGTCATCGGCTTTTCGCCCAGCAGGATGGCGCGGCGCGACAGATAGTCGGCGACGGCGAGGATGGCGCCGAGATTGTCGGAGGGGTGGCCCCACTCCGCCGCCAGCCACGTATCGTTGAAATCCAGCCAGCGCACCATGGCGCCGATGCTGAACGCGCCCATCACCGGATCGAGCTCGTAGCTCGTGCCCGGCACGCGCGAGCCGCCGGGCAGCGTCGCGCCGGGCACCACCGGGCCGAGCAGCCGGGTGCAGGCGGGATACTTCAGCGCCTGGAAGCCGCAGGCCAGCGTGTCCATGAGGCAATACTTCGCGGTCTCGTAGGCCTGCGGGCTATCTACCTGGAAGTTCTTCGCGTACTCGGCGAGCGCGACCAGCAGCTCGTCGGGCGTGGGCCGCTGCGCGGACTTGTAATCGTGCGAGGACATGGGTCTCTTTCAGGGACGTTGCGCGAGGGGCACGAGCTTGCGGTTCTCCGGGCCGACGTAGTTCGCAGCCGGGCGGATGATCTTGCCGTCCTCGCGTTGTTCGATGACGTGCGCCGACCAGCCGGTGACGCGCGACATGACGAACAGCGGCGTGAACATGGTCGTGGGCACGCCCATGAGGTGGTAACTCACCGCGCTGAACCAGTCGAGATTGGGGAACATCTTCTTGAGATTCCACATCACGTTCTCGATGCGCTCGGCGATCGCGAACAGCTTCGCGTCGCCCGATTCCCTGGCGAGCTTGTCGGCAACGCGCTTGATGACCTCGTTGCGCGGGTCGCTAACCGTGTAAACCGGATGGCCGAAGCCGATGACGATCTCCTTGTCGGCCACCCGCCTGCGGATATCGGCTTCCGCCTCGTCGGGCGAGTCGTACCGCTCCTGAATCTCGAGCGCCACTTCATTGGCGCCGCCGTGCCTGGGTCCGCGCAGTGCGCCGATCGCGCCGGTGATGCTCGAGTAGATGTCCGAGCCGGTGCCGGCGATCACCCGCGACGTGAATGTCGAGGAGTTGAACTCGTGCTCGGCGTACAGGATGAGCGAGGTATGCATGGCCCGCACCCAACTACCCGGCGGCGGCTTGCGATGCAGCAGGTGCAGGAAGTGCCCGCCCAGCGAATCGTCGTCGGTCTCGACGTGGATCTTCTGGCCGTTGTGCGAGAAGTGATACCAGTAGCAGAGCATGGACGGGAAGCTCGCCAGCAGGTGATCGGCGATTTCGCGCGCACCGGCGGCGTCGTGAGTCTCCTTCTCGGGGAGGATGCAGCCCATGACCGAGGCGCCCGTGCGCAGCACGTCCATGGGGTGCGCGGCCGCCGGCAATTGCTCGAGCACGGCGCGCACCGGTGCGGGCAGCCCGCGCAGGTTCTTGAGCTTGGCCTTGTATGCCGCCAGTTGCGCCTTGTTGGGCAGCTTGCCATGGATCAATAGATAGGCGATCTCCTCGAAATCGCAGGCATCGGCCATCTCGAGGATGTCATAGCCGCGATAGTGCAGGTCGTTGCCCGACCTGCCGACGCTGCACAGGGCGGTGTTGCCGGCCGGCACGCCGGAGAGCGCGACGGACTTCTTGGCCCTGGCCGGTGCCGCTTCGGGATTGGCGCTCATCTCGCTTCCTCCTTCTCAGCCGCGAACAGCTGGTCCAGCCTGCGTTCGTAGGCGTGGTAGTCCAGGTATCGGTACAGATCTTCGCGCGTCTGCATGTCGGCCAGCACGTGCTTCTGCGTGCCGTCGCGACGAATGGCCTGATACACCTTGAGCGCCGCGGCATTCATGGCGCGATAGGCCGAACAGCAATGCAGCACCAGATCCACGCCGACGCCGCCCAGCTCTTCGCGCGTGTACAAGGGTGTCTTGCCGAATTCGGTGATGTTGGCCAGCACCGGCACCTGAACCGCCTCCTTCACCCTGCGGTACATGGCGAGATCGGTGATGGCCTCGGGAAACACTGCGTCCGCGCCCGCGGCCACGCAGGCCACGAGCCGCTCCAGCATCGCGTCGAAGCCATGACTCGCCAGCGCGTCGCTGCGCGCCATGATCAGGAAGCCTGCATCGCTGCGCGCGTCCACGCAGGCCTTGATGCGATCGACCATTTCCTCCTTCGAGACCACCTCCTTGCCCGGGCGGTGGCCGCAGCGCTTGGACTGCACCTGGTCCTCGATGTGCAATCCCGCGGCACCCGCCTTGATGAACGAGCGCACGGTGCGGGCGATGTTGAATGCGCCGCCCCAGCCCGTGTCGGCATCCACCAGCAAGGGCAGCGTGCTGGCATCGGTGATGCGGCGGATGTCGATGAGCACGTCGTCCATGGTGCTGATGCCGAGATCCGGCACTCCCAGCGAGTTGGCCGCGACGCCGCCGCCGGACAGGTACAGTGCGCGAAACCCCGTGGCCTCGGCCATGCGTGCCGCATAGGCATTGATGGCACCGACGATCTGCAGAGGCTTTTCGGTGGCGATGGCGGCGCGCAGCCTGGCGCCAGCGGAGGAAGCGGTGCTGCTCATGCGGCGAAGTGTACGCCGCTAGGAAATCTTTACGACAGTGCGCCCGATGACCTTGCCGTCGAGATGCGCCTGGAAGGCGCCGGGCAATTCAGCGAAGGGAATGGTCCGCTGCGCGATGCGGTGCAGATGACGCGGTGTCAGATCGCCGGCGATGCGCTGCCAGACTTCGAGGCGTTCGGCCCGGCGGGTCGCCGACGAGTTGATGCCCAGCAGGTTCACGCCGCGCAGGATGAACGGCATGACGGTGGTCTCCAGTTTCGCGCCGCCCGCCAGACCCACGCTCGCGATGTTGCCCCAGAAGTCCACCTGCCGCGTGAGCCCGGCGAGCATCTCGCCGCCCACGCTGTCGATGGCGCCGGCATAACGGGCCGGCTCGAGTGGCCGGCTGCCGAGCTGGAACTCGGTGCGCGGCACCACGGTGCCTGCGCCCAGCGTCATTAGATAGTCGGACGCCTCCGGCTTGCCCGATACCGCGATCACCTCGTAGCCGCGCGCCGCGAGCATGTCGATGGCGATGCTGCCCACGCCGCCGGTCGCGCCGGTGACCACGATCGGGCCACCGCCCGGGGCCTGCCCATTCTTCTCCATGCGGTGGATGGCGAGCGCCGCGGTGAAGCCCGCGGTGCCGAGTGCCATGGCGCGAAACGAATCCAACCCACGCGGCATGGGAATGACGGCCTCGGCGGGCACGCGCGCCAGCTCGGCGTAGCCACCGTCGAGAGTCTCGGAAAGCCCACTGCCGGTGACCAGCACGGCGTCGCCGGGACGATAACGCGCGTCCTGCGAGCTGTGCACCGTGCCCGCGAGATCGATGCCGCCAACCAGTGGATGACGCCGCAGGATCCTGCCCGCGCCGGTCGCCGCCAGCGCATCCTTGTAGTTGATGCTGGAGAACTCGACCGCGATGACCACCTCGCCCGCAGTGAGGTCGTCGATGCCGAGGGACTCGAAGCCCGCGGCGATCCTGCCTTCCTGTTCATGGATGCGGTATGCCTGGAACGTCTTCGCCGACATGCGTCACTCCCTGATTACGCGAGCCTGCTCGAATGCCCCGCCCCGGCAGGCGAGCAGCGACGATTTGATCACGATCATGGGAGAGATTGCCGCCCCGTCCGCCGGCGGCGCGAGCAACCTGAGCGTGCAGACGGCGTCACCCGAATCCTCCAGATACCGGATGCGCAGGTCGGCGCCCAGGGGCACGAGCTCCAGGCGATACGGCAGACTCGCCGCTTCGGCGCAGTCCGGACGCACGAGTCCGAACGCTTCCGCCTGGCCGGCCGCGCACATGAATCGTTCCAGCTCGGCGGAATCCGCCGGCCATCGGCCGTGTGCGATTCGAAAGCGGCCCGCGTACCCCGCCGAGGTGGCGGAAAAGTAGAACAGTGATCGCGAGCGACTCTCCACGATCTGGCAGCCACCGAACAGCAGCAGCACCAGGCCGCACAGCAGCCGGCTCTGTAACCCGGATGACGTCACGCGCGCGTGTCCTCCGCCCCTTTGCGCCTTAGTATCGTGCCATGAAATACGACTACGACCTGTTCGTCATCGGCGCGGGATCGGGCGGCGTGCGCGCGGCGCGCATCGCGTCGCTGGCGGGCGCCAAGGTGGCCGTTGCCGAGGAATACCGCACCGGCGGCACCTGCGTGATCCGCGGCTGCGTGCCGAAGAAGCTGCTGGTGTTCGGCGCGGATTACCAGCAGCTGCTGGCGGATGCGCCCGGCTACGGCTGGACGGTGCAGGGCGACTTCAACTGGCCCACGCTGCGCGATCGCGTGCAGGCCGAGGTCACCCGTCTGTCGCGCATCTATGCCTCGAATCTCGCCAAGGCGGGCGTGACCGTATTCGAGGAGCGGGCAGTGCTGCTCGACCCGCACACCGTGAAGCTCGCGAAGTCGGGCAGCGAGATCACGGCCGAGCGCATCCTGATCGCCACCGGCGGGCGCCCCTATCTACCGGAGGGGTTGCCGGGCCTGGAGTTGGGCATCACGTCGAACGAGGCCTTCCATCTGCCCGAACTGCCGCGGCGTGCGCTGGTGGTCGGTGGCGGCTACATCGCCCTCGAATTCGCCAACATCTTTCGCGGCCTCGGCAGCGACACGCGCATCGTGCACCGCGGTGACCAGCTGCTGCGCGGCTTCGACCAGGATCTGCGCGCGCACATGCACATCGAGACCGAGCGTGCGGGTGTTCGCCTCACGATGAAGGCGACGATCACGAAACTGGAGAAGGACGGCGACGGCATCCGTGCGACGCTGTCCACCGGCGAAAAGGTGGCCACGGACGTCGTGCTGTTCGCCATCGGCCGGCATCCGAACACGCACGGGCTCGGGCTGGAGAATGCGGGCGTGCGGCTGGACGCCGAGGGCGCGGTGATCGTCGACGAATATTCGCGCAGCAGCGTCGCGAACATCTACGCCATCGGTGACGTGACCAATCGCATGAACCTCACGCCGGTCGCGATTCGCGATGGCCATGCCTTCGCCGACACGGTCTACCACGACCGCCCCACTCCGGTGGACCATGCCACCGTGCCGAGCGCGGTCTTCGGCCGCCCGCCGATCGGCACCGTGGGTCTGACGGAGGCCGACGCGAGACGCAGCCATGCGGACGTGCACGTCTATCGCACCAGCTTCCGCCCCATGCGCACCGCATTCGTGGGCAGCGAAACGCGCACGCTCATGAAGCTGGTGGTGGATGGCCAGACCGACAAGGTGCTGGGCGTGCACATCGCGGGCGACGATGCGGCCGAGATGATCCAGCTCGCGGCCATCGCCGTGAAGGCGGGGGTGACCAAGAAGCAGTGGGACAGCACCATGGCACTGCATCCCACCGCCGCCGAAGAGATCGTGCTGATGCGCGAACGCGTGCAGCCGCAGGGCCGATCTAGTTAGGCCGGTCAGCGGCGATCGGACATGCGCCGCGAGCACTCGGCCGAGCGCTGGCAGGTCCAGATGGCGGCGTATCGGCACGGCTTGCGCTGCATGCGGCCTTCGGAAACGCTCTTGCGGCTGGCGATGCCGCGCGCCGTTCCGCACAGCGACTGCAGGCGCGCCCGGGGTCGCATGCTCACAGCGTCTTGCCCAGGTAGCGCGCGACGCAGAGGTCGCAGCCGCGAATCGAGATGGCGAAGCCCAGCAGCGCGATCATCATCAGGATGACCGACACCGTGGCGAAGAACACGGCCCCGGTGCGTTCCCAGGCAAATCGGATGGCCATTACCGTGCAGACCGTAAGGGCGACACCCGCGACCGCCAGAACGGGGCGTTTCCAGCTTTTCACGGGCGGCGGATCGCCCAGGCTCACGTACTGAACCAGGCTGCAGTAAAGGCAGTTCTTGCACCGCGAATGCATGGCGCGGACTGTGCCAGCCGCCCCTGCGGCCGGGCCGCGAGCCGGCGCACACTTTTCTGTAGGACCGGGGGTCGCCGCAGGACTATGTCGCGGAGCATCGCGCGGCCCCGGAAAAGAGCTCCGCCCGCGGCGGCCGGCGTTGCCACCGCGCAAAGCCGCGAGGCGGTGGGCGAGGCCTTGCCCGGCGACCCTGCTCAGTCGATGAAGATCGTCGCCGGCTGCTCCAGCAGGTCCTTGAGCGCCTGGATCATCGAGGCGGCGTCGAAGCCGTCCACGAAGCGGTGATCGAAGGAGGAGGACAGATTCATCATCAGCCGCACGGTGATCTGGCCATCGACCACGACCGGACGCTCGATGGCCTTGTTGATGCCGATGATGGACACCTCGGGCATGTTGATCATGGGCGTGGACGCGATGCCGCCGAGCTTGCCCAGGGACGTGACCGTGATGGTCGAGCCGGTGAGCTCCTCGCGCGGTGATTTGTTGGTGCGCGCCGCCTCGGACACGCGGCGGATTTCCGCGGCGAGGTCGTGTAGCGAACGCGACTCGGCATTGCGGACGACGGGTACCTTCAGACCCTGCGGCGTCTGCGTGGCGATGCCCACGTGCACGGCGTTGTGCTTGACCAGCACGCCTCGCGCCGAGTCATACAGCGCATTGCACTGGGGAAACCTGCCGAGCACGCGCGTGAGCGCGGAGACGATGAACGGCAGGAAGGTCAGCGGCGGCGCGGCCGGCGGCCGGCGATCATTCAGATGCTTGCGCAGGGCCTCGAGGCGCGTGAGATCGCACTCCTCCACATACGAGTACTGGGGGATCGAGCGCGCCGACTCGGTGAGGCGTTCGGCGATCACCCGGCGCAGGCCGATGATCTTCACTTCCTCGGTGCCATTGCGCGGCTGACGCGTGGCATTGGCGCGCGCGTTCATCGACGGCGGCGCGCCGCGCGCCGCACCCGATGCCAGCGCCGAGTCGATGTCGCCTGGCTCGATGCGCCCGCCGGCGCCCGTGCCGGTGACGGTAGATAGATCGAGACCCGCCTCGGCCGCGCGGCGGCGGCTGGCGGGCGAGGCCATGACCCGCTTGTGCGCGCCGGCCTGAGCGTGATCCGCCGGGGCCGCGCCGTTGGCGGCGGCGACCTGCTGCTTTTCGTCCGGAGCCCTGGCCGCTCGCGACACGGGGGGCGTGAGCGGCTCGGGGGGCGGCGGCGATGGCGTCTTCGCGGCGGGTGCGTCTCCGGCGGCCGCCGACGTCGCATCGGTATCGAACACCACGAGATCGGAACCCACGGCCACCATGTCGCCCGGCTGGCCGTTGATGGAAACGATGCGGCCGGTCACCGGCGCGGGCATTTCGACGGCCGCCTTCTCGGTCATCACCTCGCACATGACCTGGTCTTCCTGCACGAGATCGCCAGGTTTCACGTGCCAGGCGACGACCTCGGCGGAAACAGTGCCTTCGCCGAGATCCGGCATCTTGAATACGTAGCGGCTCATGTCTTCCCCTTATTCCTCGCCCATGGCTGCGCGCAATGCCAGGGCGACGCGCGCCTGTCCCGGAAAATACTCCCATTCGAAGGCGTGCGGATAAGGGGTGTCCCAGCCCGCGACGCGCTGGATGGGCGTTTCCAGGTACCAGAAGCATTCCTCCTGAATGCTGGCCGACAGCTCGGCGCCGAAGCCGCAGAAGCGCGTCGCCTCGTGGGCGACGACGCAGCGGCCGGTCTTCTTCACCGACGAGCAGATCGGGTCGATGTCGAGCGGCGACATGGTGCGCACGTCGATGATCTCGGCATCCAGGCCGAGCTTCTTGGCCGCCGCCTCGCAGACGTACACCATGGTGCCGTAGGTGACGATGGTCACCTGCTCGCCGGTGCGCACGATCTCGCTCTTGCCGAGCGGCACGGTGTAGTGACCCTCGGGCACGTTGCCCTTGGGATGCGTGCTCCAGGGCACGGCGGGCTTGTTAGGGTCGCCGTCGAAGGGGCCGTTGTAGATGCGCTTGGGCTCGAAGAAGATGACCGGGTCTTCGTCTTCGATGGCCGCGATCAGCAGGCCCTTGGCATCGTAGGGATTGCTGGGCAGCACCACCTTCACGCCGCAGATGTGCGTGAACATGGCCTCGGGACTCTGCGAGTGCGTCTGCCCGCCACGGATGCCACCGCCGGACGGTGCCCTGACCACCACGGGCGCCGTGAAATCACCGGCGGTGCGATAGCGGATGCGCGCAAGCTCGCTCGCGATCTGGTCCATGGCCGGGTAGATGTAGTCCGCGAACTGGATCTCGGCGACGGGCTTGAGACCGTTCACCGCCATGCCGATGGCCGTGGCGACGATGCCGCCTTCGGCGATGGGTGAGTCGAGCACGCGATGCTCACCATACTTGCGCTGCAGACCGTCGGTGACGCGGAAGACGCCACCGAAATAGCCGACGTCTTCGCCCATCACGACGACCGACGGATCGCGCGCCATCATCACATCCATGGCCGAGTTCAACGCCTGGATCATGTTCATCTGGGCCATTACTCACCCGCCTTGGCGGTGAAGCCCAGTTCGGCGTTGAGCTTGATCTCCTCGGCGAGCTGCTCGCTCTGCCGGCGCAGGTTTTCGGGGAACTCCTTGTAGACGTCCTCGAACATGAGATGCCGATCGAGACGCGGGCCTTCGTTGAGCGCGCCGTAGGAAACGGCCTCCTTCCATGAAGCCTGCACCTGCGCGTCCAGCTCGGCCTGCAGTTCCTTGTGCTGCCTCTCGCTCCACTCGCCACGCGCGATGAGATGCTGCTTCAGCCGTTCCACCGGATCGCCCAGCGGCCAGTGGTCGTAGTCCTCCTTGGGCCGGTAGCGCGAAGGATCGTCGCTGGTGGAATGCGCGGCGGCGCGATACGTGACGAGCTCGATCAATGTCGGTCCGCCGCCCAGCCGGGCGCGCTGCGCGGCCCACTGGGTCACGGCGTACACGGCCAGGAAATCATTGCCGTCGACGCGGATGCCGGCCACGCCATACCCCGGTCCGCGCGCCGCGAACGAACGTTGCTCGCCGCCGGCCGTGCCCTGGAAGGTGGAAATCGCCCACTGGTTGTTGACGATGTTCATGATCACCGGCGCCTGGTAGACGGCGGCGAACAGCAGGCCATGGTGGAAGTCGGCCTCCGCGCTCGCGCCCTCGCCGATCCAGGTGCAGGCGATGTGATCCTCGTTGCGGATGGCGGCTGCCATGGCCCAGCCGACCGCCTGGGGAAACTGGGTAGTCAGATTGCCGGAAATGGAGAAGATGCGCCCGGCGTTCCAGTGGTACATCACCGGCAGCTGCCGGCCCTTGCACATGTCGCGCGTGTTGGACAGCAGCTGGCACATCAGGTCGACGATCGGTCGGCCACGAACTAGATAGGCGCCCTGCTGGCGGTAGGACGGGAACAGCATGTCGCCCGGCTGCAGTGCCATGGTCTGCGCCACCGACACGGCCTCTTCTCCGTACGAGCGCATATAGAAGGAGATCTTTCCCTGACGCTGCGTCTTCTGCATGCGTTCGTCGAACAGGCGCGTGTGCACCATGTGGCGCAGGCCGACCTGCAGATCCTCGGCGTCCAGCCGCGGATTCCATTGGCCGACTGGCTCGTGCTTGTCGTCGAGCACACGGATCAGGCCGGTGGCGCACTCTTCCATGTCGCGCGCGCGCGCGTTCACGTCGGGCTTGTGGATCGCGCCGGCGGGCGACAACTCGACGTAGCTGAAGTCGGGTCTGTCTCCCGGCCGCGTGGGCGGTTGGGGTACGTGAAGTCTTGGCATGGCGCGCAGTTTAGGAGATCGGGGACGCTCCCCATAGGGGACCGTGCCGCTTCCTACTCTTGACGCGGCGTCACCAGGCCGGCTTCAGCACCATCAGGATGAGCGCCAGGAGCGGCATGACCGTGGCCGTCCAACCCCAGAAACGCCAGCGCGCGGACAGTGCGAGATACTCGGACTCGTTCCACTTTCCGGCCTTTCCGGCCTGCACATTGGCCAATAGTTTCTTTTGTAACGGTCCCACGCGGGCGCCGAACGTGACGCCCGCCAGGCCGAAAAGCACCAGCGACCAGAGTATCCAGGGCGTGAGAAACGGAATGCGGCCCACCAACACCAGCGAGACTCCCGTGGCGAGGATGATCAGGACGCTGGGCGCCGTGAACACACGATCGGCGCGAATGATGCCGTCCAGCGCCTGGGCGCGCGACCGCAGATCGCCGCGGTCGCCATGCGCCTTCCAGAATATCGCCGTGATGATGTTGCCGAGGAACAGCACCACGCCGATGACGTGCAGTGCCTTGAGGATGAGATAGAGCATGAGGCCGCGTCAGGCCGCCGCGCGCTGCAGCCACGCGGCGAGCCCCGCGGCATTCAGCTCGAAATCCTTGCCCAGGATGGCATCGATGTGCGCCTCGCTCATCGCGCAGCCGTGTTCGCGCAATGATTCGTGCGCCCATGCACGCAGCTCGTGGCGCATGCGTGCCGGATCTTCCGCGCCGGCGGCGCGCGCGATGGCCGCGAACCGATCGACGGCGTCGTACATGTCGTTGGCGAGCCGCGGACAATCGCCGACTTCGCTGTAGTGCGTGAGATAGAGCCTGCGCGGCCGGAACTGCATGAGCCGGATGATGGAGGACTTGAGCTGCGCCGGGTCGAATTGCGTGGGCGTGGTGGTGGGCATGATCCAGGGCCCGCGCGCCGTGTCGAATTCGCGATAGGAAATGCCGAAGGTGTCGCCCGTGAATATGCAGCTCGTGGCGAGGTCGACGATGGCCTGGTGGTGCAGCGCATGCCCGGGTGTATGGACGCATTCGAACTCGCGGCCCGGCAAGGCGAAACGCTGCCCATCCTGCGCGATGGCGATGCGCTCACGTTCGATGGGAAGGATCTCGCCGTACAGCCTGGCGTAGAGCTCTGGCCCGTACACCGCCCGGGTACCGGTAATGAGCTTCGACGGATCGATCATGTGTGGCGCACCGCGCGGATGCACCACGCAGGTGGCGTTGGGCAGCGCGCGCATGAGCGTGCCGGCGCCGCCGGCATGATCGAGGTGAACGTGCGTCAGGAACAGGTAACGGACGTCGGCAGCGGACACCTGCAATTGCGCCAGCGCCGCGAGCACCAGAGGCACCGCGCTGTTCGGTCCGGTGTCGACGATGGCGGCCTGAGTGCCGGCGACGATCACGTGCGCGGCATCCATCTGCGGCCGCACGTACTCGGTGTCGACGGCGGTGACACCTTCGGCGAAGCGCGTGAGTCGCGGCATGACGGCATTCATGGCTTGCGGCAACATATCAGCATGAAACTGAAATTTCTCCTGGCGCTGGGCGCCGGTCTGGTCGCGCAAACCACCGCCGCGGCGGTCGAACAAAGGGGCAGCCTGCTGCTCGACAACATCCCCGCGGTGGAGACGCCGCTGACCAACCGCCTCGAGGACTATCTGCATGCGCGTGGAGCGGCGTTCGTCGACTGGCTGCCCGACGGCGCGCTGCTGATCGCCACGCGTTTCGGCGACGTCGAACAGCTGCATCGCGTCGCGGGGCCGCTCGCCGACCGCGAACAGCTCACCTTCTATCGCGAGCCGGTCAGCATCGCCCGTTCGCCTCGAACGGGGGTCGCGCCCGGCTTCGTGTTCCTCAAGGACCAGGGCGGCAACGAAAATGCGCAGCTGTACTGGTATGAGAGCGCGACGCGCGCGGTGCGCAGGATCACCGACGGCAAGGGCGTCAGCGGCGGAGTGGTGTGGAGCCACGACGGACGTCGCATTGCTTTTCACAACACGGGTCGCGACGGCGCGAGCTACGACCTGTACGTCGCCGAGCCGGCCAGCAAGCTTGCCGGGCCGCGGCTCGTCTACAACGGTTTCGGCAGGAACTGGTCGGTGCAGGACTGGTCGCCTGACGACTCGCGGCTGCTGATCGTCAATCGCGTCTCGGCGAACGAAGGGCATCTATATGTGATGGATCTGGCCAGCGCCGCGCTCACTGCCGTCAGCGAAGGCAATGGGGACCCGGCGAGCATCTCGCAGGCGGCGTTCACGGCGGACGGACGCGGCGTCTACGTCATCACGAATCGCGACGGCGAGTTCGAGCAGCTGCGCCGGGTGGACCTGGCTACCGGCGTGGCCGAGATCCTCACGGCGCACGTGCCCTGGGACATCGACGCCTTCGCTCGCAGCGATGACGGCCGGTTTCTCGCCTGGGTGGCCAATGTCGACGGGATGCACCGGCTCACCGTGATCAACCTGGCGAGCCATTCCGAGATGATTCCGCCGCTGCCGGACGGGCAGGTGGGGCGAATCGGCTTCGATCGCACGGGCAAGAAGCTCGCGCTGACCTTCGAGAGTGCGCAGTCGCCCAGGGACGTGTTCGTTCTTGAAGTCGAGCGCAACGCACTCACGCGTTTCACCCGCAGTGAAGTGGGCGCACTCGATCCCCTGCAATTCGCCCCGGCCACGCTCATGCGCTACCCGACTTTCGATCGCGAGCGCGGCAAACAGCGACAGATTCCCGCGTTCGTGTATCGCCCGACGCCGGGCAGTCCCGGAGTGGGCACGCCGGGGCCTCATCCCGTCATCATCGACATCCACGGCGGTCCGGAGTCGCAGGCCGTGCCGGTGTTTTCGCCGTTCACCCAGTTCCTGGTGCGCGAGATGGGTTTCGTGGTGATCGCGCCGAACGTGCGCGGCTCGTCCGGATACGGCAAGACCTATCTGGACCTCGACAACGGCGACGAGCGTGAGGACGCGGTCAAGGACATCGGCGCGCTGCTGGTGTGGATCGGCACGCAGCGCGATCTCGATGCGAAGCGCGTGTTCGTGTATGGCGGATCGTATGGCGGTTACATGGCGCTCGCGTCGCTGGTGCACTTCGGCGACCGTCTGCGCGGCGGCATCGACGTGGTGGGCATTTCCAACTTCGTCAGCTTCCTCGAGAGCACCTCGGCCTACCGGCGCGATCTGCGCCGCGTGGAATACGGCGACGAACGCCTGCCGCGCATGCGGGCCTATCTGCAGAGGATTTCACCGCTGACCAGCGCGGCACGCATCACCCGGCCGCTGCTGGTGGTGCAGGGTCTCAACGATCCGCGTGTGCCGGCCGCCGAATCACAGCAGATGGTGCAGAAGATCCGCGCGCGCGGCGGCGAAGTCTGGTACCTCGCGGCGCAGGATGAAGGCCACGGCTTCCGCAAGAAGCAGAACCGCGATTTCTACCAGAAGACGGTGGTGACCTTCCTCGAGCGACAGCTCGAGGGCGGCAATGAAAGCCTCGCGGCGCCGCGCGCCCGGTGACGAGCGGCCTCAGTTGGCCGACAGGAACGACACCTTCTTGGGCACAACCGACAGCGCCGGCGTGCGCGTCGAGTAGTAGCTAGCCAGCGCCTCGATGTCTTCCTGCGTGAGGTTCGCTGCCATGCCGGCCATCACGGGGTTCTTGCGGCCGCCCTTCTTGTAGTCGGTGAGCGCCCGCATGATGTAGTCGCGGTGCTGGCCGGCGATGGTCGGGTAGTCCGGCGTGATACCGACGCCGTTGGAACCATGGCAGGCCAGGCAGACTTCGCCCGCCTTGGGACGCCCGGCAACGGCCTCGTTCTTCGATTCGCTGAGCACGCTCGGGCCGGCCAGGTAGGCGGCCACGTCGGCCATGTCCTGGTCGCTCAGCGAGGCGGCCTGCGAATGCATCGTGCCGTGGGAGCGCTCGCCGCTCTTGTAAGCCTTGAGCGCGGCCACCAGGTACTGCGGCCGCTGGCCATGCAGCTTCGGTACCGAGTACGTGGGATAGACGTTCTTGTAGTTAGCAATCGCGTGGCAGCCATTGCAGGTGTAGGCCAGCTGCCGGCCGCGCTCGGCGTCGCCATTGAAAGCGCTTGCCTCGTTCTGCGCCTGCGCGGCGCTGGCGAAGGATGCGAGAAGCAACGAGACGGCGAGCGGAATACGCAATGACATGATTGGAATGAGCCCCGGACTCCCAAAAACAGGCCGCGATATTAAGGACTTGGGCGCGCAAATGCCACCGGGCAGAATAGCCGTGCTTGATAGCACTCATACAAAGGGCCAGCGAGGCGTCGGTGACGGTGGATGGCCGTGTGGTGGGCGCCATCGGCCGCGGCATCCTGGCGCTGATCGGCGTGGAGCGCGGCGATCGCGCGGAAGAGGCCGCCCGACTTCTGGAACGCGTGCTGACCTACCGGATCTTCGATGACCCCCACGGGCGCATGAACCTTTCGCTGCGCGACGTGGACGGCGGGCTGCTGCTCGTGCCGCAGTTCACGCTGGCAGCCGATACCCACAAGGGCACGCGACCGGGCTTCAGCACCGCGGCGGCGCCCGAGATCGCGCGTGCCACCTTCGGCCAGCTCGTCGAGCTCGCGCGCTCGCGGCACGCCGGGGTGGAAACCGGCGAGTTCGGCGCCCACATGAAGGTCGCGCTGGTGAACGATGGACCGGTCACTTTCTGGTTGAGAACTTCCCCGGTTACAGCGACTTAACAGTCAGCCGTGCCGCGTGATGCGAGTCTCGCCGCGCCCCGAACTTTCTTATGTTTCAGGCATCTGTTGACTTATCATTCCGGCAGTCCTTTTCATTCCCTGGGGATCGTCCGGACCCCCACTTAGGAGCGGCTCATGGGCCCGATTGGTTTCAAAGAACTGGTAGTCATTCTCATCGTCGTTCTGCTGATCTTCGGGGCCAAGAAGCTCAAGACGATTGGTTCCGATCTCGGTGCCGCCGTGCGCGGCTTCAAGAAGTCGATGAACGAAGGTGATCAGGAGGAGTCGGTCAAGCAACTCAAGGCCGACGCCGAGTTTTCCGAGTCCGCGAAGCAGAGCGCGGAGAAGAGCGAGCACAAGGCCTGAGGCCGCGGCCGGCGGTGTCTTGCGGAAACCTGCGTTGAGACCGCTGCGCAGCTGAAACTCCGTGCGGTTCAGCTTCCCACGTCCACCGGCGAAGCCTTCGATGTCAGCCATCCATGTTTGAAGTCGGATTCACCGAACTCCTGCTGATCTTCGCACTGGCACTGCTGGTGCTCGGACCGCAGAAGCTTCCCAAGCTCGCGCAGCAGGTCGGGCGATGGGTGGGACGCGCGCGCGCCATGGCCCGGCAGTTCCGCGACCAGCTCGAGGAGGAAGCCCACAACTTCGAGACCAAGATGACCGTGGACCCGGGCATCGACACCTCCCTGGAAGCCAAGCCCGGGCCGGCGACGCCCGCGACGCCCACGTCGCCGGCGCCCGACCACCGGGAGCCGGAGGACGAGTTCTATCCACCCGACCATCACATGCACCCGGCGAATCGCGCGGCGGTTGCCGCGGAGGCCGGTCGTGCCGCCGAAGCGCCGGCCGCGCCGCCGGCCGGAACGCCCGCGGAGGCCACCGGCGACGCGGGCGCCGCTTCGGGCCGGCAGGGTGAGCTCGCTCTAACTAGCGACAGCGACGCCGATGGGCCGAAGGCGCCCTGAGGCGGCCCGTGAAGCGGCCCCGTGAAGAGAACATGAGCAGCGACGACGACAAGCAGGAGACGCTCGCCGAAGGCACGCTGATGTCGCACCTTCTCGAGCTGCGCGACCGCCTCATGAAGGCGCTGCTGGCGCTGCTGGTGCTGTTCATCCCCAGCGCCATCTTCGCGAACGAGCTGTTCACGGCGGTCGCACAACCGCTGCTCGACAAGCTCCCCAAGGGCACCATGTTGATCGCCACCAGCGTGGTGGCGCCGTTCATGACGCCGTTCAAGGTCGCGTTCTTCGTCGCGCTGTTTGCCGCCATGCCCGTGGTGCTGTACCAGATCTGGGCCTTCGTCGCGCCCGGCCTCTACAAGCGCGAGAAGCGTTTCGCGATGCCGCTGCTGGTTTCGTCGGTGGTGCTGTTCTACTGCGGCGTGTTCTTCGCCTACTTCGTCGTGTTCCCGGTCATGTTCAGCTATCTGGTGGGCACTGCGCCCACGGGCGTGAACTACATGCCGGACATGACCAGCTACCTCGACTTCGTGCTCACCATGTTCTTCGCTTTCGGCGTGGCGTTCGAAGTGCCGGTGGCCGTCGTGCTGCTGGTACTCACCGGCCTCGTGAAAGTCGAGAGCCTCGGCAAGAACCGTGGCTACGTGATCATCGGAATCTTCGTCGTCGCGGCCATCCTCACGCCGCCCGATGCGATCTCACAGACCATCATGGCGCTGCCCATGTGGCTGCTGTACGAGGGTGGTCTGGTGATGGCGCGGATGATGCAGAAAATGCGCCGCGAAGCCGCCGAGCAGGCCGAAAAGGAAGAGGCCGGGGCGAGCTGAGCCGCGAGCCGAGCCTGCCCCGCGCCAGGCCGTGCCGCCTTCCGCGCGCCTTGCTGGCCCCCGTGTCATTGGTTCAGACTCGGCGCCATCGCGGCGCAACAGCGCCCACAAAAATTCGGGGCAAGAATAATGACTGATCCGTCCACGACGACCATCGTGTCGCCCGACTACACCCGCAGCTTTTTCGGTCATCCGCGTGGACTCGCCACGCTGTTCATGACCGAATTCTTCGAGCGCTTCACCTACTACGGCCTGCGCACGATGCTGGTGTTGTTCCTCGCGGCGTCCACCACCGCGGCGAACCCGGGCTACGGCATCGACAACGCCACGGCCGGCGCGGTGTACGCCTTGTTCGCCGGCTGCGCGTACCTGGTCACGGTGCCCGGTGGTTGGATAGCCGACCGCCTGATCGGGCAACGCAACGCGGTGTTCGCCGGCGGCGTGTTCATCGCGATCGGCAATTTCGTGTGCGCGATTCCGGCCACACCCGCCGTGTTCTATGGCGGCCTGGCGTTCACCGTGGTGGGCATCGGCTTGCTCAAGCCCAATGTCTCCAGCGTGGTGGGCGCGCTGTACGAGGGGCAGCCCGGCGCGCGGCGCGATGCGGGCTTCTCCATCTTCTACATGGGCATCAACCTGGGCGCGGCACTCGGGCCGATCATTGCCGGCGGCCTCGGTGAGGACATCAACTGGCGCCTGGGCTTCGCCATCTGCGGCGTCGCCATGCTCATCGGCCTCGTGCAGTTCAAGATGACCGAGCACTACCTGGGAACCTCGGGTCTGGCGCCCGACGCACCTCCGGAGCAGAAGAAGCGCACCTGGCTGATGGTGGGCACCGTGACCGTGCTGGCGTTGCTGGGCGCGCTGGCGCTGTTCATGGGCGAGAACGTGCCCTCCGAGGAAACGCTGGCGCACGGTCTGTTCGTGTTCGAGGTCGCGCTGGCCGTGGCTTTCTTCGGCTACGTGCTGTTCTTCGGCGGCCTCACGCCCGCCGAGAAGAAGCGGGTGGGCGTCATCATCGTGTTCTTCCTGTGCGCCGCGCTCTTCTGGGGCGGCTTCGAGCAGCAGGCCACCACCTTCAACCTGTTCGCGCTCGACTACACCGATCGCTCGCTGCTCGGCGACATGTTCCGCGAGGGCGTGCACCCGGCGGCTTACTACCAGGCCATCAACCCGATCTGCATCATCCTGTTCGCGCCGTTCTTCGCGTGGTTCTGGGTCAGCCTGGGTGCGCGCAAACTGGATCCATCGGCGCCGTTCAAGATGGGTTTCGGACTCATCCTGCTGGGTGTGGGCTTTCTCATCATGATGTGGGCCGCTCAGCTCGTGGTGGCGAGCGGCGGCAAGGTGGGGCCGCAATGGCTGCTCATGGCCTACCTGGTGCACACCTTCGGCGAACTGTGCCTCTCACCGGTCGGGCTGTCGAACGTCACCAAACTCTCTCCACCGCGCTTCGTGAGCCGGATGATGGGCACGTGGTTTCTCGGCGCGGCCATCGGCAATACGGTGGCGGGCCTCGTTGGGGGCCATACGGGCACGCTCACCCAGGAGCAATTGCCGCACCAGTTCTGGCTCATGACCCTGGTCGGCGGTGGCGCCGGCGTGGCCATCCTTCTCATTTCGCGCGGCCTGCGCAGCTGGATCGGAGATCGCCAATGAGCTCTACTAACTACTTGCACCGCCGCTCCGCGCATGCGATCCATGCCGGCCTGTGGACCGCGACGCTGGCCTGCCTGCTCACCTCCTGCGGCGGTCCCAAGGGACCGACACCGCCCCCCAAGCTGGAGAAGCCGGCGCCCGACTTCGTCGCCGAAGTGAATCGCGAGCTGACGCCGCTGTTCCGCGAGGGCAATGCCGCCGGCTGGACGCAGTCCACGGACATCACCGTCGACACCCAGTATCTCAATGCCCGCGCCACCGAGCGCCTGCTCGAGTTCTTCAATCGCAAGTCGAGCGAGGCCAGGGCGTACGACAACAGCGATCTGGATGCCTCCACGAAGCGATCGCTGCTGCTGCTGAAGCTCGGCGTGAGCGCGCCGGCGCCGGCGGACCCGGCCAAGCGCAACGAGCTGGCCACGCTCGGCACCGAGCTCGAAGCCATGTACGGCGAGGGCAAGTACTGCCCCGCGGGAAGGACGTTGCTCAAGGCCGGCCGGGACGAAAAGGGGTGCTTCAATCTCGATGCGCTCTCGGACGTGCTCGCCACCAGCCGCAACTACGACGAGCTCACCGAAGCCTGGACCGGCTGGCATTCCATCGCCCGGCCCATGCGCCCGAAGTACCGGCAGTTTGCCGAACTCGCCAATGAAGGCGCGAAGGAGCTGGGCTTCGCCGACGTCGGCGTGCTGTGGCGCTCGCGTTACGACATGCCGGCGGCCGATTTCGAGAAGGAAGCCGCGCGGCTCTACTCGCAGGTCGAGCCGCTCTACAAGGGACTGCACTGCTACGCCCGCAAACGCCTCGGCGAGAAATACGGCAAGGAGAAGGTGGCCGACGGCAAGCCCATCCCCGTGCACCTGTTGGGCAACATGTGGGCGCAGCAGTGGAACCGCGTCTATGACGACCTGCTGAAGCCATACCCCAAGGCCAGCATCGAGAGCGCCGACCGGCTGCTGCAGGCGCAGAAGTGGGACGCGGTGCGGATGACGCGCTCGGCCGAGAGTTTCTACACCTCGATCGGCTTCCCGGCGCTGCCGCAGACCTTCTGGGAGCGTTCGATGCTCGTGCGTCCGCGCGACCGCGAGGTCGTGTGCCACGCCAGCGCCTGGGACATGGACGACAAGGATGACGTGCGCATCAAGATGTGCATGAAGCCCATCGAGGAAGACCTGTTCACGGTCTATCACGAGCTGGGGCACGTGTACTACTACATCTGGTACAAGGACCAGCCGCCGCTGTTCCAGGATGGCGCGCACGACGGCTTCCACGAAGCCATCGGCGACGCGGTCAATCTGTCCGTGACCCCGGCCTATCTACACAAGATCGGCCTGGTCGGCGCGGTGAAGCCTTCCGACGAGGCCATCATCAATCAGCAGATGAAGATGGCGCTCGACAAGGTCGCCTTCCTGCCGTTCGGCAAACTGATCGACGAGTGGCGCTGGGGTGTATTCGACGGGCGCATCAAGCCGGCCGAGTACAACAAGGCATGGTGGGATCTGCGCCTCAAGTACCAGGGCATGGTGCCGCCGGTGACTCGCACGGAAGAGGATTTCGACCCGGGCGCGAAGTACCACATCCCGGGCAACACGCCGTACACGCGTTATTTCCTGTCGTTCATCCTGCAGTTCCAGTTCCACAAGGCGCTGTGCGATGCGGCCGGGTTCAAGGGTCCGCTGCACGAGTGCTCCATCTTCGGCAACACCGAGGCGGGCAGAAAGTACGGCGAGATGCTGGCGCTGGGTGCGTCGCAGCCCTGGCAGGACACGCTCGAAAAGCTCACCGGCACCCGGCAGATGGACGCATCGGCCATCCTCGAGTACTTCCGCCCGCTGGAAGCCTGGCTGGAGCAGCAGAACAAGGGCCAGAACTGCGGCTGGTGAGGTAGTCAGATGAACGAGCAAGCTCTCGCGCCGCAGCTGACCGCGCGCGCCATCGTCCTGTCCGTGCTGCTGGCGGTGATTCTCGCCGCCGCGAACACCTACCTGGGGCTGTTCGCCGGCATGACCATCGCGTCGGCCATTCCGGCCGCGGTGGTCTCCATGGCGGTGCTGCGCGCCCTCGGCGGTGGCGGCATTCTCGAGAACAACATCGTGCAGACCGGCGCATCCGCGGGCACCTCGATCGCATCAGGCGTGATCTTCACGGTGCCGGCGCTGGTGATCATGGGTTATTGGCCGCACTTCAAGTACTGGTGGGTGCTGGCGATCGCGGGCCTCGGCGGCCTGCTCGGCGTCCTGTTCTCGGTGCCGCTGCGCCGCTCGCTGATCGTCGACCAGCAGATGACCTTCCCGGAGGGCAAGGCGGCCGCCGAGGTATTGAAGGCGGGCGAGAATCCCGCCGAGGGCATCAAGGTTCTGGGCCTGGCCTCGCTGGGCGGCGCCCTCGGCAAGCTGCTGACCGCGAGCGGCATGCGGTTCATTCCCGACAGCGCGCTGGCGAGCGGCTTCATCGGCAAGTACCTGGGCTACATGGGCACCAACCTGTCGCCGGCCCTGCTCGGCGTGGGCTACATCGTCGGGCTCAACATCGGCACGGTGGTGGTGTCGGGCAGCCTGCTGTCGTTCAACATCGCGGTGCCTATCTACCACGAGTATTTCCTGCAGGGGAATCCGCAGCTCGCCGCCATGGTGGCCGCCGCCTGCCAGGGCCTGTCGAGCTCCGAGTGCGCCGAGGCGAGCGCGCAGATCCTGCGCGGTGAACAGATCCGCTATCTCGGTGTCGGCGCCATGCTGATCGGCGGGCTCTGGGCGCTGGTCACGTTGCGCAGCTCGATCGTCTCGGGCGTCAAGAGCGGTCTCGCCGCCGCGCGCGCCGGCAGTGACGCGCTCATCGCGCATACCGAACGCGACCTGCCGATGAAGTGGGTGCTGCTCGGCATCGTACTGTTCACTATTCCGCTCGGGGTGCTGTATTACACCATCGTCGGCAGTGTGGGCGTCGGCGCGGCGATGTCGGTGATCATGGTGGTCGCGGGGTTCCTGTTCTGCTCCGTGTCGGCCTACATGGCCGGGCTCGTCGGCTCGTCCAACAACCCCGTCTCCGGCATCACCATCGCCACCATCCTGTTCGCGGCGCTGGTGCTGGTCGGCTTCCTCGGCAAGGATTCCGCCATCGGTCCGGTGGCCGCGGTGATGATCGGCGCGGTGGTGTGCTGCGCGGCCTGTATTGCCGGGGACAACCTGCAGGACCTGAAGGCCGGCTACATCGTCGGCGCCACGCCCTGGCGCCAGCAGCTCATGCTGGCGATCGGCTCCGTCTCCTGCGCGGCGGTCATGGCGCCCACGCTCAATGTGCTGGCCGAGAGCTACGGCATCGGCCCGCGCACGCCAGAGCATCCGCAGTCGCTCGAGGCGGCGCAGGCCAACCTCATGGCCTCGGTGGCCAAAGGCCTGTTCGGCGGCCACCTGCCATGGGACATGATCGCGATCGGCGCGGTGATCGGCGTGGCCATCATCGTGCTCGACCAGATCCTCAAGTCTCGCAAGGCGCCGTTCCGCGTGCCGGTTCTGGCCGCGGCCATCGGCATCTATCTACCGCTCGAGACCATGGTGCCGATCTTCCTCGGCGGCCTGCTGAACTTCCTCGTGACGCGCACCTTCGGTCGGGGCCTGAGCGAAGAGGAAGCCGAGAAGCGCAATCGCAAGGGCATGCTGTTCGCCGCTGGCCTCATCACCGGCGAGGCGCTCATGGGCATTCTGATCGGCTTCACCATCTACGGCACCAAGAACAAGGAAGTGTTCGCGCTGCCGGGCAATCTGCAGCTCGGCGGATCGCTGGGCGAGTGGGTGGGACTGGTGCTGCTGGCCCTCGTGGGCGGCTGGATGTACCGGGTGGGAGTGCGCGGCGCCCGGTAGTCAGGGACTTCCCTTGTCCCCGTTTTCCTCGCGCAGGGCGAAGCTCGCGATCGCCTTTGCAATCGTCTATCTCGTCTGGGGTTCGACGTACATGGTGGCGAGCATCGGCGTGCACATCCTGCCGCCGGTGCTGTTCGGTGGCGTGCGCTTCATCTGTGCCGGCCTGCTGCTGGCCGGCGTTTCGCTGGCGCTCGGTCGCCGGTTCGAGCTCGACGCCGCGGAGTGGAAGCGCCTGGCGATCGTCGCGGTGGGCAGCGTGCTGATCCCGAATGCTTGTACCAACTGGGCCATGCAGTACGTCGCATCCAACCAGACAGCCATCCTCAATGCCACCGCGGCACTTTGGATCGCACTGCTCGCCACGCGCGGCCGCCGCGCGCATCCGCTCGACCCCCGCACGCTGGTCGGCCTGGTCATCGGCTTTGGCGGCACGGCGCTCATCGTCTGGCCACGCGGCGGCGCGCGTGTCGACCATCTCGGCTACCAGCTGTTGATCCTGCTGATCGTGTTCGTCTGGTCGGCCACCACGGTGTACATCCGCAATGCGCATTCGCGGCTCGACCTGCTGCCGTTCTCGGCCGTGCAGATGTTGCTGGGCGGTCTCATGATGACTGGCGTGGGGCTGACATTGGGCGAGGCGCAACGCTGGACCTGGTCACGCCCGGGGCTGTTGGCCATGGCGTATCTCACGATCGCCAGTTCCTGCGTCGCCTACACCGCGTTTTCCTGGCTGGCGCGCAATACCACGCCCGCCATGGTGGGCACATACAGCTACGTCAACCCGGCCATCGCGGCGGTGCTCGGCTGGTGGATTCTCGACGAGCGCCTCGGCGCCAACCAGATCGCCGGCATGGTCGTGATGTTCGTGGGCGTGGCCCTGGTCAGCTGGCCGCGAAAGGAAACCAGGCGGCTGGATGAAGACCAGCAGAAGGAGCCGTCGACGGCCAGCTAGGCGCGGTCAGTCTCGCGGCGCACGGATGATTTCGACGCGCCCCCGCGAGCCTATGAACCAGGAACCCACCCAGCTCACGATGCTGACAATGAGCGCCGCGCCCACGGCGGACCAGAACCCCGCGATCCGGAAACCGGGCAGCATGAGTGCCACCAGGCCCAGCATGGCGGCGTTGATGACCAACAGGAACAGCCCGAGCGACACGACCAGCGCGGGCAGCGACAGGAGCAACGCGAAAGGCCGAACGACGGCATTCACCACGCCCAACAACAGCCCGGCGAGGATCAACGTGGCAGCCGAGTCGATGGCGATGCCGTCGAGCATCGCCGTGGCCGCCCACAGACCCAGTGCGGCCACCAGGCCGCGCAACAGGAAACCCGCCATGTGCTTCAGTACCTCGGTTCGGGTGTTTTCTCGTCGAGGCCCTTCTCGAGGAACACCTTGAGACGGGCCAGCGCCAGCTCCCAATGCCGGCGCTTCTTCAGATAGTACGTCACCCAGGCCTGCGCCGAGGGCACTCCGCTCGACAAGAGGCGTATGGCCGTGGCGGCAGGCGGGCTGCGTTCGAACAGGAAGTCTTCGACGATGACGGCCTCCGCTGCCTGTCCCTCGGCGGCCGGCATGCCCGGGGTCGGAAGCAATATCAGCCGCATGCGCTGCGGCGTCACCAGCACGTCGATGTGGCCGTCGAGCTCGATGCCCGGTCCGAACAGCACGCGCATCCGCCCTCGTTCGCGCGGCGTGATCGTGGCGCCGCGAGCCGTCCAGCGCTCCAGCACGCGACTGTCGGTGAATGCCCGCCACACGCGCTGCACCGGCACGTCGATATCGACGCGATGGGCGAAGCTGCGGTACGCGCCGCTCATGTCAGTCCTTTTTGAAGGCCACCCAGACCACCGGCACCAGCGACACCGCGATGATCGCCAGCGTCACGAGCCCGAAATTGTCCTTGATGAAAGGAATGTTGCCGATGAAATAACCCGCCCAGGTGAACAGCAACACCCAGCAAAGCCCGCCGATGACGTTGTATGTCTGGAAGCGCGCATAGGGCATCCGTCCTACACCGGCCACGAACGGCGCACAGGTGCGCACGATGGGCGCGAAGCGCGACAGCACGATGGTCATGTTGCCGTGGCGCGCGAAGAATTCTTCCGTGCGGCGCAGGTATTCCACCTTGAGGAAGCGGATCTTGCCGCTGAAGGCCGGCGGCCCTATCCACCTGCCGATGTGGTAGTTGGTGGTATTGCCGAGAATGGCGGCCGTGACCAGCGTGATGGACAACCACAGCGGTGACAGGGTCTGGCTGTCATCCACCGCAGCCAGTGCGCCGGCCGCGAACAACAGCGAGTCGCCCGGCAGGAATGGCGTAACCACGAAACCGGTCTCCGCGAAGATGATGACGAACAGGATGAGATACACCCAGAAGCCATAATCGCGCAGCAACTCGACCAGGTGGTCGTCGAGATGCAGGATGAGATCGGCAAACCACGTGATCAATTCCATGCGGGAGTCATCGCGGTGAGGCCGGCACCGGGCTCGCGGCCGGCCGCAGGCTTGCGGCCCTTGAGCAATTCCAGTGCGGCGCGCACAGCCGGATCGCGGCTCGCCAGGGTGGCGCGAACCCGCGCGTCGTCCAGGTCGAGCGGCAGGCCGTCGACTTCCGCGAACTCGCGGTCGGGTTCGATGCCGCGGCCCTGGATCGAGCGCCCGGAGGGCGTGTGATAGCGAGACGTCGTGAGCTTGATGGCGCGCCCGCCGGACAGTGGCGTCACCGTCTGCACTGATCCCTTGCCGAAGGTCCGCCGGCCCAGGAGCACCGCGCGATGATGATCCTGCAGCGCGCCGGCGAGAATCTCGGCCGCCGACGCCGTGGAGCCGTTCACCAGCACGACCACGGGCACGCCGGGCAGCACTTCGCCGGGCGTGGCCTGCATGGTGAATCGGGCGGCAGGAGTGCGGCCATCGGCGGTGACGATGATGCCTTCTTCGAGCAGCTGGTCGGCCACGTCCACGGCCGACTCGAGCACCCCGCCCGGGTTGTTGCGCAGGTCGATGACGATGCCGCGCGGCCGGGCCTTGAGTTCGCGGCGCAGGCGCGCGATTCCGGTGTTGAAATCCGCGGTGGTGGTGTCGCTGAACGCAGTGATGCGCAGATAGGCGTAACCGCCCGCGAGTGCCGCCACGGCCACGCTGTGCACATCGACCTGCGCGCGCTCCACGGTGAACTCGAGCGGCAGCGCCTGGCCGACTCGCGTCACTGCGAGCTTGACCGTCGAACCGCGTGGCCCGCGCATGCGCGCCATGGCGGCTTCGAGATCCTTGCCCACCGGCGTGCCGTCGATGGCCGCGATCAAATCACCGCTCTGGATGCCGGCCGCCTCGGCCGGCGAATCACGAAAGGGTCGCACCACGCGCAGCGCGCGGTCCGCGGTGGAAACCTCGATGCCGATGCCGGCGTACGTGCCGGCGGTGCTCACACGCAGATCCGCGTATTCCTCGGCGTCGAGATAGGAGGAGTAGGGATCCAGACCGCCGACCAGGCCGCGCAGCGCATCGTCGATGAGCTCGGGATGACGCACCTCATCAACGTAATCGCGCTGCACCCGCTCCATGACCTCGGCAAGCTGGGTCGATTCAGCCGGGCTCAGCGGACCCGCTGGCGGCGCGACGGCGCTCGCGGCGGCGGTGGCGGGTGCGGGCGGGTCGTCACGATGGGCGAGGACGCTGCCACCGAGTGCGATGAGACAACCAATCACGATGCCGGCCAGCAGCAGCTTCATGGGCCGGCATCCTAACCCAGCCGTCAGCCCGTATGGCGGGCGGGCTCGTCGAGGAGAAAGGCGCCAGGCGTGGCGGCGGCGAGCACCGGCAGGACATCCAGGACTTCAGCCACCGGTACCGGCCTGGCGATCGCGAAGCCCTGACCGTAGTCGACACCCAGTGATCGGATGCGGGTACGGATCTCCTCGGTCTCGACGTACTCCGCCACTGTGGTGATGTTCATGGCGCGCGCCAGCTGCGCGATGGCGCGCACCATGGATTCCGCCCGCTCGTCGCGCAGGATGTCGCGCACGAAGCTGCCATCGATCTTGAGCATCGACACGGGCATGGAGCGTAGGTACGACAGCGACGACAGGCCGGTACCGAAGTCGTCGAGTGCCACGCCGCATCCCAGCTTGCGCAGGCGCTGCATGAGCTTTTCCGCGTCGTTGATGCTGGCGACCGCCGCGCTCTCGGTGAGCTCGAAGCAGAACACCGCCGGATTGATTCGGCTGGTCTCAATGCTGCGGATCACGTAGTCGGAGAATTCCTCGTCGTGCAGCGACTGGCCGGAGAAGTTGATGGTGAAGCAGACCGGCGCATTCGCCAGCAGGTCACGGCGCGGACGCAGCATGTCGATGACGCTCGCGATCACCCAGCGGTCGATGGTGGGCATCATCTGGTAGCGCAGGGCCGCGGAGAGGAAGCGGTCGGGACCGATGGTGTTGCCTTCCGGATCGAGCATGCGCAGCAGCAGCTCGTAGTGCGGCTTGGCGTGCGACTCGTTCAGGGGCTGGCTGGTGAAGGGCGCGATCAGCTGCGCCTCCAGGCGCAGCCGGTTCTCGGCCAGCGCGCCGCGCACGTCGGTGGCCACGTTGATGTCCGTGAAGCGCCGGATGATGGAGACGTCGTTTTCCTGGAAGGTCTCGAGGCGATTGCGGCCGCGGTCCTTGGCCGCCTTGCAGGCCGACTCGGCCTCGGCCAACGAGCGCCCGAGCTCGCCGTCCCGACCACTGAACGGCGTCACGCCGATACTGATCGACAGGCGATAGCGCGCGTCCACGTGCGCGGTGGACAGGCGCGTGACGCCCTCGCGAAGACCCTCGCCGAACATCGCGGCCTCGTCCATCTCGGATGGCATGACCACCGCGAAGCGATCGCCGGAAATGCGCGCCGCGAAGGAATTCGCCGGCAGATGCTTGCGCAGTAGATCGCCGATCTGCGCGATCGCCTGGTCACCCACGTGCATGCCGAAGTTTTCGTTGATGACGTGCAGCTCGTCTATGTCGACGTACAGCAGGCTCCAGCGTTGCACGCGCGCGCCCGCCTCGGCGAACATGAGCTTGACGCGCTGCTCGAGCGCCGCGCGCGTCAGTAGGCCGGACAGCGAGTCGTAGCTGGTCTCGATGCTGGCGGCGACCTTGTGCGCGACCAGGTCGGCGAGGTGCACGTCGCGGCCGATGAATTCCGGCGCCTCCAGCTTGCGAAACAACGCCAGCACGCCGGACGTGCGGCCGGAGCCCTGGCGCAGGGGGCAGGCGAGGATGCGGTAGGGAATCGCCACCTGCCCGGCCTGCGTGGCGATGCGATTGATGACCAGCGGGTCGCGCCGCGTCTGCGTGATGGCCAGCAGCTGGCGCTGCGTGCGAGTCAGGATGCTGTTGTCGTGGCTGTCGGGGAACGACAGCGTGAGGCCCTTGTCGGGGACGACGATGCCGGCCAGCACGCACTTCAGATGATTGGCGGCGTTGGCGAGCAGGCTCTGCAGGTCGTCGGCACCACCCGCCTTCGGATGGCTGCCGGTGACCGACAGCAGCAATTCCAGGTCCTTGTCGCGCGCGCTCAGCGACTCATTGAGTCGATCGATGCTGGCGCGTGCCAGCAGGTCTCGCCGCAGCAGTTCGATCGCCGGCTTCAGCTGTTCGTGCACGAAGGAGAACGGCAGCATTTCCATCGACTGCGGTGCACGGTTGCAGACCACGGCCGCGATCGCCGCCACGCAGCCGGGCGCGTCTCGCAGCCAGAATAGATAGGCCAGGGCATCGCCGGAGAGGGCGCAATGCTGGCCGGCGCTCTCGCGGTCGTTCTCCAGCTGCGCGATCGCCTGCAACACGACGGCGAAGAGCTCGGGGTTGGCCGATGCCGCGCTGCTCCACAACAACTTGCCCGAGTTGTCGAACAGGCTCACCGAGGCCGCGCGCGGCAATAGCGAGCGCACCAGCTGGGCGTAGGGCTCCATGGAGGCTTCGAACGACATCAACGGCAGAACTTCGCCCAAACAAGCCCTTAGGGCGTTGATGCAGTTGGCGTTTTCTTCCAGGCGTTTTCTTCAGGGAGCCGCAGTCTTGAACCAGGGCCGCGGATCCACGGGTTTGCCCGCCTTGCGGATCTCGAAATAGAGGGCCGGGGACTGCCTGCCGCCCGAGTCGCCCATGGTGGCGATGGTGTCGCCGGCGGTCACTTTCTCGCCCACTTCCTTGTAGAGACGCTCGTTGTGCCCGTAGAGGCTCAGATAGCCATCGCCGTGATCGATGATGGTCAGCAGACCCAGTCCGGACAGCCAGTCGGCATACACCACGCGCCCGTGATAAACGGCGTGGACCGCGGAGCCTTGCGCACCGGACACGAGCACGCCATCCCATTTCATTCCGCCGGCGCGCACCTGGCCGTAGGACGCCAACAACCTGCCGCTCACCGGCCAGGTGAGCTTGCCGCGCAGCCGTGCGAAGGCGTCCTTGCTGTCGGTGGGGAACTGTTCGACGCGCTCGAGGGCGCGGCGCAGCTCGCGCACCAGCTTTTCGAGGCCACCCTGCTGATTCTTGAGCCGCTCGAGCTGCCGGGCCCGGCTCCTGGATTCGGCTTCGAGCGCCGCCAGGGCGCGACCGCGTCGGTCACGTGCGGACTGCAGCTTGGCGACCTCGCCCCGCTGCTGCTCTTCCAGGGCCGCGAGCCGCTGTCCCTCCTCGGCTAGACCGGCGTCCAGCGTTTTCAGCTCGCCGATGTGGCCGTTGATGGCAGCGATCTGTCCGGCACGCGCGCGACCGAAATACTGGTAGTAGGTGAGCACGCGCCCCGCCTGCGCCGGGTCGCGTTGGTTCAGGAGTAGTTTGAGCGGCTCTTCCTGGCCGATCATGTGCGCGGCGCGGATCTGGCCGGCGAGTGCCTCGCGGTCGCGGGCGAGCGCGGCTTCTTCGGCGCGACGCTGCGCGGCGAGGTCGGCGCGGCGGGCAGCGTGGTCGGCGCGTTCGCGACGCAGCTCGTCCAGTTCCATGCGCGCGGCGCTCACCGACTTCTCGCTGTCCTCGATCTCGCGCGCCAGCTGGTCGCGCCGGCCGGCGTCCCGCGCCATTTCCGCCCTGACCTTCTCGATCTGCTCGCGGACGGCCTTGAGCTCGGCCTCCGCCCTGGCGGGGTTGGACTCCCTGGCGACCGTTGGCCCGAGCCCAAGTAAGAATAGGAGCAGCGCGGCCGCCGGCAGAATGGAACGCATGGTCATATTGTAGGCAGCCCGCTTCCCTGAAATAAGGCGCAAACACTCGCGGTCGCTATAATGCGCACCCTTTATGGCCCGCCTCATCGAATACATCACCCATCACCCGCTGCTCGCGGCCGCCGCGCTGCTGGCGCTGATCATCGTGATCGCCAACGAATCACGCCTGCGCGCGACCGCATTCGCCGCCATCTCCTCACAGGAGCTCATCCGGCTCATGAACCAGGGCGCTCTGGTGCTCGACATCCGCAAGCCCGAGGAGTTCGCGCTGGGCCATGTGAAGGGCGCCAGGCAGCTACCCTCGGACCAGATCCTCACCGCCGGCGACAGCCTGAAGCGGTACAAGGAGAAGCCGGTGGTCGTCATCGATGCGTCCGGCTCGCTCGCGGCCGCGGCCGTCCGCCAGCTCAACACCCAGGGTTTCACCAAGGCGTTCTCGCTGCGTGGCGGCTTCGCCGGCTGGCGCGCGGAGAATCTTCCGGTCGCGAAGGCGTAGCTGATGGCAGCTCCCGCGGTGACGATGTACACCACGAGCTGGTGCCCCTATTGCAGCCGGGCCCGTACCCTGCTCACTCGCAAGGGCGTGCCCTTCGAGGACATCGACGTGGAAGCGGCGCCCGAGAAGCGCACCGAAATGCAGAACCGCAGCGGGCGGCGCACCGTGCCGCAGATCTTCATCGGCGGCCGGCACGTGGGCGGAAGCGACGACCTTCTCGCCCTCGAACAGGCAGGCAAGCTCGACGAGCTCCTCACGGACCGCTGACCCTTTTTCTACCCAGCCCAGATTCAAAACAGGAAATGCTCATGGAAAACCAGAACACGCCGCCGGTGGCGAACGAACAGAACGGCCCAATGCTCGCCGTACAGTCGGTCTACCTGAAGGACTGCTCGTATGAAGCCCCGAAGGGTCCGCGCCTCGAGGGCAACTGGAACCCGCAGATCTCGCTCGACATCAACACCACGGCAAACGTCGTCTCCCCGGAGGTGAACGAGGTGGTGCTGACCGTCACCGTGGGAGCCAAGCAGGGCGAAGCCACGGCGTTCCTGGTGGAAGTGAAACAGGCCGGCCTGTTCGTGATGCGCGGACTCTCCGCCGAGGACACGCGCCGCGCCATTGGCACCATCTGCCCGAACGTGCTGTTCCCGTACGCGCGCGTGACCGTGTCCAGCCTGGTGACTCAAGGCGGATTTCCGAACTTCGTGCTGCCGCCGGTCGACTTCAATGAGCTGTTTGCCCGCGGCCTCGCGCAGCAGCAGGCCCAGGCCGCGCCGGCCGCGGCGAACTGAGGTCGCGGCACGGGCGCGACCGGCGCGTCCGTGCTCACCGTCGTGTCCACTCCCGCGACCGCGCCATCGAGATCCGACGGTCCCGCGACCCGGCAAACGGTCGCAGTCCTTGGCGCGGGATCATGGGGAACCGCGCTAGCCATTCACTTCGCCCGCGCCGGGCATCCGACGCGGCTCTGGAGTCGCAGCGTGGCCGATGCCACGGCCATGCGGGCCGAGTGTCAGAACAGGCGCTACCTTCCAGACGCGAAATTCCCGGAGGCGCTCGAGGTGCATGACGACCTGGCCGTCGCCGTCCGCGGCGTCGCGTCCATCGTCATCGCCGTTCCGAGCCACGCGCTGCGCGCGCTGCTTTGCCAGTTGAAGCCCTTGCTGGCCGAGGGCGCGCGCCTGGCCTGGGCCACCAAGGGATTCGAGCTCACGACTGGCAAGCTGCCGCACCAGGTGGCCTACGACGTGCTGGGAGACCGGTTTCCGGTGGCCGTGCTGTCCGGCCCCACCTTCGCTCGCGAGGTGGGCATGGGGCTGCCGACGGCCATGACCATTGCCTCACCCGACGGCGCATTCGCCGCCGAACTCGCCAAAAGCCTGCACGCGCCGAACTTTCGCGCCTATACCTCCACTGACATCGTTGGCGTCGAGGTCGGTGGCGCGGTCAAGAACGTGCTGGCAGTGGGCGCCGGTCTGTGCGACGGCCTGGGCTTCGGCGCCAACACACGCATTGCCCTGATCACGCGTGGCCTCACGGAAGTGATGCGCCTCGGGGTCGCGCTGGGTGCGCAACAGGAAACCTTCATGGGGCTCGCCGGACTCGGCGACCTGGTGCTGACCTGCACCGACAACCAGTCGCGCAATCGCCGCTTCGGGCTGGCGCTGGCCGCGGGCAAGAGCGCCGAGGCCGCGTTGCAGGAGATCGGGCAGGTGGTCGAGGGCTACGCGGCCGCGCGTGCCGTGCACGCGGTCGCCCTGCGCGAGAAGGTGGACATGCCCATCGTCTCGGCCATCTACCGCATTCTCTACGAGCAGGCGCCGGCCCGCGATGTGGTCCGGGATCTCATGACCCGCCCGATACGCGCGGAAGTCGAGAGCTAACTACTTCCGCTGAAGCCCTGCTGTCGCCAGGCTTCGTAGACGGCGACGGCCGCCGCATTCGCCAGGTTGAGGCTGCGGTTGCCGGCGCGCATGGGCAGCGACAGCACCCTTTCGGGATCGATGGTCGACAGCACCTCGGGTGGCAGACCGCGCCGCTCCGAACCGAACAACAGCACGTCGCCGGGTGCGTAGCTCGCTTCGACGTGTCGGCGGCTGCCGCCGGTCTCGATGGCGAACCAGCGGCCGGGCAGCGCCGCACGTGCCGCAGTGTAATCTTCGTGCACGCGCACGGTGGCGAGCTCATCGTAGTCGAGACCCGCGCGCCGCACGGATTTGCGATCCAGCCGGAAGCCGAGCGGTTTCACCAGGTGCAGTTCGCAGCCGGTGTTGGCCGCGAGCCGGATCAGATTGCCGGTATTCGGCGGGATCTCCGGCTCGAAGACGACGAGGTGGAACATGCGCGGACCGTCGGGCTCAATCGGCCAGCCTGAAAGCGATCGCCACCGACGTGTAGCCCTGGTCGCAGTCGCCTTTGAATGCCATGTAGCTGCCCATCTTCACTCCGGCCATGTCCAGCTCGGGAAAGCCGCTGCTCTCGCGCAGCTCCACCAGGCTGGGGTGACCTTCCCTCTGATCCATCCAGAAGTTGAGCACCACGCGGCCCTCTTCGTTACGGCGCTTGGCGCCGGGTGGATAGAAGTCGGCGACCGAGGGCACACCGGTGGTCGTGAACCGGCACTTGCCGGCGGCGACATTGGCGGCGAGACCGGCCACCGGCGCGCAACTGACCCGCAAGTCCTGCGGTCCGGAAATCTCTCCGGCACGGCCCGCGAACACGCGCCGCGAGAAATGGGGCGGCAGCAGCGTTTCGCGCTGATTGGTGTTCACGGTACCGATCGCGAAGACGCGATGGTCCAGCGCCAGCTTGCATCGCAGGTACTCGCTGGTCTCGTTGGCTGCCTCGAAATAGACGGTGTGGCGCACGCCCCGGCAGTTGCCGACGGTATTGGCCGCGCATTCACGCAGCTCGTCATAGGCGATCAGGTTCACCTTCCAGCCCGCGCCCGACGCGCCGACCTTGAGCCGTTCCTCGCCCGGCGCTGCCGTCATGGCCGCTCGACGTCGCGCGATGTCCGCCAGTAGTTTGTCCGCGAGTTCGGAGGCTGACCTCTTCTGGCGCGCATCCAGACCCTGCTCGAGCGCCGCGAGACGCGTCTGCGAGTCGTCACCCGCCGGGAATTCATTGCCGGCCGCCGCCACGCGGCCATAGGCCACGGCCAGCGCCGCGTCCGCTTCCGGCGTCGTCGTGTCGCCGAAGATGGCGAAGAGATCCGCGGCGGCGCCATAGGTTGCCAGCGGCACCGCCTTGCGCAGCCAGCCGATTGCCGTCTTGAGATTGCGCTGCGGGCAGTCCAGGCGGCGGTACAGGTGGCCCAGCCATCCCGGCGCCTCATTGCTGCCGAGCTTGTCGGCGCGCGTATACCAGTCGATGGCCTTGGCGCAGTTCCCCGGACTTTCGGCAATATGCTCGAGCCAGTAACGGCCAACGATGGCGGCAGCGCGCGCCCGACCGGCCTCCGCCTGCGTGGTCCAGCGCTCCAGCGGCACCTCATTCGGGCCGCTTTGTACGTCGGCATCATCGGGCCACGGCAGCGATTCGTAGCCCGGATCGACCGCCCCGGGCAGAAGATCGCTGTGGGCGAAAATCGCCCTGTCGGGCGCAGCCTGGTCGGCGGGCTGGGCGAGGCCGGTGGCAAACAGCAACAGCAATGGCAGGGATGTCTTTCTCACGATCTCATTTTCAGGCGTTGGACTCGGGGCACGCATCGTACAATGCGCGTCCCATGAACGCCGCCGCCGTCTCGCTCCCGAACCCCCTGCGCGTCAGTTTTTGCGGGCTCGAGCTGAACTCGCCGATCGTGTTGCTGTCCGGCTGCGTGGGCTTCGGCGAGGAGTACACGCGCGTCGAGGGCTTCTCCAATCGCGACGTGGGCGCCATCGTGCTCAAGGGCACCACCGGGCAGCCGCGCTTGGGCAACAGGCCGCACCGCGTGTACGAAACGCCCTCCGGCATGTTGAATGCCATCGGCCTGCAGAATCCCGGGGCCGAGCACGTGGTGAAGAATATCCTGCCTGCGCTGGATTTCACCGAGACGCGCTTCTTCGCGAATGTGTCCGGCTCGACCATCGAGGAATACGTCGAGGTCACACGCCGGTTCGACGACTCGCCCATCGACGCCATCGAGATCAACATCTCCTGCCCCAACGTGAAGGAGGGCGGCGTCGCCTTCGGCAACTATCCGGACATGTCGGCCAAGGTGGTGGAGGCATGCCGGAAGGCCACCAGCAAGCCCATCATCACCAAGCTCTCGCCGAATCAGACCGACATCCGCGAGAACGCGCGTCGCTGCATCGAGGCTGGTTCGAACGGGCTGGCAGTGATCAACACCATCATGGGTATGGCCATCGACGCGAAGACGCGCCGGCCTGTCATCGGCAACATACAGGGTGGCTTGTCGGGACCCGCCATCAAACCCATCGCCCTGCTCAAAGTGCACCAGGTGTACGAAGTGGCGAAGAAGCACAACGTACCCATCATCGGCCAGGGCGGCATTGCCACCGTCGAGGATGCACTGGAATTCATGATCGCCGGCGCCACGACCGTGGGCCTGGGAACCGCACTTTTTTACGATCCGCTTCTGTGCCGCAAGATCAATGCAGGCTTGGCGGACTATCTAGCGACCAACAAGCTCGGCGATCTTGCCGAGCTGGTGGGCTCGCTGCGCACGGACTGACGGGACGATCAGTCCGTACGCAACGAAAGGTACGCCCTATTCCTTGCTGCCCTTGCGAGCAACCGTGTAGCGCCAGATGATGAACGCGGCGGCCATCACGCCAATGACAGCGAGAACGATGTCCGACGTGTAGTCGTAGCGCTGACCCTGGACCACGATTTCGGGGTACTTGGTGGCTGTAACAACGACTTCTTGCATGTTTCCTCTCTTCGCCGGACGTCAAGAAAAAATGTCCGGAACCCTGATGGGGACAAAGGATGGAACAAGCGCGGGACACTTGAAACAAAGCCGTTTCCGATTCGCGACGGCAATCACGCGCTGTTTCGGTTATGTCACCCGTCGGGCGAAAGCAGCGGGAAAAAGCGGGAAATCAGCGGATCGGATAGCGCTAACAATCTCGCTTTCTCCCCCGAAGACAATTCCAGTCCTCAGGACCGGATTTTTGTCCCGGGGGCGCGACCGGACAAGCGGGGCCGAACCTAATCGCGCATCGTGGAAACTAACTAGGAGCGGGCCGATCGCGGCGCGCTGGAGTTCAGGGCAGGCTTTCGTCGTCGGCCATGCCCAGTTCCTTGAGCTTGCGCGTCAGCGTGTTGCGTCCCCAGCCGAGCACGCGTGCCGCTTCCTGGCGATGACCATGCGTGCGATTCAAGGCGACACGGATGAGCACTCGCTCGAACTCGGGCAATGCCTGGTCGAGCCAGGCCGCGGTGCCATCGTGAGGCTGGGCCTTGGCCCACAACGTGAGCGCCGCAGCCCAGTCGGTCTGCGCGGCCGGAGTGACAATGTGCATTTCGGCAGGCAGGTCCTGCAACTGGATTTCGCTGCCGGGGGCCAGCGCCGTCAAACGCCGGCAGAGATTGACCAGCTCGCGGACGTTGCCCGGCCAGCGATATGCCTGCAGCCGCTCCAGGGTGACCGGCGCCAGCGTCTTGGTCTCGGTGCCGAGTTCCGCGGCCGCCTGTCGCAGGTAGTGCGCCAGCAGGTCTGGAACGTCCTCGGTGCGCGAGCGCAGCGGCGGCAGTTCGATGCGGATCACGTTGAGGCGGTGGTAGAGGTCCTCGCGGAAGATGCCGCGCTCGACCCGCTCTTCGAGATTCTGGTGGGTCGCGGCGATGACGCGCACGTCCACCTTGACTGGCGTCTGGCCGCCGACCCGATAGAACTCCCCCTCGGCCAGCACGCGCAGCAATCGAGTCTGCAGCGGCGTGGACATGTCGCCGATCTCGTCCAGGAACAGGGTGCCGCCGTTGGCCTGTTCGAAACGGCCCCGTCGCTGCGTATCGGCGCCGGTGAACGAACCTTTCTCGTGGCCAAAGAGCTCCGACTCGAGCAGTTCCGCCGGGATGGCGGAGGTGTTCAGGGCGACGAAAGGTTTGCTCTGGCGCGGACTGTGCTCGTGCAACGCCCGCGCCACCAGCTCCTTGCCGGTGCCGGACTCACCCGTGATGAGCACGGCCACGCTGGAGCGTGACAGGCGGCCGATGGCGCGGAACACCTGTTGCATCGCGGGTGCCCTGCCCAACAATTCTGGAATCTCCGGAGCCTGTGTCGGCGCCTCTTCGCCCTTACGCGCACTCTGTCCGGCGCGCCGCACCAGCTCCACCGCCTGATCGATGTCGAAGGGCTTGGGGAGATACTCGAATGCACCACCCTCGTACGCACTCACCGCGCTGGGCAGATCCGAATGCGCGGTCATGACGATGACGGGCAGCTCGGGATGGGCAAGACGCACTTCGCGCAGCAGATCGATGCCCGAACTGCCCGGCATGCGTATATCGGTCAACAGCACGTCGGGCGCGTCCCCGCGCAGCGCCGCCAGGGCGGGCTCCGCCGAGTCGAAGGCGCGCGGCACCATGCCGCTGGCGCGCAGCGCCCGTTCCAGAACCCAGCGGATGGAGGCGTCGTCCTCGACCAACCACACGCGAAGCGCGGGTTGATTGCCGGATTGCGTTGTGGCGTTGTGCATATACGTGGGGTCGACGCTCATGCGTTCTCCGGTAATGGCAGCAGGATGGTGAACACCGTGCGGCCGGGCTTGCTTTCGAATTCGATGAGACCGCCGTGACGGGTCACGAGATCCTGCGAGACCGCGAGACCCAGGCCCGTGCCATTGGCGCGGCCCGTCACCAGCGGAAAGAAAATGGTGTCGGCGAGTTCGGGCGGCACTCCCGGCCCGTTGTCTTCGACCTGCAGACTTGCCGCCAGCTTGTGGCGCGAATTGCCGATGTTCACGTTGGCCGCGATGCGCGTCCGGATGATGATGCGACCGCGCTCGCCCACCGCCAGCAGCGCATTGCGCGCGACGTTGAGCAGCGCCTGGATGATCTGATTGGCATCCACCTCGGCATTCGGCAGCGACGGGTCGTAATCGCGCTCCACCAGCACACCGGCGCGCGCTTCGCTGCGCAACAGGCGGTACACGTGCTCGCAGAGCTCGTGAACGTTGATCAGGGTCTTCTGCGGCACTCGTGCCGGCCCGATCATCGAGTCGACCAGCGCCGTGAGCCGGTCGGCTTCGCTGATGATGACGCCCGTGTATTCACGCAGATGCTCGTGCAGCTCGCGCTCGAGCAGTTGTGCCGCACCACGCAGCCCGCCGAGCGGATTCTTGATCTCGTGCGCCAGCTGCCGAACCATCTGGCGGCTGGAATCGAGGCGAGCCATGAGCTCGTTCTCACGCGTTATGCGCTGCCGCTGCGTGGCATCGGAAATCTCGAGCAGCAGATACTTTCGCTCGAACTCGCTGTCGAGCGGCGTCATGGTGACGTCGATGACGCGGTGCTCGCGGCCGAGCGGTCCGGTCATCACCGACATCTCGCGTTCCGACAAGGTCTCGCCCGTATCGAGCGAACGGCGCATCAGGGGATCGAGCGAGTCCGCTTCGAGCACCAGCGAAAGGAAGGGCTTGCCGCGTGCCTGGTTCACGCTCACGGCGAGCAGGTCCTGGGCGGCAACATTCGCGTACACCACGCACAGATCCGAGTCGAGCACCACGATGCCCGTGGCCAGCGCACCGATCAGATCCGCGGGCTCGAAGTGAGCGATCGCCGAAGGAAGGAAGCGTTCAACTGCCATGCGGACCTCCGGTCACGCAGGCAGCCAGTGGCCCGGCTAGTGCCGCGCGGGCATGTTCACCGAAGGCCGAAAGACGTGGAACGAAACGCTGGCGCTGCACAGCGTTCGGCCGAAGGAATCCTTGATGGTGACCTGAGCCGTATGCGTGCCTCGATAAGCCGGGTCCAGAACCGTGTTCATCGAGTTTGCGGCCGCCGGTTTGCCATCCACGCTGAGCTGCAGGATGTCGCCGACGCGAAGTGCCGGCTCGACACTCACGCTGATCGGCACGTTCGTGGGATTCGTGAAGGTCTCGTCGTTCTCCGGCGAGAGCGTGCAGCTCGTGTAGCGGAAATCGTCGATTCTCTGCAACAGCTGCTGCTCCGACGGCAGATTGCTGCTGCCGGTTTGCGCTGGTTTCGGCGCGGAGTAGGTCTGCGCTGCTTCGATTTCCACGGGATGTCCGCCCGGCAGCGGGCGATCCGAATAAGTCTTGGTGCCGTCTTTTTCCACCCGCACATAGGTGGTGGCGAACGCCAGGGAGGCCAGGCAGAGCGATGCCACGAGCAACGACAGGCGCTTCATGGTTCCGGAGCATAAACCCTGCTCCTGAACGGAAACATAACCTGGCCCACAATCCTGCGGTCGAAATCGGGAGGCGGCGCCCCGCAGACGCCGCCTCCCTCGTGGGAGACCGGGCTGGAAAGCTGGCGGGCGCCAACTTCGGGCCGAGACCCGAATCAGCTGCCTTTGGGGCTTCCAGCCGTGTCACGCCGCCTCAACAGCTGTAGTACATGTCGAGCTCGACCGGGTGAGTCGACATGCGATAGCGCGTGACTTCCTGCATCTTGAGCCCGATGTAGGCATCGATCACGTCGTTGGTGAACACGCCGCCGCGGGTCAGGAACTCGCGGTCCTTGTCCAGGGCCTCGAGAGCCATGTCCAGCGAATGGCAGACCTGCGGAATCTTCTTTTCCTCCTCGGGCTCCAGGTCGTACAGGTCCTTGTCAGCCGGCTCACCCGGATGGATCTTGTTCTGAATTCCGTCGAGGCCGGCCATCAGCATGGCCGTGAACGCGAAGTACGGATTCGCGAGCGAATCCGGGAAGCGCACTTCGATGCGGCGCGCCTTCGGGTTGGACACCCACGGGATGCGGATCGAGGCCGAACGGTTGCGCGCGGAGTACGCGAGCATCACGGGTGCTTCGAAGCCCGGTACGAGGCGCTTGTATGAGTTCGTGCCCGGATTGGTGAAGGCATTGATGGCCTTGGCGTGCTTGATGATGCCGCCGATGTAGTACAGCGCGGTCTCGGAGAGACCACCGTATTTGTCGCCGGCGAACAGCGCGGTACCCGCCTTTTGCAGCGACTGGTGGACGTGCATGCCCGAACCATTGTCACCCACGAGCGGCTTCGGCATGAAGGTCGCGGTCTTGCCGTAGCTGTGAGCGACGTTCTGCACGCAGTACTTGAGGATCTGCACTTCATCGGCCTTGCGCACCAGGCCGCCCGCACCGACACCGATTTCGCACTGGCCGCCGGTGGCCACTTCATGGTGATGCACTTCCACCTTCATACCCATCTCGACCAGCGCATCGCACATGGCCGAACGGATGTCCTGGAAGGCGTCGACCGGCGGCACGGGGAAGTAGCCGCCCTTGATGCCGGGGCGATGACCCTTGTTGCCGTCCGGATAGATGGTGTTGCTGTTCCACGCGCCCTGACCCGAGTCGATGTGGTAGCTCGACTCGTTCATGCCGCTGTTCCAGCGCACGCTGTCGAAGATGAAGAACTCGTTCTCGGGACCGAACAGCGCGCCGTCGGCGATGCCAGTGGACTTGATGTAGGCCTCGGCCCGCTTGCCGAGCGAGCGCGGATCGCGCTCATAGCCCTGCATGGTCGCCGGCTCGATGATGTCGCAACGGATGTTGACCGTGGTTTGTTCGAAGAAAGGATCGATGACCGCCGTCGTCGGGTCGAGCGCCAGGATCATGTCCGACTCGTTGATGCCCTTCCAACCCGAGATGGACGAACCGTCGAACATCTTGCCGTCGCGAAACAGGTCTTCATCGACGAGATTCGCCGGGATCGTCACGTGTTGTTCTTTGCCGCGCGTATCGGTGAAGCGAAGGTCGGCGTACTTGACCTCCTTGTCCTTGATCAACTTGATTACATCTGCGGGTTTCATTTTTAGAGATCCTCTAAGGAAGGGTTTGAGCCTCGGTCTCAATGCATTCGCTGTGCCAGCCGAAGATTCTTTTTTCAATCAACGGGTTAGCTTCTGGACGGCCGTGCGATTGCACGCTAATGGTGCGATCGCCAGAGATTTTGCTCCAAATGAAGTCGGAAAACCGCTTCACCTTGGCACTTCGCACCTTGCTGAAGCGCTCGAAAGTCCTTATATAGACATATATTCACGATCGTTCATTAATGCACTACCAAGGCATCATGAGTCTCACCATCGCCAACACCCGAAATCCAGAACCCGCTCGTCGACTGGAGTCGCTGGCGGGTCCCGGTCTGCGTGCCTTTGCCAATATCGCGGAGGCCTGGGGCCTCACCGTCGCCGAGCAGTTGAAGTTGTTAGGCATCGCCTCGCGTTCCACCTTCTTCAAGTGGCGGCGTGAAGAATCGCCCCGGCTGCCGCGAGATACCCTCGAGCGGCTGTCGTACCTGCTGGGGATCTACAAGTCGCTGCAGATCCTGCTGCCCGATCCCAAGGCGGCGGACGAGTGGATACGAAAGCCCAACGAGGCCGCGCCTTTCGGAGGACGATCAGCCCTAGACCGCATGTTGTCCGGCCACGTGTCCGATCTGTACGTCGTGAGGGAATATCTCGACGCCGAGCGCGGCTAGTGCCGTAAATCACGCCGGGACCAAGGATGGCGATTCACTCCAAGGCCGCGCCCACGGCGCGCGCGGTTCGTTTCGCGCCGTGCTACCGCATCGTGGCAAGCCGCATGCCCACGATCCATCTGTTCGAACGCATCGCCGATCCGGCCGATTGGGATGCGCTTTACGAGCTCGAATCGCTCACCAACCCGCGCATTCGCAACCAGGTCGGGGAACTCAACCTGGTGCCCGTCGTCGATCGCGTGGGTGGGCCCAATGCCACGATCGTCATGGCACCGTTCACGCACCTGTCGCCTCAGGGCACGCGTTTCACCGACGGTCGATTCGGCGCCTATTACGCCGCCGAGTCCATCGACACGGCCATCGCCGAGACGCGGTTTCATCGCGAGAATTTCCTGCGCGCCACTCATGAACCGCCCATCGAGCTCGAGATGCGCTGTTACCTCGCCGACGTCGCTTGCGAGCTGCACGATCTGCGCGGTCGCCGCATCGAACTACCGGATGTCTACGATCCGCAGAGCTATGTGGCATCCCAGAAACTGGGCCGGCAGCTGCGTGACGCCGGCTCCAACGGCATCGCCTTCGACAGCGTGCGACGGGCTGGCGGCCAGTGCCTGGCGGTGTTCCGGCCCCGGCTGGTGCAGAATGTCCGGCAGAACATCCACCTGCGCTACGCCTGGGACGGCAGGGCCATTTGCGAGGTCTATGAGATACGCGCGCTGAATCTGTGAGCAGCGGCTGGGCCCGCTATACTTCGCGGCCAAAGCAGCGACCCTCACCCGATGACCGCCAACGTTCAATTCCGGCCTGCCGACGTGCCGCTCGGCGCCCCGCCGCGCACTTTCCAGGACCTGATTTTCGCGCTCCAGAGATATTGGGCCGACCAGGGCTGCGTAATCCTGCAGCCATATGACATGGAAATGGGCGCCGGCACGTTTCATACCGCCACGTTTCTGCGCTCGATCGGGCCCGAACCGTGGTCGGCGGCATATGTGCAGCCGTCGCGCCGTCCGACCGATGGCCGCTATGGCGACAATCCGTTCCGCTTGCAGCACTACTACCAGTTCCAGGTGGTCATCAAGCCGTCCCCGCTGCCGATTCTCGACCTGTACCTCGGCTCGCTGCGCGCACTCGGCTTCGACACGCTGGTGCACGACGTGCGTTTCGTCGAAGACAACTGGGAATCACCGACGCTCGGCGCCTGGGGACTGGGCTGGGAAGTGTGGCTCAACGGCATGGAGGTCACGCAGTTCACCTACTTTCAGCAGGTCGGCGGTCTCGACTGCAAGCCGGTGACCGGTGAAATCACGTACGGCCTCGAGCGCCTGGCCATGTATCTGCAAGGCGTCGAAAGCATCTTCGACATCGTCTGGGCCGACGGCCCACTGGGGCGCGTTACTTACGGTGACGTCTACCATCAGAACGAAGTCGAACAGTCGGCATACAACTTCGAATACGCGGACACCGCCGTGCTGTTTCGCCACTTCGATGAGCACGAAGCCGCCTGCAAGCAGCTGCTGGAGGCGCGGCTCGCACTGCCGGCGTACGAGCAGGTGATGAAGGCCTCGCATACCTTCAACCTCCTGGATGCCCGCCGGGCCATATCGGTCACCGAGCGACAACGCTACATACTGCGGGTACGCGCACTGGCTCGGGCCGTTGCACAGGCCTACTACGACAGCCGCGAGGCGCTGGGTTTTCCGCTGTTGCCGCCGGTGGGCAGGTCGGGTGCCGCATGAGCGCCGCCGATTTCCTCGTTGAGATCGGCACCGAGGAGCTGCCGCCGCTGGCTCTGCCGGAGCTGGAGAAGGCCTTCGCCGAAGGTATTCGCTCTGGCCTCGCCGAGGCGGGAATTCCGCATGCCGGCTTGCGTTCATTCGCAACGCCGCGCCGCCTCGCGGTTCTGGTCGATGCCCTCGCGGCCATGCAGCCCGCGCAGTCGCTGAGGCTGAAAGGCCCGCCGGTGAGCGCCGCATTCGACAAGGCAGGCAAGCCCACGCCCGCCGCCACGAAGTTTGCCGAGAAATGCGGCGCGACCGTCGATGCACTCAAGCGCGTCGCGGAAGGCAAGGGCGAGTTCCTGTATTTCGAAGGCGAGAAGCCCGGGCTCGCCACGGCCAGCCTGCTGCCTGCCATCGTGCAGAAATCGCTCGACTCGCTGCCCATTCCCAAGCGAATGCGCTGGGGGTCGTCCACGGCCGAGTTCGTGCGTCCCGTGCACTGGCTGGTGTTGCTGCACGGTGACGAGGTGGTCCCGGCACGCATGCTCGACACGGATTCGGGTCGTGCCACGCGTGGACATCGCTTCATGGCACCGGCACCGCTGCCGCTGGCGCGGCCGGCGGACTACGAGACGACGCTGCGAGATCAGGGCAGGGTCATCGCCGATTTTTCGACACGCCGCGCGCGAATCCGCGAGCAGGTGATCGCCGCCGCAGCCACGCTGGCGGGCGAGGCCCTGCTCGATGAGCGCCTGCTCGATGAAGTCACGGCGCTGGTCGAGTGGCCCACTGCCATCACGGGGGCTTTCGAGGATCGATTCCTCGATCTGCCTCGCGAAGTGCTGATTTCGACGTTGCAGCAACACCAGCGCTACTTCGCGGTGCAAGACGCGTCGGGAAAGTTGAAGCCGAATTTCATCACCCTCAGCAACATCGAGAGCCGGGACCCGTCCAAGGTGCGGGCCGGCAACGAACGCGTGGTTCGGCCACGCCTTTCTGACGCCGCGTTCTTCTGGTCCCAGGACCGCAAGCAGAAGCTGGCCGATCGCCGCCCTTCGCTGGACTCCGTGACCTTCCAGGCCAAGCTCGGGTCCATCGGCGACAAGGTACGGCGCGTGACCACGCTCGCCGGCGAGATCGCGTTGCTGATCGACGCCGAGCACGCCGCCGCCGTCCGGGCGGCCGAGCTCGCCAAGTGCGATCTGCTCTCCAGCATGGTGGGCGAGTTCCCGGAACTGCAGGGAACCATGGGTCGCTACTATGCGATGGCGGACGGCGAGCCCGCCGAGGTGTGCGCGGCCATCGACGAGCACTATCTACCCCGCGGTGCCGGCGGCAACCTGCCCGGCAGCGGCGCGGGTGTGGCAGTCGCACTGGCGGACAGACTGGATACGCTCGCGGGAATCTTCGCCATCGGCCAGAAGCCCAGCGGCACCAAGGACCCATTCGGACTGCGACGTGCAGCGATCGGCGTGCTGCGTATCCTGGTCGAGAAGAAGATCGATCTCGACCTGCGAGCGCTGGTGGTGCGTGCCAGCGCCCTGCAACCCGTGCAGGCGGGCAACGCGTCGGTGGAAGTCTGGGACTTCATCGTCGAGCGCCTGCGCGCCTATCTGCTCGATCTGCGGGGAGCCGGCGCGGGCGCAGTCGTCACCACCGAAATGTTCGACGCCGTCCGTGCCAGCGAACCGGTCTCGCCGCTGGATTTCGACGCGCGCCTGCGCGCGCTCGTGACCTTCCTCGGGCTGCCGGATGCGGCGAGCCTCACGGCGGCCAACAAGCGCATCGCCAACATCCTCAAGAAGAGCACGGCGGTAACGCCGGACGACGGACGCGCAACCCCCGTGGCACCGCAGGTGGATCTGCTGCGCGAACCGGCGGAGAAAGCCCTGCACGAGGCGCTGGCCGCGGCGCTGCCCGATGTCGAACGCACCCTCGGCAAGCTCGACAAGGGCAAACGCAATTACGCCGCGGCACTGACCCGCCTCGCGAAGCTGCGGCCCGCCGTGGATGCGTTCTTCGACAGCGTGATGGTCAACGTGGATGACCCTGCGTTGCGCAACAACCGCCTGGCGCTGCTGGCGCAGGTGCGCGGATCATTCGCCCGCATCGCGGATCTCTCCTGTCTGCCGGGCTGAGCACCGACCGCCCATGCAATTCGCGCGCTCGGTGATTTTCACCCTCCTGATGTGGGCCTGGACGGCGGTGCTGGCCGTCGCCTACTGCGTCATCTGTCCGTTCCTACCCTGGCGCGGCCGCTTCTGGATGGCCGGCGTCATGGGACATGTCATGGTCTTCATGCTGAAGTGGATCTGCGGCCTCGACTATACGGTCGAGGGCCGCGAGAACGTGCCCACCAGCGGCGAGCACGTGATCCTCATGAAGCACTCCTCGACATGGGAGACCTACACCATCATGTTCCTGTTCAAGCCCCTGGTGTGGGTGATGAAGCGCGAGATCCTGTTCATCCCATTCGTAGGTTGGGGGTGCCTGCTCGCGCGCTGTATCGCCATCGACCGCAAGGCGGGTGGTTCGGCAGTGAACCAGGTGCTGCGCCAGGGCAAGGCGCGCATGGCGAAGCTGGGTGCGTGGGTGCTGGTCTTCCCCGAGGGAACACGCATGGCGGCAGGCGAGACCCGGCGCTACGGTTCCAGCGGGGCGCTGCTCGCCGCCCAACAGAACTGCAAGATCGTGCCCGTGGCACACAACGCGGGCTATTTCTGGCCGCGCCGCGGGCTACTGAAGAAGCGCGGCACGATCCGGGTGATCATCGGACCGCCCATCGATGCCGCGGGGCGCGATGTTCGCGAAGTGAACGAGCAGTGCCAGGAGTGGATAGAGGCCCACGTCTATCCGCCTGCGTAGACCACGCAGTCCAGTTCCACCAGCAGCTCGGATCGGCACACGTCGCCGTGCAATACCAGTCGTGGCGCCTCCGCCGGCAACCGCTCGTCCAGCACCTCGGAGACGATTGCGAGATCTTGACTGCGACGCACATAGGCCTTGACCAGCGCGCCGTTGCCGAATCGCGCCGGCAGTGACGATGACTGCTGCCGCGCTCGCTCGAGCAGGCTGTCCAGATTGACCAGAATTTCACGCACCTGGGCACGGGCATCATCCCGGTGCAAGGACGAGTGCCCGACGATGCTTGCCGTGCCGGAGATCATGAGTACGTGCGGCGTGACCAGCATGGCGCGCGAGAAGGTCGGCGAGGTTTCGCCGTACTGGCGCGGATATCGATAGGCCGAAACCTGCCGTGGATTCTCCAGCGCGACTCCCGGCTCACGCGCCGCGAGCCAGTAGACCTGCAATATTCCGGCGTCGCCGTGCGTGCCGATCACCGTTGCCGCCGGGTGCTGCAGCTGACTCATCTCCGCCAGGCCGGCTACGCGCCCCGCACAGAAGCCGCGATAGCGCTCGTGTTCGCCAGCCCCATCGTTGATGGCCGCGAAGTAGTTCCACGTGCGCAGCAGATGCGGGAACGCGCTCGAGGATTGAAATGCCGCGATGGCCCGATAGGCATCGGCCGCCGCCGCACCGATGCCGCCGTGATGCCGCTCGTCCACTTCGATGACGCCGGCAAGGAAGTGATCGTCGTGGCTGAATCGCACGGCTCCTGCCTGCCCGCTGATCACCGTGCCGTTGGCCAGCCACATTTCGCTGAGGTCGGCGCCCGTCAGCGCTTCGAGAGCGATGCGGACTCGTCGAGAGCCGACGGCGGTGGCGGCACCGAATCCCACGGCGAACAGCACGTCGTCCTCCAGGTCCTCAGACCGGTCGAGCCGTCGGTATTCGAAGCGGGGTGATGCGCGGGCAAGCCGCGGCGATTTCGCCGGAACGGACTTCATTCTGTGGGCGAATGATAGCGGCCGTTGCGTCGCCGGGGCCTACTTGCGGCGAAAATCGTAGGTCAGAGACAGAGAGTAGCGACGGCCGAGAAAATCGTAGTTGCCATTGAAGGCATCGGCGCCGATGGGAAAGGGCGGCTCGCCGGCGAAGATATTGGTGATGGCGAGCCGGATGGTTGCCTGGTCGTTGGCGGCATATCTCAACGAGAGATTGTGCGTGTAATCGCCATCGACCTCGAGCACGTCCCGCGAGTCAGCGTTGAAAGTGCGGTTGTATACCTGGGCGCTGACGAAGTTGGTCTGCCAATGTGCGCCAAACGCGCCCTTCTCCCAGAGAAGATTGAGCTGGGCGGAATCGGAGGGGCTGCCGATCTGCTCCCTGGAATCGACCGTGACCAGGCCGGTGGCCGACCGCAAGTCTTCGCGCAGCCGGAAGTAGCTCAAGCCGAACGCGAAGTCCCCCAGTTTGCCGATCCGGCGTCGATAGCGCGCATCGACGCTGACTCCTGCCATGGATTGATAGGCCCCATTCACGTAACCGGTCTGGACGAAAGTGATCTGTCCGGGATCCGCCGAGCCTGGGGCGTTTCGCTGGAAAAAGCCGCAGTAGTGATTGGGAAAGTCGACGTTGTCGAAACACGCCTGGGCGAGGT
>CAMLGF010000020.1 GCA_946479515.1 uncultured Pseudomonadota bacterium | reverse complement strand
TTTCCCGATGCAAGAACGCTACGAAGCCGGCCCGGTCGAACGCGCCGCCCAGCAATTCTGGGACGACAACAAGACATTCCAGGCGCGCGAGAACGGCGGCGAAGGCAAGTTTTATTGCCTGTCCATGTTCCCCTATCCCTCGGGTCGGCTGCACATGGGCCACGTGCGCAACTACACCATCGGCGACGTGCTCACGCGTTTCCACCAGATGCAGGGCCGCAACGTGCTGCAGCCCATGGGCTGGGACGCCTTCGGCCTGCCCGCCGAGAACGCCGCCATCAAGAACGGCGTTCCGCCGGCGAAGTGGACGCGCGACAACATCGCGTACATGAAGGGCCAGTTGAAGTCGCTGGGCTTCGCCTTCGACTGGTCGCGCGAGATCGCCACCTGCGATCCGTCTTACTACCACTGGAACCAGTGGCTGTTCCTCAAGATGCTCGAGAAGGGCATTGCGTACCGCAAGACCGGCGTCGTGAACTGGGACCCCGTCGACCAGACCGTGCTCGCCAACGAGCAGGTCATCGATGGCCGCGGCTGGCGCACGGGCGCGCTCGTGCAGAAGCGCGAGATCCCCATGTACTACCTGGCGATCACCAAGTACGCCGACGAGTTGCTGGGCGACCTCGCGAAGCTGCCCGACTGGCCGGAACGCGTGAAGACCATGCAGGCCAACTGGATCGGCAAGTCCGAGGGCTGCGAGATCGCCTTCCCGTATTCGCCGGACACGAAGAGCCTCATGGGCGGCGACGGTCAGCTCAAGGTGTTCACCACGCGCGCGGACACGCTGTTCGGCGTCACCTTCATGGCCATCGCGGCCGAGCATCCCATCGCGGCCGCCGCCGGCGCGAAGAACCCGCAGCTGCAGGCGTTCATCGACGAATGCCGTCGCGGTTCGACCATGGAAGCGGACATCGCCACGCAGGAAAAGAAGGGCATGCGCACGGGCTTCCACGTGCAGCATCCGTTCACGGGCCAGATGGTCGAGGTCTGGGTGGCCAACTACGTGCTCATGGCCTACGGCGAGGGCGCCGTGATGGGCGTGCCCGGCCACGACGCGCGCGACTACGAGTTCGCGCTCAAGAATGAACTGCCCATCGTGCAGGTGGTGAAGTCGAAGACGGCTGCCTACGAAAACCTGGATCCGCCCTGGCAGGACGCTTTCAGCGAGTACGGCATCACGATGAACTCGGGTGAGTTCAACGGCCTCGAGTTCCAGCAGGCCGTGAACAAGATCGCCACGGCGCTCGAGAAGAAGGGCCTCGGCAGGAAGCGCACGCAATGGCGCCTGCGCGACTGGGGCATCTCGCGCCAGCGCTACTGGGGCTGTCCGGTGCCGCTCATCCACTGCGCCAGGTGCGGCGAAGTGCCCGTACCCGAGAAGGACCTGCCGGTGGTGCTGCCCGAGGGCCTGGTGCCCGACGGCTCGGGCAATCCGCTCAACAAGACGCCGTCCTTCCTCGACGTGAAGTGTCCGCGCTGCGGCGCCGACGCGCGCCGCGAGACGGACACCATGGACACGTTCGTCGACTCGTCCTGGTACTTCCTGCGATTCGGCTGCCCGGACGCGAAGACCATGGTCGACGAGCGGGCAAATTACTGGATGCCTGTGGACCAGTACATCGGCGGCATCGAGCACGCCATCCTGCACCTGCTGTACTCGCGCTTCTGGACCAAGGTGATGCGCGACCTCGGCCTGGTGAAGGTCGACGAACCGTTCAGCAACCTGCTCACGCAGGGCATGGTGCTGCATCACATCTACTATCGAGAGCCCGCGCCCGGCCGGCGCGATTATTTCAATCCGGCCGACGTGGAAGTGCTGACCGACGACAAGGGCCAGCGCACCGGCGCCATCCTGCTCACGGACAATCAGCCGGTGGAGTGGGATGGGCTCGGCACCATGTCGAAGTCCAAGAACAATGGCGTGGACCCCACGGCGCTGGTCGAGCAGTTCGGTGCCGACACCGCACGCCTGTTCATGATGTTCACGGCGCCTCCCGAGCAGACGCTCGAGTGGTCGGAAGAGGGTGTGCAGGGCTCGTTCCGCTTCATCCGGCGTCTGTGGAAGGCGGTGTACGACCAGGTGAAAGCGCCGCCGCCGGCCGACGCCATCACGACGACCGAGTTCGACAAGACGAAGCTGAACGCGGCCCAGAAGGACCTGCGCCGCATCGCACACCACACGCTGCAGAAGGTCACCGATGACATCGGCCGCCGCCGCAGCTTCAACACCGCCGTGGCCGCGGTCATGGAGCTCCTGAACGCCGTGTCGAAATTCGACGCGAGCACGCTCGCGGGGCGGGTGGTGGCGCACGAGGCGCTCGAGATCGCGGTGATGTGCCTGTCGCCCATGATCCCGCACGTCACGCACCAGCTCTGGCGCGAGCTCGGCCACGAGCAGGCGCTGGCCAACGAGCGTTGGTGGGCGCCGGACGCGGACGCGCTGGTGCAGGAACAGATCGAGATCTCCGTGCAGGTGGCCGGCAAGATGCGCGCGCGCGTCACGGTGCCCGCCGATGCCACCGAGCAGATCGCCGTGGACGCCGCCATGGCCGACGCCAACGTGCGGAGGTTCATGGAGGGCAAGCCGGTGAAGAAGGCTATCTACGTGAAGGGCAAGCTGGTCAACATCGTCGTCTGACGGCGGGGCCGTCCCCGGAGTGGTAATGCAATGAGGCGTCGTTCACCATGCAATCGCCGGCTGTCGAAGGGCACCGTCCCGGTTGCGGCGGCCATTGCCGCCAGCGCGCTGCTCCTGGGCGGCTGCGGCTTCCACCTGCAGGGCCGCCAGCCGCTGCCCGAGGCGTTCGCCTACACCTACATCGACACACACGACGAACAGACCGACTTCGTGCAGGATCTGCGCAAGGCGCTGATCGCCTCCAAAGTGCACGTGATTGCCACGAAGGGTTCTTCCGGGGCTGTCATCAGCGTGCACGAGGACGAGCTCACCGAGAAGGTGCTGTCCGTCTCCGCGCGCAACATCCCCACCGAATACGAGCTCACGTACAAGGTGAGCTTCTCGGTGACGTCCGGCAACCAGACGCTCATCGAGAAGCAGGAATTCACGGCCACGCGCGACGTCAGCTTCGACGAGGCGCAGCTGCTCGCCAAGGAGCGCGAACAGGAAATTCTGGGCGAGGCGCTGGCCCGAGACCTGGTGGCGCTGGTGATGCGGCGGCTCGCCGCGCTGTAGCCGCCCGATGGACGTGGTGCGCGTTGGGGCCGAGCCGCAGGCGGACGTCCGGGCACTGGCGCGCCGCTATGGCGTCACGCTGCGGTTTCTCGGGCCGGATGCCTCCTTGCCCGGCTCCTACTGGGGCGAGAGCGAGGCGGGTCTGCGCGGCGACGACATCTTCGTGCGCGGCGACACGCCGCTCCATTCATTCCTGCACGAGCTCAGCCACTACGTCTGCATGACCGGCGCACGCCGCGCAGGGCTGCACTGCGACGCGGGCGGCGACGATGCCGAGGAATGCGCAGTCTGCTTCCTGCAGATCCTGCTGGCCGACGAACTGCGGCAGCTCGGACGCGACCGGATGCTCGCCGACATGGACGCCTGGGGCTATACCTTCCGCCTGGGCAGCGCCCGCTCCTGGTTCGAGCAGGATGCCGGAGATGCGGTCCTGTGGCTGCGCGCCCACGGCCTCGTGGACGACGACGCAAGGCCGACTTTCGCGCGGCGCCGCTAGCAACCGCGGAAATGAAAATGCCCGGCAGCGGGGCTGCCGGGCATCGAGAGGAGAGCCGGGCGGATGAAGACGTTGGTGAAAAGAGGAGGAGTCGTTTCAGAGCCACCCTCACCAACCCGGCGTTTGGACCGACGGTTTCCACGTTGAGCAGACGCAGATCCCGCTAGCAGGCGTAACGGCCGCATTCTTGCGAACTTTAGGCCGATTTGACAGAAGTGGGCCCAGTTCCCGATCGCCGGCAACAGGAGTCAGATCGCAACGCCCGCCCGACCCCGCGGCCTGTCAGGATTTCGCGAAACGATCCGTGGCCATCACCAGTTCGCGCGCGATGCCGGTCTCGAACGCAGAATGGCCCGCGTCCGGCACGATGCGCAGATCCGCCTCCGGCCAGGCCTTGTGCAGGTCCCAGGCGCTGCGTGCCGGGCACACCACGTCGAAGCGGCCCTGCACGATCACGCCCGGAAGATGCCGGATCCTGTGCATGTCCTCGAGCAGCTGATCGGGACGCTCCAGGAACCCGCCGTTGACGAAGTAGTGGCACTCGATGCGTGCGAACGCGGCCGCGAACTTGGGATCGCCGAAGCGCTTCACGTAGTCCTTGTTCAGCTTCATGTACGACAGCGCGCCCTCCCAGATGGACCAGGCGCGCGCCGCTTCCAGCAGCGTGGCCTGATCGTCGCTGGTGAGACGCTGGTAGTACGAATTCATGCAGTCGGCGCGCTCGGCCGCCGACAGCGGTGCCAGATAGTGCTCCCAGAGATCGGGGAACAGGGAGGCCGCGCCGAGCTCGTCCTGATAGAACCAGTCGAGCTCGGACCTGCGCAGCAGGAAAATTCCGCGCAACACCAGCTCGGTGCAACGCTCGGGATGCTTCTGCGCGTAGGCCAGCGCCAACGTCGAACCCCACGAACCGCCGAACACCTGCCATTTCCCGATGCCCAGGTGCTCGCGGATGGCTTCGATGTCCGCCACCAGGTGCCAGGTGGTGTTGTCGACGAGGCTGGCCGCCGGCCGGCTCTTGCCGCAACCGCGCTGATCGAACAGCACGATGCGATATTTCTTCGGGTTGAAGAACTGGCGCATCTTGGGGTCGGTGCCGCCACCAGGCCCGCCATGCAGGAACACCACGGGTTTGCCGTGCGGGTTGCCGCTCTCCTCGAAGTACAGCTCGTGCACCGGCGACACGCGCAGGAAGCCGGTGTGGAACGGCTTGATGGGCGGATAGAAGTCGCCCGGCTTGCGCGCGGCGGGCGCGGACCTGCGCGCAGCCCCGCGCGCCGGCTTTCGGGAGTTGGAATTGCGCCGTCTCGCCTCAGCCATGAGTTCCTCCGGAAAGCATCGGCCCGAGCGCGCGCCCGCCGAGCAGGTGCATGTGCAGGTGATACACGACCTGGCCGCCATGCCGGTTGCAGTTGATGATCAGGCGGAAGCCGTCTTCGGCGATGCCCTCCTTCCTGGCGATGTCGCGAGCGACGATGAACATGTGCCCGAGCGTGCGCTCGTCCTCGTCGCTCACGTCGTTGACGGTGGCGATGGCCTTGTTAGGTACGATGAGCACGTGCACCGGCGCCTGCGGGGCGATGTCCCGGAACGCCGTGACCCGGTCGTCCCGATGGACGATGGTGGCCGGAATCTCCCCGGCGACGATTTTTTCGAAGAGTGTGGTCATGGCTCGGACACTCGCGGAAAACCACTGTCAGTGGGCGGAGAATACGCGCCGCCGCCGCGCCGAGTCGACTCGACCGGGGTGGCCATCTCGCCCATAATGGCGGCCAATCCCAAGGGCGCACTTTGAAGCTGACTCTCGACAGTCTCCGATCGCACCTCTCCGGTGAGCCGGCCCGCGCCTACCTCGTCTCCGGCGACGAAGCCCTGCTGGTCGGCGAGGCGGCCGACGCCATCCGCGAGCACGCGCGGCGCGCGGGCTTCGCCGAGCGTGAAGTGCATTTCATCGAGCGCGTCGCCGACTGGGACGAGGTGCGCGCCGCCTCTAACAACCTTTCGCTGTTCGGTGCGCGCAAGCTCATCGAATTGCGGCTGCCCTCCGGCAAGCCGGGCGTCGGCGGCGGCAATGCCATCGTCGAGCTGCTGAAGGACCCGAACCCCGACAACGTGTATCTCATGATCACCGGCAAGCTCGAACGCGAGCAGAACAATTCCGCATGGGTGAAGGCCTTCGACGGCGCCGGTGCCTGGGTGGCCGTGTGGCCGGTCGAAGTGGCGCGGCTGCCGCAGTGGCTGCGCGCGCGCGCCGCGCACATGCAAGTGGAGCTCGAAGACGACGCCGTGCGCTTCATCGTCGAGCGCACCGAAGGCAATCTGCTCGCGGCGTACCAGGAACTCGAGAAGCTCAAGCTGTCGGGCGGGCGGCGCATCGATCTCGCCGCCGCGCAGGCATCCATTGCCGACAGCGCCCGCTTCGATGTGTTCCAGCTCGGCGAGGCGGCGCTCGGCGGCGACGTGCCGAGAGCACTGCGCATCCTCGCCGGCCTGCGCAGCGAGGGCGTGGAAGCTACGCTCGCGCTCTGGGCGCTGTCGCGCGAGATACACAACGCGTGGGGCACCACCGACGCCACACCTGGCTACAAGGGCTGGCAGAAGCCCTCCGCCGCACTGGAGAATGCCAAGCGCCGCGCGGGCAGGCTGCCTTACGCGCGCCTGGCCGCGCGTCTTTCGCGGGCCGATCGCATGATCAAGGGCCAGCACCGCGGCGATGCCTGGGACGAAATGGCGCTGATCGTCGTCGAGTTCGCCGGGCGTCGGAGCTTGCCCCTGTCAACCGCCAACCCAGGATTCCGCGCCGCGTGAACACACCAGTCAATGGCCCGATGGGCCTGTTCGGCGGTACGTTCGACCCCATTCATTTCGGCCATCTGCGCACGGCGTTCGAGCTGTACCAGTCGCTCAGACTCGGCGAAGTGCGCTTCCTGCCGACCGGCAATCCGCCGCACCGCGAGCGCACGCTGGCCGATGCCGAGCTGCGCCTGGCCATGGTCCGCGCCGCGGTGGCCGATCAGCCGGGCTTCGTGGTCGACGACCGCGAGGTGCGACGTGCCGGCGCCTCCTACACCGTGGACACGCTGACCGAGCTGCGCCGGGAGTTTCCGCATCGCTCTTTGTGCCTGTTGCTAGGAATGGACGCGTTCCTCGGCCTGCCGAGCTGGCATCGCTGGCGCGAGCTGTTCGAGCTCGCGCACGTGGTCGTGGCGCATCGGCCGGGTTGGAAAGCGCCTACGCAAGGACCGCTCGGCGAACTGATGGTCGATCGCGGCACGGGTGCGATAAACGAGTTGCATCGTTCCCCGGCCGGCCGCATCTACGTGCATGCAGTGACTCAACTGGAAATTTCCTCTACCGAGTTGCGGCAGATCATCGATGCCGGCCGCGATCCGCGGTTCCTGGTTCCGGACACAGTTCGCGCGATCATCCGGGAATCCGGGTGCTATGCTCGGACCCGTTAACGCCACCCACGGAGTTCAATGGCCACCAAGAAAACCCGCCGCCCGGCTTCCTCCCCGAAGAAGGCTCCTCTCCCGCAGACGCTGCTGCGCATCGTCAATTCAGCGCTCGAAGACATGAAGGCCGTCAACGTCAAAGTCATGGACGTACGGCACCTCACCGACATCACCGATGTCGTGGTCATCGCCTCCGGCAATTCCGACCGTCACGTGAAGGCCATCGCCGATCGCGTGGTGCAGTTCGCCAAGCAGAACGATTTCCGCCCCATGGGCGTGGAAGGTTCGCGCGAGGGCGAATGGGTGCTGGTGGATCTCACCGACGTGGTGGTGCACGTGATGCTGCCACGGGTGCGCGAGTTCTACGGGCTGGAGAAACTCTGGGAAGACGCGGAGCCGCCGGTCGAGGCCGCCGCGAGGACGCCTCGCAAGGCGTCGGCGCGCCCCCGCGCCGCGCGGTAGCCTCGGGACAATTCCCGTGCGCGTTCGCATCCTTGCGGTCGGAACGCGCATGCCGGAGTGGGTCGCCACGGCCTACGCGCAATACACGCGCCGGCTGCAGAGCTCGCTGCGCGTGGAGCTCGAGGAGCTGCCGCAGGCCCGTGACAAGGGCCGCGCGAAGGCGGACGAGGAGAAACGCCTGCTCGAACGCGCCGGCGACGACTACCTGGTCGCGCTCGACGAGCACGGCAAGTCCCTAACCACCCAGGCGCTAGCCCGGTGGCTGGCGCAACGCCAGCAGGATGGCCGCAATCTCTGCTTCGTGATCGGCGGGCCGGACGGCCTCGGACCGCGCATCCTCGAGAAGGCCGCGCTGCGCTGGTCCTTGTCCAGTCTCACCTTCCCGCATGCCATGGTGCGCGTGATCCTCGCCGAGGCGCTGTATCGCGCGCATTCCGTACTGCACAATCACCCGTATCACCGGGAGTAGGTGGCCGAGGGGGACTGATGGTGGAGAAACGAGCTGCGGCAGTGCTCCGGCTGGCGTCGGCGTCGCCACGCCGGCGCCAGTTGTTAGAGCTCATCGGCGTGCCGCACGTCGTGAGCCCGGCCGACATCGACGAAACGCCGGCAGCCGGCGAACCCGCGAATCACTACGTCATGCGCCTGGCGCGGGGCAAGGCCGAAGCCGTCTGGCGCCGGCACAAGGACCTGCCGGTGCTCGGGTCCGACACCACGGTGACCATCGACGAGCAGATTCTCGGCAAGCCTGAATCCGAGGCCGATGCCGTGCAGATGCTGACGCGGCTCTCGGGCCGGGTGCACGTGGTGCACACCGGCATCGCGTTGCGCATGCCTGACGGGCGCGAGTTCCAGGGCATCGCCTCCACGCAGGTGCAGTTCGCGCATCTCGAGGAATCGCGGATGCGCGCCTACTGGGCGTCGGGCGAGCCGCAGGGCAAGGCGGGCGCCTATGCCATCCAGGGATGGGGCGCGGTCTTCGTCTCGCACATCTCCGGCAGCTACACCGGCGTGATGGGCCTGCCGCTGTACGAAACCGCGGAGATGCTGCGTGCCGCGGGCGTGCCGGTGTGGCACCAACCCCGGGAGGCTGCGCGATGACCACGGAGATCCTCATCAACGTGGCACCGCGCGAGAACCGCGCGGCGCTCATCGAGAACGGCGTGCTGATGGAGCTGTTCATCGAGCGGCAGAGCCGCCGCGGCATCGTCAGCAACCTCTACAAGGGCCGCGTGCAGCGCGTGCTGCCCGGCATGCAGGCGGCGTTCATCGACGTGGGCCTGGAGCGCACCGCCTTCCTGCATGCCGCGGACATCGCCACTCCCATCTCCGACAACACGCTCGTGGGCATGCCGGAGTCCCTGGACATCAAGCGCCTGGTGAACGAGGGCGATGACCTGCTCGTGCAGGTGGTCAAGGACCCGATGGGCACCAAGGGTGCGCGCCTCACGACCTTCGTCGCGCTGCCCTCGCGCCTCATGGTGTACATGCCGCGCGGCGAGGGCGTGGGCGTGTCCGCGCGCATCGAGGACGAGGCCGAGCGCGCGCGTCTCAAGAGCCTGGTCACCGAGGCGATCTCGGTGGACGCCACGTCCGGCGAGCTGCCGTCCGGCCGTAACGGCGGCGGCTACATCGTGCGCACCGCGGCGCAGGGTGCCAGCGCCGATGCCATCCGCGAGGACATGAAGTACCTGTGCCGTCTCTGGCATCACGTGCGCGAAAAGGGCCTGCGTTCGCGGGCCGGAGAGCTGGTGTACGAGGACCTGCCGCTGCCCACGCGCATCCTGCGCGACGAACTGGCGCGCGGCGTGGATCGCGTGCTGGTCGACAACGCGGTCTCCCATGCGCAGATGCTCGAGTTCGCGGCGGCATTCATGCCGGGCTCGACCACGGCCATCGAACTGTACCAGGGCGCCCGCCCCATCTTCGATCTGCACGGTGTCGAGGACGAGATCGGCAAGGCTCTGGATCGCAACGTGAGCCTCAAGTCCGGCGGCCACCTCGTGATCGATCAGACCGAATCGATGACCACCATCGATGTCAACACCGGCGGGTTCGTCGGGCACCGCAATCTCGAGGACACGATCTTCCGCACCAATCTCGAGGCGGCGGTCGCCATCGCCCGGCAGCTGCGCCTGCGCAACCTCGGCGGCATCATCATCATCGACTTCATCGACATGGCCGACGCGGCGCACCGCACGCAGGTCATGGACGCACTGCAGCGCGCGCTGGCGGGCGATCACGCCCAGACCCACATCGCCAGCGTTTCCTCGCTGGGCCTGGTGGAAATGACGCGAAAACGCACCCGCGACAGCCTGGAACATTTGCTTTGTGCGGCATGTCCCAGTTGTGAAGGCCGGGGCTTCGTGCGCACGCCCGAGACCGTCTGCCACGAGATATTCCGTGAAATTGTGCGCCAGAGTCGGCAGTTCCAGTCCCGCGAGCTGTTGATACTGGCTCATCAGAATGTGATCGACCGCTTGCTGGACGAGGAATCCACGGTGCTCGCCGAGCTGGAGCATCAGATCGAACGGCCGATACGGTTGCAGGTGGAGGCGTTGTACGGCTTCGACCAGTACGACGTGGTGCTGGCCTGAGCGCGGACGACAGGAGATGACCAGACGAAATGACCGAGGCGACCCTTGAGCCAGGGGGGCCTCTTCGAAGAGAAGAGGTGAACGCGTCACCCCACTGGGTGCGACGGGCACTGCTGGTCGTTTTTTGCCTGGGCCTGCTCGCCGCCATCGGCGCCGTGTTCACGCAGGTCATCGCCGCGCGCGTCCCCGAGCAGCGCGCCACGCTCGAAAGACTCATCACTGACCGCACGGGTCTCGCCGTGCGCTTCGACAATGTGCACTTCGCCTGGGGCATGGAAGGCACCAGCGCCGTATTCGAACGCGTCGAGCTCACCGATCCCGTCCGCGGCCGCGTGCGGGTCGTGGCACCGGAGCTGCGCGTGGAGTTCGACGCCTGGGACTTCCTGCGGCACCAGCAATTCTCGCTGGGCCATGTGATGTTGTCCTCGCCCGACATCGACATCATCGGTGATGCCGAGACCGTGGCCGAGGCTCTGCCCTCGCGCAAGCACGCGCGCGAGCCGGGCGCCACGCTGCGTCGCGCGGATGAGGCCGCGCTGGTGCGACAGTTCACCGCATGGGTGGAGCTCATGCCGGTCGGACGGGTCGAGGTCGAAGGCGCACGCGTGCATCTGTACCGCCGCGGCGAGCGCGCCGCGCGCCATCACTTCACGCTCAGCCAGGCAGTGGTGAGCCGCGGAACGCGCAGTTTCAATGCCTTCGGCACCCTGCTGCTGTCGCAGGACATCGGACAGTCGCTGTTCGTCTCGGCGAAGCTCGATGACATCGGCATCGAGGGTGCGACGCCTGCCGCCGATGGCGTCAATGGCGAGCTGCGCCTCATCGCGCGGCGCGTGTTCCTGGAGAAATTGCCGCCCGTGGCCGGAGCATCCCTCGCGGCGCGCGGGCGCGGAACGGTCGATGCCCGCATCGGACTTCGGCAGGGCCGCATCCACGAGGGCAGCTGGCAACTCAGCGCACGCGAGCTGCGGCTGCCCGGCGGTGCGCGCTTCGATCACTTCACGGTGCAGGGGCGCCTGAGTCGCGCACCCGATGGCTTCGCCGTGGAACTCACGGACCTGCAACTCACGCGTGGCGCGCGCCTCGAGCGGGCGCCGCGCATCAGCCTGCAGGTCGGACTTGCGCCGGGCACGCTGCAGCCTGCGGGCATCACGGCGCGCGCAGAGCGCGTGCCCTTCATGGCGGCGCAGTTCATCGCAGGTGCGCTGGCGCCGCGTTTCACGGTGGCGCCCGGGCTCGAGGACACCGGCTGGGCCGCCACCGCCGGCGAGTTGCACGACGTGCGCTTCGATTCGCGCACCCGCGCATTCGCCGCGCGCGCCAGCGGCGCGGAGCTCACCCGCGCCAGCGACGGCGCGCGACTCGCCAACCTGTCGGCCGGCATCGCGATACTGGGCGAAGAATCGCGCATCGCCTTCGACGATGTCCCCGGCGCCCAATGGTGGATCGGTGCCGCCGAGCCGCGGCCGGTGCAGTTCGCCGGCGCCGTGACGTTCCGGCCGGACGCGGCAGTCGAGTTCACCGCGCTGCACCTGCAGAGTGAACAGGCCGCCGTGCGTGCCGATGGCCCTTGGGGCGCGGACCGCGCCCGACGTCGCCCGCTGGTCGTGGAACTGGCGCGCATCGACCATGCGCTGCTCGGCGACCTGTGGTCGCTGCTGGCGCTCGAACCGCCGGCCCATTTCGCCGACCTCGAAGCGGGGCAGGTGGTCAACGGCCGTTTGAGTCTCGTGCCGATGGCCGACCCGACCAAGGGTATCGTCGACTGGCAGCGCTCGCGCGGCTCGCTGGAACTCGCCGGCCTGGTGAGCGCCGGCGCGGACGTGCCGCGGCTGGCCGCCGCCGCGGGCAAGCTCGAATTTTCCCGTGGTGCCGCGCAGCTGCATCTGGTGCGCGGGCAAATCGAGGATCTGCGCCTCACCGACGCGCGCATCGAGTGGCCGCGTCGCGGGGCGGCGCGGCTGCGTGCGGCGGCCGAGGGCGATCTGAACTCGCCGCTGCTGCGGCGCGCCCTCCAGGAGCAGGGCCTGGAACGCTTCGCCGGCACAGTCGCACTGGAAGCGGAAGCGCGTGGCGAAGCCGAAATGCGCAAGCCCGAGAGCTGGCGCGTGACCGCGCATGTGCGCGATGCCACGTTGCCGCTGGCCGGCGGCGTGCCGCCGATCGAACGGCTCAACGGTACCGTGCGCCTGGCGGGCGGTGCGCTGCGCAGTCTCGCGCTCGCGGGCAGCTGGCTGGACGGGCCGGTCGAAATCGAGACGCGACGCACGGCTGCGCCGCGCATCGCCAGCGCCAACGCCCGTGCCGACGTCAGTGCCAACGTCAGTGCCAACGTCAATGGAATTGCCGAGGCCGCATCCTTGCTCGGTTTGTTAGGGCAGGCCGAAGTCGCCGCGCAGGTGGACGGCCACATCGCCTGGAGCGGCACACTGCGGCGGCTCGGCGCCGATACCGAAGGCTGGCGACTGTCGCTCGCGAGCAATCTCACCGGATTCGAAAGCCGCCTGGCGCCGCCCTTCGACAAGCCGCGATCGCGCGCGCTGCCGGTCGCCGGCGAGCTGCGCTTCGACGCGCAGGGAGTGCGCGAGTTCGCGCTCGACAGCGGACGCAACCGGCTGCAAGGGCGAGTTCAGCAGGGAATCGTGCAGGTGCGTTTCGACCTCCAGGGCCTGTCGGGGGAATTGCACGCGGCGGCGGACAGCTCCGAGGCTCGCGTCGCCATCGACAGGCTGGAAGTGCAGCGCGCGCCGGCCGTGCTCGCCGCCGCCGGATCGCTGTTGCCGCAGGATCATGAGCTCGCCGTGCAGGTGGGCGAGCTGCGCCACGCGGATCGCGGCCTGGGCTCACTGCGGGCGGCGCTGTCACGGCACAGCGCCGGACTGGAATTCTCATTGGAGTCGGCCGACGGCTCGCCGCACCATCTCGATGCCACGGGTCGCTGCGCCGCCGATCAGCGCTGCCGCATGGAGTTCACCGTCCACACCCGCGAGCTGCCGGGTCTGCTGGGCGACGCGAGCCTGCCGCCCGAGTGGCCCACGCAGAGCCTGCGGGCCTACGGCGAGTTGTCCTGGCCCGGTGGCGATCTCGACCTGGTGCACGCGCTGGCGGGCAACTTCGAACTCGAGACCGAAGGCACGGACAGTTCCCACCAGCTCCTCGCCACGGCGCTGCTCGCCGACGGCCGCATCGAGCTCATGAACGTGCAGGGCACGGGGCCCGAGCCCGACCTGGTGTTCCGCGGCAGCGGCCGGGTCGGTCTCGCGGCGCGCACCTACGACCTGACCGTCGACTACGAGCAGATCTCGCTCGCCGCCAGCGCCGTGCCGACGCCCGCGCGGGTGCGCCTGTCACGCGCCTGGTCGTCCCTGCGCGGATCGGTGGCCAAGCGCGGTTGGGCGGAGACCCCGCCGGCCCGCCGGGTACAATGGCACGGCTCATGGGACTGAACCCGACTTCCGAAATACAGCCTGGCGCCCGATGAAGGTTGCCGCCATCCAGATGACCAGCGGCCACCAGATCGAGGCCAATCTCGCCGCTGCCGAACGTCATCTCACCGAAGCCGCGCGCCTGGGCGCCGTCCTTGCCGCCCTGCCCGAGAATTTCGCCTTCATGGGGCGCGACGGCGGCGACAAACGGGCCATCGCCGAGCCGGACGGTGCCGGCCGGATCCAGAACTTCCTTGCAGACACGGCTCGCCGCCTCCAGATATGGATCGTGGGTGGCACGGTGCCGCTGCGGCAGGACGCCGACGGCCGGGTGGCCGCGGCCTGCCTGGTTTACAAGTCCGACGGACAGCGGGTCGCGCGTTACGACAAGATCCACCTGTTCGACGTGGACGTGCCGGGCAGCGCGGAGTCGCATCGCGAATCGGCACACACGGTGCCGGGGCGCGACCCTCGCGTGGTCGATACGCCCATCGGCAAGGTGGGCCTGGCCGTGTGCTACGACATGCGCTTTCCGGAGCTGTTCCGGGTGCTGTCACGGCAGGGCGCCGAGATGTTCGTGGTGCCCGCGGCATTCACGGTGCCCACGGGCCGCGCGCATTGGGAATCGCTGCTGCGTGCCCGGGCCATCGAGAACCTGTGCGGGCTCGTGGCTGCGGCGCAGTGGGGCGTGCACCCCAGCGGCCGCGAGACCTTCGGTGATTCGATGATCATCGATCACTGGGGCAAGATACTGGCGCGCATGCCGGGCGGCACCGGTTGCGTGGTGGCCGACATCGACCCGGCGGCGCGCATCGAGGCGCGCGCGCGGTTTCCGTCGCTCGAGCATCGAGTCATCTGAAGTTTGCGAGGAGTCATAGAAAACATGAGCGCCGTCCCGACCACCGCCGAACCGCTGGCCATCGCCCGCGACCTCATCCTGCGTCCCGGCGGCCTCGACGACGCGCGGCTCGATGGCGCGCTGTCGCAGGTCATGTCGAGCTCCATCGATGCCGCGGACCTGTATTTCCAGCTGTCACGCGAGGAGAGCTGGGCCCTGGAGGACGGCATCGTCAAGGAAGGCAGCGCCAGCATCGAGCAGGGCGTGGGCGTGCGCGCGCTCGCCGGCGAGAAGACCGGTTTCGCGTACTCGGACGAGATCGTTCTGCCGGCGCTCGAGGAGGCCTCGCGCGCGGCGCGCGCCATCGCTCATCGCGGCCAGGACCGCAGCATGCAATCCGTGCTGCCGTCGAGCGGCCATCGCCTCTATCTACCCGTGGACCCGGTGTCGAGTTTCAGCTCCAGCGAAAAGGTCGCCTGGCTGGAGCGCGTGGATCGCGAAACGCGCAGGATGGACCCGCGCGTGCAGCAGGTCATGGCGAGCGTGGTGGCGGTGCACGAGGTGGTGCTGGTGGCCAACTCCGAGGGCCACCTGGCCGCGGACGTGCGGCCGCTGGTGCGCTTCAACGTCTCGGTCATCGTCGAGCAGAACGGGCGGCGCGAGCAGGGCTATGCCGGTTCGGGTGGCCGTTTCACGCTGCCCGAGCTCGTGAATGGCGACAAGCCGCTCGAGCTGGCGCGCGAGGCGGTGCGCCAGGCCCTGGTCAACCTCGAGTCCATTCCCGCGCCGGCCGGTCCCATGACGGTGGTGCTGGGCGCCGGCTGGCCGGGCATCCTGTTGCACGAGGCCATCGGACATGGTCTCGAGGGCGACTTCAATCGCAAGGGCACGTCCGCGTTCGCCGGTCGCATCGGCGAGCGAGTGGCCTCCGAGCTGTGCACCATCGTCGACGACGGCACGCTCTCGCGGCGGCGCGGTTCACTGAACATCGACGACGAGGGCACGCCCACGCAGTGCACCACCCTCATCGAGAATGGCGTGCTCAAGGGCTACCTGCAGGACAAGATGAACGCGCGGCTCACCGGCGTGGCCAGTACCGGCAATGGCCGGCGCGAATCGTTCGCGCACATCACGCTGCCGCGCATGACCAACACCTACATGCGCCCCGGCAAGTCCGATCCGGGCGAGATCATCGCCTCCGTGCAGAAGGGCATCTATGCCGTGAACTTCGGCGGCGGCCAGGTGGACATCACCTCCGGCAAGTTCGTGTTCTCGGCCAGCGAAGCCTATCTCATCGAGAACGGCAAGCTGGGTGCGCCGATCAAGGGCGCCACGCTCATCGGCAACGGACCGGACGTACTCACGCGCGTCAGCATGGTGGGCAACGATCTGAAGCTCGACGACGGCGTCGGCACCTGCGGCAAGGAAGGGCAGAGCGTGCCGGTCGGCGTGGGCCAGCCCACCTTGCGCGTGGATGGATTGACGGTCGGCGGCACTGGTTGACGCCACGCGGATTCGCCGCGGCGCTCATCGGCGTTCCTGCACACTCGCGTCAGATTTCAGAGTGTCGCGCCGCGCGGCGGCGGCGCACTATCACAACGCGCGGTCGACAGGGATGTCGTCAAAGTGCGTCAGCATTTTGTAGCGAAGGATTCGCGCCGCGCCTACACGCATGTCGGACGCGAACATAATGAAGTTCGCGTTTTGCGACATTGGAAACTCTGTGATCCGCGGCACATCATGCCCCGCATATGCGCCAGCAAACTCTCCCGAAATATCCCGAGGCCTACACACGGCCAGCATCAGCCAACGAGCGGAGTATCCAGCAAATGCGCAACGACACAGCAGCCAGTGGTGAATTCCGGATCAACCTGCCGGCCGACGTGTTGGCCGAAGCGCGCCGCCATTCTCCGTCGAGCCCGCGCGCCGCGATGCAGGTGGACGGCTTCCGCCCCGGGTTGTTCGGCCGCCTGATCGGTTTGTTCACCGGCCGACGCCGCTAAGCGCATCCGCCAGATGAAAAAGGCCCGCGGGCGAGGAGCCCGCGGGCCTTTTCTTTTCCGCGTTTCAGCGCGCGCCGGCGGCGTCGCCCGACGCCGGGTCTTCGTCCGCTTCCTCGTTGGCCGCGCTCACGCCGACGCTGGGCAGATCGTCGGCCGTGTCGGCCAGGTGTTCGCCCTGTCGGTCCACGTACAGCAGCTCGTGCTGTCCCATGGTCACCACGTCACCGTCGCGCAGCGTGTGCCGGCGCGTGCGCTTGCCTGCCACCACGATGCCATTGGTGCTGTTGAGATCTTCGATGACCGAGATGCCGTCACTGCCGGTCACGATCTGGCAGTGATGGCGGCTGATGAATTTGCTGTCGATCTGCAGGTCGTTGTCGGGCGTGCGGCCGACCACCTTGCGTCCGGGCACCAGGTGAAGCTCACCCACCGATTTGCCGTCCGTGGACAGGACCAGTTTCGCGAGTGTCCGGCTGGCGCGATCGCCGGAGCCCACCACGGCCGGATCGAGTGATTTGACCGCCATGGTCGCGGCAATCGTACTGGCGCGCGCCGCGAACTCCACCCAGCCCAGCTCGGCAATCGCCGCCTGCAGATCCTTGAGCGAGACCGTGTCCCGCTCGTCGTTGTACGCGGCCATCATCGCCGTATCGCACAGGGTGTTGACCAGGCGCGGCACGCCTCCGGAGTAGCGGTACAGCTCAGGAAACGTGTCTTCGGCGAAGATCTCGCGCCCCTCGGCGCCGGCGACATCGAGCCGATGCTTGACGTAGGAGCGCAGGTCCTCGCGTGACAGCGCGCCGAGATGGAAGCGCAGGCGCACGCGCTGCGCCAGCTGCACCAGCTCGGGGGAATCCATCTTCTCGTTCAGCTCTGGCTGGCCCGCCAGGATGATGCGCAGCACCTTCTCCTTGGTGGACTCGATGCCCGACAGCAGCCGGATCTCCTCGAGCACCTTGAGCGAGAGATTCTGCGCCTCGTCGATGATGAGCAGCACCTTGCGACCCGCGGCGTACTGCTCGATGAGAAAGCTGTTGAGCGTGGCGATCAGCTCGGCCTTCTTCATCTTGAACGGCGAGAAACCGAACTGCACCAGCACCGACTGCAGGAATTCGACCGCGCTCACCTGGGTCTGGTTGATCTGGGCGATCACCACGTCCGAATCCAGCTGGCGCAGGAAGCTCTCGATGAGCGTGGTCTTGCCCGCGCCTATCTCCCCGGTGATGACCACGAACCCATCCGTGAACCAGATGGTGGATTCCATGTACGCCTTGGCGCGCGCGTGGGCCCGGGACAGGAACAGGAACTGAGGGTCCGGGCTCAGTCGGAAAGGCAGCTCGCGAAGTTTGAAATTCTCGATGTACATGCCGGCAGCCGATATTACGGTAAAGCTCCGGCCGGCGTGCGCAAGCCGGGCTCCGGCTCACCGAATTGCGAGCCAGGTCTCTCGATCCACCTTCCGCAGCACCTGGAAAGCCCTCTGGTCGCGCACCCGGGCCGTGTTCTCGCAGAGCGTGAGATGGCCTAGCTTGCGCCCCGGCCGGGCGGACTTGCCGTAGTCATGCCAGTGCAGGCCGGACTCCCGCAGCAGCGGGTCCCGGCCGGGCATCGCGCCGATGAGATTGATCATGGCCGCATGCCCGCGCGGCTGCGTGCTTCCCAGCGGCAGCCCGGCGATGGCGCGCACGTGGTTCTCGAACTGGCTGGTGTGCGCGCCCTCGATGGTCCAGTGGCCGGAGTTGTGTACCCGCGGCGCCATCTCGTTGGCGATGAGCTTGCCGCGCTTCACGAAGAACTCGATGGTGAGCACACCGACGTACTGAAAGTGTTCCAGTAGTTTGCGCGCGGCGCGCTGCGCCTGGCGGGTGAGCGCGGCATTGCCGTAGGGTGCCCGCGTCAGGCGCAGGATGCCGCCGCGGTGCACGTTGAGATTCAGTGGATAGAACGCGATGGCGCCGTCCCGTCCGCGCACCGCGATCACCGACACTTCGGCGTCGAACGGCACCAGGTTCTCGTAGAGCAGGGGCGCCGATGGACCGAGCTCGTGCCAGGCCCGATCCAGGTCGGCCGGCCCGCGCAGCACGAACTGACCCTTGCCGTCGTAGCCGAGTCGGCGGGTCTTGAGCACGCCCGGCAGGCCGATGCTGCGCACCGCGAGTTCCAGCGATTCGCGCGAATCCACTGCGGCGTACCGCGTGGTGGCGATGCCGAGCAGCTCGAAGGTGCGCTTTTCGGTGAGCCGGTCCTGGGCGGCGGCCAGTGCGCGCAGCGGCGGGTGGATGCGCGCGCCGCCAGGCGGCAGTCCCTCGAACGCCTCGACGCCGACATTCTCCCAGTCGAAGGTGAGCACCTCGCAGCGCTGCGACAGCTCGCCCAGCAGCTTCCGGTCGTCGAGAGCTCCGGCGAGCAGCGGCGCCACCTGGCCGCCGGGGGTGCCGGCATCCTTGTCGAGGAACAGGAAATCGAGCGCCAGTGGATAGCCCGCCAACGCCATCATGCGCCCCAGCTGTCCGGCGCCGACGATCCCGATGGTCATGTCACCGCTGCGCGGAATCGCCCGTTTTGGGGTCGGGCTTGGCCAGCACCCGGGCGGTCTGCTCGGCGCGAAACTGCTTCAGCGCGGCGTCGATCTCGGGGCGCTTGTTGGCGAGGATGGCCGCCGCCGCAAGCCCGGCATTTGTGGCGCCGGCGAGGCCGATGGCAAAAGTGGCCACGGGAATGCCGGCCGGCATCTGCACGATGGACAGCAACGAGTCCATGCCGTTGAGGGCCTTGGATTGCACCGGCACGCCGAGCACGGGCAGCGTGGTCTTGGCGGCCACCATGCCGGGTAGGTGGGCCGCACCGCCGGCGCCGGCGATGATCACTTCGAGCCCGCGGGCCTGGGCGGAGGCGGCGTATTCGAACAGCAGGTCGGGCGTGCGGTGCGCCGAGACCACGCGGGTCTCGTGGGGAACCTTGAGCTTGTCGAGCGCCTCGGCGGCGGCGCGCATGGTGTCCCAGTCAGACGACGAACCCATGATGATGCCGACCAGTGGTTTCATCGCGGAATACTATCAAACAAGCCACGCAGGGTACGGAACAGTTCGCGCGAGGCGGCCTCGCGACTGCCGGAATCCACGCGTGCCCCGGTGGCCTTGGCAACGAGCGTCTGCAGCGCCTTGCGGTCCGCGCCCGGGCACCAGCGCAGCAGTTCGTCGAGAGCGGCGGGCCCCTCGCCGAGCAGGCGGTTGCGCCAGGCCTCGATGCGCTTGTGCTTCTCGGAGGCGAACTGCGCGGCACGCGACTTCTCGGCCAGCGCGGCTTCGACGGGCGCGGGATCGATGTCGCGCATCAGCTTGCCGATGAACTGGCGCTGGCGCGCGAGCCCGCCCCGCGTGGTGATGCGCTTGGCGAGCAGAATCGCGTCCAGCAGTCTGTCGGGCAGCTCCAGCGCCCGCAGCTCGGATTCCTTCAACTCGATGAGGCGGGTTCCCAATTCCTGGGCGGCATCCGCCTCGCGTTTGCGCTGGCTCTTGCTGGGGCGGTCGTACGGGGCGAATTCCCCGCTGTCTTCTTCGTCCTGCATCGTACAATTCTGCCATGCAAGCACTCGTCCAACCTCGCCAGGAAGTCGATGGCAGCCGGATTCCGGAACTCAAGGACATCGTCTCCGATGCGCTGAAGCTGGCGCGCGACCGCGGCGCCACGCAGGCCGAGGCCGACGTCAGCCTGCAGAAGGGGCTCACCACCACAGTGCGGCTCGGCGAGGTGGAGACGGTCGAGTACCAGCGTGATCGCGGCATGGGAGTCACCGTCTATTTCGGCAAGCGCAAGGGCTCGGCGAGTACCGCCGACCTGTCTTCCAGGGCCGTGGCGGAGACCGTCGAGAAGGCCTGCGACATCGCCCGCTACACCGCCGAGGACGAGTGCGCCGGGCTCGCCGATCCGGACGAGCTGGCGCGCGACATCCCGGATCTCGATCTCGATCATCCCTGGGACCTCTCGCCCGAGCAGGCGGTGGAAACCGCGCGTGCCTGCGAAGCCGCGGGACGATCGGTGGATTCGCGCATCACCAATTCCGAGGGCGCGAGCGTGGCCAGCCATCGTGGCGTGCGCGTCTACGGCAACTCGCACGGGTTCCTGGAAGGCTTCGCCAGCACCAGCCACAGCGTCAGCTGCGTGCTGCTCGCGCAGGTGGGCGAGGACATGCAGCGCGACTACTGGTACTCGTCGGCGCGCGACGCGCGTGATCTGGAAGCCGCCGCGGCCATCGGCCGCAAGGCCGGCGAGCGCGCGGTCAGGCGCCTCGGCGCGCGCCGTCTCGCGACGCGCAAGTCACGCGTGCTGTACGCGCCGGAGGTGGCGCGCGGGCTCATCGGCCACTTTCTCGGCGCGGTGCGCGGCAGCAGCCAGTATCGCAAGAGCTCGTTCCTGCTGGGCGCCGCGGGCCAGCAGGTGTTCCCGGAATTCCTCGCGCTGCGCGAGCGGCCGCACATCCGCAAGGCGCTGGGCAGCGCGCCGTTCGACGCGGAAGGCGTGACCACCCGCGATCGCGACCTGGTCCGGGACGGCACGCTGCAGGGGTATATCCTCGGCAGCTACTCGGCGCGCAAGCTCGGCCTGCGCACCACCGGCAATGCGGGCGGTACCCACAACCTGCTGGTGGAATCCGCCGGCGGTGGCGTACCGATCGACAACCTCATGAAGCAGCTCGGCACCGGGCTGCTGGTCACCGAGCTCATGGGCCAGGGCGTGAACGGCGTGACGGGCGACTACTCGCGCGGTGCGTCGGGCTTCTGGGTGGAGAACGGCGCCATCGCCTGGCCCGTCCACGAGATCACCATCGCCGGCAATCTCAAGGACATGTACCGCAACATCGCCGCGATCGGCAGCGACGTCGACCTGCGTGGCGGGGTGCGCGTGGGTTCGGTACTCATCAGCGATATGACCATCGCCGGCGAGTAGCGAGGCGCAGGTTGCCCGGGCTCGATCCCAACGCGCTGCACCTGGTCAATGGCGATATCGCCGCCGAGAATCTCAAGCAGGCGATCAGCGCGTCCACCCGGCTGGTCGTCTCGCGCGACGTCCTGTCCTGCGGACCCGTCCTGCCGTTCGCCGGCGCCGACGACTGGAAACAGTCGCGCGGCGCTTTCTGGCGCTCGGCGCTGGCGCACGATGCGCAGGCCGATCTGCGGCCGGCGCAGAACGGCATCTGGGAGAATCTGGACCGGCTCGCCGCCGCGCCGCGGATCTACGCCTGGATCGCGACCGGAAACACCGATCAGTTCTGCCTCGCATTCCTGCTCGAACTGCTCGAGCGGCTCGGGGCCGATCCGGGCCGCCTCGAACTGATCGAATATTTTCAGGTTCCGCCTTCCGGGCGGCGCGTGGTGCAGATGGGCGAACTCGACTCCGGCCGGTTGCGCATGCATCCGCCGCCGCGTGCGCTGTCGATGGATGACTGGATCTGCTATCGCAATGCGTGGCGCGCGTTGTCGGCCGATGACCCGGCCGACGTACAGCGCTTCGACTCGCAGAATCCACAGGCATCGCCACATCTGCGGCAGGCCGTCCGTCACGTGCTGCGCCGCTATCCCGAGCGCGCCAGCGGTCTCGACTTCTGGGACCGCCAGCTGCTGCGGAACGTCCGCGAACGCGGGCCGCGCGCCGGGCGCGTGATCGGCTACACCATGGGAGAGCATTTCGACGAGGGCGATCTGATCGGCGACAGCTATCTGTTCTGGCGGCTGTTGCGCATGGCGTCGCCGCAACTGCCGCGGCCGTTGCTCTCCGCGACGGGCAATGCACGCAGCATGCAGCAGACGGACTTCGAGCTCACCGCCTTCGGCGATTCGGTGGATCAGGGTCACGCGTCTTCGTGGCCGGACAATCCACTCGATTACTGGGCGGGCGGTGTGCACATATCGTCGACCGCCGGCAAGATCTGGTTCAACGACGCCGGCGCGATCTCGCCGCCCTGAGTCCGACGGCGGGCCGGCGCGCTCAGCCTCGTTCGATCAGGTCGCGCAGCGTCGTCTCGCCGCAGCTCTCGCGCCAGGCTTCGTCCATCTTCGCGCAAATGGCATCGACGACCGGCAGCCTGGAATTGCGCCAGCCAACCTGCCCGGATTTCTCATTGCGCGCGATGTCGAGGATTTCGTGGATGGAGATCTTGCCGAGATCGCGCGCCGGCAGCAGGTGCTCGTCCTCGGTGACCGTGACGAGGCTGGCCGCTTCCAGCGCGTTCACTATGCGCGCCACGGCGATGCCCGGCATGCCGAGCTCGTGCGACAGCCGGTCGAGCGACCAGCGCTTCTTGCCATCGTGGTAGCTGAGCGCGATCAGGTACATCACCTTGAGCGTGAGCTGCTCGCGCTGCACGCCCGAGAGGCGCAGTTCGGTCAGACCGAGGCGCAGGTAGTTGCGGTTCTGCACGTAGAAGGAGAGTTGCGCGCCGATCAGCAGGATGAGCCAGCCGAAGTAGGTCCACAGCAGCGCGGCGACGATCAACGCAAAACCCGCATACACCACCGAGAGCCGCGTCGTGTGAACGACCATGGCGGTGAACAGGTGACCGACCACAGCCCAGAGAATGCCCGCGGTGATCCCGCCGATGAGCGCGGGCCGCCATTTCACGCGCGTGTTGGGCACGAACATGTACACCGCCGTGAAGATCGCCGTGACCATGAAGTACGGCGCGAGCCACAGCCCGAGATCCTTGAGCCGGTCGAAGAACGGCATGTAGCGGCCGAAGCCCGCGCTGGCGCTCTCCAGCGCGTGATGCGAGAGGCCGAGGAAGCTCACGACCACGATGGGACCCACGATCAGCAACGCCACGTACTCGGTCACGCGCCGCGCGAAACTGCGCGCATGTTCGACGCGCCACAGGAAATTGAAACTGTCTTCGACTTTCTTGATCGTGCCGAGCAGCGTCCAGAGCAGCAGCGTGAGGCCCAGTGAACCGACCACGCCGGTGCTGACGTTGTCGGCGAACTGCATGACCCTGGCGGTGAGCTCGTGCGCACTGCCGCCCACGGGTTTGAAGAATTCGAAGATCAGCGGCTCGAGCTTACGGTGCGCGCCAAAGGCCTTGAGCACGGCGAAGGCAAAGGCGATCAGCGGCACCAGCGACAGCAACGTCGCGTACACCAGGCCCATGGCATGCAGGTTGATCTGGCCGCGCGACAGGTCGCGCAGCACCGCGTACGGATATCGCAGCACGCGCAATGCGAACGCGCCCGGGGTGTGTCCCTCGGAGTACTCGCCAAACAGGTAGCGGTCGAGCCAGTTCCAGAATGCCAGGATCATGGGAGCGCCAGAATAGATTAGATCGGCGGCCGTGTCCCACTACGGCCCGGGCCACGCTACGCCGTCAGGCGTCGCAACGCTTCCCGGTAGTTGGCCGAGGTCCTGGCGATGATTTCCGGCGGCAACGGCGGCCCGGGCGGCTGCTTGTTCCAGTCCAGCGTCTCCAGGTAATCACGCACGAACTGCTTGTCGAAGGAGGGCGGGCTGATGCCCTCGCGCCAGGTGTCGGCGGGCCAGAAGCGCGAGGAATCGGGAGTGAGCACTTCGTCGATGAGCACCAGCGAGCCGTCCGCGTCCTGCGCGAACTCGAACTTGGTGTCGGCGATGATGATGCCGCGCAGGCGCGCGTGTTCCGCCGCGAACTCGTACAGGCGGATGGCGGTGTCGCGCACGCGCGCGGCGAGTTGCGCGCCGACGATGGCCTCGGCCTGTTCGAAGCTGATCGTCTCGTCGTGCTCGCCGATGGCGGCCTTGGTGGAGGGCGTGAACAGGGTTCGCGGCAGGCGCGCGGCCTGCCTGAGTCCCGCCGGTAGTTTGATGCCGGAGATGGCGCCGGTCTTCTGGTAGTCCTTCCAGCCCGAGCCGATGACGTAGCCGCGCACCACGGCTTCGAGCGGCACGGTCTTGAGTCTCCTGACGATGACCGCGCGATCGGCAAGCATGGCGCGCTCGGCCGGATCGCTCACGACTTCCTCTATCTTCCGGCCCGTCAGGTGATTCGAGACGATGTGCTGCGTCTTTGCGAACCAGAAATTAGAGATGGAATTCAGCACCCGGCCCTTGCCGGGAATCGGATCGGGCAGCACCACGTCGAAGGCCGACAGCCGATCGGTGGTGACGATGAGCATCGAATCCGCGTCGATCTCGTAGATGTCGCGAACCTTGCCGGTGTGGATCTTGCGGAGCCCCTGCAGATTCGTGGTGTGCACGGGCGGTGCGGCGGTGTCGGCTGGTAGCATACGTGCCATGAATCTTAACAAGCGCCCATGAGCATCACCGGAAAACTCGTCGGCGCCATCATCGGCCTGTTGCTGTTCAAGAATCCCTGGGGACTGCTCCTCGGCATGGTCGTCGGGCACTTCTACGACCAGAGCGTCGACGCCGCGCGCCGCCGCTCGGGCCCGGCGGTGCTGGAGATCGGCCAGCGGTTCTTCACGGCCACCTTCGAGGTCATGGGCCACGTGGCCAAGGCCGACGGCCGCGTGTCGGAAGCCGAGATCGCCGCCGCGCGCCGGGTGATGGCTGAGCTGCGGCTCGATGGCGCGCAGATCCATGCCGCCATCCAGCACTTCACTCGCGGCAAGGGCCGCGAGTTCGATCTCGAAGAGGCGATGGACAAGCTGCGCGAGGCCTGCGCCAGCCGTCCCGATCTCATTCGCGTATTCCTCGAAATCCAGGTGCGGGCGGCGCTCGAAGGCGTCGACATGCAGGGTGCGGCGCGCACCGCGGTACAGCGCGTGGCCGAGCTGCTCGATGTCTCGCGCCTGGAGCTGGCGCACATGGAGGCGGTGCTGCGGCTTCGCCGTGAGCAGTTCCGCGCCAATGGAGGCGCCGGCCAGGGCACGGGGCAGGCGGCGCCCAGGCCCGGCATGCGGCTCGAGGCCGCCTATCAGGTGCTCGAAGTGGACGCCAAGGCCAGCAACGACGAGGTGTCGAAGGCCTATCGAAGGCAGTTGTCCAAGCATCATCCCGACAAACTCAAGGCCAATGGCCTGCCCGAATCCATGCTCGAGCACGCCAAACAACGCACCCAGCAGATCATCGAAGCCTACGAGCTCATCAAGTCCGCGCGGGGAATGTAGACTTGCCCGCCATGAAGACACCCTGGATCGCGCCTTCGATTCTCTCGGCGGATTTCGCGCGCCTGGGTGACGAAGTGAATGCGGTGCTGTCGGCCGGCGCCGACGTGATCCACTTCGACGTCATGGACAACCACTACGTGCCGAATCTCACCGTCGGCCCGCTGGTCTGCGAAGCGCTGCGCAAGCATGGGGTCACCGCGCCCATCGACGTGCACCTCATGGTGAAGCCGGTGGATCGCATCGTGCCGGATTTCGCCCGGGCCGGCGCCACTTACATCTCGTTCCATCCCGAAGCCACGGAACACATCGATCGAACCATCGGCCTGATCCGCGAACACGGTTGCCGGCCGGGCCTGGTGTTCAATCCCGCGACGCCGCTCGACTATCTCGAATACACGCTGCCCAAGCTCGACCTGGTGCTGCTGATGTCGGTGAACCCGGGTTTCGGCGGGCAGCAGTTCATTCCGGCCGTGCTCGACAAGGTGCGTGCCGTGCGCAAGCTCATCGACGATCGCGGCCTGCAGACGCGACTGGAGATCGACGGTGGCGTCAAGGTGGACAACATTGGCGAAATCGCGCGCGCGGGCGCGGACATGTTCGTGGCCGGCTCGGCCATCTTCGGCTCCGGGGATTATCAGGCGACCATCGCCCGCATGCGTGCCGCCATCGCGGCGAGGTAGCTGCGCGCTTCGGCGAGCCGGGCCGCGGCGCGGCAGATCTCAAGGCAACGCGGCTTCCCGGTAGCCCGCCCGGATCGCGCCCGCGAGTCGATTCTGGTCAGGATAGCGCGCGGACATTTCCGCCGTGATCAGGCGCACGGCCTCGTCCTCTGACTTGCCGTCCTTCTTCAACTGCGCGCTGCGCGCGGCGATCGCGCTGAGATACGAGCGATAGGCGGCGATGATTTCCGGGCCGCCGAAGGGGCCGTGGCTGGGCACGATCTGCCGTGCCTGCAAGGCCTCGAGCCGGTCGAGGCTCGCGAGCCAGTGAGAGATCGTCGCGGTGTCGTTGGCGAACGAGGGCTGCGGCCGCATCGCGACGTCGCCGGAGAACAACACGCCATCGGCGAGCACCACGGTGTCGCCGCGGGTGTGGTTCGTTCCCATGGACCGGATTCTCGCCACCAGGCCGCCGAGATCGAGCGTGTAGTCGCCCTCGAAGACGATGTCGGCATCCCGGTGGTGTGCGCCGGCCAGCAGTTCCTTGTTGAGATCCGAGCGGGCGGCGAACACGGGCACCAGATTCATGCCGGTACCGGCGGCGATGTCCGCCACCTGGTCCCGGGAACGCAGCAGGGTCGATCCGGCGGGAAAGGCGTGCGCGCCCATGTCGTGCTCGGGGTGCACGTGCGTGGTCACCAGGTAGATAGGCTTGCCGGCGGCCAGCCGGGCGACCTCGCCGAGCACGGTCCGGGCATTGCGCGCGCCCATGCCGGTGTCGATGACCAGGACGGCCTTCGAGCCTGTGACGATGCCCACATTGGGAACCAGGGACGCGGAGCCGTCGGGAATGGCCCACACATGCCCGGTGAGCTGTTCCGTGACGCCCGCGCGGACCAGGGAGGGTGGCGCCGTGGGACCGCTGACGCTGGGCGCCCGCGCCTGCACCTGTGCCATTGCCGGGGTAAGGAGCGTGGACAAGGCGACCAAAGCCGCCGCCGGCAAACTCGATGCAGTGCGCATGGTCATTCTCCCTCTGATCGGTTCGCCATCCGCGGGGGACCAGGCTGATCCGCCGCGTCATCGGCATGACTCCGCCGCGGGGGCGATTCCGTGGGCCGGAAACACAAACGCCCGCGGGTGCGGGCGTTTGCGCATCGAGGCCTGTCCCGATTTGCTGCAAATCGGGAATGTCCCCATTATTCGTCGTCGTCTTCGTCGTCGTCCTCGTCGTCATCGACGCGCGAGTTGCTGACCTTGCCGCTGCCCTTGCCACCCTGCACGGGGACCACCACGGGGCGGGTCTTCATCTTGGGTCGTGCATTGAACACGACGATGGTCTTGCCGGTGGCGCGCAGCAGGCCCTGGTCCTCCAGGACTTTCAGCACGCGGCCCGCCATCTCACGCGAGCAACCGACGAGCCGCGACAGTTCCTGCCGGCTCACCTTGATCTGCATGCCTTCCGGATGCGTCATGGCGTCGGGTTCGCCGCACAGATCCATGATGGCATGCGCCACGCGGCCGGTGACGTCCACGAAGGCGAGGTCCGAGAGCTTGCGGTTCGTGCGGTCGAGGCGCGTGGCGAGCTGTGTCGCAAGCTCGAACACCAGGCCGGGGCTTTCCGCCGCGATCTGGCGGAAGCGTGGATAGGTCATTTCCGCGAGCTCGCAGTGATTGCGGGTGCGCACCCAGGCGCTGCGCAATGGGGACTCGTGGAACAGGCCCATCTCGCCGAAGAACTGGCCCTTGTTGAGGTAGGCGAGAACCATCTCGTTGCCTTCCTCGTCTTCGACCATCACTTCGACCGAGCCGCTGATGATGTAGTACAGGACGTCGGGCAGGTCGCCCGCATGAATCACCACCGTCTTCGACGGCACGGTGCGAATACGGCAATAACTCAGGAATCGGTTGATTGCCGGAATGTCGCTGAGGGGTTTGACCGCCTCTTCCATCTGTCTCTCCCTTGCTGCCTGCTCGATCGATCGCCCAACCTGCCGTCAAGCATTAAGTTGTATGACATAACTTACTGCCATCACGGGCAAAAGACCACGGACCAAGCGTGATCCCGGTCACAAGCAATCGTCAAATCCGGTACGCAGTATGCGTCATCACGCGGGCCGTTCGCCGCATCAATTCGCGCACCGGGCCCGGCAGCTTGGCCGCGCCCGCGCTCTGCGCCTGTTGGCCGTGGCCGACTTCATCGTGGACCATGGCTTCGACAATGGCGCGGCTGCGCGCATCGTCGGCGGGCAGCTTTTCGAGATGGCTCTTCAGGTGTCCCTCCACCTGGCGCTCGGTCTCGGCCACGAAACCGAGGCTGGCCCGGTCGCCCGCGAGCGCGGCGAGGGCGCCGATGCCGAAGGACCCGACGTACCAGAGAGGATTGAGCACGCTCGGGCGCGCGCCGAGCTCCGCGAGCCGGGTCTCGCACCACGCCAGGTGATCGGTCTCCTCGCGCGCCGCGTGCAGCATGAACTCGCGAACCTTGGGATCTCGCGCGAACAGCGCCTGGGCATGATAAAGCGCCTGCGCCGCCACTTCCCCGGCGTGATTCACGCGCATCAGCGCGGCGGATTCCCGCTTTTCCTCGGCGGACAGGGTGTCATCCCGCCGGGCAGCGCCCTGTCCGGGGTTCTGGGCAAAGGGGGGAATGGGGCGGCTGGCGGCCGGGGGTGCCAGCAGGGCCCGCAAGGCACGGTCGGCCGCGGAGATAAAGGTGTCGAGGTTGGGGCCACGCGCCATGCAGGTGAGTATAAGCCCACGGGGCGGCTGGGGTTTTCAGGGTCGGCGCGCAGGGGCAATGCCCCATATCTTTGCTTTGCAAAGGAAAGTTTCGTTGAGTACACTTGCGCCCCTTTTTCCAGGGGCCTGCCCGACAGACACCGCCGCTTCCCGTGGCGGATGGCAAGTGGGTCCTTCCGGTGGCTGGAGTTAGTGATGTCTTCTACTGTGTCTACGGCATTCGTGAATTCGGCGACGTCGCGCGGCGACTGGTATGTCGTCGATGCCTCCAACAAGGTGCTGGGCCGGCTCGCCACCCAGATTGCCATGCGCCTCAAGGGCAAGACGAAGGCCAGCTACAGCCCGCACGTCGACATGGGCGATCACATCGTCGTGTTGAACGCCGAGAAGATCAAAGTCACGGGCAACAAGCTCGACGACAAGATCTACTGGCATCACACCGGCGCCATCGGCGGCATCAAGTCCATCGCCCTCGGCAAGCTGCTCAAGGAGCATCCCGAGCGCGCCATCGAATTCGCGGTGAAGGGCATGCTCCCCAAGGGCCCGCTCGGCCGCAAGATGTACAAGAAGCTGCATGTGTTCGCGGGCGACAAACATCCGCACGCCGCCCAGCAGCCGAAGCAGCTCGAAATCTAAGGAAGCTCTCTCAATGCCCGCTCAAGCCAAGTCGAACTATGGCACCGGTCGCCGCAAGACCTCCGCTGCCCGCGTCTTCCTCAAGCCCGGTTCCGGCAAGATCACCGTGAACGAACGTCCGCTGGACGAGTTCTTCGGTCGTGAGACGGGCCGCATGATCGTGCGCCAGCCGCTCGAGCTCGTGCAGCTGGCCAACAAGTTCGACATCACCGTCACGGTCGCGGGCGGCGGCATCACCGGCCAGGCCGGCGCCATCCGCCACGGCATCACGCGCGCGCTCATCGAGTACGACGGCGAGCTGCGCAAGCCGCTGCGCGTCGCCGGCTTCGTCACGCGCGATGCGCGCGAGGTGGAGCGCAAGAAGGTCGGCCGTCGCAAGGCCCGCCGCGGAACCCAGTACTCGAAGCGCTAAGCTTCGATATATTGCGCGCCAGACGGCCAAGCTTATTGGGGGATCGTCTAGCGGTAGGACAACGGACTCTGACTCCGTTTACCTAGGTTCGAATCCTAGTCCCCCAGCCAACGCACAAACCCGCCCTTTCCTGTGAAAGGGCGGGTTTGTCATTTACGGAGGCGGCGCGAGCGCCCGGGAGTAGTTAGTGATGAAGCACGCCATGCTGCTCGCCTGTCTGCTGCTGGCCGCCGGCGCGCGCGCCGCGGCTCCCGCCGATGCGGCGGCGAAGTTGAACCGGCTCTACGCCGACTACTGGGAGGAGAACCTCAAGCTCAACCCGGTGAGCGCCACCTTCGCCGGTGACCCGCGCTACAACGCGGAACTGCCGAATTTCCTGTCCAGCGAGTTCGAGCAGGCGAAGCGCGCGTTCGAGCAGAAATATCTCGCCGCGGCGCGGGCCATCGGGCCGGCGGACCTCGGCGGCCAGGATCGCCTTTCCTACGACATCTTCACGCTGAACCGCGAATCGGCGCTCGAGGAGTTGAAGTTTCCCGATCGTCTGCTGCCCATCGACCAGTTCTACAACATCGCGAAACTGTTCGCGCAGCTGGGTTCGGGGCAGGGCGCACAGCCCTTCAAGACCGTGAAGGACTACGACGATTGGCTGGCGCGCGCGGCGAAAGGCCCGGCGATCTTCGACCAGGCCATCGCCAACATGCGCGAGGCGGTGCCGCGGCACATCGTGCAGCCGCGCGTGCTCATGGAAAAAGTGCTGCCGCAGCTCGACGCGAACATCGTCAACGACCCGCAGAAGAGCATCTTCTGGGGTCCCATTGTCCACCTGCCGCAGGATTTTCCGGCCGCGGACCGCGAGCGGCTGACGGCGGCGTTCCGCCACCTGATCACGGCGCAGCTGATTCCCGCCTACCGGCGGCTGCGCGCGTATATCGCCGACGAGTACCTGCCGAAGACCCGCGATACCTTCGGCATGGGTGCGCTGCCCGATGGCGCGGCCTGGTATGCGCACAAGGTGCATGACAACACCCTGCGTTCGCTGTCGCCGGCGCAGGTGCACCAGATCGGCCTCGACGAGGTGGCGCGCATCCAGGATGGCATGCGGGCCGTTGCCCGGGATCTCGGCTACGACCGGCCGGTGAAGACGCTGCCCGAACTCAAGGCATTCTTCGAATGGATGAAGGTGCGCGACGACCTGTACTTCACGTCGCGCGAGCAATTGCTCGCGGCCTACCAGCAGTTCGGCGCCAATGTGGCACCGAAACTTCCCGACTACTTCAACCTGCGGCCCAAGGCGACTTACGAGGTGCGGCTGGTCGAGAGCTTCCGCGAGCAGTCGGCATCCTCGGGTCAGTACCAGGGCCCGCCGCTCGACGGCAGCCGGCCGGGCATCTTCTACGTGAATGCCTACGACCTGAAGGCGCGCCCGCGCTGGGCGCTGGCATCGCTGTCACTGCACGAGGCGGCGCCCGGCCATCACTTCCAGATCTCCCTGCAACGCGAACTCGCCGATCTGCCCATGTTCCGCCGCTTCTCGCGCGACACGGCGTATATCGAGGGTTGGGGTCTGTACGCTGAATACCTCGGCTACGAGATGGGCATCTACCAGGACCCGGTGGCGCGCTTCGGCGCGCTGGATGCCGAACTGTGGCGTGCCATCCGCCTCGTCACCGACAGCGGCATCCACTACAAGGGCTGGACGCGCCAGCAGACGCTGGACTACATGTTTGCGAACTCACCGGCCGAGCAGACGCGCGCCGTGTCCGAGGCCGAGCGCTTCGCCGCCATCCCGGGGCAGGCGCTCGCGTACAAGATCGGTCAGCTCAAACTGGTCGAACTTCGCAAGCGTGCGCAGAAGGCGCTGGGCGCGAAGTTCGACGTGCGGGCCTTCCACGACGAGGTGCTCAAGGACGGCGCGATTCCGCTCGAGGTGCTGGAAGCGAAAATCGATCGCTGGATCGCCGCAACGGGCTCGCGCTCCATTTCCAGGTAACGGGGCCAGGCCTCGATCCCTCGGTCGGGGAGAGGCCTGCCCCCTTTTGCCAGCAGATGGGGAGTGGCTCCGTCAGTCGATCAGTGCCTGGAACAGCGTGGCGTCGAACTTGTCACGCACGTCCGTGTCGTTCGGAATCATCTGCAGCATGAGCACGATGGTGAGCCGCTCCTGCGGATCCACGCGGTACCAGGTGCCATAGGCGCCGCCCCAACCCCACGAGCCCACGGAGGCCATGCCCGACACGCCGTACTGGTCGTGCGTCTCGAACCCGAAGCCGAAACCAAGTCCACGCGGGCTCTTGAGATCGCCGATCTGGTTGGTGGTCATGAGCTTGACCGTGTGCGGCGCCAGGATGCGCACCTTGCCGAGCGCGCCGCCATTGCGCAGCGCCTCGAGGAAGGTGGCGTAGTCGCGCGCCGTCGATACCAGGCCCGCGCCGCCCGAGAAGCTCTTGCGCGGGCCTTTGACGAAGTGGCCCTGGCCGCGCGCACCGTCGGGAGCGCGCACGATCTTGCCGCCCGGCCCGCTGCCGTACACCACGGCGAGGCGATCGCCCTTCTCCGGCGGTAGATAGAACATCGTGTCGCTCAGTCCCAGCGGCCCGGTGATGTGCGAGCGGATGTATTCGTCCAGCGTCACGCCCGAGGCCTTCTCGACGATGCAGCCCAGGATGTCGGTGTTGTACCCGTAGACGAACTGCTCACCGGGCTGCGCCTTGAACGGCAGTGTCCCGAGCCGTTCCATGGTCGTGCAGATGGGCTCGTCCTTGTCGGAGAAGTACCAGCCGAAGCCGGCCGCGGGGCCGAGGCCCTTGGGTTCGTAGAGCGCGGCGAATTCCGGTTCCTGGCCGTAGTTGATGCCCGCCGTATGCGTCAGCAGGTCACGGATCGTGATCGGCCGCCGGGCGGGTACGGGCGACCAGCTGCCGTTCTCGCCCTTGGTGAGCACGCTGGTGTGCGCGAACGTCGGGATCCACCGGCCGGCGCGGTCATTCACCGTGAGCTTGCCTTGCTCCATGAGCGACAGCACCGCGACGCTGGCCAGCGCCTTAGATTGCGAGGCGATGCGGAAGATGGTGTCCATGGTCATCTTCTGGCCCGCTTCCTTGTCGCGCCAGCCCACGGCGTGCTCGTACACGGGCTTACCATCGCGCAGCACCAGCGCGACGATGCCGCCGATGCGGCCGTCGTTCACGTAGCCGTCGAGCACGGCATCGACACGCTGCAGCCGTTCGACGGAAAAGCCGTTGCGCAGGGTGTCTGCATGGGAAGGGGCGGCGAACAGCGCGACGGCCGTTGCCAGCAGCAATGCACGGAACTTCAGCGAGATCTTCATCGGATTCCTCATTGTCGTCGGTTCAACGTGACCAGCGCCGGCGAGCTCGCCGGCGATGCGGGATTCGGCTAACCGGCTGCGCGCAGGTCCGCGGTCCATTCGCCCACGGTGCGTGCCTCGGCCTCGTGCGGTTCGTCGCGCGCGGTCTCCGCCAGCGCGGCGCGATACCAGTCCTGCATCGAGGGCAGCGCCAGCAGCTGCGCCGCGTAACGCCGCGCCGCGGGGTTCAGGGGAGGCTCGTAGGTCTGGATGCGGAAGGCCACCGGCGCATAGAAGGCGTCGGCGGCGCAGAAGCGCGCGCCGGTGAGGAAGGGGCCGCCGAAGCGGCCGAGACCGTCGGCCCAGAGTTCCTCGAGCCGCGAAAGGTCGCGCTGCAGGGCCGGTGAGACGGCCTTGAGCCGGACACGGATACCACAGTTCATCGAGCAGACATCGCGCAGCGCGAAATAGCCGGAGTGCATTTCCGCCGCCGCCGATCGGGCCCAGGCGCGTGCCGCCGCTTCTGCGGGCCAGACGTTGGCGTGACGCTCGCCCAGGTACTCGGTGATGGCCAGCGAGTCCCAGACCGTGGTCTTGCCGTCGACCAGGCAGGGCACCTTGCCCGTGGGCGAGAAGCCGCGGAAGTCGTCGGCGCCGAAGATCACCTGGCGCTCGCGGAAGGGGATGGCCAATTCCTTCAGCAGCACCCAGGGGCGCAGCGACCAGGAGGAATAATTCTTGTTGCCGATGTAGAGGTCGTACATGTCCCTGGATCAGTGTGAGAAGGTCCGCGCCCGGTGCCGCGCATGGTACGTGTTTGTCCGGCCCTTCGGGTGCCGCGTTTCAGGTGGCGACGAAGCGCGCCGGCGTCGCGACGAGGCGCGATTGTCCGCGGGCTCAGAGCATCTTGCTGACCAGCTCGTAGCCGTCGCGGTCATCGAAGCCATGCTGGCGGTAGAAGCGGCGCGCCGCCTCGTTGCTGCGGCCGAGCTGCAAGGAGACGTTGGTGCATCCCTCGAGGCGGAACTGCGCCTCGGCCGCGGCCAGCATGCTGCCGCCGATGCCCAGGCTGCGATGCTGGGGCACGATGAAGAACTCGTCGATTTCGGCCGTGAGCCCCTGGTGTTCCAGGCTGAAAACGTACACCGCGAGCAGGTAGCCCGCGGGTTCGCCATAGACGCGCGCGATCCAGATGCGCCCCAGCGCGGCGTCCTCGAGCACGCGCGTGAGCAGCGCGCGCATGCGCGCCGGGTCGAAGCCCTCGATGTTCTCGAAGCGCCAGTACTCTTCCACCATGGGCAGCAGGGCGTCGATGTCCTCGACGGTGGCGGGTAGCAGGGTGGTCGTGGAGCTCATCGGTGTCGCCGTGGGCTAACTACCATCGGGAAGCCAGATCGTGACGGCCGCGCCGGCGATGCCGCGATCGGCGCCCGGCCGATTGGCAACGCGCAGCCGGCCGCCATGAGCCTCGACGATCTCGCGGCACAGCGTCAAGCCCAGCCCGGTGCCCGTGTCCTTGGTGGAGTAGAAGGGCACCAGCGCGTTCTCCAGGGCCCCGGTCGAGAAGCCCGGGCCCCGATCGCGCACCTCGATGGTGAAGCCGCCCGGGGTCTGGGCGATGTGCAGCTCGATGTCCTCGGGGCCGGAACCGGATTCGCGGGCATTCTTCAGCAGGTTGATGAGCGCCTGCTCGATCTGCGCCGTGTCGAAGCTCGCCACCCTTGCCGGCAGCGGTCCCGAGAGATTGAACGACACCACCACGCGGATCCGCTCCAGCAGCACCTCCCAGGGCACCGGGGCGATGCGCGGCTGTGGCAGCTTGGCGAACTGCGCGTAGCCTTCGATGAAACCGGCGAGATGCCGGGCGCGGTCCTCGATCGTGGAGAACACGCGCACCAGCTGCGCGGTATCGGGAGATTGCGCCAGGATCTGGCCGGAGTGCGCCAACGAGGAAATCGGCGCCAGCGAATTGTTCAGCTCGTGCGCGATCACGCGGATGACCTTCTTCCAGGTGGCAACTTCCTGCGAATTGATCTCGCGCGTGAGCTGCTTGAGCAGCAGCAGACGGTGCGGCATGGCATTGAGCAGGAACTGCCGTTGCGATACGTGGAACACCTGCGGCTCGCCGGCCAGCTCCAGCGTGAACAGCGCATCGCCGCCGCGATGCACGGCTTCCTGCAGCGGCGCGGGCGCGGCCTCGAGGTAGGGCGCGAACCGGTCCCCTTCGAACCGCCGGCCGTTGTTGAAGAGCTGGCGCGCCATGGTGTTGCTGTAGAGCACGTGGTCATTGGCGTTGGTGAGCACCAGCGCCAGCGGCGTGGTCTGGATCACGGTGTCCAGCATGAGCTCGCGCTGGTACAGGCTCTGGCGCTCCACCCGCAGTTTGTCGCCCAGCGAGTTGTAAGCCGCCACCAGTTCGCCCATTTCGTCCCGCGACGCTTGCGTCACGCTCACGCTGAAGTCGCGGTCGCGCAGGCTGGTGATGCCGTCGCTCAGCGCGCGCGCCATGCCGGACCAGTGGCGCGTGACCACGCTGCCGGACCAGGCGGCGAGCGCGATCACCACCAGGGCCGCGCACAGGAGCGCAATCCACCGCACGGGGATGAAATGGCTCGCCAGCAGGTGCACGAACACACCCGCGAGCGCGTTGCCGCCGAGCCAGAGCGTGGCCCAGCCGGCCATGGACGATTTCATCGCTGGGGAGACATCGGCGGCCCTATCGGCCCGGGGATTCCTTGATACCGAGTTTCTCCATCCGGCGATAGAGGGCCTGGCGGCTGATGCCCAGCTGGCGCGCGGCCTGCGCGACGATGTGTCCGTTCTCGGCGAGGACCCGTTCGATGGTGGCGCGGTCGAGCACCGGCTCATCGGAACGCGCGGGTAAAACGGCCGGGAGGTTCAGCGCCGCTGCGGTGATGGGCGCCGTGCCCGCGAGCAGCGCGGCGCGTTGCAGCACGTTGCGCAGTTCACGGACGTTTCCCGGCCAGGAATAGTGAAGCAGCGCGCGTTCGGCGTCGCTGGTGAGGCGCGCGCCGGCCGGCAGGAAGGAGCGCGCCAGCGGCAGTACGTCGTCGCGTCGCTCGGCGAGCGGCGGCACGGCGAGCTCGATGACCGAGAGGCGGTAGTACAGGTCCTCGCGAAACCTGCCTTCGCGCATGGCGTCGCGCAGCGGCAGATTGGTGGCGGCGACGATGCGAACATCGGCCCGCCGCACGGTGTTCGAGCCCAGGCGTTCGTATTCGCCGGTCTGCAGCACGCGCAGTAGTTTGGCCTGGCCGGCGAGCGGCAGGTTGCCGATCTCGTCGAGGAACAGCGTGCCGCCATCGGCCGCCTCGAAGCGCCCGGCGCGCGCCTTGGCGCCGGTGAAGGCGCCGGCCTCGGTGCCGAACAGCTCGGCTTCGATGAGCTGGTCGGGCAGTGCGCCGGCATTCACCTTGACGTAGGGCCGCTCGCGGCGCGCCGAGTTGGCGTGCACGATGTCGGCCAGCACTTCCTTGCCGGCGCCGTTCGGCCCGGTGATCAGCACCGGCACGTCGGCATGCGCCACCTGCGCCGCCATCGATACCACGGTATGCAGCGCCTCGCTCTCGTAGACCACGCCACGCAGGTTGTAGCGTTCGGCGAGCTGTGCCCGCGCCTCGGCGCGCCGCGCGCGAGTGGCGACGTTTTCCTCCACGGCCGCGCGCAGCTCGAGCAGATTGCGCACGGTGGTCAGCAACCGCGCATCGTCCCAGGGCTTGGCGATGTAATCGGCGGCACCGGCCTTGACCAGGTCCACGGCGGTTTCCAGGTGGGTCCACGCGGTGAGCAGAATGACGGGCACATCCGGATGCAGGGCGCGCAGCTCGCGGAACAGCGCGATGCCTTCCTCGCCCGAGGTGGCCTCGCGGCGGAAGTTCATGTCCTGGATGACCAGGTCCACTTCCTGGGAGCGCACGGTCGCGAGGGCCTCGGCGGGAGATGAGGCGCCGAGCACCCGCGCGCCGTGCAGGGACAACAGGACCTGGAAGGCCGTGCGCACGGCCTCGCTGTCGTCGGCGACCAAAACGGTGCGGTTTGCCAGGCGATCCTCGACATTGGAAGTCACGGAGGTCATGCGTAAGACGGCCGGGATCGGTTTAGGGTTGCAAACGGCGGACACTTTTCGGCGCTCGACGGTAAATCGGGGAAACTGCGGCCTCAGACATTGCGCGTGGCCATGGCGGGGGAGACTCGTGCGGCTTTGCGGGAGGGCTGCCAGGCGGCGAGCTGGCCGATCACCCACAATCCCAGAACTCCGCCCACGAGGTAGTACAGGTCCAGGCGCGGCAGCGCGAACTGCGTGGACAACCAGAAGCCGCCGGCGAGCGCCAGGCAGCACCCGACCACCACTCCCAGGCTGGTGATGAGCCAGTTCTCGGTCATGAAGTAGCGCACGATGTCCCGCTTGCGCGCGCCCACCGCGCGCCGCGTGCCGATCTGCCGCGTGCGGGTACTCACGTTGAAGGTGGCGAGCCCGAAGATGCCGAGCGCGCTGAACACCAGCACCAGGCCGGTGACCGTGGACAGCGTCACCGCCATCAGTGAATCACCGGCGTAGCTGCGCGCCTTCTCCTCGGAGAGCTTCTGCGCTTCGCCGACCACGCGATTGGGATCGCGCTTGCGCAGCGCCACCTCGACGTCGGCCATGACGCGGTCGATCTCTCCGGGCGCCGTGCGGATGGCGTATTGCGTGGAGGGCTTCGACTGGATGCGCGGCGTGAGCATCACGCGATCCACCTTGTCCCAGCCCACCCACGAGCCCTGCATGTTCGCAATCACGCCGACCACGCGGATGGGATTGCCCTGATCGTCGTAGAAGGTCTTGCCGAGCGCGGGTTCGTCCTTGAACAGCGACTTGCCCAGGGCAGCGGTGATGATGGCGGTGGGCGGCCAGCTCTGTTCGGGCGTGTCCTTGTACTCCACCGAATTGGCCGAGAAGGCTGTGCCGGCCGCGAGAGTGACGCCCAGCGTCTTCACCGAATGGTCGTCGGTCAGGTAGTAGTTGGCCGGGGAGTTCTCGCCCTTCTTGTTGGGCTGCGAATAGAAGAGGGTGGAGCTGCCGCTGCCCGACAGCGGCATCTGGCTCATCGGCGTGGCGTCGACGATCCCCGGCATCTGCCGCAGCATCGCCATGTCCGCATTCACCATGCCCAGGAAGTCGTAGTCCTTCTCGTAGGAGGTGACCCAGAAGGAAAAGATGTTCTCCACGTCGAGGCCCGTCGGCCGGCCGATGTGCGTCAGGCGCTGGTGCGTGACGTAGATGGCATTGACCACGATGGCCAGCGTGATGGCGATCTGCAGCGACACGAGGATGGCGCCCGCGCGATTGCGCAGCAGCGCGGAGAGAATGGGTCGCAGTTCCATGTTCATTGCACCTTGAGGTAGGAGGCTGGCGCCGCGCGGCCGATGCGCCACGCGGGATAGAGGCCGGCGAGCAGGCCCGCCGCGACCGCGATGGCCACTACGAGCATGAAATTTCTCTCGTCGAAGGGCAGTACGCGGGTGACTTCGTCAACGAACTTTCCGTACCAGGCGCGCAGCGCCCAGATGCCGAGCACGCCGAGCAGGCCACCGACGACGCCGCCGGCGAGGGCCACCACCCCGGACTCGGTGAGGTGCTGCCAGAAGATGTCGCGGCGGCTCGCCCCGAGCGCGCGGCGCACGCCCGAGGCGGGTGCCGCGTTCAGGAACTTGGCCAGCAGCAGCCCGACGGTATTCACCAGGCACACGGCGAGGAAGGCAAAGGCCAGGATCAGCATGGCCTTGTTGTCGTTCTCCACCACCTTGTTGCGCTTCAGCCAGCCGCCGACGTCGTAGAGATGGTTGTTGAGCGGGCGCGCAAAGCGGCCGTGCTTCTTCTGGTCGAGCACGTAGTTGTCCATGAACTCCCTGTAGGCCCGCTGTTTCTCCGCCGTGCGCAACTCGACCCAGGCGGCGAACCAGATGCACTCGGAGTTGAGGAAGTCCTGGAAGCTGTTGATGGTCTCGGTCTTCCAGCAATTGGTGTTGCCATGGCTGCCGAGCTCGAGGATGGGTCCCCAGGCGAAGGGCACATAGGCGCCTTCGAGATCCTGGAAGGCGCCGTTGCTCACGTCGAAGTATTTAGGCATCGGCTCCCAGTCGTCGAGCACGCCGATGACGCGGAATTCGCGGTTCTGCCACTGCAGGGTCCGGCCCACGCTGTTGGTGCCGCCGAAGGCCTTCTCGTTCGACTCCTTGCTGAGCACCACCACGGGCTCGGGGCCCGCGTCGGCCTTGGCATCCCACGGACCGCCGTACAGAAAGGGAACCTCGAACATGGCGAAGAAATCCGCCGTGGTCATGCGCGTGGCGAAATACTGCGGGTCCATGCCCTTGTCGGCGCGCGAATAGATGCCGCCGGACTTGTACATGATCACCTTGCGGTCCGGGATGTCGGAAGCCTGCAGGGCCTTGGCATCGCGGTAGGTGAGCATGGTGGGCGCGAGCGTCTTGTCGTCCTGCTCGTAAGAGTTCTCGGGGTCCCAGCTGTCGAGCGAGGGCGAGAACAGGATGCCGCTGCGCTCGCCGGCGGGATTGTTGGCCGCCGCCCGATAGCTCGTGAGCGTGATCATGCAGACCGCGATGCCCAGTGCGTTGGCCAGCACCATGAGCACCGTGAGCCCGGGATTGCGCTTGAAGCTCGCCAGCGCGAGCCGCAGGTAGTAGCCGAACATCTCAGGCTCCGGCAACGAACGGGGGCGTGGCCGTCACCGCCACCGGACGCGCTTCGTAGGGTTTGAAATCGGTGATCTGGCCGTCGACCACCTGCACGTTGCGATGCGCGCGGCGGGCGAGCTCGGGATCGTGGGTCACCATGATGATGGTGGTGCCCATCTCATTGATCTTCTCGAGCAGGTCCATGACCTGGCGTGCCATGAGCGAGTCGAGGTTGCCCGTGGGCTCGTCGGCAAGCACCAGCTTGGGATCCCCGGCGATGGCGCGCGCAATGGCCACGCGCTGCTGCTGGCCGCCCGACAGCTGCGCGGGAATGTGCTTCATGCGCGCCGCGAGCCCGACGATCTCGAGGGCGTTGGTGATGCGCTCGTGGCGCTCGGCGGCCTTCATGCGCCGGTAGCGCAGGGGGACGTCGATGTTGTCATAGACGTTCAGGTCCGGCATGAGATTGAAGCTCTGGAAGATGAAGCCGATCTTTTCGTTGCGCAGCCGCGAGCGTGCGTCGTCGGACAGGTCCGTGACCTCCACCTCGTCGAGCTTGTAGCTGCCGCTCTCATAGGGCTCGAGCAGCCCCGCGATGTTGAGGAAGGTGGTCTTGCCCGAGCCCGACGGTCCGGTGACCGCGAGGAATTCCCCGGCCTTCACCTCCAGCGAGAAATTGCGCAGCGCGTGCGTCTCGATCAGGTCGGTACGGAAGACTTTGCTGACATGGGTCATCGAGAGCATGGTCATACCTCAAGTTGTGGAGGGCTGGGGACGGCCGAAGAACAGGATGTAGCCGTCGGGGTCGCGCAGCTCGAAGCCGCGCAAGCCGCCGGGTGAATCCTTCAGCGGCGCAGTGAACTCGACCTGGGCCGAGGAGAACTCGACGGCCAGTGCATCAGGGTCGGGCACATAGAGATAGGCATCCCAGCGCGCCCATTCATGACGCTGCAGGTTTGGCAGGGCCGGCACTCCGACATCCTTGAACATGAGCATCGCGCCGCCACGCTGCACGATGCCCAACACGGGCGTCTCGGGGTCGTCCTGGTGCGTCACCGTGAATCCGAGCCGGTCACGGTAGAAGGACAGGGTGGCGGGGATGTCCCTCACGAGAAAGATGGGAGAGATGAGTCCGATGTCCGCTCGCGTCATGTTCGTCTCTCAGTTGGCGATGAGAATGCGGGGCGCGTCGTTGTATTCGCGCATGTCCGAGAGCACGAGCTCGTCGCCGGGCTCGAGGCCGCTGCGGATCTCGATCTCGCCGATGGCCGCGGCGCCGTACTCCACCGGTACGCGCACGGCTTCGTCGTCGCGGACCACGTACACGAAACGGGTCTCGGAGTCCTGGAAGGCGCTGCGCGCCACCTTGAGCACGTCGCCGCGCTCGTCGAGCACGATGCGCACCGAGGCGCGCTGGTTCTGGCGCAGGCCCTGCGGCTGTTCGGCGAAGCGCACCCGGCCGGTGACCTGGGAATTCTTCACGTCGGGAGAGATGCCGGCCACGGTACCGACCAGCTTGCGGCCGTCGAGCGTCACCTCGGCGTTCATGCCGGGGCGGATCTCGTTGGCGTAGGACTCGGCGACCAGGAACTCGATCTCCAGGGCGGACAGGTCGACCACGGTGACCAGCGGCGCGTTCTCGGCCACCTGCGCGCGTTCGGGCTGGCTCAGCGTGGCGACGATGCCAGCCACGGGCGACTTGAGCGTCAGCGCCTCCACCCGTTCGCGCAGGCGCGCCACTTTCAGCGCCTGTGCGTCTCGGGTGGCGCGCTGCGATCGCAGCTCCAGTTCCAGGCTGTCCTTCTCCAGGCTGCCGGTCTGCACGGCGTGCGCGTAGTTGAGCTTGGCGGTTTCGAGGTCGTCCTGCGCACGCTTGAAGTCGCGTTCCGGGATCACGTGAATGTTCCACGCGTCTTCGGCGCGCTTGTACTCGCGCTCCGCGGCGGTGATCTGCACTTTGGCGAGATCGCTGTCCTGGGCGCTCTTCAGGATCTGCCGGCGCACTTCGATGGACTGCCGGTTGAGCGCGGCCTCCACGCTGATCATGGTGGCGCGCTCGCGCTCGTATTCGTTGGTCAGCGCGGCGCTCTGCACCTCACCCAGCACGTCGCCGGGTTTCACCGAATCGCCGGCGCGCACCTTGTACACGATGATGCCGGGCGCCTCGGCGAACAGCGTGGGGCTGACGGCCGCGACCACGGTACCGGTGGCAGCCACGTCGCGGACGAACGGCCCGCGGGTGACGGCCGCCGTGCGCAGTCGATCGCGCGAGATGGTCTTTTCCGAAGACAACCAGGCGTTGACGCTCCAGGCGATGGCGATCAACAGCGCAACGACGCCCGCGAGCGCCATCCAGTAGCGGCGCAGCAGCTTCAGGGCCTGGGTCTTGCGATCGGCGGCAGTGCCGACCACGCGGTCCTGGGATTGCGTACCTCGGATGGAAACGTCGCGCAGCAGCATGGTCATGCCACTGGTAGAGCACGAGGCATGCCAGACCCCGGGGCAATGAGTGGCAATGGACCTATCTAATTGATTTCCTCGAAGAGATACTTTCGCCGGCGATGTCGATCGGCGGCCCGTGACCTGTCCGCTGCCGGACACCGGACAGGTGCGGACGTCCGGTCAGGCATCGGGCTGGTGGCGCGTGTATTCCATGTAGGTGGCGGTGGCGTCGGCGGCCCCGCGGCCGAAATATCGCGGGGACCGGGTCGCAACGCGGCGTTAATCCGATGTCCGTGGCATGACGCCCACTAAGTAAGCGCTGGCAACGTGTACACCTCTGCGGGCGTGACCGCCAGCATGGACATGGCGCTGGGATTGGTCGAAGCCGATTGGCGCAGGACCACGGCACTGGCCGTCGCGCGGGAGCTGGTGATGTATCTCAAGCGTCCCGCGGGCCAGTCGCAATTCAGCGGTCCGCTCGATGCGCAGCTGCGCGATGACGTGTTCGGGGCGCTGCAGGTGTGGATACACCAGAATCTGGACGGCGACCTGTCCGTGGAGCGGCTGGCGCAACGGGCCAACATGAGCTTGCGGAATTTCGGCCGCCAGTTTCGCAGCCGGCTGGGCAGCACGCCCTCGCAATACGTGCGCCCGATCCGGCTGGATGAGGCGCGCCGCCAGATCGAGAGCGATGGCGAGCTGCGCCTCAAAGCCGTCGCGCGGCGCTGCGGGTTCCGCAGCGAGCAGGGGCTGCGGCGCGCTTTCCGGCAGGAGGTTGGCGTCTCGCCGACGCGGTATCGCGCTAGAACGTGCTGATGCCGCTGGGGCCGCCGAGGATCACGAGATCCGCGGGGCGCGCGGCGAACAGGCCCACGGTGACCACGCCGGTGATCTGGTTGATGGCGCTTTCCAGCGACACGGCGTCGACGATGCGCAGCCCGTGCACGTCGAGGATGTGATTGCCGTTGTCGGTGACCACCTGGTCGCGCCAGGCAGGGCGGCCGCCCAGGCGCATGAGCTCGCGCGCCACGTAGCTGCGCGCCATCGGGATCACTTCCACGGGCAGGGGGAAGGCGCCCAGGGTGTCGACCAGCTTGGCCTCGTCCGCGATGCAGACGAAACGCCGTGCCGCCGCGGCGATGATCTTTTCGCGGGTGAGCGCCGCACCGCCGCCCTTGATGAGCTGGCGGCGATGATTGGTCTCGTCGGCGCCGTCGATGTAGGTCTCGATCTCGCCCACGTCGTTGAGGTCGAACACCCGGATACCCGCCGCCTCGAGTCGTGCGGTTGAGCCGCTGGAGCTCGAGACCGCGCCGGCGAGGTTCACGCGCCGTTCCGCGATCTCGTCGATGAGGAAGTTGACGGTGGAGCCGGTGCCCACGCCCAGCACTTCACCGGGCTTCACGAAATCCATTGCCGCGCGCGCGGCGGCTTGTTTTCCAGTGTCTTTACTCATCGTGGAGGGTTCCTGACGGGCCCCAGAAACGACAATGCCCGCTTGCGCGGGCATTGTCTTCGAATTTAGCGGCGAGCGAGAGAGTCTCTCGCTCGCCGGATTCAAGGCCGAAGAATTACTTCTTCTTGGCTTTCTTCTTGGCCTTCTTCTTGGCTTTCGCCATGGCACATCTCCATTGGTTACGGGTTAGTCCGAGGCCGAGTATACGCACGTGTTGACAAATTTCAAGCAAGTGTCATCGAGAGTGTGCTCGCGATTCACATCGACACTCATCGCGTCACTCACTCGAGCGAGAGGATGAACCGCCAATGAGCCTCGCAGATCGGTGTGATCGACAACCGGTTGCCGCGTTTCAGCAGCAGCATTCCGTCTAGCTCCTTCGCATCGTGCGCGCGCAACTCATCGAGTGTGATCACGCGTTTCAATTGCCGTTTCAGTTGCACGTCGACCACAAACCAGCGCGGATCTTCGCGCCGGGCGGCCGGATCGTAGTGTTCGCTCTTGCGATCGAACTGCGTGGGGTCGGGATACGCGGCACGCACCACGGTCATGATGCCCGCGATGCCCTTCACCTCGGTGCTGGAGTGATAGAGGAAGGCCAGATCGCCCTTCCGGAAGTCGTCCCGGAGCATGTTGCGCGCCTGGAAATTGCGCACGCCGTCCCACATGGCGGTCTTCTTCGGCTGCTTCGCCAGGTCATCGATGCCGAACGTCGACGGTTCGGTCTTCATCAGCCAGTGATTCATAGATCCCCTTGTCGGTCGCGAGCGCGTCCATGAAGACATCGGTGGCGGTCACCGGAATCTCGGGCACCACCTGGAACGAATAGGCGAGGCCGACGAGTCGCGGGCCGCGCCAGTGTCGGCGCACGTGCCGGAACGCCAGCGCACGGTCATAGAAGCCGCCACCATGTCCGAGCCGCGCGCCGCGACGGTCGACGGCCACGCACGGAACGAACACCGTGTCGAGAAAACGGGCTGGAAAGAATTCCGTACTCCACGGCTCGTGCATGCCGAAGGCGTGCAGGCGCCCGATCTCGTCGTAGGGTACGAATTCCATGCGCCGCGACCGCAGCGACAGGATGCGTGGCAGGAAAATCTCGCAGCGCCGCTCGCGGGCGAGTTCGATGAGCGGCGCCGTGCCCAGTTCGTGTGGCAGCGAGGCGTACAGGCCGATGCGCTTGCCCGGTGCCAGCCAGCGCATGAGGGCGATGTGCCGCGCGGCGCCGTGTGCCGCCCGGGCGCGCGCCGCTGCGGCCAGCGCGCGGCGCTGAGCCTGCATTCGGACGCGCAGTTCGTGCTTCGTGTTCACGAAGGAGAAGGGAAAAAGCGCTACCCGCGAGTGCCGGTGCGAGTCGTTGCTCTCGAACCAGAGCAACAAGGTGGGACCGGCCCCGACATTTAAGGCTTTCCGCTCGAGGCGGACCTGCACAGTACTGCCGGCAAGGCGTGGTCCCTGGGCGTTTACATTACGGTCGAGAGGTAACCCGACCCGCTGTCGAACACCCCAGGCAGCGCAAGATGAACTCTACTACAACCAGGGTGTAGGAATGTGAGGCGACACCGGGAAGAAATGGGGACATTCCTCATTTTCTAGAAAAAAGGGACGCGCCTCATGTCCCCATCACATCACAGATCGAGTTGCCGCGTGCGCTGCAGGGCGCCTTCCACGCGCTCGCGCATGTTCTTCACGCGGCCGGAGACGCTGCCCTGTAACTCGGTGTCCTGCTTGCGAAGCCGCAGCAGTTCATTCGCCATGTTGAGCGCCGCCATCACCGCAATGCGGTCCGCGCCGACGACCTTGCCGGTGTCGCGGATCTCGCGCATTTTCTTGTTCAGGTATTCGGCGGAATCGAGAAGGTCGGTCCGTTCATCCGGCGGGCAGGCGACGAAGTATTCCTTGTCGAGAATGCGCACCGTGACGGCCGTGGGCTCCTTCTCGCTCACGCAGTGTGCTCCATCGTCTTGAGGCGGCCGATCATGGCCTCGACGCGGGCGCGCACCTGGTCATTGCGCTGCGCGAACGCGGACCGTTCCGCGGCGAGCGTTTCCTGGCGCTGGCGCAGCGCGCGGTTCTCTTCCTTGAGAGCCTCGACGCTGGCGACGAGCTCTTCGATGCGGCGTTCGAGCAGCGCGAGTTCCGCGCTGAAGCCGGCTTTGTTGTTGTCGTTCATGGCGCGGGACTATAGGCCACGCGTAGTCCTCGGGCAAACCGGCGCTCCTGCGCGCGGGACGACGCCTCGCCGGGGCGTCGTTTCCATTGTGGCGCCTGCGCCCCACCATCATAATTCCTCCATGTCGACCGCCACTTACGATGAGTTCGAGCAGGTGCTGCGCGCCGCGCGCGCGCTGCCGGAACCCGCCGAGGCTCACGGCACCCTGGCGGGGGCGCTGTGCAGCTCGCGGGACTACGGGCTGATCGAGTGGCTGCGCGAAATCCTTCCCGACGATTCGCCGGAGGAGGCCGCCTTGCGCGGCTCGGTGCTGCAAAACGTGTACGACGCCATGGTCCGCTCGCTGGGCGGCGCGGACGCCAGCTTCGAGCCGCTGTTGCCCGGCGACGATTCGCCACTGACCGAACGCGCCGATGCGCTGTCGTCCTGGTGCCAGGGCTTTCTTTACGGACTGGGTTCCGGGACCACCGGCGATCCCGGCGCGGTATCCACCGAAGCCGGTGAGATCATCCGCGACCTGACCGAAATCACCCACGTCGGTGTCGACGCCGGCGAAGAGACCGAGGAGAACGAAGTCGCGTTCGCCGAGGTCGTGGAGTTCGTGCGTGTCGGTGTGCAGCTGCTGTTCGTCGAACTCGCGCCCGCGCGCGGCGAGGAGCCCGGTCCCGGTGCCACGTCCCTCCACTAAGGCTGGCCGGAGCAAGGGAACCCGCCGTCTCGCGCTGGCCACGGCACCGCCGCCGCGCGCCATCGGCCGCGAAGAGTTCAAGCGCCGCCGCAAGGCGCTGCTCAAGCAGATGGGCCGCGATTCCATCGCGGTCGTGCCCACGGCACCGGTGCGCCTGCGCAACAACGACGTCGAGTACGCCTACCGGCCCGACAGCGACTTCTTCTATCTCACGGGCTTCAACGAGCCCGAGTCCGTGGCCGTGCTCGTGCCCGGCCGTCCGCAGGGGGAATACATTCTTTTCGTGCGCGACCGCGATCCGGCACGCGAGACCTGGGATGGGCGCCGCGCCGGCCCCGACGGCGCGGTGCGCGAGTTCGGCGCCGACCATGCGTTCCCGATCGCCGACATCGACGAGATCCTCCCGGGCCTCATGGAGAACCGCACCAAGGTTTTCTACGCGATGGGCACGCACCCGGAATTCGACCAGCGCGTGGTGGGCTGGGTGAACGGCTTGCGCACCCAGGCGCGCAACGGGCGGCATCCACCGCAGGAGATCGTCGCTCTCGACCACGTGTTGCACGACATGCGCCTCTTCAAGAGCCGTGCCGAGGTCGAGACCCTGCGCGAGGCGGCGCGCATCGCCGCGCGCGCGCACGTGCGCGCCATGCAGGCCTGCGCGCCGGGCCGGCGCGAATACGAGATCGCCGCCGAGGTGCTGCACGAATTCCGGCTGCACAATGCCGACATCTCCTACCTGCCCATCGTCGGCGGTGGCGCCAACGGCTGCATCCTGCACTATCGCGAAAACGACGCGTTGCTCGAGGACGGCGATCTGCTGCTGATCGACGCCGGCTGCGAAGTGGATTGCTACGCGTCGGACATCACGCGCACGTTTCCCGTCAACGGGCGCTTCTCGGCCGAGCAGCGCGCTCTTTACGAGGTGGTGCTCGAGGCCAATCACGCCGCCATCGATCGGGTGAAGCCCGGCAATCACTGGAACGAGCCGCACGAGGCCGCGGTGCGCGTGATCACCCAGGGACTGGTGAAGCTCGGGCTGCTCAAGGGCAAGGTGGCCCGGCTCGAATCGTCGGGCGCGTATCGCAAGTACTTCATGCATCGCACCGGCCATTGGCTGGGAATGGACGTTCACGACGTGGGCGACTACAAGATCGGCAATGAATGGCGCGTGTTCGAGCCCGGCATGGCGCTGACCATCGAGCCCGGCATCTACGTGGCGCCCGGGACGCCGGGCGTGCCGAAAAGATTCCACGGCATCGGCATCCGCATCGAGGATGACGTCGTGGTCACGCGCGACGGCTGCGAAGTGCTCACCAGCGGCGTGCCCAAGGCGCCACAGGAAATCGAGCGCCTCATGGCATCCGTCGCATGAACCTGCCGCCATGAAGCTCGACCGATGAAGCAATGGGACGTCGCCATCGTCGGCGGCGGCATGGTCGGCGCCAGCTTCGCGCTGGCGCTGCGCGCGACCAGGTTGCGCGTGCTCCTCATCGAGGGCGTCGCGCCGGATTCGGCGAGCCAGCCGAGCTTCGACGAGCGCACCACGGCGCTCGGCAATGGCTCCCGCCAGATCTTCGAATCCCTGGGCGTGTGGCAGGACATGGCGCGCGAGTCGGCCGCCATCCGCTCGATCCATGTCTCCGATGCGGGTCGCTTCGGCGTGGCGCGCCTGCAGGCGCAGGAGCAGGGCGTGGATGCCTTCGGCTACGTCGTGCCCAACCGCACCATCGGCCGCGCGCTCTGGCAGGCGCTGCGCGCGGCGCCCCACGTCACCGTGGCCGTGCCCGCGCACCTGGAGCATGCCACGCTGCGCGACGATGGCGTCGAACTCGCGATCCGCATGAATGGCGCCGTCGAGCTGGCGAATGCCGCCGTGGCGGTGGCCGCCGATGGCGCCGGCTCCGTGCTGCGCGCCAGCGCCGGTATCGGCGCGGGTGTCGAGGACTATGAACAGGTGGCCATCGTGGTGAACGCGGCCACCGATCGACCGCAGACGGGCGAGGCCTTCGAGCGCTTCACGCCCTCGGGGCCGCTGGCCGTGCTGCCGCGGAGCGCGGGTGAGAATGGCGGCGGCTATGCGGTGGTCTGGGCCGTGAAGCCCGAGCGCGCGGCGCAGCTCATGGCCATGGACGACGCGGCGTTCGCCGCGCACCTGCAGGCGGCCTTCGGCTGGCGTGCCGGGCGCTGGACGCGCATCGGCAAGCGCCATACGTATCCGCTCAGCCTGTCGCGCGCGAACGAAACCGTCGCGGGCCGCGTGGTGCTCATCGGCAATGCCGCGCAGGCGCTGCACCCGGTCGCGGGCCAGGGCTTCAATCTCGGCCTGCGCGATGCGGCGACCCTGGCCGAGATGCTGGCGCAAATGTCGCCGCACGAGAGCGGCGCGTCGCACGATGCGCGCGAGGTGCCGGCGTTGCTGGCCCGTTTCGCGGCCTGGCGCGACGAGGATCGCAAGGGCGTCACGCGCTTCACCGACAGCCTGGTGAAACTCTTTGGCAGCGAGCGTCCCGCGCTGGGGCTGGTGCGCAATTTCGGCCTGCTGCTGTTCGATCTCAGTCCCGCGGCCAAGCGCGCGCTGTCGCGCGTGAGCTGGGGTTTCGCGGGTCGCATGCCTCGCCTGGCGCGCGGCCTGCCCTTGGAATGACGTCCGACTTCGACGTCGTGGTCGTGGGCGCGGGTCCGGTCGGACTCGCCACCGCGCTGTTGCTGGCGCGCCGCGCCGGCTTCGCCGCCCGTCGCGTCGCGGTGGTCGATCGACGCCTGCCCGGTGACCTGGCAGCGGTGGCCGCGGCCAGTCCGGATCTGCGCGTGTTCGCGCTGTCGCGCGCCAGCGAGCGCATCCTGCGTGCCTGCGACGCCTGGGCGGACGTGGCGGCGACGCGGGCGACGCCTTACGAGCGCATGCAGGTGTGGCATGCGGATGTGCCGCCCAGGGGTGGCGATGCGCTGGTGTTCGACGCCGCCGAGATCGGCGAACGCGATCTGGGCGTGATCGCCGAGAACGCCGTGCTGCAGGCCGCGCTGCTCGGCGCCGCGCGCCGCGCCGGCATCGGGCTCATCGCCGGAGAGGTCAGTGTGCTCTCGCAGACGCGCGCCGGGCTCACGGTGCAATTGGCCGACGCGACGCTGGCCGCCCGGCTGGTGGTGGGCGCCGACGGCGCGGCGTCGCGCGTGCGTGGCCTCGCCGGCCTCGCGGCCGCGCGCGGCGACTACGGCCAGACGGCACTGGTGGCCATGGTGCGCAGTGCGCGTTGCCACGAGCGCACGGCCTGGCAGAGATTCCTGGGCGACGGCACGCTCGCCTTCCTGCCGCTGAATGCCGAGCCGCGCGAGCACTGCAGTTCCATCGTCTGGTCGGTGCCGACGGCGCGCGCCGAGCGGCTGCTGTCGCTGTCGGCCGAGGCCTTCGAACGCGAACTCGAGCAGGATGCCGACGGCGTACTGGGGCCGCTGCAGCTGGCGAGCGAGCGCGTGCAGTTTCCGCTGTGGAGGCTCACCGCGGAACACTACGTCACGTCGCGCATCGCGCTCGTGGGCGATGCGGCGCACGTGGTGCATCCGCTCGCCGGCCAGGGCGCGAACCTCGGCTTGCTCGATGCCGCCGCGCTCGCCGACGTGCTCGCCGAGGGCCAGGCGCAGCGTGAAGACCCGGGTGCCGAGCGCATCCTGCGACGTTACGAACGCTGGCGGCGCAGCGAGAACCAGCTCATGGCCGCGGCCATCGATGCCTTCGATCGGCTGCTGGCGCGCGGCAGCGGCAAGCTGGCCGCGCTCGCCCAGCGCGGCATGCCCCTGGTGAATCGCTCCGGCGTGGCCAAGCGCTTGTTCATCGAGCGCGCCATGGGTCTCGCGGGCGAGTTGCCCGCCGCTGCCCGCAAAGCCTAGCAACAGTGGCCATCTACGGCATCCAGCACGACCGCCTCGCGGGCATGGCCGCCATGCTGACCGGCGTGGCCGCGTTCTCGCTCATGGACGCCGGGCTCAAGCTGCTGACCGCGCACTACCCGGCCACGCAGGTAGCGGCGCTGCGCGGGCTCGCGGCACTGCCCGTGGTGTTCGTGTGGGCGCTGTACGCCGGCGGGGCGCGGCAGCTGCTGCGCGTGCGCTGGCCGCTGCACCTGGCGCGCGGCGTGCTCTCGGTGCTCATGATGGTCACGTTCACGTTCGCGTTGAAGGAACTGTCGCTGGCCAAGGCCTATGCGCTCTTCTTCATCGCGCCGCTGCTCATCGCGCTGCTGTCCATCGTCATGCTGGGCGAGCGGGTCGCGCGGGCGCAATGGCTGGCCATTGTCGTGGGCTTCGCAGGCGTGCTCATCGTGCTCAAGCCCGACACCGCGGGTTTCGGCTGGGCGGGATCGCTGGCGGTGCTCGGCACCGCATTCTGTTATGCCCTGTCATCGGTGCTGGTGAAGATCATCGGCCGTACCGACAGCACCCAATCGATGATCTTCTGGATGACCTGCATGCTGGCGATCGGTGCCACGCTGCTCGCGCTGCCCGACTGGCAGCCGTTACACGAACAGCACTACCTCATCCTGCTGGGCGTCGCGCTCACGGGCGCGGTGGGGCAGTGGGGCATCACCGAAGCTTTCAAGCGGGCGCCGGCCGCGAGCGTGGCGCCGCTGGAATATTCCGGCCTCGCCTGGGTGCTGGTCATCGACCTGCTGGTGTGGTCGGTGCTGCCGACCTGGCGCACGGTGGCGGGCGCGGCCGTGATCGTCGGCTCCGGGCTCTATCTGCTGCGTCACGAAGCGCGAAAGACCGCACAGTCCGCGCCCTGACCCCTTGGGATACTGCCGC
>CAMLGF010000019.1 GCA_946479515.1 uncultured Pseudomonadota bacterium | reverse complement strand
CACTGGTCTGCGACCCGGGCGCTGGCCGGCATTCTGCTCGGCCTGCCGGTGGCGTGGTTGCTGCGCGAATCGGGTGCGGCGGCACTGCTCGTCGGCGGGTTGCTCGGCATCGCAGGTTATGGCTGGGCGCCGCAGCTGCTGGCAACGGCCCGGCGCCGGGTCGAGCACCGCCTGCTCGACGACCTGGGTCTGCATCTGGATATCCTGGCGGTCGCGCTCGAGACCGGCAGCAGCTGGAATGCCGCGCTGGCATTGTGCGTGGAGCGCACGCCGGACGGCCCGCTGCGGCGCGCGTGGCAGCAGGTGATCATGGATCTGCACGGGGGTGTCGAGCCGCTTGATGCGCTGCGCGCGCTGGAGCAGCGCCTGCGCCTGCAGCCGCTGGCCACGCTGGTGAGCGCGCTGCGTGCCGCCGAGAAGTTCAAGCTGCCGCCGGCCGGCGTGCTGCGCGATCGGGCGCGGCATTGCGCGGCGGCCCGCTTCGCGCGCGCGGAGCGCCGGGCGCGCGCCGCACCGCTGAAGCTGTGGGCGGCGATGCTGCTGTGCCTGCTGCCATGCACGGCCGCGGTACTGGCCTATCCCGTGGCGCGCCTGCTGGCCCAGCTGGCGGGCTGACGGCTAACTATCCGCCGGGCGGCGGCGCAGCTCGGCGCTCTGCTCGAGCGCCAGCAGATCCTCGGGACGGTCGATGTCGAGCTCCGCGCCCGGCATGGGCACGCGCACCAGTCGATCGGTGTATCGCTGCAGCAGCACCTGGGCGCCGCGATCGCCCCGCAGCTCGTGCAACTCGCGAAAACACCAGCGCGGGAAGATCGCGGGTACACCGACGGCGCCCGCATACTGCGCGGCGGCGATGGCCCCCGGATTGCGGCGCCAGGTGCCGGCAAGACGCCGCAGGTCCTCTGTGGTGACCGCCGCCTGATCCGCGAGCACGATCATCACGGCGTCCGCCGTCGCCGGCGCATGCGTGAGGCCTTCGCGTATCGAGCTGGCGATGCCTTCGGACCAGTCGCGATTGACGGCCACCGCGGCCGGACTGTGGCGAAGCAGGGGGGCGAGCTCGCCGGCGGCCGCGCCCAGCACCACGGTGACCGAATGCCCGGCGAGCTCCACGGCGCGGCTCACCGCGCTCAACATCAGCGGGCGGCCGTTGATGCGCACCAGTTGTTTGGCGGAACCGAAACGGGTGGAGGCGCCGGCGGCCAGCACCACCACGTGGATGTGGTTGGCCTCGCTGCCGCCGTTGTCGTGCACGCGATTACCGTCGCGACAGCAGCCCGATGGCGAACGCTGCGACCACGCAGACGCCGGCGATCAGAGCAGTCTTGCCGGCCATCTCCGCGAAGGCGGAGCGTGGAATGACGTCGAGCACCACGAGAATGCTGAGCGCGGCGAGCGCCAGGATGAGCAGACTGGCGAGCACGCGGGCCGTGCCGCCGGGGTTGCGGATCTCGGATTCGGTCTTCTGGGGTTCGAGGTTCATGAGCGACGATCTTACTCCGGATGGCCTCAAGGCCGGCGCAGGGTCTTGGTGCAACCGTTAAACCGGTCGCATCCGGCGCCATTCTTTTCCCGTCCGCCGTGCGCCAGAGCACGGCCAACCACCCGATTTCCGGATAGTTTCGCGCCGATGACCACCCAGTTCTTCGAGCGCCAGGAGACCCAGAAGACCCAGTCCCGCTGGCTGGTATGGAGCTTCGTCGCGGCCCTGCTGCTGGTGGTGCTGGTCATCGATCTCATCGTGCTGGTGGGTTTCGGCGGCGACCCCGTCCGCACATTCGCGCGCGATCCCGGACTGGTCGTCGTCACCAGCTTCATCGTGCTCGCCGTCATTCTCGGCGGCTGCTGGCACAAGGCTTCGCAGATGCGCCAGGGTGGCAGCGCGGTGGCGCGCGCGCTCGGCGGCATACCCGTGACGGCGGGCGAAGGCGATTTCCAGCGCAAGCGCCTGCTCAACATCGTCGAGGAGATGGCCATCGCGGCCCGCATCCGCAAGCCGCAGGTGTTCGTGCTGCCCGACGAGCCCGGCATCAATGCCTTCGCCGCGGGACATTCGCCCGATGAAGCCGCGGTGGCCGTGACCCAGGGCGCGCTGGACAAGCTCGACCGCGACCAGCTGCAGGCGGTCATCGGCCACGAGTTCAGCCACATTCTCAACGGCGACATGAAGATCAACATGCGACTCGCCGCCTGGGTGTTCGGATTGTTCGTCATCACGCAGCTCGCTGCTCGCGTGATGCGCGCGCGTGGCCGCGGCAAGGGCGCGGCGCGCATCAAGATCGCCGCCTTCGGCGTGTTCCTCGCCGGCAGCGTCGGCATGCTGGCTGGCCGCCTGCTGCAGGCCGCGGTCTCCCGCCGTCGCGAACATCTCGCCGATGCATCGTCGGTGCAGTTCACGCGCAATCCGCAGGCGCTGCAGAGCGCTTTCATCATCATGGCGGCGAGCGCCGAAGGAACGCGCCTCGAACACGAGTCCGCCGCGGGCGTGGCGCACATGTTCTTCGCGGGCAGCGAGCCGGCCTGGGCGGCCCGGCTCGGCCGCTCGCTGTTCGCCACGCATCCGCCGCTCGAGGAGCGCGTGCGCGCGCTCGACAGCCGCGTGACGGCCAGTCGTTTCAGGTCGTTGGTCAGCGAGGAGCGTCGCAGGCTCGCCACGCGTGCCAGGGGCGAGCAGGCAACCGCCGCTGAATTCGCCGCGGCGGCGGCAGCGGTGCCGCGAGTGCTGCCGGCGGCAGCCAGTGCCGCTGCGGCCGCGGTCGCGGAGGGAGCCGGACCAGGGACAGCGGTCTCGGCGGACGATGCAGAAGTGGGCGGCCTCAGCCTGGTCGCCACCGTCGAAACGCCCGCGCTCGCCGCCAGCGCGCCCGGTACGGTGGCGAGCGGCGTGCGCACGATCGGCGGACGCACACTGCCGCCCGATGTGCTGCGCGATCGCCTCGGCCAGGAGCAGCAGGTGGCCATCGTGCGTTATCTCGGCGCCGTGGAGGGCAACAGCCTCGGCGTGCAGGCCACGTTCATCGCGGGCATGCTGGCGTCGGAGCCGGCGCGGTGCCGCACGCAGCTCACGCGGCTCGCGCCGTTGCTGGGTATCGAACTACTCAAGGAGACGCAGGCGCAGATCCCTCGCCTGGCAGCGTTGGCGCCGGCTGCGCGACTGCCCTTGCTGACCGATCTGCTGGTGTTGCTCGACTCTCTGGAGCCGGCGCATCGCAAGCGCCTGCGCGGCGTGGCGCGCGCGTTCGTGCCCACCGTCGCCGCGGGCGACATGTTCCGGTATTCGCTGACCCGGGTTCTCGAGAAGCGCTTGGCCAGGCCCGGCGCGCAACCCCCGCCGGTGCCGCTGCCCGAGCGCGCGCAGCAGGTGGGCGAGCTCTACGCCAGCCTCGCGCACTGCCGCTTCGGCGCCGGCAAGCAGGGGCTCAACGCCTATCGCGCCGGCCTCATGGGAATGTTGCCGCCGCCGGCATGGCTGCCATTTCCCGAAACTCCGCTGACGCCCGCGGCGCTCGACGCCGCCATCGCCGGTGCGGCGCAAATCCACCCCACCGGCAAGCGCAGCTTCTCCGAAGGCATGGCGCGCGTCATCGCCGTCGGTGCGCGCCTGACCGTGCCGCAGGTGGACTTGCTGCGCGGCATCTGCCTGCTGATCGATTGCCAGACACCGGTGATACCGGTCGACGTGGTGTACGGGGAGGCGCAACCCGCGGCGCGGTCGCCGACGCCGACGCGAGCAGTCGCGAGCTGATGCGCGCCGAGGCTCAGCCCAACGCCCGGTACAGCATTCTGCCTCCCACGATCAACAGGAATGCACCGAACGCCAGCGCCAGCCGCCGGCGCGGCAGCGAGTGCGCCGCGCGCGCGCCCAGCGCCGCCGTGAGCATCGCGGCCGGGCCGATCACCGCGAGGCCGGCGAGACTGACGTAGCCGACGGTGGACCACGGCAGCGTTACCTGCGGCTTCGCCAGCAGATAGCCGAGCGTGCCCGGCACGCTGATCAGCAGGCCCAAGAACGAGGCGGTGCCCACCGCACGGTGGATGGGATAGCCGCAGAGATTCAGCGACGGCACGGCCAGCGTGCCGCCGCCGATGCCCATCATCGCGGAAGCGCCGCCGATGAACGCCGCCAGCAGCGCGCCGCCGATACCGCGTGGCACCTGGCCGGCGATCTGCAGGTGATCGAGCGGCAGGAGCATCTTCGCCGCGATGAGCAGGGCCACGCCGCCGAACAGGCCGGCCAGCACGGGCATCGGCGCATGCGATGCCAGCAGGCTGCCGGCAAGCGCAGCCGCCACCATGATGGGGCCCCAGCGCCGGGCGAGCGGCCAATCGACGGCGCCTCGCGCGTGATGCGAACGCGAGGAACTTATCGCGGTGGGAATGATGGCCGCGAGCGAGGTGGCCACGGCCACGTGCAGGCGGTGTTCCTCCGGGATGCCGGCGAAGCGCAGTGAGTACTCGAGCACGGGAACAGTGACGATGCCGCCGCCCACGCCCAGCAACCCGGCGACGAAGCCGGCGATGAGCCCGGACGCGGCGAGGATGGCGAGCAGCGGCAAGAGCCCGGCCAGCGAGTCGGCGAGCGTGCGGCTCATGCCCGCTCAGCCGGTCACTTCGCTGAACGGCCGGCCGCCGCGGCCGCAGAGCGCGGCGTGCACCTCGCCGACGATGGACAGGGCGATGGACTCGGGACTGCGGCCGCCGATATCGAGACCCACGGGCGCCCGCAATCGCGGTCGCAGCTGCGCGGCGTCCGTCCCCAGGTCGGCCAGCAGCTTCTCACGCCGCGCCGCCGGCCCTAACAAGCCGACGTAGGGTACGCGGCTGCGGGCCAGGCCGCGCAGGTAGCAGAGGTCGGATTCCAGATGGTGGCTCATGACCACCGCGGCCGCGAACTCATCGAGTTCGATTCCATTGGCGAACTCGGCGGCGCGCGATTCGCGCAGCCGGACCGAGGGCGGAAATTTCGCGGCATCGAGATAGGCAGAGCGATGATCCACGACGGTCACGTCCCAGCCGAGGAAGTCGGCGAGAGTGGCCACGGGCCGCGCGTCCGGCCCGGCCCCCGCGAGCAGCAGCCTGGCAGGCGGCGGCAGTACCGCGACGAACAGCTCGACCGCCGGCTGAATCAGCTGCAGAGTTTCGTTCACCACCGCGCGTGCGTCGGCTGGCAGCGGTGCGCCGGGCGCGTCGATCACGGCGAGTCCCGGCGGGTAGTTGGGCTGCGCGCTCGCCAGGACCAGACCCACGCGGCAGGTCTTGCGGGCGCGGGCGCACTCCGCCATGTGGGCGAGCGGCTGCCAATGCTCGGCCTCGGATACCCGGGTCAGAAGGATGTCCATGGCGCCCTCGCAACCCGCGCCGAGGCCGAAAAGCTGGTCGGTGCTGCTGCGCAGATCGTAGCGGACGATGTCGGCCCGGCCGGTGCTCGCGACCGCGCGCGCATGCTCACGGAGGTCGCCTTCGAGACAGCCACCGGACAGCAGTCCGGCATATTCGCCATCCGCGGCGATCAACATCTGCGCGCCGGGCTTGGCATACGTGGATCCACCGGTCTTGATGACAGTGCAGAGCACCAGGGGCAGGCGGGATTCGCGATTGCGCTCGAACAGGGCAAGTAGGCGGTGGAGGCTCATGCGGGTGCGGAAATATATGCCTATTCGGGGGCCATTCGCTTGCGTGTACGGGGGTGCAACCAGTAGATTTGCCGGGCTTTTTTTGCCCTTCCTCAGGTCGTAAGTCTCAATGCCAGCCCAAGACCCCTCCGCCTGGGTCGTACACAAGTTTGGCGGTTCCTCGGTCGCCGACGCCGAGTGCTTCCAGCGCGTCGCCCAAATCCTCGAACAACTGCCGCCCGGGCCGCTCGGGGTGGTGCTCTCCGCGTGCCGGGGGGTCACCGACGGACTGCTCGGGCTGATCGCGCGCGCGGAGGCGCAGGACGACGCCTGGCGCGGCGAGCTCGACGCAATTCGCGCGCGCCACCAGACCATCGCCGAGGCCGTGCTCTCGCCGGAGGCGCGCCAGTTGTACATGGCCGGTTTCGATCGCGACCGGCACGACATCGAAGGCATTCTGCACACCGTCAAGTTGACCCGGTCCGCGGCGCAGAACGTGCGCGATCTCATCGCGGGATACGGCGAGATCTGGTCGACGAAACTGTTCCGGGAATTCTTCAGCGCGCGCGCGCGGCGGCCGGGCGCGGTGCAATGGATCGATGCCCGCCAGTGCGTGGTGGTGGAGTGGGGGCCGCTCGGGCCGGCCGTGCAGTGGGAAGAGTCCCGCCGCAAGCTGCGCGAGCTCGTGGACCTTGCCACGCCGGGCAAGGGCTTCCAGGGCACGCTCATCATCACCGGGTTCATCGCCAGCGACCGGCGCGGCGTGCAGACCACGCTCGGACGCAACGGCTCCGATTTCTCGGGCTCGATCTTCGGTTCGCTGCTCGACGCCAGGGAGATCCACATCTGGACCGACGTCGACGGCGTGCTGTCCGCCGATCCGCGGCGCGTGCCCGACGCCAAGGTCATCGACGCGCTGTCGTACAACGAAGCGATGGAGCTGGCGTACTTCGGCGCCAAGGTCATCCACCCGCAGACCATGGCGCCCGCCATCGGCCGGGACATTCCGATCTGGATCCGCAACACTTTCGCGCCCGGGAAACCGGGCTCGCTGATCTGCGCGAAGCCCGAGTCCAAACTACCCGTCAAGGGCATCACCTCCATCGAGAACATCGCGGTGCTCAACGTCGAGGGCGCCGGCATGATCGGCGTGCCGGGCACGGCGCATCGGCTGTTCGGCGCGCTGCGCGAGGAAGGCATCTCGGTCATCTTGATCTCGCAGGGCAGCTCGGAACATTCCATCTGCTGCGCCATCCCCGGCGTCGAGGCCGATCGCGCCCAGCGCGTGGTGGCCGCCGCCTTCGACCGCGAAATCAAGGAGGGACAGATCCAGTCCATCCAGGTGGACCGGGATCTCGCCATCCTGGCCGTGGTGGGTGACGGCATGGCGGGCCTGCCAGGCGTCTCCGGCAAGGTCTTCAATGCGCTGGGCTCGGCCGGCGTGAACGTGCATGCCATCGCGCAGGGCGCTTCCGAGCGCAACATCTCGGTGGTGGTCGACGGCAAGGAGGCGACGCGCGCGCTGCGCGCCGTGCACTCCGGCTTCTACCTCTCGCCCCACACCATTTCGATCGGGCTCATCGGGCCCGGCACCGTGGGCAAGGTGCTGCTCGAGCAGATCGCCGCCGAGAGCGGCCGGTTGCGCGAGGAGTTCAAACTGGACCTGCGGGTGCGCGGCATCCTGTCGAGCAGGAAGATGCTGCTCTCGGAGCAGGGCATCGACCTCACGGGCTGGAAGCCCGCGCTGGAAGCCAGCAAGCTGCCGGCCGACATCGCGAAGTTCGCCGAGCATCTGCACGTCGATCACCTGCCGCACACGGTCATCATCGACTGCACTGCCGACGAGAGCGTGGCCAGGCATTACGCGGACTGGCTGAGGGCCGGCATCCACGTGGTCACGCCAAACAAGAAGGCCAATTCGGGTCCGCTGGGCTATTACGAGTCGCTCAAGGAAGCGCGCCGCATCGGCGGCAGCTCCTATCTATACGAGGCCACCGTGGGCGCGGGCCTGCCGGTGATCTCCACGCTGCGCGACCTGCGCGAGACCGGCGACAAGATCGTGAGCGTGGAGGGCATCTTCTCCGGCACGCTCGCCTATCTCTTCAACGTGTACGACGGCCAGGCGCCGTTCTCGCAGATCGTGCGCGACGCGAAGCACAAGGGCTACACCGAGCCCGATCCGCGCGACGACCTGTCGGGCACGGATTTCGCGCGCAAGGTCATCATCCTCGGCCGCGAGATGGGCCTGAAGCTCGAAATGAAGGACGTGCAGGTGGAGAGCCTCATCCCCGACGGGCTCGAGAAGGGCTCGATCGACGACTTTCTCGACGGCCTGCCGAAGTACGACGCCGAGATGAAGAAGCGCTTCGATGCCGCCGCCTCGCGCGGCAAGGTGCTGCGCTACATGGGCCGGCTCACCGCCGATGGCAAGGCCGCGGTGGGCGTGTCGGAGCTGGACAGGACGCATGCCTTCGCCAACATCGCGCTCACCGACAATGTCGTGCGCTACGCGACGGCGCGCTACAACAGCAATCCGCTGATCGTGCAGGGTCCGGGCGCGGGCCCGGAAGTCACTGCCGCCGGCGTGTTCGCGGACCTGCTGCGCGTGTGCAGCTATCTGGGAGCGCACCTGTGAGCGCGGCGATCCGCAAGGCGACTGCGTTCGCACCGGCATCGGCGGCGAACGTCGCCATCGGTTTCGACATCCTCGGCTTCTCGGTGGACGTGCTGGGCGACCGGTGCACGGTCACCCGCACCGACCGGCCCGGCGTGACCATTTCCGGATCCTCCGGCGTGGTGAAGGACATCCCGCGCGAGCCCGAACGCAATACGGCGGGTCGCGCGCTGCTCGCGATGCAGGAAGCACTGAAGCCGGGCTTCGGCTTCGATGCCTTCATCGAAAAGGGCATCCCGCTGGGTTCGGGCCTGGGTGGTTCGGCGGCCTCGGCGGTGGCCGCGGTGGTCGCGGCCAACGCGCTGCTCGATGCCCCGCTGAGCAAGCTCGAACTGCTGCGATTCGCCATGCAGGGCGAGGCCGTGTCCTCGGGTTCGCTGCACGTGGACAACATCAGTCCCAGCCTGTTCGGCGGGCTGGTGCTCACCGTCGGCATCGACAACCCGCGCGTGAAGCAGATACCGGTGCCGAACGGCATCCGCGCCATTCTCGTGCATCCGCATCTGTTCCTGTCCACCAAGCAGGCGCGCGGCATTCTCAAGAAAGAAGTGCAGATGTCGGATTTCATCTGGCAGACCGCGAACCTCGCCGGTTTCATCTCGGGCTGCTACACGAACGATCTCGACGTGATCCGCGCGTCCTTCGAGGATGTGGTCATCGAGAAACAGCGCTCGCAGCTCATCCCCGGGTTCGACGCCGTGCGCGAGGGCGCCATGGCCAAGGGCGCGCTCGGCTGCACCATTTCCGGCGCCGGTCCGACCATGTTCGCCTGGTCGCTGGATGCCGATGCGCCGCGGGTCCGCGATGCGATGGTCGCGGCCTTCAAGGCGGCCGGTAACGAAACGGACGAATGGATCGTGCCGATCACTTCCACCGGCGCGCACGTGGTCGAGACCCGCGCATGAAGTACCGCAGCACCCGCGGCCAGTCTCCGGCCGTGACGTTCGGCGCGGCGTTGGCCCAGGGCCTCGCCCCGGACGGCGGTCTGTACATGCCGGAAGCCTGGCCGCAGTTGTCGCCGGCGGATTTCGCCGGGGCGAACACGCTGCCCGAGGTGGCGGAGATCTTCCTGCGGCCGTTCGTCGCCGATGATCCGATCGCGCCGCAGATCGGCGCCGTGGTCCGCGAGGCCTTCGATTTTCCGGCGCCGCTGAATCCGGTGAACGAGGACGGCACGCTTGCGGTGCTGGAGCTCTTCCACGGACCCACGGCGGCCTTCAAGGATTTCGGTGCGCGCTTCCTGGCGGCGTCGCTGGCGCGCATCCGCGCGCCCTCCGCGCGTCCGCTCAACATTCTCGTGGCCACGTCGGGCGATACCGGCGGCGCGGTGGCCGCGGCATTTCATCGCCGGCCCGGCATCCTGGTGTCGGTGCTGTTTCCGCAGGGACTGGTGTCGCCGACGCAGGAGCGCCAGCTCACCTGCTGGGGCGACAACGTGCATTCCTACCGCGTCAGCGGCAGTTTCGACGACTGCCAGCGCATGGTGAAGGAGGCGTTCGTCGACCCCGGCCTGAAGGCGCGCTTCGAATTGTCCAGCGCGAACAGCATCAATCTCGGCCGCCTGCTGCCGCAGGCGGTGTACTACGCCGCCACCAGTCTCGCGGTGCATCGGCACAGCGGCCAGAAGCCGAACTTCATCATTCCCAGCGGCAATCTCGGCAATTCGGTGGCCTGCGTGTGGGCGAAGACCGTGGGGCTGCCCATCGGCCGCATCGTGCTGGCGCACAACGTCAATCGCGCCGTGCCCGATTTCCTCGCCACCGGCAGCTGGCAGCCGCGGCCGAGCGTCGCCACCCTGGCGTCGGCGATGGACGTGGGTTCGCCCAGCAACATGGAACGATTGCGCGCGCTGTTTCCCGATGTGGCACAGGTTCGCGAGGCGGTGCGGGCCGAGAGCGTCGATGACGAACAGATCCGCCGGCGCATTGCCGAAGATTTCCACAAGTACGGGAAAGCCTGGTGTCCGCACACGGCCACCGCGGCCGAGGTGTACGCGCGCCTGGCCCCCGAGGAGCGTGCCGGAGCCCGCTGGGTGCTGGTTTCCACCGCGCACCCGGCCAAATTTCATGAAATCGTGGAGCCGCTCATAGGGCAGCGAATCGAAATGCCGGAAAGCCTTGCTAAACTGTTCTCGCGTCCCGTGTCCTGCGCCGATCTCGAGCCCACGCTCGCGGCGCTGAGCGGGGCGCTGGGGACAGCCAGGTAAGAGAACACCGTTGAATCCGCCTTTCGGGCTCACTCAGGTCCAGCTCGTTCTGATCGCCGTCGGCGTCATCGTCGTGGCGTTGGTCGGGTTTTTCGGCGGACGTTTCTGGATGCTGCGCCGTCGCGATGCGCGCCGCGTGGCGCGCGTCACCGCCGGGGCCGCGGATTTCCTGCGCAATGTGCTGGTGCCCGATGGCAATGGCGGCGCCTACCACCTCGATTTCGTGCTGCTCACCAGCCGGGGCGTGGTGGTGATCGACATGCGCGACGTTTCGGGCAATGTGTTCGGCGGCGACCAGATGACGGAATGGACGGTCATGGACGGCCCGCGGCGCGCCACTTTCGTGAACCCGCAGTCCGGTCTCTATGATCGCATCGCCAGCGTGAAGGCGCTGGTGCAGGAAGAAGAGACGCCGGTCGAAGGCCGCATCGTGTTCACCAGGCGCGCGAAATTTCCCAAGGGGCTGCCGCGCTTCACCGTGATGCTGGAATCCGTGGCCGCGGAGTTTCCCAAGCTCGGCGCCGCCGAGCTCGAGATCGCGGTTTCCAGGTACAAGCCGGGCTGGACTCGCATCAAACATGCCTGCAAGCCCAGCCCGCACATACACACCTCGCCGATCGCGGTCGCCTGAACCGGCCGCGGGCGGTTGCGTCGCCGCGTCAGACGGCGGAGGTACCGGTCACGGCCGGGCTTCCAGGATGAGATTGACCGGCGTGTGCAGCGCGCGGCGGAAGCGGCTGAAGCCCGCGGCCGTCACCACCGACCGCAGTCGTGCCTCGCCGGCCTGCGCGCCCAATCCCATGCGGCCTTCCTGCGACAGCGAGCAAGGCGTGCACAGCAGCGTGGACGCGGCGTAGTACGCGCGGCCGACGGGATTCAGGTTCTCCTCGATGCGATCGCCCGCATAGGGTTCGACGATCATCCAGGTGCCGTCGGGCGACAGCGAACGCCGCACGTGGCGCGACGCGGCCGTCGGGTCGCCCATGTCGTGCAAGGCATCGAACACGGTGACGAAGCCGAAATCGGTGCCCGGAAAATCCTGGGCGCGCCCGATTTCGAACCGCACATTGGTGAGCCCCGCGTCGCGGGCGTGGCCGATGGCCGCGTCGATGGATTCGGCGTGGTAGTCGAAGCCGATGAACTGCGATTTCGGAAAAGCCCTGGCCATGATCAGGGTCGAGTAACCCACACCGCAGCCCACGTCGGCGACGCGGATGCCGGCTTCGAGCCGTGCCTGTACGCCGTCGAGGGCCGGGATCCATTCCTGGACCAGATGATTGAGATAGCCCACGCGGAAGAATCGGGCGCATCCCGGGAACATGTCGGGATGGTGCTCGTGCCAGCCGATGCCGTCGCCGGTGCGGAAGGCGTCCGTGAGCCGATCCACGATGCGGCCAGCGGCCAGCGCGGTTTGAAAGCCGCCGACGATGAACGCCGGACTGTCCTCCTGGGCGAACAGCATCGCCTGTTCGGCGGACAGCTGATAGCGGCCGCTGTCCGCGAGATAGTGCACGTAGCCCGACGCGGCGTGCGCGTTCAGCCACTCACGGACGTAGCGTTCGTGCGTGCCCGTGCTGGCGGCCAGCTCCGCCGCGCTGAGCGCGCCGCCGGTGGCGAGCGCGCGATACAGTCCCAGGCGGTCGCCGATCACCACCAGCGCGGCCAGCGAGGTGGCGCCGAAGTCGGTGATGGCGCGGCCTAACAGGCCATTGAGCGTTTCTTCATTGATCAGGGCAGGGGGTTGTTGCTGCATGAGATGTCTCCTTGTTCGGACGCGGCGAATCCTGCGCAGCCCCGCGCGGGCGCGCTTTGCCGGACCGCCAGGGTTCTTGACCGGCCGGCCAGAATTGCCGGGCCGGCGCATCGCGGGCTCGCAGACTTGATCGATCTGCCGCAAACTTTGCCCATGGATGCCCTGTCCGAACTGCTGCGCGCCGTGAAACTCTCCGGTGCGATGTTCTTCAAATCCAGCTGTTCGGCGCCGTGGCACATGTGCGCGCCACCCTCCAAGGCCTTCCTGCCCTACATCCGTGCCCGCGCGACGCACGTCATCGAGTTCCATCACCTGACCGAAGGCACGGCCTTCGTGACCGTGGGTGGCGAGACCACGCCGCTGGTGGCGGGCGACATCGTCATGATGCCGCACGGCGACGCGCACGTGATGGGCGCCGGCGAGGGCGGCACGCCCATCGACGGTCACGAGGCGCTGCCGGCGCTGTGGAACGGCAAGCTCGCGCTGGCGAATCTCGGCGGCGGCGGCGCCGTGACCGGCCTGGTTTGCGGCTATCTGGCCTGCGACGGCCAGCTGCTCAAGCCCGTGCTCGCGGGGCTGCCGCGCGTGGTTCGCATCAACCTGCGCACCGATGCCGCGGGCGACTGGCTCGACAACACCCTGCGTCATGCGCTGGAGCAGGCCGCCGCCCGCACGCCGGGCAGCGACGTGATCCTCGCGCACCTGGCCGAAGTGCTGTTCGCCGAGACGCTGCGCCGCTATCTACTGTCGCTGCCGGACGGCCGCTCGGGGTGGCTGGCCGGCGCCGGTGATGCGGCCGTCGGCCGCGCGCTCGCGGCGCTGCACCGTGAACCCGCCTACAACTGGACGCTGGACGTCCTGGCGCAGGAAGCCGGCCTGTCCCGTTCGGCGCTCACCGAGCGGTTCACGCGCTTTCTCGGCAAGTCGCCGATGGCGTATCTCGCCGACTGGCGGCTGGAGCTCGGCGCCGAGGCGCTGCGTGCCACCAGCCGCAGCGTGCAGCGCGTGGCGCTCGACGTGGGTTACGACTCGGAGGCCGCGTTCAATCGCGCCTTCAAGCGGCGCTTCGCCGTGCCGCCGGCGCGTTATCGGCGCGATTCGCGCGAGCGCGAGCCCGTCAAGCTGCGCGCGCCGCGCGACAGTGCGCGCGTGGCGGCGTCCGCGCAGGGCCAATAGATGGCACCAGACGGCAATAGACAGCAATAGACGGAGGCTGTCGTGTTCGTGAACATGTGGATGACCCGCGAGCTCGTCACGGTGACGCCCGACACGCCGCTCGCCGAGGTGGCTGCGATCATGGCGCGGCGGAAAATCCGCCGTCTGCCGGTGGTGCCGGCCGATTCGCGGCGGCTGGCTGGCATCGTGTCCTATTCCGACGTGCTGCACGCCTTTCCGGCGAATCTGAATCCCTTTTCCGCCGATGCCGCGCAACAGCTGGCGCAATCGCAATCGGGGCGCGAACTGCGCGCCAGCTCGCTGATGGCGCGCCAGCCCGCGGTCACCACCGCGGATGCGCCCATCGAATCGGCCGCGCGCCTCATGCGCCAGCACAAGGTGGGAGCCCTGCCGGTGCTGCAGGGCGAGGACCTGGTCGGGCTGATCACCGAGTCGGACATCTTCCGCGCGCTGGTCGAGATGTTCGAGCCCACCGGCCACACCGTGCGCATCACCTTCCAGCTACGCGAATCCGAGGACGTGCTGCCGCTGATCGCGGAAATAGCCAAGCGGCGCGACATGCGGGTGAACAGTTTCTTCGCCTTGCCGCGACACGAGCCGCCGATGGCCGTGGTGCAGATGAGCGGCGCGCACGTCGAGGAAACTCTCGAAGACGTGTGGAAGTCCCGGCACCGGGTGATGAACGTCGCGCACCTGCAGCGTCACGCGTCGCCGCCCGAGGAACGCTGATCGCCGGCTCAGGCATCCAGGCCGAACAACCGGCGCGCGTTGGCGGTGGTGGCCGCGGCCACGGCTTGCGGCGTTTCGCCGCGCGCCCGCGCGACCGCGTTCAGCACCCAGGGAAGATAGTGAGGCTCGTTGCGCCGGGATTTCGGCGCGGGCCGGATGTCACGCGGCAGTAGATAGGGGGCGTCGGTCTCCAGCATGAGCCGGTCGGCGGGAATTCCCCGGACCACCTCGCGCAGGTGCAGTCCGCGGCGCTCGTCGTTGATCCAGCCCGTGATGCCGATGTGCAGCCCGAGCTCCAGGTAGGCGTCGCGCTCCTTCTCGCCTGCGGTGAAGCAATGCGCCACGCCATGCGCGATGCCGTGTTCCTTCAGGAGGGCGAGGAAGTCCTCGTGCGCCTCGCGCTGGTGCAGGAAGACGGGCTTGCCCGTGGCCCGGGCGAGCTCGAGCTGCCAGCCGAAGGCCCGACGTTGCAGTTCACGCGGGCTGAAGTCGCGGAAGTAGTCGAGTCCGCATTCGCCCACCGCGCGGACCTCGGCCTCGCGGGCCAGGGCGCGCAGCGCAGGCAGCGTGGCTTCGGTGAGATCCGCCGCGTGGTGAGGATGCACGCCGCAGGTGGCGTACAACACGCCCGCATGCGCGCGCGACAGCTCGATGGCGCGCCGCGTGACCGCCTCGCTCGACCCGGTGACCAGCATCCGGGTGACGCCCGCCGCGGCGGCGCGCGCCATCACGGCATCGCGGTCGGCGTCGAAACTGTCGTGGGCCAGGTTGGCGCCAATGTCGATCAGTTCCATCAGAGCTTGAGTATCCATCGCTGGCGATGGCAGATCAGCAGCATGACGAACAGGAAGGCGAGGCCGGCGAGCCCGAAGGTCAGTGACGCCCAGTTCGGCGTCAAGAACTGTTCGAGCCAGGCCTGGCCGCCGTTGCGCACGCTCACCGGAGCGACCGCGCTGCCGAACCACGCCGCATCGATCAGCGGCGCGATCAGGAAGACCAGGATGTAGGCGAGCAGCGGATTCTCGCCGAAGATGCGCGCGGGCCACAGCGCGCGGCCGATGAGCGGCGCCTGCGTGACAGGCGCCAGCAGACCGAGCAGCGCCAGCGCGAAGCCGCCGCTGAACAATGCGAAGCTGCCCGTCCAGATGTTCTTGATGAGCGGGTTGACGGGTGACATCGCATAGGCCAGCGCCATGAGCGCGGCGCCTGCGATCGCGAATCCCACCGCGGGGCGGGCGAGCAGTCCGCGCGCATGGACGATGCCGGCGATCGCGCCGATCAGCACGTCGATGCACGCGGGCCACGTGGACAGCAGCCCCTCCGGATCGAACACCACCTTGCCGTCCACCGGCCAGTAGGGAAAGAAGTGGTTCACGCCGATCACGGCGCGATCGATATAGGACGTCCAGTTGCCCTCGGGCGCGAAGCCCGGGGCGGCGAAGCCCGGTACGGGAATGAAATACATCAGTGCCCAGTACGAGACCGCGATGACGCCGATGGCGATGACGCAGGGGGTGAGCCGCAGCGACAACGTCGCGTGGACCGGGCGCCGGGCGGTGAACAGCAGGAATACGCCGCACAACGCGTAACACAGGCCGATGCGCTGCAGAACACCCGGGATGCGCACGGTCTGCCAATCGAACCGCGGGTACAGGTTGAGGAAGAAGCCGATGGCGACCAGCAGCAGGCCGCGCCAGAGCACGTGGCGCACGAGATCGGCCCGCGTCGCGCCGCGCGCCGCGCGCCGCTCGAAGGACAGCGGCATGGCGACACCGATGCAGAACAGGAATGCCGGCGCCACCATGTCGATGAGCGTCCAGCCCTGCCACCGGGCGTGCACCAGGAAGCCGAAGTTGTGCTCCCAGGAACCCGGGCTGAGGTTCAGCAGCATGAGCATGATGGTTAGGCCGCGCAGGACGTCGAGTGCGTCCCATCTTTTCTTGTCTTTCAATGCAGTGTCCCCCCGGAGCGGGATTTTAGCCGCATCCGCCGGCAAACCACTGGCCGGCGGCGACGGCCCCGCGCGATGAAGTCTGCGTAACGATTCTCACCGCGCCGACATGACACATCACAGATGTTCCGACCTCCGAATTCCTTTACTCTTCCGTCCGGTCGGGCACCGCTCCAATCATTTCAGGAACTTAAGCGTACATGGCTCTCGATTCCGAAACCCTCGGCAGTTTGCGCATCGATCGCAGCGTGCAGCCTGCGCAGGGTGGCTCCGGCAAGAAGATCGCGATCTGGGTCGCCGCCGTGGTCGTGCTCGCGACCCTGGCCTTCGGGCTGTGGATGTGGCTGGGCGCCGCCACTCCCGAGGTCACCACCGTGGTCGCCGAGGAGGAGGGCAGCGGTCCGAGTCTGGGAAATTCGGTGCTGAACGCCTCGGGCTATGTCGTGGCGCGGCGCATGTCGACCGTCGCGTCCAAGGTCACCGGGCGCGTGCTCGAGATCTACGTGGAAGAGGGCATGGCGGTGAAGAAGGACGAGGTGGTGGCGCGCCTGGATCCGGTGAATTCCAAGACCATGCTCACCATGGCCGAGCGCGAGCTCGAGGCCTCACGGCGCAACCTGGCGGAGATCGAGGTGCGCCTCGCCGATGCGCGCCGCACCCTCGAGCGCAACGAGGCGCTGGTGCGCCAGCAGCTCGTCAGCCAGCAGGCGCTCGATGCCTCGCGGGCCGAGGTCAATGCCACGGCCGCGCGTCTCGAGGCGGCGAAGGCGCAGGTGAAGGTGTCGGAGAGCAGCCTGGCGATCCGGCGCAACGATTTCAACGATCTCAACGTGCGCGCGCCCTTCGACGGCGTGATCATCTCCAAGGACGCACAGCCGGGCGAAATGATCTCGCCGCTCTCGGCCGGCGGTGGGTTCACGCGCACCGGCATCGCCACCATCGTCGACATGGATTCGCGCGAAGTCGAGGTGGACGTGAACGAGGCCTACATCAACCGCGTGAAACCCGAACAGCGCGTCGAGGCCACGCTCGATGCCTATCCGGACAAGACGCTGGCGGCGCACGTGATCAACATCGTGCCCACCGCGGACCGTACCAAGGCTACGGTGCGCGTGCGCATCGGCTTCGACAAGCTCGAGCCCTTCATCCTGCCGGACATGGGCATCAAGGTGCGCTTCCTCGACGACACGCCGGCGCCGGCCATGGCCCAGGGGCCGCGCGTGCGAGTGCCGGCCGTGGCCGTGGAGCGCAGCAACGGCGAGTCGTTCGTCTGGGTGGTCAGCGACGACCGGGTCGAGCGGCGCGCAGTCACCATCGGCGCACAGAGCGAGGGCGAGGTGGAAGTGCTGGCAGGGGTGAGCTCCGGCGACGAGCTGGTGTCGCCGCTGGTGCCCGGCCTCGAGGATGGCGGCAGGATCAAGATCAAGGAAATTGGTTAGGAGGGTCGATCCCATGGCGGCAGTGGAACAGGCATCAGGCAAGTCGGATCCGGTGGTCGCGCGCCTGCGCGGCGTGGCGAAGCAGTACGTGCGCGGCAGCGAAGTGGTGCCGGTGCTCGAAAAGCTCGACCTGGATCTGCCGCGCGGCGATTTCGTCGCGCTCATGGGCCCTTCGGGCTCGGGCAAGACCACGTTGCTCAACCTGCTGGGCGGTCTCGACCGGCCCACCACGGGCTCGATCGAGGTCGACGGCCTGGCGATCGACCGGCTCTCGGACGCGAAGCTCGGCCAGTGGCGCGCCGACAACGTGGGCTTCGTGTTCCAGATGTACAACTTGCTGCCGGTGCTGACGGCCGAGCGCAACGTCGAACTGCCGTTGCTGCTGACGCGGCTGGGCAAGGCCGAGCGCCTGCAGCGCGTGCACACGGCGCTGAAGCTCGTGGGTCTCGGCGAGCGCATGAAGCACAAGCCGCGCGAACTGTCCGGCGGCCAGGAGCAGCGCGTCGGCATCGCGCGCGCCATCGTCACGGACCCCACGCTGCTGCTCTGCGACGAGCCCACCGGCGATCTCGACCGCAAGTCTGGCGACGAAATTCTCGATCTGCTGCAGGCGTTGAACAAGCAGCACGGCAAGACCATCGTCATGGTGACCCACGATCCACGCGCCGCCGAGCGCGCCAATCGCACCCTGCATCTGGAGAAGGGCCGCCTCGAACGGGAGACCTCCTGATGTTCCGCTGGTTACCGCTGGTCTGGGCGAACCTCACGCGGCGCAAGCTGCGCTTCGTGTTCACGTTCATCTCCATCCTGCTCGCCTTCCTGATGTTCGGCCTGCTTGATGCCCTGCGCACCAGCCTCAACGACGCGGTGAACCTCGCGGGCGCCGATCGGCTGCTGCTGCAGAACAAGATCAACATGACGGTGCCGAACCCCATCTCGTACTACGAGAAGGTCAAGGCGGTTCCGGGCGTGCGTGCGGCGACCGTGATGAACTGGTTCGGCGGCATGTACAAGGACGGCAAGCAGCAGATCCAGGTGCAGGCCGTGAATCCCGAGGCTTTTCTCGAGGTGTATCCCGACCTGCTGCTCAAGCCCGAGGAGGCGGCTGCGTTCAAGCAGAATCGCCAGGGCATCATCATCGGCAAGGTGCTGGCCGACACCTTCGGCTGGAAGGTGGGGCAGCGCATCCCGATCCGTTCGGCGATCTGGCGCAAGCTCGACGGCACCGATACCTGGCAGTTCGACATCGTGGGCATCTACGACGTGAAGGGCAGCGGCATGAACAAGGCCAGCGCGTTCTTCAACTACGACTACTTCAACGAGTCGCTGCAGTTCGGCCGTGACAACGCCAACATGATCGCCATCCGCGTCGACGACCCGGCGAACTCGGACAAGATCGCCGCGCGCATCGATGCGCAATTCGCCAATTCCATGAGTGAGACCAAGACGGCCACCGAGCGTGCCTTTCTCAAGCGCTTCCTCGACCAGATGGGCGACATCGGCATGATCCTGGTGTCGGTGACCACGGCGGTGTTCTTCACCATGCTGCTGGTCACGGCCAATTCGGTGGCCGAGTCGGTGCGCGAGCGCACCAACGAGATCGGTGTGCTCAAGACCCTGGGCTTCGGCAGCCGCTCGGTGCTGACATTGATCCTGCTCGAATCGCTGTCCCTGACTCTCGTGGGCGGACTCGTCGGGCTGGGCCTCGCCTGGTTGGTGTCGTCGGGACTGGCGGGCATGGTGAAGGACTATTTCCCGTCGTTCGGGCTGAGCGACTCCACGATCATGGTCGGCGTGCTGCTGATGCTGGCCTTCGGCGTGATCACGGGACTGTGGCCAGGAATGTCCGCCATGCGCCTGAAGATCGTCGACGCGCTGCGGCGCGGCTGAGCACGGGGAAGGGGAGACAGACATGGCAAGTGGTTTGACACAGATCGCAGCGGTCACGGGCATGAATCTGCGCAACATCCCGCAGCGCTGGTCCTCGTCGCTGGTGGCGGTGCTCGGCATCGGCGGCGTGACCCTGGTGCTGGTGGCGCTGCTGTCCATCGCCGCGGGCTTCAAGGTGGCGCTGGAAGGCTCGGGCTCCGAAGACGTGGCGATGATCATGCGCGGCGGATCCAACAACGAGCTGTCGAGCGGTTTCGGCGCCGACACCGTGACCGTGGTCAGCGACGCCCCCGGGATCGCGCGCGATGCCAGCGGCAAGCCGATACTGTCGCCCGAGCTGTACGTGCTGGTGGACGGACACCTGCGTGGCAAGGGTCCGGATGCCACCACCAACCTGCCGCTGCGAGGCGTGGGGCCGATGGCGCCCAAGGTGCGCAAGAAATTCCGGATCGAGAGCGGCCAGATGTTCCGCGAGGGCACCAACGAGGTCATCGTCGGCGCCGGCGCGGCGCGGCAGTACGACGGGCTGGAAGTGGGCAAGGAGGTGCGCTGGGGCACCACGGTGTGGAAGGTGGTCGGCCACTTCAGCGACGGCGGCGGCATCGCCGAGTCCGAGGTGTGGGGTGACACGCCCATCGTCCAGCAGTCGTGGATGCGCGGCAACAGCTTCCAGTCGATTCGCGCCAAGCTCACCAGCGCGGACGCCCTGAAGCCACTGAAGAACACGCTGACCAAGGATCCGCGCGTCCGCCTCGAAGTCCTCTCGGAGCGGGCCTTCTACATCGACCAGCAGAAGATCATGTCCACCATCATCAATTACGTGGGTTGGACGCTCGCCATCATGATGGGCGTGGCGGCGATCTTCGCCGCGCTGAACACGCTGTACAACGCGGTCGCCAGCCGTGTGCGTGAGATCGCCACCTTGCGCGCGCTGGGCTTTGGCGGATTCTCGGTGGTGCTCTCGGTGCTCTCGGAGGCGGTGATCCTCGGTGCGGTGGGCGGGTTGATCGGCGGGCTGCTGGCCTACGCCACGTTCAATGGCATGCAGAGTTCCACGATGAACTTCGCTTCCTTCAGCCAGATCACCTTTGCATTCACGGTCACACCGCAGCTGATGGTCACCGGCATCATCTACGGCCTGCTGCTCACCTTCATTGCGGGTATCCTTCCCGGCATCCGGGCAGCGCGCATGCCCATTACCTCGGGACTGCGGGAACTGTGACGAACCGGTCTTCCTCCTGGGTACTCATCGGGGCGCTGGCACTGGCCGGCGCCTCGTCGTTGTTGCCCTCGATCACCCGGGCGCAGGGCATCGACTGGGCCGACGTCGAAGGCCGCATTCAATACGCCTACTACACCAATGACGCCCGCGCGTTGCGCGTGGTGCTCGCCTCACTCAAGCCCAAGCCGGGCTCCGAAGGCGAAGCGGATGGCGGCGGCGCGGACCCCGGGACGCGTGCCTACTTCCGCGCGCTGGCGCACTATCGTCTGGCCCAGGTGCTCGATGCCACGCAGAAGTCGCAGGCCAGAAGGGCCATCGGCGACTGCGACGACGAGGTCGACGAGGCGCTCGAGGCGCTGCCGGTGGTGAAGTACGGCCTGGATGAAGCCCCGGAAAATCAGCTGAAGCGCGCCGAGGCCTATGCCCTGGGCACGGCCTGCACGCTCGCGGGCCGCGAGATGAGCTCGCTGCCATTCGGCGGCGGCCGCATCGGTTCGCGCATCGAGGATGCGATCAGGATCGCGCCCAGGAATCCACGCGTGCGGCTGGTGGAAGCCCTGGCGGAGTTCGAGCGCGCCGGGAAAAAGGCGGACGAGAAGGCTGCGGCGATTGCTCACCTGCGCGCCGTCACTGCGATGTTCGAGCAGGCGCGCGCGCAGGCCTCGACCACGCCGGAGTGGGGCGCCGCCGAAGCCTATGCCTTCCTCGGCAAGGCGCTCATCGACCAGCGCGATGCCCTCGGCGCGCGCGAGGCACTGGAGCGTGCGCTGCTGATCGCACCGGAGTACGCGTTCGCCCGCAGGTTGATGGCGACCATTACTCGCTGAAGGCGACGGCGCGTCGAAGGCGACGGCGCGGCTCGTCGTGCACTAAAATCCCGCCGTGAAGTATCCGCGGCTGTTCGCTCCGCTCGATCTCGGGTTCACGCGCCTGCCGAATCGCATCGTGATGGGCTCGATGCACACGGGTCTGGAAGATCGCGCCCGCGATTTCCCCAAGCTCGCGGCTTATTTCGCGGAGCGTGCGCGCGGTGGCGCCGGCCTGCTGGTGTCCGGAGGCATCGCGCCCAATCGCGCCGGTTGGGGCAAACCCTTCGCCGGCAAGCTTTCCAGTGAACGCGAGGTGCCACGCCACCGGCTGGTGACCCAGGCCGTGCACGAGGCTGGCGGGCGCATCTGCATGCAGATCCTTCACACCGGACGCTATGCATACCATCCGCTCGCGGTGGCGCCATCGGCCATTCGCGCGCCCATCAATCGATTCAAGCCGCGGGCCCTGTCGTCGGATGGCGTGGCCGCGCAGATCGCGGACTTCGTTCGCTGCGCCGTGCTGGCACAGGAAGCCGGGTACGACGGCGTCGAGATCATGGGCTCGGAGGGCTACTTCATCAACGAGTTCCTCGTGCCGAGGACCAATGCGCGCACCGACGAGTGGGGCGGCTCGCTGGAGAATCGCGCACGCGTCGCGCTCGACGTCGTGCGCCGCACGCGCGCCGCCGTGGGCGAGCGGTTCATCATCATCTTTCGCATCTCCGGCCTCGACCTGGTCGAGGGCGGCGGCACCGGTGCGGAAGTGGAATGGCTGGCCGGGCAGATGGAAGGCGCGGGCGCCACGATGCTGAACACCGGCATCGGCTGGCACGAGGCGCGCGTGCCGACCATCGCCGGCATCGTGCCGCGCGGCGCATTCGGCTGGGTGTCGGCGCGCATCAAGGCGGCGACGCGACTGCCCGTCATTGCCACCAACCGCTTCAACGCCCCCGGCGACGCCGAAGCCCTGCTCACCGATGGCGGCGCCGATCTCATTTCCATGGCGCGGCCGCTGCTCGCCGATGCCGATCTGCCCCGCAAGTCGCTGGAAGGGCGCGAGGACGAGATCAACACCTGCATCGCCTGCAACCAGGGCTGTCTCGACCGGGTGTTCGAGGGCCGACGCGCCACCTGTCTGGTGAATCCACGCGCGGCCTATGAAACGGAACTGCGCATCGGCGGCGCCGCGCCCGCGCGGCGTGTCGCCGTGGTCGGCGCCGGGCCCGCGGGACTCGCCTGCGCCACGACGCTCGCGGAGCGCGGCCACCGGGTGACGCTGTTCGAACAGGCGCACGAGATCGGCGGACAATTCCGCTATGCGCGCGAGGTGCCGGGCAAGGAGGACTTCCACGACACGCTGCGCTACTTCGCGCGGCGGCTGGTGCTCACCGGGGTACAGCTGAAGCTCGATACGCGCGCCAGCGCCGCGGAGCTCGCCGCGCAGGATTTCGATGTCTTCGTCGTCGCCACGGGCGTGATCCCACGGGTTCCCGCCATCGAGGGCATCGATCACGCCAAGGTGATCAGCTATCCGGACCTGCTGTCCGGCGCGCGACGCGCGGGCGAACGCGTGGCCATCCTGGGCGCCGGCGGCATCGGCTTCGACGTGGCCGGCTTCCTGACGCAGGAACGCGGCGCCGGAGGAACGGCGGCGTATCTGGCGGAATGGGGCATCGATCGCACGCTCACGGCGCGCGGCGGCCTGCTGCCGCGGGGCGCCGCGACGCGCACCGACGCAGGTGCGGGGCGCCAGGTCTATCTACTGCAGCGCAAGACCGGAAAGCCCGGCGCGGGGCTGGGCAAGACCACCGGATGGATTCATCGCACCGCGCTCAAGCACCGCGGCGTGAGCATGCGCTCCGGGGTGACGTATCGGCGCATCGACGACGACGGGTTGCACATCGGTACGGAGCAGGGCGAGGAAGTGCTGGCGGTGGATCACGTGATCGTCTGCGCGGGCCAGGAACCGGTGAACGGGCTGGCGGCGGAGTTGGCCGCCACCGGCAGGCCGGTGCACCTCATCGGCGGTGCCTTGCGGGCGGCGGAAATCGATGCCGAGCGCGCCATCCGCGAAGGCGTCACTCTCGCGGCCAGCCTGTGAGCACGGTGGCGCAGGATCTTCGCGGCGAGGGCCGGGACGATTCCCGGCAGCTCGATTTGCTCGAGCCCCCGGGCGAGGAGGAGGCCGGGCATTCGTTTCGAGTGCGACAGAGTCGGCGCGCCCGGCGGCTCTCGGTGCGCGTGTATGCCGATGCGCGGGTCGAGGTCGTCGTGCCGCCGCGCGTGCGAGCCGCGGAGATCGAACGGTTCGTCGCCGCGCATCGCCACTGGATCGACGCGAAGCGCGAGCAGGCGCTGCGCAACCGACCGGCTCCGGAAGCCTTTCCACCGAGCTCTTTCGGACTGCGCCTGACGAACGAGACTGTCCACGTGCGGGTCGCGGGCGGCAGCGGCAATCCGCGCATCCTCGAGCGCGGCGGAGGCGGCGAGCGCCTGTTGCACATCCAGGGCGCGCCGGAGGCGAACGCGCGGCCGGCATTGCGTGCCTGGCTGATGCGCGCCGCGCGCGAACGGCTCGAGGGGCGGGTCGCCACGCTGGCCTCGGCCATGAAGGTGGCGTATTCCCGGGTGTCGATCCGCCGACAGCGCTCGCGCTGGGGAAGCTGTTCGGCGCGCGGCACCATCAGCCTCAATTGCTGCCTGTTGTTCCAGCGGTGGGAGGTGGTCGAGTACCTCATCATCCATGAGCTGTCGCACGTGGCGCACATGAACCATTCCGCGCGGTTCTGGCGGGCGGTCGAGCGCCACTGCCCGGATTGGCGCGCGCTCGATCGCGAGCTGCTGCAAGGCTGGCGCCACGTACCGCGCTGGGTTTTCTCCGACCGATGACTCTGCACATGAGGCCGTGCCTGCCGCGCGAGCACGGCCGACGATTCGCGGGGTCAATGGCGGGGCCATTCGCGGGGCAAGTCGCTGGGGAAGTCGTGCGGCGCGCGGTAACATCGAGCCCCGACGGCCGCTGGCGTGGCATTTCAATGGAAGAACATGGCTGAGAACAAGGTCGATCTGCAGAACGAGGCGGTGCACTGGGATCTCGGCACCTCGAAGTCCTATGGCGAATACCTGCAGCTCGACAAGCTGCTTGACGCCCAGAAGCCCAATTCCATCGAGCAGGACGAGATGCTGTTCATCATCGTCCACCAGGTGTCGGAATTGTGGATGCGGCTCTTCATCCACGAGCTCGAGCACGTGTTCGATCACGTGCGCCGCGACGATCTCGATCCTTCGTTCAAGATGCTGGCGCGCATTTCGCGGTTGCAGGAGGAACTGCTCGGCGCGTGGAGCGTGCTATCGACGCTCACCCCATTCGAGTACTCAGCGTTCCGCAATACGCTGGGGCGGTCGTCCGGATTCCAGTCGTATCAATACCGGCTCCTGGAGTTCATGCTCGGCAACAAGAATCGCGAGGTCATCGCCGTGCAGAAGCGCGACCCGGTGAGCTACGAACGGCTCGAGCGCGCGCTCAACGCCCCCTCCATCTACGATGAAGTGCTGCGCCTGCTCTCGCGCCGCGGGTATGGAATCCCCGAAGCGCTCATCGAGCGGGATTTCTCCGAACCCTACACGGCATCCAAGGCGGTGACCGCGGCCTGGCTGGCCGTGTATCACAATGCGGAAAAGGATTGGGACCTCTACGAGCTGGCGGAGCGTCTCACCGACCTCGACCAGAAGTTCCAGCTCTGGCGTTTCCATCACCTCAAGACCGTCGAGCGCATCATCGGCTACAAGCCGGGCACCGGCGGCACGGGCGGTGTGTCCTATCTCGCCAAGGCACTCGAGCTGAAGTTCTTCCCCGAACTGTGGCAGGTGCGCACGTCGATGTGACGCGCCGGTCGGGCGCGTGTCCGGCGACAAAAAAAACAGGGGCCGGATCTCTCCGGCCCCCGCGGATTCTTCTTCTTGTCGTCCTGACTCTTGGCGGTCGTTATTCCTGGTTGACCCAGAAGTTGATGGACATCGAGCTCGAGGTGCTCGCCGATGTGCCGATGTTCGCCGGGTAGCCGCCCACCCAGGGGATGTCATAGCCCGCGGGCCACAGATAGCCGTTCGACCACAGGTAACCCGCGGGCCACAGGTAGCCGTTCGACCACAGGTAACCGTTCTGCCACAGATAGCCTTGGTCCCAGAGATATCCCTGGTCGTTCAGCGGGCCGTTGGGGGTGCTGACGGTGAACGTGCCGTCGGCGCGCTGGCGCACGCTGCCCATGTAGTGATGCGTGCCCGAGAGGTCGGCATGGATGTCCAGGCCCTGGTTGGCGCAGTTGCTCGCGGTGCCATACACCGCGCGTTCGGCATCGACCAGACCGGCACCCTGCTGCAGCACGCTGTAGGCGAGCTTGCCGTGGTTGTCCACCGCGGGCCGGCCGCTGGCCATGATGCGGCACTTCACCTGATCGGGCGTGAGACCGGGATTCTGGTACAGCACCAGTGCGGCGACGCCCGACACCACCGCCGCTGCCTGCGACGTGCCCGACATGGTGAAGAAATCGCCGTTGTTCATGTAGGTGGGATGGTCCACGGCGATTTTCTGATACGTCGCCATGAAGCCCCAGACATGGCCGCCGGGCGCGACGAGATCGGGCTTCACGAAGCCTTCGAAGGTCGGACCGGTGGAGGAGAACGAGGCCAGGCGGTCGTCGTTATTGTTATTGGTGTAGTTGTCGGTCATCGCGCCGACCGTGATGACGTACGGCACGTTGCCCGGTACGCCCACGGTCTGCGGCAGCGGTCCGCTATTGCCCGCTGATACGACGACGACAATGCCGGATTGCCACGCGCGCATCACGGCTTTATTGAGCGGATCGTCCCAATAGCGCGAACGCGCCGGGGCCCCTAGCGACAGATTGATGACACGGATGGCGTACGGATAGCGGTTGGTGATCGCCCAGTCGATGGCCCGGATCACCGTCGCGTAGGTGCTGGTGCCGTTTTCGCCGAATGCCTTGATCGAGATGATGCGGGCGTCGGGTGCCACGCCGAAGTACTCACCGCGGGAATTCCTGCGGCTGCTGGCAATCAGGCTGGTCACGTGCGTGCCGTGCCCGGTGGTGTCGGTTGACACGGGCGCCCAATTGCTCACCTGCACGCCGTTGATCGCATCGTACTGCGCGCCCACGCGGCCATTGCCGGCGGTGTCCTTGTCCAGAGAGTCGAGCTTCCAGTAGCCGGTGTCGATCACCGCCACGCCGATGTCGCGGCCGCGATTGCCGCGCGCATGCAGGTTCTTGGCATTCACGTCGACCGGGACCGGATCGCCTTCGCCGTACGAGGTGTTGTAGGTGATGGTGACGTCATCCAGATCGACATAGTCGCCGGGGAAGCCCTGGTTCATCGAGCCGACGAAGCGTATGGCCGTGTTCCGGCCGCGATAGGCCGTGATGTTGTAGCTGCGCGTGGTGAACCCGTAGTCGGTGCCGGCGCCGCTGATGCGGCCGACTTCGCTCCAGCTCGCGCCGCCGTTACCGCTGGCCTGCACCGACACGTACTCGCCGGACTCGAGTCCCGCGCGTGAATAGCTGAGCTTGAGCGTGACGTTGCTGGCGTTCGACGGTGTGGCGGCTCGGCGCCAGATCGCGCCATTGCTGCTCACGATCATGCGATTGCCGCCGCGCTCGTACCAGCCGATGGAAATCTTGCCGCCGTACGGTGAGCCGTCGTCGTTCTGCTCGGCCCAGTCGCCCCACCAGCGATGCGAGCCGTCGTTGTTGGCGAACGAGCTGGTATTGAAGCTGTCGCGCACGTCGGCCGCCGCCTGGGTCATCACCACGGCATTGACCGTGACCTGCTTGACGCCGGGCGTGCTCTGCACGCGCGCGTATTGCGAATCGGAAAGGCTGGCCTCGACGGCGTCGATGACGCCCAGGCGCGAGACGATGCGGCCGCCAGCCGCCTGCACGGCCTGCGCGGCCAGCTCGGCGCTGCCGGCCTCGACGATGTAACTCTGCGCCGCGCCCGCGGTGGACGGAGCCGCGGACGGAACGTTCGCGGCGACCGGCGCCTCGGTCAGGCCCGGGCTGCCGGTGGAACAGGAAGAGAGTATCGCCAGTGCCGCCGTGGCGAGCACGGTCACCGGAATCACGCCTTTGGTCATCGACGAATCGCCCCTTTGTGGCCCCAGTCCACTTGCGCGGACGGCACCATTAAAAGAGGAGGGGGCAGTTCGGCACCGTGCGTGTGTGACTTCGCGCACGCGCGAAGTGTGACGCCCGTCTAATAAGGGCCGGTCAAATGTGTGCGTTCTGTCAACCCGGCGCGTTCTGTCATCTGCCGCTCAGCGGCGCGCGGCGCGTCCGGCGGCGGCGGGCGCATCCTTGCCCGCGAGCACCCGTTCGCGCAGATTGGCGAGCGGTGTCGCGGCGCAGAACAGATGTCCCTGACCTTCGTGGCACTGTTCGGCGACCAGGAACTGGGCCTGGGCCTCGGTCTCGATGCCTTCGGCGACGATGCGCAGACCGAAGGCATGACCGAGCGCGATGGCCGCGCGGCACACCGCGCGGGCTTCGTGGTCGTGGCCCACCTCTTCGACGAACGAGCGGTCGATGAGAATTCCATCGAGCGGTGAGTTGCGCATCTTGCCCAGCGACACGTAGCCGGTACCGAAGTCGTCGATGAACACGCGCACGCCCTGGCCGCGCAGCTGATGCAGGGCGGCGAGGCCGCTGCGTCCGGTCGACAGCATCTGCTCGGTGATCTCGAGGTCGAGCCGCGACGGCTCGATGCCGGCTTCACGCGCGGCGGAGGCCACGTCCTCGGCCAGGCTTTCCGCGGAAAGATACTGGCGTCCGACGTTCACCGAGACGCGCAGGTTGGGGTAGCCCCATTCGGCGAGCGTGGCCAGGTCGCGGCACGCGCGGCGCAACACCCAGCGGCCGAGCTGCACCGAAAGGCCGGACAGCTCGGCGATGGGCAGGAACTCGGACGTGGGCACGAGCCCGCGAATCTTGTGTGGCCAGCGCAGCAAGGCCTCGAGCGCGACGATTTCGCGATTCGCGAGCGTCAGGCGCGGCTGGTAGTGCAGCTCGAGTTCGTCTTTCTGGATGGCCTGCGCAAGTTCCTGCTGCCAGTCGAGTCGCGTCAGCGAGGCGATGCGCAGCGTGTCCGAGTAGAACGTGATCAGCCGGTCTTCGCCCTGGCGGCGCCCGGAATCGAGCGCGGTCAGGGCACGCTCGATGAGCTCGACCGCGCGTTCGCCGTCGGTGCGCGACAGCGTCACGCCGGCCTGGGGCGCGAGCTGGAAGATCTGCCCGTCGATGTCCGCCGGGAATTTAAGCGCCTTCATGATGGCGCCGATGGCGGCATCGGCCTCGGAACGCGCGCGCAGGTCGGTCAGCAGCACGCCGATGACGTCGTCGGAGACGCGCGCGATGCGCGGCAGGTTGAGGCGTCCTTCCGGCAGGTTCTCGGCGATCACCTTCGCCGCCGATTCGAGCAGCCGGTTGGCCAACGCCGAGTCGAACACGCGTTGATAGGTGACGTAGCCACCGATGTGGATCAAGGCCACGCCCACCGTGTCTTCGCGCAGCGCGGCCATGTCGAGCGCCATGCGCAGGGATTTCTCGAAGCCGTCGCGATGCGGCAGCATGGCGCTCGCATTCTGCGGGTACAGGCCGGAGTCGTTGCTGCTCGTGCCCTGGCCGAGATCGCGACACACGATCAGCACGCGGTCGAAGCCCTGCACCTGGAAGCGCATCTCGAGCGACAGCTCGCCTTCCTGGTAGCGCTGTTGCGCGCTCTTGCGGGTCTTGAGTATGCGGCGGATGGTCTGCAGCACGTGTCCGGAAATCGACTCCGGCCACAGCGCGCTCACGTGACTGCCGGGGATCTGCTGCTCGATGGCGTCGAGGCCGCGCACCGCCTGGCCGCCCACGCAGGAGAGCACGATGCCATCGCGGCGGACGATGAGCGCAAGGTCGGGCAGTGATCGGGCGAAGTCGGCTTCCATGCTTGAACCTGGTTGTCGGCGGGTCCTGTTGTGTGGCTTCCGGAAAATATCTCTGGTTCAGCGGGCTTCGCGAAGTATACGCAGCGAGTTCACCGTGTCGTCGCTGCCGAGCGTGGACATGTGCTCGATGATCACGCCGTTGGCGATGAGCCCGTCCACGTTCGACTCGACGGCCGAGATGACCGACTGCTGCGTGGCCGACTGGAGCAGGGTCACGTGTTCCGTGCCGAACCAGCCGCGCCAGGCATTGCGGCCGCGCTTGGCGCGATACAACGCGAGATCCGCAATCTTGATGGCTTGCTCCCAGGAAACGGCATCGGGGTTTCCCGGAACGAACGGCAGGCAGGTGAGGCCGATGCTGCAGCTGGTGCGCACCACCGCGCCCCGGGGCAGCACGCACTTCATCTTGGCGATGCGTTCGCGTACACGTTCGGCCAGCATGCAGGCCAGCTCGACGTGGTGGGCCTGCGCCACGACCACGAACTCGTCGCCGCCCCAGCGCGCCAGGACGTCATCGGGGCGGATGGCCTGGCGCAGCGTGCGGGCGACTTCGATGATGACCTCGTCGCCGGCCGCGTGGCCGTGCTGGTCGTTGATGGGTTTCAACGCGTCCAGGTCGATGATCATGATGGCGATGCCGGCGCTGCTCTTGGGCTCGGCGATCAGTCTGGGGAACTGCTCCATCAGATAGCGCCGATTGGCGAGCCCGGTGAGCGTGTCGGTGAGGCTGGCCATCTCCAGGCGGCGATTGGCCTCCTCGAGTTCACGATTGCGCTGGGCGAGTTCGTAGGTGCGATCGCTGACCTGCAGTTCCAGTTCCGCGTGCAGCCGCGCCGAGCGCGCGATGCGCCGTTGCTGGGCGTACCAGACACCCAGCAGCAGCAGGGCCACGAGCGTGGCATAGCCGACGAAGGCGAACGGCGACAGCCAGGGCGACGGCGCCACGTCGATGGGCAGCGCCAGGTCCTGCGTGCTCCACACGCCGTCGCTGTTGCTGGCGCGCACGCGGAACACGTAGCTGCCACCCGGCAGGTTGGTGTAGGTCGCCGCGCGGCGCTCGTCGGCTCGCACCCAGTCCTTGTCGAAGCCGTCGAGCTTGTACTCGTAGCGGTTGGCGCGCGGATCGGCGAAGTCCAGCGCCGCGAACTTCAGCGTGATCACGTCCTCGTCGTGCGACAGGGCCAGCCGTTCGATGCGCTCCTCGGGCACGCCGACGATGCCCGGCGAATTGAGTTTGAGGAATTGCGTGAGCACCACGCGCGGCGGACGCTCGTTGAACTGCAGCACTTCCGGGTAGAACGAATTGAAGCCGGCCGCACCGCCGAAGTACAGCTTGCCGCTGCGGTCGCGGAAGTGGGCGCCGAAGTTGAACTCTTCTGCCTGCAGGCCATGCAGGCGATGGAAACGCTGGATCGCCGCGCCGCCGGCGCCCAGCTTGCGCGGATCGAGGCGCGCCAGGCCGAAATTGGTGGAGATCCAGATGTTGCCCGTACCGTCGGCGCGCAGTCCGTACACGGTATTGTTGGGCAGGCCCTGTGCCTCGGAGTAGTTGGCGAAACGCAGTCCCTGCGGCGCGTCGCCCGGGTTCAGCACGCGGTCGAGCCCGCCGCCGCGCGTGCCGATCCAGATGCCGCCGGCATCGTCGACCAGGATGGAGTAGATAGTGTCCGCCGACAGCGAATCGAGCTGCTTGCCGTCACGCCTGTAGTAGGCCAGGCGCCGGGTCTTGCTGTCCCAGACATTGAGGCCGCCGCCATCGGTGCCGATCCAGACGTGGCCGGCTCGGTCGCGGGCCATCGCCGTGACCCGGCCGCTCGACAGGTGCAGGCCGTCTTCCGGGCCGGGACGCAGGTTTTCGAAGCGGCGGGTGCGCGGGTCGTAGCGCGAAATGCCGCCGCCGAACGTGCCGGCCCACACCTGCTTGTCGACTTCGAGCAGGCTCATGATGCCCGGCGCGGCGAGGCTGGTGGGTACGCTGGGATCATGCGCGAAGACCTCGGCGCGCAGCGTGCGCGGATCCACGCGATTGAGGCCGCCGCCCATGGTGCCGACCCAGAGGTTTCCATCCGAGGCCTCGAGCAGCACCATGACCCGGTCGTCGCTCAGGCTGCCCGGCGCGTTCGCATGTCGCAGAGGCGAGACCTTGCCGGTGACCCGATCTACCAGGTTCACGCCGGCGCCGAAGGTGCCCACCCACAATCGCCCCGTCCGGTCTTCGGCGAACGAGGTGATGTTGCGGTCGGTGAAGCCTTCCTCGCTGCTGGCGCGCGAATGGCCGAAGGACCAGGTGCGCGGATTCCACTTCGCCAGGCCGCCGGACTTGGTGCCGATCCACAGCGAGCCGCCCCGGTCTTCGTAGAGCGAGACTATGTAGTCGTCGGGCAGCGAACGGGTTTCCGAGTCCTCGCGGAAATACGTCGCAAAGATCTCGTGGGCGGTGTCGAACCAGGCCAGGCCGTGCATCAGGCCCACCCACAGCCGCCCCTGGCTGTCGATGAGCAGGGCCTGCACGCGATTGTCCGGCAACGTGGCCGACGTTTCAGACGTGGCGCCGCCAGCCGCATCCGGCGCCGCGCGATAGACGCGCCATTCGCCACTGCGAAGGTCATAGCGGCCCAGGCCTTCGTCCGTGCCCACCCAGACCATGCCGTCGGGCGACTCGGTGAGCGCGCGCACGCGCAACGCCTGCCCGGGCGCGGCCAGCGCCACGGGCAAGGTCACGTTGTCGATGGTGAAATTCGCGGCGGAGAGGCGATCGAGTCCGCGGGCCGTGCCGATCAGCGTGTCGCCGTTGCGCAGCGGCAGGATGGCGAACACGGAATTGTCGGAGAGCGTCCGGGGCTCGGTATCCGAATGGCGAAGTCGCCGCACCTCGCCGCCGCGCGGGTCGAAGACCGCCACGCCACCATCGCGCGTGGCCACCCACAGGCGCCCGAGGCGGTCGCGCGCCAACATGCGCACGCGATCGAGTTCGCTGGCGTCGCGCAGCTCGGGTGGTGACTCGAGCGCACCTGTGAGCGCGTTGCGGAACACGACGCCACCGCCGTCGGTGCCGATCCATACGCCGGTTTCATCGGCAACCAGCGTGGTGATGAAGCCGTTGGGAAGCGTGCGCGGATTGGCGCGGTCGTGCCGCAGCTGCCGGAACTCGTAGCCATCGAAACGGTTCAGCCCGTCCTCGGTGCCGAACCACATGAAGCCCTCGTTGTCCTGCACGATGGCGTTCACCGCCTGTTGCGACAGGCCTTCCTCGAGGCTGTAGCGCTGCACGCTCAAGGGAGGAGTCGCCTGGGAAAGCGCGCACACGCACAGGCCGAGCACGCCCGCGAGTGCACGGAAGAATCTCCCGGCTGCAGGCCGGGACAGTGGTGAGGGTCCCCGCTTTATAGGCATTTTGTTGCGAACGAATCGATCCCGGCCGACATCGTAGAGGCCGGGGCGCGGCGGGGTTGTGACTGGTGTCCGAAGGGGCGCGGACGGCGCGCAAATGCGCTGCGCTACCACTCCATAAGTGTGATGCGCATCACAGGGGAACGGCCGACGGCTTCAGTGCCATTCGGCCACCGGCACGCCGAGCCGGGTGGCGGCGCGGCGCGCCGCGAGACTGCCGTTCACCAGCAACCCGTGGCGCGCGAGTCGCAGATGGGGCAGATCGGAGTCGCTGTTGCCGTAGGCAAAGGTGTGCGAGTCGTTGCGCTCGGCGACCAGCTCGCGCAGGCAACGCGCCTTTTCCTCGCCGCGGCGGTTGGCGGTGGTGAGCGTGCCATCGAGACGTTCGCCGTCCCAGGCGACACCCGTGCAGATCGCCCGGTCGAACCCGAGCTGCCGCGCGAATTCCGGCACGTAGAAATCGACGCTCGCCGACAACAGGACCAGGTAATGCCCCTGCTCGCGGTGTCGACGGATGGCGTCCAGCGCATCCCTGAAGCAGCGCCGGGCAATCACGTCGCCCACGAACGCGCGCGACGTGGCCGCGAGTTCGTCGCGCCGCACGCCGCGCAGGGTCGCGCGCAACAGCGACTGCTTGAGCAGGCCGCGATCGCGGTCGACGGCGAATCGAACTACCGCCGGCAGCACGCCCAGCAGGCGCAACAGCCGAAGCGGGCGCCGGGCCAGTTGCCGCAGCACCAGCGGGAAGAGCGTATCGCGATGCGTGATCGTTCCGTCGAGATCGAAGATCGCGATGGTCACCGTGTCAGGCGGCCTTGCTCGCCAGCTGCCGCAACACGTACTGCAGGATGCCGCCGTGCCGGTAGTAGTCGCGTTCCTTCGGCGTGTCGATGCGCACCCGTGCCTCGAACTGGATGGCTGCGCCCTTCGCCGGTGTCGCGACCACTTTCACCGTGCGGGCTTCGGCATCGTCTAGACCGGTGATCTCGAACACCTCGCTGCCGGTGAGCCCGAGCGAGGCCGCGCTCTTGCCGGCCGGGAACATCAGCGGCAGCACACCCATGCCGATGAGATTCGAACGGTGGATGCGCTCGAAGCTCTCGGCGATGACCGCGCGTACGCCCAGCAGCATGGTGCCCTTGGCCGCCCAGTCGCGCGAAGAGCCGGTGCCGTACTCCTTGCCGGCGAGGATCACGAGCGGCGTGCCCTCCTGCTTGTAGCGCATGGCGGCGTCGAAAATGGACATCTGCTCGCCGCTGGGCACGTGCACGGTGACGCCGCCCTCGGTGCCGGGCGCCAGCAGGTTGCGCAGGCGGATGTTCGCGAACGTGCCGCGCATCATCACCTCGTGATTGCCGCGCCGTGCGCCGTAGGAGTTGAAGTCGACGGGCTGGACGCCCTGCGAGACCAGGTACTTCGCGGCCGGGCTGGTCTTGGCGATGTCACCCGCGGGCGAGATGTGATCGGTAGTGACCGAGTCGCCCAGCAATGCCAGGCAGCGCGCGCCGGTGATGTCGGTGACCGGGCGGGGCGTCATCGTCATGCCATCGAAGTACGGCGGATTGCGCACGTAGGTCGATTTCTCTTCCCATGAGTAGATCTTGCCGGCCGGAATCTTGATCGACGACCAGTTGGCGTCGCCCGCGAACACGTTTCCGTAACTCTTGCGGAACATGTTGGAATCGAGCGAGGCGTGCACGGCATCGGCCACCTCCTTGTCCGAGGGCCAGATGTCCGCGAGCACCACGGGCTTGCCGTCGGGGCCGTGTCCCAGCACGTCGTTCTGCAGATCGACGTCCAGGCTGCCGGCGAGCGCATAGGCCACCACCAACGGCGGCGAGGCGAGGAAGTTCATCTTCACTTCCGGATGCACGCGGCCTTCGAAATTGCGATTGCCCGAGAGCACCGACGTGGCGACGATGTCGCCGGCCTTGATGCCCGCGGAGATTTCCGGTTTGAGCGGGCCGGAGTTTCCGATGCAGGTGGTGCAGCCGTAGCCGACCACGTTGAAGCCGATGGACTCCAGCGGCGCGAGCAAACCCGCCTTGGTGAGGTAGTCGGTGACCACGCGCGAACCAGGCGCGAGGCTGGTCTTCACCCAGGGCTTGGACTTGAGGCCAAGTTTCGCGGCATTGCGAGCGAGCAGGCCCGCGGCCATGAGCACGTAGGGATTGGACGTGTTGGTGCAGCTGGTGATCGCCGCGATCATGACGGCGCCATCGCGCAGTTCGACCGCCTGGCCGTCGAGCTTGATCTCGGCGCAGCCGGTGGCGTCCGGCACCTTCTTCTTGCGCTCTTCCGCCATGGACTTGAGCGCGGTCTGGTACACGCTCTTCGCCTTGGAGAGCGGCACGCGATCCTGCGGGCGCTTCGGCCCGGCCAGGCTGGGTTCGACGGTGGCGAGGTCGAGCTCGAGCACGTCGGTGTAGTCAGCCGGCTTCGCGCCGTTCACGCGCCACATGCCCTGGGCCCGCGCGTAGGCTTCGACCAGATCGATCTGCTCCTTCGGGCGACCCGAAAGCGCCAGGTAGCGCAACGTCTCCTCGTCGATGGGGAAGATGCCGCAGGTGCTGCCGTATTCCGGCGCCATATTGGCGATCGTGGCGCGATCCGCCAGCGGCAGGTTGGCGAGGCCATCGCCGAAGTACTCGACGAACTTCTCCACCACGCCTTTCTTGCGCAGCATCTCGGTGACGGTGAGCACGAGATCGGTCGCGGTGCAGCCGGGTTTCATGGCGCCGGTGAGCTTGAAGCCGATCACCTGCGGGATGAGCATGGGAATGGGCTGGCCGAGCATGGCCGCTTCCGCCTCGATGCCGCCCACGCCCCAGCCCAGCACGCCCAGGCCATTGATCATGGTGGTGTGCGAATCGGTGCCCACCACCGTGTCGGGGTACACGTCGTTGCGGCCCTCGCCGTCGCGGTGGAACACGACACGGCCGAGGTATTCGAGATTCACCTGGTGGACGATGCCGGTGTTCGGCGGCACGACCTTGAAATTGCGGAAAGCGGTCTGGCCCCAGCGCAGGAACGCGTAGCGCTCGCCGTTGCGTTCGAACTCGATCTTGTTGTTGGTGGCGAGCGACGTCGCGTGGCCATAGTCGTCCACCTGCACCGAATGATCGATGACCAGCTCGGCGGGGTTGATCGGGTTGATCTGCTGTGGATCGCCGCCTAACTTCTTCACGGCCTCGCGCATGGCGGCAAGATCGACCACGCACGGCACGCCGGTGAAGTCCTGCATGATCACGCGCGCCGGCGTGAAGTCGATCTCGTACGATGGCGCGGCCCTGGCGTCCCAGTCGAGCACCGCCTGGATGTCCTCGCGCGTGACGTTCACGCCGTCTTCGTGGCGCAACAGGTTTTCCAGGAGGATCTTCAGCGAGTAGGGCAGTCGCGCGACCTTGTCGGCGGGCAGTGAAGCGAAGCTCCAGTAGTCGTAGGACTTGTCGCCAACCTTCAATGTCGCTTTCGTCGTCATGAAATCGTCTCCGGGATACTGCGGTGGGCCAAAAATCGGCGGCGGATTCTAACTCAAGTGGCCTGGCTCATGAGAGTTGCAGGGTGCTTTCGATCACGCCGCCGCCCAGGCAGCGCTCGCCGTCGTAGAACACGGCGAACTGTCCGGGAGTGACGGCGCGCTGCGGCTGCGCGAAGCGCACGCGCCATGTTCCGCCGCCATCCCGCTGCGCGTGGCAGTCCTGATCTTGCTGGCGGTAGCGCACCTTGATCTGGGAAGCGAATTCCATCGGCGGCGGTTGCACCAGCCAGTTGCAGGGGCCGGTGACCAGTGCACGGCTGACGAGCAGCGGATGGTCGTGACCCTGCACGGCGATCAGCCGGTTGCGGGGCAGGTCCTTGGCGGCGACATACCAGGGTCGTTCGTCATGGCCGGCGAGCCCGCCGATCTCGAGGCCACCGCGCTGCCCGAGCGTGTAGAAGGCCAGGCCGCGATGACGGCCGACCACCGCGCCGGTTTCCGTGACGATGTCTCCGGGCGAGGTGGGAATGTAGCGCGCCAGGAATTCCCGGAAGGGACGTTCACCGATGAAACAGATGCCGGTGGAATCGGGCTTGTCGAACACCGGCAGCCCGGCTTCGCGGGCGATGGCGCGCACCTCGGTCTTGGTGAGCTCTCCCAGGGGGAACATCGTGCGCGCGAAATGTTCGCGCGCGACCGCGTGCAGGAAATAGGACTGGTCCTTGTCGGCGTCGCGGGCCTTGAGCAGCTCCGGACCAGTGGCGGTCTGCCGCAGCCGCGCGTAGTGACCGGTGGCGAAATGGCTCGCGCCCAGTCGCGTGGCATGTTCGAGGCAGATGCCGAACTTGATCTCGCGATTGCAGAGCACGTCGGGATTCGGCGTGCGGCCGGCGCGATATTCGGCGAGGAAGTGCGCGAAGACCCGGTCGCGATATTGCTCGGCGAAGCTGACGCGATGCAGGGGAATGCCGAGCTCCGCCGCGGTGGCGCGCGCGTCCTGGAAGTCCTGCGCGCTCGTGCAGTAGGCGTCGTCATCCTCCCAGTTGCTCATGTACAGCCCCTGGACGTCGTGACCGGCGCGCTTCAAGAGCAGCGCGGCCACGGCCGAATCCACGCCGCCGGACATGCCGACGACCACCCTGCGGACGGCTGTCTCTTCGTTGGACACGGCGCGGATTGTACGCCCCGGGGTCTGACCCCGTTTCCTACGAAATCGGGAGTGACCCCATCAGAGATTCACGACGGTGAGGTCGGGCAGGTCGCTGACATGGCCGGCGGTCTGCAGGCTCAGCGTGGCCACGCTTTCCAGCGGCAGCCGGCGACCGGTGAGATAGTCATCGATACAGCGCATCACCATCGGGGAGCGCAGCCGGCCGGGTTGAGCGCACAGCTGCTCGCGCGGCATCCAGAGGGCGCGCTGGATGCCGCGATCCAGCGGTTGCCGGGCATCGTGCTGGTCCACGGCGCCGCAGAACGCGAACCGCAGGAAGCCGCGACCGGTCTCGGGGCTGCGCCACAGATACACGCCAATCAGCGCTTCGGGCCGCAGGCGCCAGGCAGTTTCCTCGCGGGTCTCGCGAATCGCCGCCTCGATCAGCGATTCGCCTTCCTCGAGATGGCCGGCGGGCTGGTTGAGCACCAGCCGGCCGGAACTCAGTTCCTCGACCAGCAGGAAACGTCCCTGCTGCTCGACGACGGCCGCGACGGTGACTTCGGGATTCCAGCGCACGATGAATCAGGCCCGATCAGCGACTGGACTGGCGCGTCTGCTCGTCGGGCGCGCTCGCGTACCAGATCTCGTCGAACTCATCGAGATACTGACGGGCCACCGGCGGATTGTTGAGGTCGGCCACGCCGTCCCAACGATCTGCATGCACGCGGTAGACGATGGCCCGGTCGTCGCCGATGAGGTAGCCGCAGGCGCGCTGCTTCACCGGCTCGATGGCGGGCCGGATGTCGATGCAGCTGCTGAGCCGGCGTCCCATTGCGATGAAGCGGTTGTTGTCGCGCAGCAGGCGCCCGGAGTCGGACAGCAGCACGCGAACCTTGGCGAACCGCCGCGCCAGGACGAAGCGCTTGACGATCTCCAGGAACGAATTCTGATCGTAGAGATCCGGCTCGAGGTCCGGCGTATAGATAGACATGAGGCGCTGGGCGCCCGCGGCGACCGCGTCCACGGCCGCACGCATCTCCTCGAGCGAAGAGATCACGCGGATCTGGTTCTGCTCGCGCGTGCCCGACGAGTCGGGCGGGGCGGTACCCGGCGACGATGCGCGCTGGGCCAGCCGGTTGAAGTCGAATTCCCCGTTCATGAGCCGTCATTCTGTGACCTGTGCCCGGGCAGCCTAGGGGTCCCAGATTCCGTTCAGTGCCAAATGCGTCACGCTTTCACCGGCCCGGCCGCGAGGCCCTGGGCAAAGCGTGTGCTGGTTCGCAATTTACGCGTCACACCCGTGACGCGGCATCGGGTGAAACCTCAGCCGGGGCAGGCCGGCTCAGATGCTACGCGCCATCTCCGTGGCGAGACCCAGATATTGCTGCGGTGCGAGCGCCTTGAGGCGCGCGCGTTCCGCGTCCGCGAGCGGTAGTTTGTCGATGAAGGCGGCGAGCCCCGCGGCGTCCACGGCCGCGCCGCGCGTGAAATCCTTGAGCAGCTCGTAGCCATTGGCAATGCCCGCGGCGCGCAGCGCGGTCTGCAAAGCCTCGCCGAGCACCTCGTGCGCGCCGTCGAGGTCCCTGGCGAGTGCGGCGGGATTCGCCGCGATCTTGCCCAGCCCGCGCTGCAGAGCGTTCCAGGCAATGAGGCTGTGGGCCAGCGCCACACCGACGTTGCGCAGTACGGTCGAATCGGTGAGGTCGCGCTGCCAGCGGGAAATCGGCAGCTTGGCGGCGAAGTGGTGCAGCAACGCATTGGCGAGGCCGAGATTGCCCTCGGCATTCTCGAAATCGATGGGGTTCACCTTGTGCGGCATGGTCGACGAGCCGACTTCGCCCGCCACCGCGCGCTGGCGCAGGTATCCCAGCGAGATGTAGCCCCAGGTGTCGCGCGCGAAATCGATGACGATGGTGTTGATGCCGGCGAGGGCGTCGCAATACTCGCCGATCCAGTCGTGCGGCTCGATCTGCGTCGAGTACTCGTTCCACACCAGGCCCTGCGACTCGACGAAGGCGCGGCTGACCGCCGGCCAGTCCACCTGGGGGAGCGCCGCCACGTGCGCGTTGAAATTGCCGACGGCGCCATTCCACTTCGCCAGGATCTCCACGCGCTCGAAGCGCGCGCGCGCACGTCGCAGGCGCGCCACGACGTTGGCGAATTCCTTTCCCAGGGTGGTCGGGCTCGCGGTCTGGCCATGCGTGCGCGACAACATGGGCAGGGCCGCATGCTCGTGGGCGAACGCGCGCAGCTTGTCGATGATCTTGCCGAGCTCGGCCAGGAGCAGCGAGCGCGCGGCGCGCAACATGCGTGCGTACGCGAGGTTGTTGATGTCCTCCGAGGTGCATCCGAAGTGCACCAGCTCGAGCACCGCGGGCGAAGCGCCGCAGGCGGCCAGCTTCTCGCGCACGAAGTACTCCACGGCCTTCACGTCGTGGTTGATGCGGGCCTCGATCGCCTTGACGGCGCCCGGCGCGTCATCGCCGGGTTCGCGGGCCAGGTTCGCGGCGAGATCGCGCACCGCGTCCGGCAGTGGCTGCGCCAGGATCCGCGGCACCGACTCGACCAGGGCCAGCAGCCAGGCAGCCTCGATGCGCACCCGCTCGCGGATCAGGCCGCTTTCCGACAGAACGGGGCGCAGGGGATCCGCACCCTTGCGGTATCGGCCGTCGACGGGTGACAGAGCGAGCAGTGCGGCGGAATCCATGTAAAGAGAGGCCCCGGAATTGGTGAACTTGGCTGGTAGACTGGCGCGCGCATGATATCTGAGATATCCGACAGCGGTTCCCGGAAAGAGCAGGACAGTTTCGGCGAGATCGAGGTACCCGTCGGCGCGCTGTGGGGCGCGCAGACCGAAAGGGCCCGCCGCAATTTCCAGTTGAGCGGACTGCGATTGCCGCCGCGATTCATCGCGGCGCTGGCGCTGATCAAGGCCGCCGCGGCGCGCGCCAACCAGCGACTCGGGCTTCTGGATGCGGCCATCGGCAAAGCCATCGCCGACGCGGCCCTCGAGATCGCGCGCGGCGGGCACGCCGACCAGTTCCCGCTCGACGTCTTTCAGACCGGCAGCGGCACCAGCACCAACATGAACGCCAACGAAGTGATTGCGACGCTCGCGTCGACGGCGCTGGGCCGCAAGGTGCACGCCAACGATCACGTCAACATGTGTCAGAGCAGCAATGACTGCATTCCCAGCGCCATCCACGTGAGCGCCGTGCTGGCGCTGCGCGGTCAATTGCTGCCGGCGCTGGAATCCCTGGCCGGCGTTCTGCGCGACAAGGAGAGCGCGTGGACGGGCGTGCTCAAGACCGGCCGCACGCATCTCATGGACGCCACGCCCCTGACGCTGGCGCAGGAAGTCTCCGGATGGCGGGCGCAGCTCGAGCTGGCCATGGAGCGCCTGCGATCCAGCGAGCCGCGCCTGCTGGCGTTGGCCCAGGGCGGCACCGCCATCGGCACCGGCATCAATGCGCACGAGGACTTCGCGGCCGTGTTCTTCGCGGAACTGGGCGAGCTCACCGGCGTGCCATTCCGCGCAGCTGCTAACTACTTTGCCGCCCAGGCCACGCAGGACGCGGCGGTGGAGCTCTCCGGCCAGCTGCGCGCGCTGGCCGTGACGCTGATGAAGATCGCCAATGACCTGCGCTGGATGGGCTCGGGCCCGCTCGCGGGCCTGGCGGAGCTGCGACTGCCGGCGCTGCAGCCCGGCAGCAGCATCATGCCCGGAAAGGTGAATCCGGTGATTCCCGAAGCGGTCTGCATGATTGCCGCGCAGGTCATGGGGCTCGACGCCGCCATCGCCATCGGCGGCCAGGCTGGCAATTTCCAGCTCAACGTGATGCTGCCGATGATTGCCAGCAATCTGCTCGGCAGCATCGGTCTGCTGGCGAATGCCGTGCTCGCGCTGGGCGAGCATTGCATTGCCGGCGCGGAGCCGAACCTCGCCCGCCTCGAGGAATCGATCGCGCGCAATCCCATCCTGGCGACGGCCCTGAACCCGGCCATCGGTTATGAGCGTGCCGCGGAGATTGCCAAGCGCGCCTACGCCGAAGGACGCCCGGTGTTCGACGTGGCGCTGGAGATGTCGGGCCTGTCGGCGGAGGAACTGCGCCGCTTGCTGGATCCGGCACTGCTGACCCGCGGCGGCCTGCACGGCAGCGGAGGTTCGGGTTGAGCGCAAGCCCGACCGGCACGAGCCTGCGCGAGCGCATCCTGCGCCGCTTCGCCGGCAGCCAGCCGCGGCACGAAGTGGCGGACTGGCGCCTGCTGGGCGTGGACCCGGAGCGCACCCGGCGCCTGCAGAAGCATTTTCCGACGGACCCGGTGCCCGCGGCGGTGCTCGTGCCCCTGATCGACCGGCCGGAGGGGCTCACGGTGCTGCTGACCGAGCGCGCTTCGCAGCTCGCGCGGCATTCTGGCCAGATCTCCTTTCCCGGCGGACGCCTCGAGCCCACCGATGCAGACGTGGCCAGCGCCGCGCTGCGCGAGGCGCAGGAGGAGATCGGCCTCGATCCGGCGCGCGTGCGCGTGTTCGGCTATCTACCCGATCACCTGGTGATCACGGGCTTCCGTGTCACGCCCGTGCTGTCGCTGGTGATGCCGCCCATCCAGCTCGAACCCAATCCGGCCGAGGTGGCCGGCATCTTCGAAGTGCCGGTCAGCCATGTGTTCGACCGCACGCAGCACCAGGCGCGATTGCGGCGGGTCGGCGACGAGGACATCCTGCTGCACGACATTCCCTGGCAGGGTCAGAGCATCTGGGGCGCGACCGCCGGCATGCTGCTGACGCTGGTGCGCATGGTCGAGCAGGGGGGCGCATGAGCGCCGGTCCCGACGAGGCCGCGGGCCGCGCGCTGGCGCGGCTGCTGCAGATCATGCGACGCCTGCGCGCGCCCGAGGGCTGCCCGTGGGATCGCGAGCAGGATTTTGCCAGCATCGCGCCGTTCACCATCGAGGAAGCCTACGAGGTTGCCGATGCCATCGGGCAGCTCGAGGCGGGCGCGGAGTCGCAGGCGCTGGCGGGCGCGATGCCGGAACGCGAGCTCGGCGACCTGTTGTTCCAGGTGGTTTTTCACGCGCAGATGGGCAGCGAGCGCGGCTGGTTCGACTTCACGAGCGTCGCGAATGCGATCGCCGACAAGCTCACCGAGCGCCATCCGCACGTGTTCGCCGCGGCGCCGGCCGCGATCGAACGAACGGGCGCGGACCTCAACCGCGCCTGGGAAGAGCACAAGGCCCGCGAACGCGCCGCGAATGCCGGCCCGGCGCACAGCGAGCTCGCGGACGTGCCGCTGGCGTTGCCCGCCCTGGCGCGGGCCGCGAAGCTCGGCAAGCGCGCCGGCCGGGTGGGCTTCGACTGGCCGGACGCCGCGGGCGTGCGCGCCAAGATCGACGAGGAATTGGCCGAGATCGACGCGATCGCCACGGCCGAGCCCGAGCGCCGCGCCGAGGAGCTCGGCGACCTGCTGTTCGCCTGCGCCAACTGGGCACGTCATCAGGGCCTCGACCCCGAGGAAGCCTTGCGCCTCGCGAATGCGAAGTTCGAGCGGCGTTTCCGGGGCATGGAATCCCTGGCGCGCGAACGGGGCCTGACACTGCAGTCGTTGGGCGCCGATGCCTGGGACGCGCTGTGGACCGAGGTCAAGAAAGCCGAGCGCCAGCCCGTGGCGGCCGCCCCCCGGGGCGTTCAGTAGGGATTCATCGACTCCTCCGTAGTCTGGCGCCACGGTCGGATCCGAATCCGGCCGACTCTCGGAGGCTTTATGTCGATCAGCAAACAGTGGGTAATCGGCCTGACGGCGGTGGTGTTCGCTGCCGCGAGCACGGGGGCATTCGCCCAGGATCGTTACGGCGGACGTTACGACGACCGCTACGATTCTCGTCACGACGATCGCTATGACTCGCGTTACGACGGTGATGCGGCTTACGACTACGCCCGCGTGGTCGACGTGCAGCCGCTCATGACCCGGGTTCGCGTCAGCACGCCGCAGCGCGAGTGCTGGGATGAAACGCGCGTCGACGCGCGCAGCTACGGCGGTCCCCGCACCTCGGCGGGCGGCGCATTGCTGGGCGCAGTGATCGGTGGCGTCATCGGTCACCAGATCGGCAGCGGGCGCGGCCGTGACGCGGCCACCGCCGCAGGTGTCGTGATCGGGGCGGGCGTCGGCGCCCGCCAGGCCGAGCGCAATGCCGGCAACCCGCCGCCGCGCGAGTACACCGTGCAGCGCTGCGACACGCGTTATTCCGACCACTGGGAAGAGCGCATCGACGGTTATCGCGTCACCTATGTATACAACGGCCGCCGGCAGGTGACCGAGCTGCCGTACCGGCCCGGCGAGCGCATTCGCGTGCGGGTGGACGTCAGCCCGGCCGACTGAGCGGTCGACCGACCGGAATGTTCGAGTTGTTTGTCGGAGCGATGCGGGCGGCGATGGCCGCCCGCGTCGTGTGGGTGGCCTATTGGCCCGGACAAGCGACTAGACTAGCGCCCGTCATGAGAAAACTGCGTCAAGGTACCGTCTCCGCCGCCCTGGTCATCGTCGCCGCCACCCTGGCATGCGCGTCCCCGGGCGAAGCTCGTTCCCGTCCCGCGACTGAGGCCGCCGGCAGCAGCGATCCGGCGCCCGGGAGCGTTTCGGCTGCGGCACACGAGGGCATTTCGCTCGATGAGGCCGTGAGCCGCGCCGAGCGCCAGTATCACGCGCGCGTGGTGCGAACCGATGTCCAGGATGAAGACGGCCGCAAAGTTTACGTGCTCAAGCTGCTGTCGGAAGACGGACGGGTGTTCACCGTGCGCATCGACGCGGCGACGGGCAGGATGCGTTAGGGGCGACTCATGCGCGCATTGGTGGTTGAAGACGAAACCGTATTGCGGGATGGCCTGCGCGATCAGCTGGCGACGCAGGGGTTCACCGTGGACGTCGCGGCCGACGGCGAGGAGGGCCTGTTCGCGGGCCGGGAATATCCCCTGGACATCGCCGTGGTCGACCTGGGCCTGCCGAAGTTGTCGGGCCTCGAGCTGATCCGTGCACTGCGCAAGGAAGGCAAGACGTTTCCCATCCTGATCCTCACCGCCCGCGATCGTTGGCAGGACAAGGTGGAGGGATTGCAGGCCGGCGCCGACGACTACGTCGCCAAGCCCTATCACTTCGAGGAAGTGCTGGCGCGCATGCAGGCACTGCTGCGCCGCGCGGGCGGCTGGGCTTCGCCGGTGCTGGAATGCGGACCCATCCGCCTGGACACCCGCGCCCAGGTGGTCTCGCTCGACGGCCGGCCGATCGAGCTCACGACTTTCGAGTACCGCATCCTCGAGCACATGATGCTGCGCGCGGGCGACGTGATCTCCAAGACCGAGCTCACCGAGCGGCTCTACGACCAGGACTTCGAACGCGACAGCAACGTCATCGAAGTGTTCATCGGGCGCCTGCGCCGCAAGCTCGATCCGCAAGAGACGCTGCATCCCATCGAGACCTTGCGCGGACGGGGCTATCGCCTCGCATTGGCGCGCAAAGATGCGAACCGCGGCCCGGGCAGTTAGTCCGCCGGTTCCGCCGAGCCGCACCGCTTGTCCCGTCCCTCGCTCAGCCGCCGGCTCCTGCTGTCGGTGTTCGTCGTGCTGGTGCTGTTCTTCGGGCTCACCGTCACCTTGCTCGACTACCTGTTCCGCGAGTCGGCCGAGCGCAACTTGCGCGAAGTCATCGATGCGCAGATGGTGGCGCTGATTGCCGCGGCCGATCCGGATGGCCCGGAGTCCGTGACGCCCACGGCCGTGCTCGACACCCGCTTCGAGACGCCGGGCTCGGGCCTGTACGCGGAAATCCGTTCGGGCAGCGGCGAGACCATCTGGCGATCGCAGTCCACCACCGGCGCGGACGTGCAATTCGGTCCGCCGCTGGAAGGCGGCCAGCGCCTGTTCCAGTTCGTGCTCGCGCCCGGATCGCAGGCGCAGCTCGCCGTGGCCAGCCGCGGCATCGTCTGGGACCTGCGCGGCGAACCCGCGCGATTCACGTTCAGCATCGCCTCCAGCCTCGATTCGTATCGCGCGCAGATCGCGAGCTTTCGCCAGCAGATGGTCGGCTGGTTCGTGAGCCTGGCCGTGCTGCTGGTGGCGACGCTCGCGCTGCTGCTGCGCTGGCTGCTCAAGCCGGTGCGGCGCCTGGAGCGCGAGATCAAGCAGGTGGAGGCCGGCGAGCGCGAGACGCTGGGTGACGCCTGGCCGCGGGAATTGAGCGCGGTCAGCAGCAACCTGAATGCACTGCTCGAAGGAGAACGGCTGCGCATCAAGCGCTACCGCGACACGCTCGGTAATCTCGCTCACAGCCTGAAGACGCCGCTCGCGGTGATGCGCCAGTCCATGGGTACGGTCGAGGCGGATACCAGAACGGCGCTCGACGCCGAGATCGATCGCATGACGGACATCATCGAACACCAGATGAAGCGCGCGGCCGCCAGCGGCGGCGTGTTGCTCGGCCAGGCTCCGGTGGCGGTCGCACCCATCATCACCGAGCTGCGCGTGGCACTGCTCAAGGTCTACGGCAACAAGGACCTGCTGTTCGAAACCGCGCTGGCGCCGGAGGCGCAGTTCATCGGCGACCGCGCCGATCTCACCGAGCTGCTCGGCAACCTGCTCGACAATGCCTGCAAGTGGGCGCGGTCACGGCTGCGTGTCGAAGTGCACGTGGATCCGGCGGCCGACTCGCGCGCCGCGCTGCGCATCGTCATCGACGACGATGGGCCCGGTATCGCCGAGGCCGATCGCGCGCGCGTGCTGCAGCGGGGAGGGCGCGCCGACGAGGCCACGCCCGGACATGGACTCGGCCTGGCGATGGTCCACGACACCGTGGCCCTCTATGGCGGCACCATGAGCATCGCCGGTTCGACCCTGGGTGGTGCGCGCTTCGAGCTCAGATTGCCGGGGCGTTCGCCGCTGTCGGCTTGATGCGCGCCCCGGTCCGGGCCCCTCGCGGGTGGCTTCTTCTCAGGGGCCTTCCTTGATCTCGAACGTGATGCCCTGGGCCAATGGCAACTCGCGGCTCCAGTTGATGGTGTTGGTCTGCCGGCGCATGTAGGCCTGCCAGGAATCCGAGCCCGACTCGCGGCCGCCGCCCGTGTCCTTTTCGCCGCCGAATGCCCCACCGATCTCGGCGCCCGAGGTGCCGATGTTCACGTTGGCGATGCCACAGTCGCTGCCTGAGGCCGAAAGAAAGGCCTCGGCGTTCTGCAGCCGATCGGTGAAGATCGCCGACGACAGGCCGTGCGCCGACGCGTTCTGCATCTCGATCGCCTCCTCGAGCGATTCGAAGGGAATGAGATACATCACCGGCGCGAAGGTCTCGTGCTGCACGATGGGCCAGTCATTCCGGGCGCGAATGATCGTGGGCGCCACGAAATGGCCCTTGCCGCCGAGCACCTTGTCGCCCGTGATCACCTCACCGCCGGCGGCCCGCGCCTGCGCAATGGCCTGCGAATAGCGTTCGACCGCGCTGCCGTCGATGAGCGGACCCATGAGCGTCGCCGCGTTGATGGGGTCGCCGATGCGCACCTGCGCGTAGGCATGCGCCAGCTTCTTCGCCAGTTCGTCGATGCGTGACTGGTGCACCAGCACCCGGCGCGTAGTCGTGCAGCGCTGGCCCGCGGTGCCAACGGCGCCGAACACGATGGCGGGCACCGCCAGTTTCAGGTCCGCGGTCTCGTCGACGATGATGGCGTTGTTGCCGCCCAGCTCGAGCAGCACCTTGCCCAGCCGGCGCGCCACGCGCTCGGCGACGTTGCGTCCCACGGCCGTGGAGCCGGTGAAGGACACCAGGGCGACCCGGCGATCGTCGACGAAGCGCGTCGCCAGCTCGGTGCCGGCATCGATGAACAGCTGAAAGATGGGCGGCAGATCGTGCTCGCGCATCACCTTGTTGCAGATGTGCTGGACGGCGATGGCCGTGAGCGGCGTCTTCGGCGAGGGCTTCCACACCGAGGCATTGCCGCAGATGGCCGCGAGGAAGGCGTTCCATGCCCACACCGCCACCGGGAAATTGAAGGCCGAGATTATTCCGATGACGCCGAGCGGATGCCATTGCTCGTACATCCGGTGCTGCGGTCGCTCCGAATGCATGGTGCGCCCGTAGAGCATGCGCGACTGGCCGACCGCGAAGTCGGCGATGTCGATCATCTCCTGCACTTCGCCCAGGCCTTCGGCGCGGATCTTGCCGTTCTCGAGCGTGACCAGCGCGCCCAGGTCTTCCTTGACGTCACGCAGGGCCTCGCCGAGCAGGCGGATGGCCTCACCGCGGCGCGGCGCCGGCACCTTGCGCCAGGCGGCGGCCGCGTCCACGGCGCTGCGCATCACGGCCTCGTAGTCGGTGACCGTGGCGCCCCGCACCTCCGCCAGCGTGTCGCCGGTGGCGGGATTCAGCGACGCAATTTTCGGGCCCGCGACATCCTTCGACCATCCGAGGGTGCCGGACCAGGTGCCGGCATTGATCGAATCGATACGCAGCCGCTTGAGGATGGCGGCGACGTCCACCTTCACTGCCGCGGCGCTCACTTCTTCCTCCTCGGCGCCGCGGCAGCGCTTTTCTTCTTCGGCGCTGCGGCAACGCGCGACGATTTCGTCGCCTGCTTGCGCTGGTGGCCGGCCTGGCCGCTGACCACCACCGTGGAGGAGACGTCCTTGGTGCCGCCCGGCGCGTAGTACTGACCGAAGCGGTTGGCGAGGATGTCCGGCAGCGCGAACTGTTCCTGCGCGACGAACCCGGAGTACTTGCGCGGGCTCGCGAGCACCAGATCGACCACGGCGGTGATGCCCGCGGCCGTGGTGACCTGGATCGCCGACCAGAGCCGGCCGGCAATGACCTGCGGATAGATCTTGTTGACGTAGTTTTCCTCGCGCAGCTCGCCATCCTGTTTGCCGGCGACCGCGGCGTACACGATCACCACATCCTGCAGCGTCTGCGGCACGGCGTGCTCCAGCACGCGCTTGAGCGTGGCGCGGTCGGAGTTGAGCTTGAGATCGTTCATGAGCAGGCGCATCTGTGCGCAATGGCCCGGATAGCGCATGGTCTTGTAGTTGATCTGCTCGCACTGCTTGCCGTAGGACTCGGCAAGCGACCCCAGGCCGCCCGAGGTGTTGAACGCCTCGTACAGCGTGCCATCGATCTCGATCTCTTCGAGTCCCTCGAGCGGCGCGGATTCGACGATCTTGCCGTCGATCACCGCCTGGCAGGGGTTGCCGTACTCGTTGATGAGACCCTCGGTCGACCAGGTGAGCGAGTACTTGAGTACGTTGTTAGGGTGCTGCGGCAGGGCGCCCACGCGCAGCTTGATCGAGCGCAGCTCGTCGAAATGCTTGGTGAGTTCGTTGGCCGCGATGCTGATGAAACCGGGCGCGAGCCCGCACTGGGGCACGAATGCCTTGCTCGAACCCCGGGCGATGCGGCGCACGGCGCGCGTGACTTCGACGTCCTCGGTCAGGTCGAAATAGTGCGCATTGCCCTTGCGAGCGGCCTTGGCCACGACCGGGTTGCAGTAATAGGGCAGGCTGGAGATGACGGCGTGCGGCCGGTGGACGCGGAAATGATTGTCCAGCGCCTTGCCGTCGCCGGCGTCCAGCGCCACCGCCCGTAGATTCGGCGAACCATGGGCCTTGACCACGGATTCGGCCTGCGCGGCGTCGACATCGGCCAGGGTGACGTCGTAATCACCGGATTCGGCCAACAGGCCACTGATGAGAGCGCCGATCTTGCCGGCGCCCAGAATGAGAACTTTGTGCATGGAAATCCCGGAAAAGCTCGTTTGGCGGTAGTGTGCCGTAAGCCTCTGAATTAGAATAGTTCGCACCTTATGCGTACCCCCGACATCACCTCCTGGCATCCAGCCAGCTGGACCTCACGCCCCGCGCAACAGCAACCGCGTTACACGGACCTCCCCAAGCTCGAAGCCAACGTCGCGGCGCTGGCAAAACTGCCGCCGCTGGTGGTCTCGTGGGAGATCGAGCAGCTGCGCGAGCGGCTCGCCGAAGCCCAGCAGGGGCGGAAGTTCCTGCTGATGGGCGGCGACTGCGCCGAGACGTTCGAAGAGTGCGAATCCGACAAGATCGCCAAGAAACTCAAGATCCTGCTGCAGATGAGCCTGGTGATGCTGCACGGGCTCAAGAAGCCGGTGATTCGCGTGGGCCGCATGGCGGGCCAGTACGCCAAGCCGCGTTCGGCCGACACCGAGACCCGCAATGGCGTGACGCTGCCGGCGTTCCGCGGCGATCTCGTGAATCGCTCCGAGTTCACCGCGCAGGCGCGCGAACCGGATCCGACGCTGCTGCTGCGCGGCTACGAGCGCGCCGCGCTCACACTGAACTTCGTTCGCGCGCTCTGTGACGGTGGCTTCGCCGATCTGCATCACCCGCAGTACTGGGATCTCGGCTTCATGGCCCATTCGCCCGCCAAGGACCAGTACCAGAAAATCGTCGATTCCATCGCCGACTCGCTCGATTTCTTCGAACGAGTGAGCGGTGGACGTGCGCCGCACGAAGTGACCGCGGTCGACTTCTTCGCGTCGCATGAAGGCCTGGTGCTGCAGTACGAGCAGGCGCAGACGCGCTACATCGAACGCCAGAAGCGCTGGTACAACCTGTCGACCCACATGCCGTGGATCGGCATGCGCACCGCGCAACTCGACGGCGCGCACGTGGAATTCTTCCGCGGCGTGGCCAATCCCATGGGCGTGAAGATCGGACCCGCCATGACCGAAGAATGGCTGCAGGGACTCGTGACCACTCTCAATCCGAACAACACGCCCGGCCGGCTCACCATCATCCATCGCTTCGGCGCCAAGGACGTGGAGAAGGGCCTGCCGCGCATGATCAAGGCGGTGCGTGAAACCGGCCAGCAGGTGCTGTGGGTCTGCGACCCCATGCACGGCAACACCGAGACCAGCTCGGGCGGGCTGAAGACGCGGCGTTTCGAGAACATCCTGCGGGAAGTGGAAACCTCGTTCCAGGTTCACGAAGCCAACGGATCCTTCCTCGGCGGCGTGCACATCGAACTCACCGGCGAGAACGTGACCGAGTGCACCGGCGGTGCCCGCGGCCTCACCGATGCCGACCTCGCGCGCGCGTACAAGTCGACGGTGGATCCGCGCCTGAACTACGAACAGGCGCTGGAACTCGCCATGCTCATCAGCAGGCACGGACCGGCGCGCTAGCAGAATGATCGCGAGCCACCACGAAGCCCGCTCGTTTCACCGCGGCGCGACGGCATGAAATTCGACAAGATCGACGTGCCCGCCGGCGGCGAGCGCATCACCGTCAACCCGGACAGCTCCCTGAGCGTTCCGGACCATCCCTACATCGCCTTCGTGGAGGGCGATGGCATCGGCATCGACATCACGCCCGTGATGCTCAAGGTGGTGAACGCCGCGGTCGACAAGGCCTACGGCGGCAGGCGCCGCATCGCGTGGGTGGAGGTGTTCGCGGGCGACAAGGCGCAGAAGGTCTACGGCACGGGCTTTCCCGACGAGACGCTCACCGCGCTGCGCGATTTCGTGGTCAGCATCAAGGGCCCGCTGGGCACGCCGATCGGCGGCGGCATGCGCTCGTTGAACGTGGCCATGCGCCAGAACCTCGATCTGTACGCGTGCGTTCGCCCGATTCGCTACTTCCCCGGCGTGTCGACGCCGATGGCCGACGCATCGCTCACCGACATGGTGGTGTTCCGCGAGAATACCGAGGACATCTACGCGGGCATCGAATGGCCCACGGGGTCGAACGAAGTCCACAAGCTCATCCACTTCCTGCAGACCGAGCTCAAGGCCACGGGCATCCGCTTTCCGGCGAGCTCGGGTATCGGCATCAAACCGGTGTCGAAAGAGGGCAGCCAGCGCCTGGTGCGCAAGGCCATCCAGTACGCCATCGAGAACGACCGCGTGTCGGTCACGCTGGTGCACAAGGGCAACATCATGAAGTACACCGAAGGTGCCTTCATGCAATGGGGCTATCTGCTCGCGAGGGAGGAGTTTGGCGCCCAGCCCATCGGCGCGGGCCCGTGGTGCAGCTTCAGGAACCCGATCAATGGCAAGGAGATCGTGATCAAGGACGTGATCGCGGACAACTTCCTGCAGCAGGTGCTGCTGCGGCCGGAAGATTACGACGTCATCGCCACGCTGAATCTCAACGGCGACTACATCTCCGACGCCCTGGCCGCGCAGGTGGGCGGCATCGGAATCGCGCCCGGCGGCAACATCGGCGACGGCCTGGCCGTGTTCGAGGCCACGCACGGCACGGCGCCGGGCTTCGCGGGCAAGGATCGCGTCAATCCGGGTTCCATCATCCTGTCGGCGGAGATGATGCTGCGTTACATCGGCTGGAAGGAGGCCGCGGAGCTCATCATGCACGGCGTGGCCGAGACCATTGCCGCCAAGGAGATGACCTACGATCTCGCCCGGCTGCGCGAGGCCATCCGCGCCACCAAGCGCGACATCGCCGCGCGCAAGAATGTCGAGGAAGACCTGCAGCGCCTGATTCCCGGCGCCACGTTGATGAGCTGCTCCGGTTTCGGCGATGCCATCATCAGGCGCATGAAGGCCGGCTGACGCCGTCCGCGGCGATCATGGCGGCCAGCTTCTGTCCGGACTGCACGCTCTGTCCGCGCCTCGCGGCCTTCCTGGCCAAGACCCGGCATCAGAACCCCGATTACTTCTGCAAGCCGGTGCCGCCATTCGGCGATGCCCATCCGAAACTGCTGATCGTCGGTCTCGCGCCCGGCATGCACGGGGCCAACCGCACCGGCCGCCCGTTCACGGGGGACTACGCCGGCATCCTTTTATATGAGTCGTTGCACGCGGCGGGCCTCGCCACGGCGCCCGTGTCGAAGGATCGTTTCGACGATCTGCGGCTGCGTGACACGCGCATCAGCAATGCCGTGAAGTGTCTGCCCCCCGAGAACAAGCCGCTGCCCGTGGAGATTCGCACCTGCAACCAGTACCTGGCCGCGGAACTCGCCGGGACGCCCTCCGTGAAGTGCATCCTGGCCCTGGGCACCGTGGCGCACGACGCCGTGCTCATGGCGCTGGGCATGAAGAAGAGCCAGGCCATCTTCGGCCATGGGAACGAGCACCGGTTGCCCGGCGCGGCTGGTTCGCCGGTTGAGATACGGCACATGGTCGATTCCTACCATTGCAGCCGCTACAACACCCAGACCCGCAGGCTCACGGCCGGGATGTTCCAGGCGGTGCTGGGCCGGGCCAAAGTGCTCGCCGGCATAGAATAGGAGCGTGAGCGAACACGCCGACCGATTCGACCCCCGTGACTACATCCCCAACCTGCCGCGCCGGCCGGGGGTGTACCGCATGTACGGGGCACCGGACGAGGCGGGCCGCGCCGAGCTGCTGTACGTCGGCAAGGCGCGCAGCCTGCGCGATCGCGTGGGCAACTATTTCCTGGCCAGCAACGTCGATCCCAAGGTGCAGGCTCTCGTGGGGCACGTCGCGCGCATCGAGGTCACGGTCACCAATTCCGAGACCGAAGCGCTGCTGCTCGAATACAACCTCATCAAGGAGCACAAACCGCGCTACAACATCGTGTTGCGCGACGACAAGAGCTTTCCCTATGTCTATCTACCGGCCGGGCACGAATATCCACGGCTGGTCTTCTATCGAGGCCCGCGCAACCTGCCGGGGCGTTATTTCGGCCCGTTCCCCAGTGCCGGCGCGGTCAAGGACACCTTGCAGAGCGTGCAGAAGATCTTCCGCATCCGCAATTGCCGCGATTCGTTCTTCGAGAACCGCAGCCGGCCCTGCCTGCAGCACCAGATCGGGCGCTGCTCGGCGCCGTGCGTGAAGCTGATCTCGCGCGAGGACTATGCGCGCGACATCGCGGCAGCGGTGAAGGTGCTGGAAGGCCGCAACGACGAAGTGCACGGCGAACTGGCCGCCGCGATGGAGAAGGCCGCCGAGGCGCTGCAATATGAGCGCGCCGCGGCGCTGCGCGACCAGCTCGCGGCGCTCAAGCAGATCCAGTCGCAGCAGATCGTCACCGCGGAGGGCGACCGGGACATCGACGTATTCGCCCTGGTGGGCGAGCCCGGCGAATACGCGGTGTCGGTCATGATCATCCGCGGCGGCAGGAATCTCGGCTCGACCTGCTACTTTCCCAAGGGTGCTCTGGCCGAACCCAACGAGGCGCTGGCCTCGTTCCTCATGCAGTACTACGCGGGCACGCCGCCGCCCGCGGAAGTGCTGGTGAATCTCGAGCTCGCCGAGGTCGATGCATTGACGGAAGCGCTGCGCGGGCGCGTCGCCAGCAGCGCGCCGGAGCGCGCGGGCGGCGCACTGCGCATCTGGCGCCCGTCGCGCGCCCTGCCGGCGCGCTGGATGTCGATGACCGTGGAGAATGCCGCGCAGGCGCTGCGCATGCGGCGCGCGCGGCACGCGGACATCGAGGAGATGCTCACCGACCTGGGCGCACTGCTGCACCTCGCGCAGCCGCCGCGCCGCCTGGAGTGCTTCGACATCAGCCACACGCAGGGCGAAGGCACCGTGGCGTCCTGCGTGGTGTACGGACCGGAAGGGCCCCTGAAGAAGGAGTACCGGCGGTTCAACATCAGTGGCGTGACACCGGGTGACGACTACGGGGCGCTGCGCCAGGCGCTGCGGCGGCGTTATGAGCGGGTGCGGGCCGGCGAACTGGCGGCGCCCGACGTGCTGCTCATCGATGGCGGACTTGGACAGATCAACGAGGTGTACGCCGAGCTCGCGCAGCTGGGTTTCGCCGGGCTCACGCTCGTGGGCGTGGCCAAGGGGCCGGATCGCCGGCCCGGGCAGGAGCGACTGTTCGTGCATGGCGAGGCCTCGCCGCTCGTGCCCGGGCCGCAGTCGCAGGCCTTGCGCGTGATCCAGCGCATTCGCGATGAGGCGCATCGCTTCGCGATCACCGGGCACCGCAAGCGCCGCGCGCGCCGGCACAACGAATCGGTGCTGGAGACCGTGCCCGGACTCGGGCCGGCGAAGCGCCGCGCCCTGCTCAAACACTTCGGCGGCATGCAGGGGTTGCTGCGCGCGGGTGTCACCGACTTCGAGGCGGTGAGCGGGATCGGGACAACGCTGGCGCGAACGCTTTATGATCACTTGCATCCGGGCGCTTGAGCCCTGCGAGCCGCGATGATCTGGAACCTGCCCAACACGCTCACCTGGCTGCGGATCTTCGCGATCCCTCTGGTGATCATGCTCTTCTATCTACCGTTCAAGTGGGCCGACCCGGCCGCCGGCCTGTTGTTCGCGCTGGCAGGCATCACCGACTCGCTCGACGGCTACCTGGCGCGGCGCATGGGTCAGACGTCGCGGCTCGGCGCGTTCCTGGATCCGGTGGCCGACAAGCTCATCGTCGCCGTGGCGCTGGTGCTGCTGCTGAGCAAGGACATGCCACCCATCATCGTGCCCGGCATCGAGACGCTGGACGGTGGCCATGCCACGTTGCGCGCCGAGTCGGTGCGCGCCATCCTCGTGCTGTCGGCCATCGTCATCATCGGCCGTGAGATCGCCATCTCCGCCTTGCGCGAGTGGATGGCCGAGATCGGCCAGCGCGGCAAGGTGAAGGTGAGCTCGCTCGGCAAGCTCAAGACCATCGTGCAGATCGTCGGCCTGTCCTGCATGTTGTTCCGCTGGAACCTGCCCGTCATCCCGGGAGTGTTCGAGCTGCCGGTCTTCGAGATCGGGCTGATGCTCACCGTGGTCGCGGCGGTACTCACGCTGTCGTCCGCCATCTCGTACCTGCGCGCGGCCTGGCCGGATCTCAAGGGGCATGGGTGACCCGGTCGGTTTGCGTATTCTGCGGCTCGGCACCGGGCGCGCGTCCTAGCTACTCGCACGCGGCCGAGGAACTGGGTCGCGCCTTCGCGCAGCGCGGCATCACGCTGGTGTATGGTGGCGGACGCCTCGGCCTCATGGGCATCGTCGCCGACGCGGTGCTGCAGGCCGGCGGCCGGGCCATCGGCGTCATTCCGCGCATGCTGATCGAGCGCGAGCTCGCGCATCCCGGGCTCACCGCGCAGCACGTGGTCGCGACCATGCACGAACGCAAGACCCTGATGGCGGAGCTGTCGGACGGCTTCGTCGGCCTGCCCGGCGGCATGGGCACCTTCGACGAACTCGTGGAAATCGTCACCTGGGCGCAACTCGGCCTGCACGCCAAGCCGGTGGTGCTCGCCAACATCGACGGCTACTTCAAGCCCCTGTACGGCATGCTGGATTACGCCGTCCAGGAGAGGTTCGTCACCGCCGAGAGCCGGGCGCGCTGGCGGAATGCCGACAGCATCGAGCGGGTCATGCAAATCCTTGCCGGAGAGGGAATTTCTTGACTTGCGGGGCCACGGCCCTAGAATTGCCGCCCTCTCCAGGACGCGGGAATAGCTCAGTTGGTAGAGCACGACCTTGCCAAGGTCGGGGTCGCGAGTTCGAGTCTCGTTTCCCGCTCCAATTCTCTTCAGGCTCGTCCGTCCGGACCGTGGCTAGGTGGCAGAATGGTTATGCAGCGGCCTGCAAAGCCGTCTATGCCGGTTCGATTCCGACCCTAGCCTCCACATCTGCCCATGTCGGGTAACGCGGCAAACCGGCGGGGCCGTCTCGTGACGGCGATTCGCCTGCTCGCCATTCCGCTCGTCGCGGTCGCCGCCGTCCTGTTGATCAACCTGCCGGTTTTCGACGAGTCCCTGGCTCCGGAACTCGAGAACCTGCGGCTGCCATCGCCGGTGTTGCGCGTTGACGGCAATGGATACGCTTTCGCGATGGGTTTCCTGGCTGCGCCAGACCGTGAACCGAACGAGTCGGGAGCCAAGCTGATCAAAGCCATGCAGGCGCAGCGCGCGTTGCGCGGATCGAGTTCCCTCGACGCGGGAGAGACAAATGAGATCCTCGGCTCGCCGCTCGCGAACGAGGGACTCGAGGGAACCCTGAAATTCATCTGCCAGGCGCGGCACAGGCTGGACTGCACCGAACGGCAGGTGGCGCGCCTGACGGCGCTCGACCTGGAGAATCCCTACCTGCAGTTGCTCTTCGAACGCTACGACGCGCTGCTCGCGCAACCGCAGTTCATCGAGATCCCGGATCCGGATCTCCATACCCCCTGGCCACCACTGGGTCCGATCGTCGCGGTGGGCAGGCTGAGATTGGCTGTCAGCTTTCACGAAGACCCACCGGCGGTATTCCTCGCGAGGGCATCGCGTGATCTGCACTTCTGGCGCATGGCGCTGCGGGGAGGAAAGAGGCTGGGCATGAAGATGTCTGCGCTGCAGGCCATCCGCAACACGCATGACTTCCTCTCGGCCCTGATGCGCGGACGGCAGCTCAAGCCAGCAGAGCTGGTGGCGCTGCGTTCGCTGCTTCGACCTTTCACGCTCGAGGAAGGTGACATCGGCGCGGCGTTCCTGTCCGAGGCGCGCGCGCACTTGCTGAGCGACCAGGTTCCGGTCGACCTGGGCTCCTGGAGCACGAGGTTGTTTCTGCAAAGGAACGCCACGCACAACCAGAACTATCGGGACTTCATCGAGCCCATGCGTCTGCGCGCGTCGTTGCCGGCCCGCGAGTACTACCAGCGCGGCGGATTCGAGCCCCTGCAGCACGACTTCCGATGGACACCCGCGGCGCTCTACAACCTCAGCGGCAAACTCGCCCTGAGCCGATCATCGTGGGATCCGGAGCAGTTTCCGCCACGGGTCCACGATGAGGACGGTCGGGTGGTGTTGCTGCGGCTCCAGGCACGCATCGAGGAGCATCCGGACCAGGATATGCGCTCGCTGTTGCGGTCGCCCGAGTACCGCAATCCGTACACGGGTGAGCCGATGGAGTACGACCCCGGCTCGCGCACCATCGGATTCGCCTGCCTGCATACCGCTTTTCATCCTCCCGAACTCGCCGACCAGTGCACCGTGTACCTGGGTGACACCCGCCCGTAATACGCCGGCGATCGGGGAGCAAGCTGTACAATGTGCGGCGTTCGGCCGCTCAGGCGGCCTCGGTCCCTAACGATGACGACCTCTCGAGCGCAATCATGGGCAGCCCCGGTGGCGGAACTGGTAGACGCAACGGACTTAAAATCCGT